>DASXUX010000051.1:0-2883 GCA_036504595.1 Planctomycetota bacterium | reverse complement strand
GAAGGACGTGGTAAGCTGCGATAAGTCTCGGGGAGCCGCAAGCGGGCGTAGATCCGAGAATTTCCGAATGGGGCAACCCGGCTGGCGTAATGGCCAGTCACCCTGTACTGAATCCATAGGTACAGTGGAGGGCACCGCCTGAACTGAAACATCTCAGTAGGGCGAGGAAAAGAAATCAACCGAGATTCCCCTAGTAGCGGCGAGCGAACGGGGAAAAGCCTAAACCGGCTCTGCGCAAGCAGGACCGGGGTTGCGGGACGCCATAACGTGATTCAGGAAGCCTAGTCGAACAGGCCTGGAAAGGCCGGCCATAGTGGGTAACAGCCCCGTAGGCGAAAGGCGGAGAGACACAGGCGGATCCCAAG
This sequence comes from Planctomycetota bacterium, assembly GCA_036504595.1. Taxonomy (GTDB): domain Bacteria; phylum Planctomycetota; class SZUA-567; order H5-PLA8; family H5-PLA8; genus DASXUX01. Next base: position 2,518 of record DASXUX010000051.1, on the reverse strand, counting down.
TACCGCGGGGCACGTGAAATCCCGTGGGAATCCGGGGGGACCACCCTCCAAGGCTAAACACACCTGGCGACCGATAGTGCACCAGTACCGTGAGGGAAAGGTGAAAAGCACCGCGAAGGCGGAGTGAAATAGACCCTGAAACCGTGTGCTTACAAACAGTCCGAGCCCCATACGAGGGTGAGGGCGTGCCTATTGAAGAATGAACCGGCGAGTTACGGTCACTGGCCTGGTTAAGGGCTTCAGGCCCGGAGCCGAAGCGAAAGCGAGTCTGAATAGGGCGTAGTCAGTGGCTGTAGACCCGAAACCTGGTGATCTATCCATGGCCAGAGTGAAGCGGGAGTAAGATCTCGTGGAGGCTCGAACCGATTGTCGTTGAAAAGACACCGGATGAGCTGTGGATAGGGGTGAAATGCCAATCGAACCAGGAGATAGCTGGTTCTCCCCGAAATAGCTTTAGGGCTAGCGTCGGGCGAAAAACTTGCGGAGGTAGAGCACTGTTCGGACTAGGGGGCCACAAGCTTACCGAACCCAGACAAACTCCGAATGCCGCAAGGGTGCCCGGCAGTCAGACGGCGAGTGCTAAGATCCGTCGTCAAAAGGGAAACAGCCCAGACCGCCGGCTAAGGTCCCCAAGTCACTGCTAAGTGGTCAAGGATGTGGCGTTGTTTAGACAACCAGGATGTTGGCTTAGAAGCAGCCACCATTTAAAGAGTGCGTAATAGCTCACTGGTCGAATGACGCTGCGCCATAAATACACGGGGCTAAGCAGTGCACCGAAGCCGCGGAATCAGCGCAAGCTGATTGGTAGGGGAGCGTTCCGACAGCAGTGAAGGTCGACCGTGAGGACGGCTGGAGTGGTCGGAAGTGAGAATGCCGGTATGAGTAGCGAAAAGACCGGTGAGAATCCGGTCCACCGAAAGCCTAAGGTTTCCTGAGCAAGGCTCGTCCGCTCAGGGTTAGTCGGGACCTAAGCCGAGGCCGAATGGCGTAGGCGATGGACAACAGGTTGATATTCCTGTACCACCACCGGTCGTTTGATCGAAGCGGGGACGCAGGAGGCTAGAGGGACCCAGCCGTTGGTTGTGCTGGGGCAAGCGGGTAGCATGCTTGGGTAGGCAAATCCGCCCGGGTAAATGTGAGCCGTGACGCCGACCGAATTAAGTAGGGAAGCCCTTAACGCCACGCTGCCAAGAAAAGCCGCTAGAGAGACACGGGGTGCCCGTACCGCAAACCGACACAGGTAGGCGGGGAGAGAATCCTCAGGTGCGCGGGAGAACTCTCGCTAAGGAACTCGGCAAAATGCACCCGTAACTTCGGGAGAAGGGTGGCTCCTGACCGTGACTGGAGAGACACCAGGGAGCGGTGGGGAGTTGCAGAGGAGAGGCCCAAGCGACTGTTTACCACAAACACAGGTCAGTGCTAAGCCGGAAGGCGACGTATACTGGCTGACGCCTGCCCGGTGCTGGAAGGTTAAGGGGAGAGGTTAGCCGCAAGGTGAAGCTTTGAACCGAAGCCCCAGTAAACGGCGGCCGTAACTATAACGGTCCTAAGGTAGCGAAATTCCTTGTCGGGTAAGTTCCGACCCGCACGAATGGCGTAACGACTTGGGCGCTGTCTCGGCGAGAGACCCGGTGAAATTGAAGTACCTGTGAAGATGCAGGTTACCTGCGATTGGACAGAAAGACCCCATGGAGCTTCACTGTAGCCTGACATTGGATTTTGGTGGTTCGTGTACAGGATAGGTGGGAGCCTGCGAAGCCGTCACGCAAGTGGCGGTGGAGGCGCCGTTGGGATACCACCCTCGAAACATCGACGTTCTAACTTACACCCGTAATCCGGGTGGAGGACCGTGTCAGGTGGGCAGTTTGACTGGGGCGGTCGCCTCCCAAAAGGTAACGGAGGCGCCCAAAGGTCCGCTCAGGATGGTTGGAAATCATCCCTAGAGTGTAAAGGCACAAGCGGGCTTGACTGCGAGACGGACAGGTCGAGCAGGGTCGAAAGACGGGCTTAGTGATCCGGCGGCACTGAGTGGAAGGGCCGTCGCTCAACGGATAAAAGCTACCCTGGGGATAACAGGCTTATTTCCCCCAAGAGTCCACATCGACGGGGAAGTTTGGCACCTCGATGTCGGCTCATCGCATCCTCGGGCTGAAGTCGGTCCGAAGGGTATGGCTGTTCGCCATTTAAAGCGGTACGTGAGCTGGGTTCAGAACGTCGTGAGACAGTTCGGTCCCTATCCATCGCAGGCGGAGGAGATTTGACGGGAGCTGCCCCTAGTACGAGAGGACCGGGGTGGACGGCCCGCTGGTGTACCAGTTATCCCGCCAGGGGTATCGCTGGGTAGCCATGGCCGGAACGGATAAGCGCTGAAAGCATCTAAGTGCGAAGCCGTCCTGAAGATGAGATCTCCCATTCGCAAGAAGTAAGGCCCCTGGAAGACTACCAGGTAGATAGGCCGGGAGTGGAAGCGGCGCAAGCCGTGGAGCGGACCGGTACTAATCGGCCGAGGGCTTGACCT
>DASXUX010000050.1:0-103720 GCA_036504595.1 Planctomycetota bacterium | reverse complement strand
AACAATGGAACGATTTTCCAAGGCGACCGCGGCACAACCGTCGGCCATCTGACGTTCTTCGATCCGACGCCCGGCACCTTCACACCGACCGAATAAGTTTCATCCCGCTCACGAAAAAGGCGGCCCTCGGGCCGCCTTTTTCTTTATCGCCACACCCCCCCGCCGTAATGCGGGCGTTCCGCGGGTTCTCCGTTCCTCCGCGTCCTCTGCGGCAAAATGTTTGTCCTTTCCCGCAACTCCGCCCTCCACATCGTCGCAAACCTCTCCACTCGTCACCCGTCACGCGTCACGCCACGTAAGCACGTGACGCCTCAGCATCAGGCGGCATTCAGTTCGCGCACGGCTGTCCGGAGCGTATCTTCTGCATCGCGTCTTCAAGCGTCGGCAGAATATGCAGAACGTTGTGAGCGCCGAGGGCCGAGAACACGAGGTGGATGCGCAGCGGTACACCGACGATGTAGAGAGTTTTCTTTGCGGCAGCGGCGGCTTCAGAAAGGCGAATAAGCGCGCTAAAGCCCGCGCTGCTGATGTAATCCAGCCCCGTAAGCACCGCGATGGCGTGGTCGGCTGACGTCTGTTCGATCGCGAAGGCGCTGGCATCCAGATCGAGCGCTGAATCCAGCGAGCCCGTCAGGTCGATGACCAGGGCTCCATCACGAAGCACACTCTCGGTAGTCAGTCCGGCGAAAAGAGGCATGTCCAGGATCGCTCCGTTGTCCGTAGATTCCCCCCTTTCAGTTAGACGCGGAAACGACGGCTATGGTCTACTCTTTTTCCGCGAGGATTTTAGTGTCCTGAGTTTCTCACTGCTTGTCGTGCTCCTTACGCCCCAGTTTGGGATCGAAGTTCTCCGGCGTGGGAATGAAGCCGCCCTTCTTGCGCTCGAAGGCCGGCAGCACTTCTTTCTTCGTGGCGTCGCCGGCGAATTTCAAAACGTCGCTGAGAATGTTGAGCTCCTGAAGGATGAAATCGATATGTTCGAGTTGCGCCTTGGATGGGGGCGCCTGCTCCATGTTGCGGCGGATCGCCTGCAGTTCCGTGCTGAGTTCCGCAAACCGGCGCGTGGCAACTTCGAGGTCGCGGGTGGTCTTCTGAGCGTTGTTGAAGGTCTCGCTTTCCTTGGCTGGGTTGTAGATCAGCCAGGGTTTGCGCTTGAGCAGATTGGTGCCTTCTTCGAAGTTTTCGGCGCCCAGACGGAACGCCAGAATCAGCCGCCGCAGATCCGGATAGCTTTCGTTCAGCAGGCGGTCGCCCGTCGAAAGCACCCCATCGAGCTTGCCAGCGCTGGTCTGCAGCCGCGCGGCCAGGTCTTTGGCGTTGCGAATCATGACTGGGAAGTCGTCTTTGCTTTTGGATGTGATGTTCTGCACGTCCACCAGAATCGGCTTGACCTGTCCCTTCACGTCTACGACCGCGCTCTTGGCCTCATCAGCCAAGCTGCCGATTCGCCCTTGCAGGTCGCGAACCGCTTCATCGGCCGTGGAAAGCGTGCGTGTCACCTGGGGCTGTATGCTGCTGACGGTATCGCCGATGCGCGTGAAGTTCTCCTTGGCGTTGTCGGCCAGGCTGTCCACGCGATCCCAGGTCTGCGGCAGGCGCTGGTCGGCGAGCGTGACGATCTTCTCAATGCGGTCGGTGATCGTGTCGAACCGGCGGAGGGCTTGCCGCACGCTCTGCCGTTCTTCCGGACCGACCAGATCGCTGACGGACGAGAGAATCTCTTTCACCTGCTCCACGGACTTGGCTAGATTGCTGAAGAAATCGCCGGAATTGCCGAGCATCAAAAACTTGGTGGCCGGGTCGAGCGGCTTGCCGGTGCCGGACGTGATCTCGACCGCTGTGTCGCCCATCAGCGTCGTGCTGATGCGCACTTCATCGTCCATGCGATAGCGGTTCTTGTCGCCTTCCTGCAGAACCTCGAGCTTCAGCAGGATCATGGTGCGATATTCAAGTTTCTCCTCCACGCGCTGCTTGAACTGCTCGGGCGGCGTTTCCTTCGTGTTGCGCAGCCGCTTCTGTTCGCCTTCGTCGAGCGGCAGATTGTCGAGATCCTTGGTGCTGAGCGGCGGCAAGAGCTTGATCTTGTCCTTGGTCAGATGCTCGATGCTGATCTCGCGCACGCGCCCGACTTCGACGCCGTTGTAGCGTACCGGGGCATCGGGACGCAGCGCGGTCACGGAGGTGAAGACGACCGAGATCTCTTGGCGCCCTCGCCAGGCTCGCGCCACTTTGCCGTATACGAAAAGCATGGCAACGAATAGCGCCAGGGCGAGGGTCAGGAAGACGCCGGCCTTGACCTCTGCGTTTGAGTATCCACTTCCGTTAGACATCTTCGTGCCCTCCGTGCATGCAAAACAATCCTCCTGGATTGCGTTGCATCACTCCTTCACTTTTCCCGCCACTTCATCGGTCCCGCCGGCTCGTTTGCGCACGAATGCCGGAACCAGCCGGTCTTCCATGAATCCTTGCTGCTGCTCCAACGGTTGCCGCACATTCATCAGGCTTTCCAGCGTTGGCCAGATAACCGGAGCCGCTGCCGGTGCGTTCCCGGTGCTCATGCTGCCGGTCTGGATCGCCGAAGCGGAGAGTTGGCGCCATAGCGATGTTGTGTCCTGAAGGTCCGCGCCCGCTTCACGTATGCGGCGCGTCGCGGAGACCATCCGGCGGTAGATGTCCAGCGCCGTCGCATATTCGTATTCGCCCGTGTCGCGGTTTGAAATCATCAGATCCTTGTTTTCGTTCGCCGCTTCACCGGTGTGTTTGAGATTCGTGAGGCTGTTCTGCAGAGCGGCCACTCCGCGTTCCAGGTCCGGCTGGCTCTGCGCCATGGCCTCTCCGGCCGTATCGCGCATTCCATCCAGGCGCGTCGAAAGGCCGCCGAGCCGGTCGTATATCTGCCGGAAGTTCATTTTCGCCGTTTCGAAATCAGGCTTGGCGGAATTGAGAGTCGTTTCCACATCCTTCTGGATAACCTCCAGGTCTCCGGCGGCTTCCTGCCAGGCGGTTGCGCCTTCCGTTTGAGTTTCACGGAGCTTCTGCTGCACCTGCCTTAAGCGCTCGGCGGCCAGGTCGAAGGTCTGCCGCGACTGGGGGCGCAGCGAGTCCAGTCCGTCACTGGCGTTGTTCAGCGTCCGCTCGATATGGTCTCCGAGCGCATCCATGTTGTGCGTCGTGGCCGCGGTGCGCGCTCCAGAAGTGGCCGCGATCTGTTCGCTATGGGTGACAATCGGCGCCAGCCGTGCAAAGGCGCGTTCGAAACTGCGGCGCTCATCCATCCCCACGACATCCGTGACGCTGCCGAGGATTTCTTTCACCTCGCCCATGCTCTTAGCCAGGTTGCTGAAGAAATCGCCCGATGTGCCCAGAATCAACTGGTTGGAAGCGGGCTGATTCACCGCGCCCTTGCCAGAAATAATCTCCACCGCCGCGTTGCCAAAAACCGTGGCCACGATGCGAACCCGGTCGTCAAGGCGGTAGCGTTTCACGTCGCCTTCCTGAAGCACTTCCAGGCGCAGTTCGACCATCGTGCGATTCTTCAGAGCCGCCCGGCATCGAGCGTCGAAATCGTCGTCGTTCACCGCGCGCAACTCGCGCGTCAGCGTCTCCGGCCAGAGCGGCAGGTTGTCCAGATCGGTCTTGGAGAACTTCGCGAAACGATCCAGCGTGTCGTCATCCAAATGCAGCAACTGAATCTGCTTCACGCGCCCGACTTCGACCCCGTTGTAGCGCACCGGCGCGTCCGGCCGCAGGCCGCCAATATCCGAAAAAGCGATCCGCAACTCCGTGCGCCCGCGCCACACGGGAGCCAGCCTGCCATAGGTGATCAGCATGGAGATGAACAGCGCGGCGCTGAGGGTGACGAACACGCCGACTTTCACCTCGATCTGGCTGTAGTTTCGGGGAGCCATGCTATTTCTTCCCCTTCTTGCGTGGCTCGCCGGAATCTTTCTCGTCTATGAACGCACGATCGGAATCCTTTAGCAGTTCAGACATGCGAGCGATACGCGCCTGTTCGGCGGGCGCCGCGGACTGCAGATTCTGCTGCAAGCGTTCCAGCTCGCCGCGCAACTCGACATATTGGCGCTTGGCCAGATCGCGGCGCCACAGGGCGTCCTGCGCGGCCAGCGCTTCTTCGTCGGGTTTATTGGCGAAGCTCCAGGGCCAGCGTTTCAAGCGATACGTCGTCTGTTCGAAGGACGTGGCCTGAACCGTGTAGTCGTGGAGCAGGGCGCGCGTGCTATCGATGCCCTTCTCCAGTTGGTCGTCGGCGCGCGTCAGGAAATTATCGATCCGGTCGATGGTGGGCGTGAAACGTTCGGGCCACTCCCGCGCCTTTTGCAGCTGTGACGGCAGCGTGTCCACATAATCGGCGGCCGTCTTGCGCCATTGCTCCTTCAGTTTGCCGGCTTCGCCCCGGAAACCGGCGACCTTCTCGCGCATCTCATCGATGGAAGTGGCCGCACTCTCGCGCGTGTCAAGGATCGCTCTTTGCGCGGCGTCCATCGCGTCCCCGGCCGCGGGGCTCATGCCGGCCAGTTTGCCTTCAACATCCTTCGCGTTGCCTTTGAACTTCTCCAGGCGGCCGTCGATCTCGTCCCAGGTGTCGGGGAGCGCTTCCTGTATGGATGCCGTCGTTTTTTCAAACCGTTCGGTGAAGCCCTCGAAATTGCCGAGTTGTCCGCGAATCGTCTGCCGCGTGTCTTCCCCGCCCGCGATCTCAGCCAGAGACGCCAGGATGTCTTTGACCTGCGAGAGCGACTTTCCCAAATCCGTGTACATGTCGCCCGTGATGCCGAGCAGGTACTTCTTGTCGTTCGGCGAAAGCGGCTGGCCGCAACCGGTGCGCATACACACGTAGCTGTCGCTGGTGACCGTGCCGTTGATGCGATACTGGTCGTCGCTGCGAAAACGCCGCGTATCGTTTTCATGAAGCAGGTCGAGGATCGCGAGCACCATCGTGCGATCCGCGATCAGTTCTCGCACACGCTGGTTCACCACGCTTTCGAGCCGCGGGTTTCCCGACCGAAGCGTGTCGCGTTCCAGGTCGCTGAGCGGCAGGTTGGGCAGGTCACGGAGCGCAAACGGGGGAAGCTTGGCCAGTTCGCCGGGCGTCAGCCGCAACACGCGGATTTGCCGGACGTGGCCGATTTCCATCCCGTTGTAGAAGACCGGCGCTTCACGGCGCAAGCCATTCACTTGCGCAAAGACGACACTGATCTCCTGCCGGCCGCGCCACGCTCGCCCAAAGCGGCCCAGTTCGAACAGCATGGCGACGAACAGAGCCAGGCAGAAGGTGAGGAACACACCCGCCTTGATCTCCGCGTGGGAAATGTGCGTTGGGCTCTTCTTTTCGGCCACGCTACATCTCTCCCATGGAAACGGCTTCGACTTTGTGCAACTCTTTCTGCAAGCGCGTGACTTCCGCCGTGCGGCCGTCTTTGATCGCCTTGGCCAGCGCCTCGCGCAAGCGCTCGGACTCCGGCACCGCATTTCCCGGTCGCTCCATAGCGCTCTTTGGGAACACCGCCGTCTTCGCTTCGACCGGGCCTTGGACGAACCGTTTCACGAATGGGTCTTCGCACGCGCGGATCTCATGCGGCTTTCCGTCGGCAACGATTCGTCCTTGATCCAGTACGACCATGCGGTCGGCGACGCGGAAGGCGCTCTTCAGGTCGTGCGTAACGACCACCGACGTCACGTTCATCGTGCGGGCCAGATCCATGATCAGCCCATCGATCTGGCCGGTCATGATCGGATCGAGTCCCGACGTCGGCTCATCATAAAGCAGTAGTTCGGGGTCGAGCGCGATCGCCCGAGCCAGGCCGGCGCGTTTTGCCATGCCGCCTGAAATCTGAGCTGGAAGCTGGTGCTCGGCCTCCCGCAGACCGACCAGTTCCAGTTTCACTTTCACCATCAGGTCGATCATGTCCGCGCTCAGGTCGGTGTGCTCTCGCAGCGGCAGCGCGACGTTTTCTCCAACCGTCATGGAACTGAACAGCGCGCCGGACTGGAACAGCACGCCCAGTCGCCGGCGGACGGAATCCAGTTCGCGCGGGCCAAGCGTCCAGATGTTCTTGCCGAAAATCGAAACAGTGCCTTCATCGGGGCGGTGAGCGCCAATCAGGCAGCGCACGAGCGTGCTCTTGCCGCACCCGGACGCGCCCATGATCACGAGCGTCTCGCCACGGCGAATCGTCAGGTTGATGCCGTCCAGGACGTGCCGGCCGCCGAAATGCTTCACCAGCCCGGAGACCTGCACCACCGGATCGTCGCTGACCGGCGGAGCCAGGACTGCTGTTGCTCGAACTGTTGCTTTCGAAACTTTACCCATGCTTTGTCAGTTGTCCGTTGTCCGTTGTCCGTTGTCCGTTGTTTTGCGTAGCCGAACGCGCAAGGACTGTCACCGGGACGCTTGTCTTCTGAGGGCCAATCGAGCGAAGATAACCATTTAGCCGAGGGCCAAGCTCATCAATAACTGGCTTTAGTTGCGCGATCTGCGCCTCTGTCAAGAGCTTGCGCCGGTACGCGCGCCTCAGGAAGTGCTGCGTTTCATTGAGCGACCCGCGCGCAATCCGCACGAACCGGCGGTTATCCGCAAACGCGCCACGCCCCGCTCCCTCCGCGATATTTGCCCCGACGCTGTCGGCTGCCTCGACCAACTGTCCTCCCACGGTGCTCCTTGCAAACGGATTCCAAGTCAGGACTAGTTCCCAAACCATGTCCGCCAATCTTTCTGCAAGCTTATAGACCTGCAAATTCTCAAAATTGGGCCGTGCCATAGCTATCACTCCTGTGTTCTTGCGTCCGGATAGGAAACAACTGACAACGGGCAACTGACAACGGACATTTGTTCACGGTCCCGCCAGAGTCCAGTTGAACAGAATCGCGAACGCAAGATTGGCGGCAATGATGATCACGATGGAGTGCACCACCGCCGTCGTCGTCGCCCGGCCAACCCCCAGCGCGCCGCCATCGGCCTTCAGGCCCTGACGGCACGCGACGACGGTGATAATCAGCCCGAAGGCCGCCGCTTTGACCAGGCCCTTGGGTACATCCGGCCACTTGACTGCCTCGTTGTTGATCTGGATGTAGTTCAAGGGCGGGATGTCGAGCATATGCACGCCGACGATATAGCCGCCACCCATTCCCATGACGTCGGCAATCAGCGTCAGGCACATCATCATCGCCATTACGCCCAGCATTCGCGGCAGAACCAGAAAACGGATGGGCGACAGCGCCCCGGCTTCCAGCGCCAGAATTTCCTCGTTCACGTTCATCGTCGCAATTTCCGCTGCGATCGCCGCCCCCGCAAAGCCCGACATGACCAAGCCTGTCATCAGGGGCGCCAGCTCACGCGTGACGGCCACGGCGACAATTTTCGCCGTCTGCTGCACTGCGTTAAGCGCAATGAGCATCTCGGACATGGAGACGGCGACGATCATGCCAACGAAGAGGTTCACGAGCGCGACAATCGGAATGGCGCGGATCCCGAAGCGGATCATCTGCACCGCGACGGGCTCTGGCCGTGTCCGCGGCAGGAACTGTAGCGTCCTTCGGACCAGCATTCCCATCTGGCCGAACTCTTCGGCCCAGTGGGATCCCAACCGACCTAATGCACCCAGAAAACGAAACACTACATCCACGCAACGGCTCCCTGCCTGGCAGTGGCTCAAAGCAAGACTTAACAGTAACAACGGCACTCGTTTGTACGCGCTGACGAGCGAAATGCCAAACCGAAAATTGGCGCCTAGGGGCATCTCCGGCTCTACCCATCCCTCGTTCGCCAGCCTCGCGCTGTCGGCACTGGCTGAAGGATAGTTTTGAACCGCAAAGACGTTTAGGAACGGAAAACTTCAGTCTTTCCCCTGAACCCTGAACCGCGGAACCCTGAACTCCGAACCCCGAACCCTGAACCCTTCCGTTCTTTGCGGTTCAAATAGTTTTCAGCACCGGGTCTTGCTTCGGTTCGTCGTCAGTGCTCACATCGAGCAGCTTGGCGGCTTCCGGCGCGGGGAGCTCCTGCACGGCCTTCAGTTTCTTTTCGATCGCGCGGGTGCGCACTCCAGCGGAGTCCACCACGCTGGTGGCTTCCTCCAGTTTCTTTTTCAGCTTGTCGATGAATTCGCCAAACTTCCCAAACTCCGTTTTGACCGCACCCAGAACCGTCCAGACCTCGCTCGATCGTTTCTGAATCGCCAACGTCCGAAAGCCCATTTGCAGACTGTTCAGCAGCGCGGCGAGCGTCGTCGGGCCCGTCACATTCACGCGGTAATCGCGCTGCAAAACCTCGACCAGTCCGGGCCGGCGCAAAACTTCGGCATAGAGCCCTTCGATCGGAAGGAAGAGGATGCCGAAGTCCGTCGTGTTCGGCGGATCGAGGTACTTGTCGCGGATGTCTTTGGCTTGCCCTTTGATCCGAAGTTCCAGCTCCTTTGCAGCCAGTTCGGCGGCGGCGGCGTCGGCGCGTTCCAGCGCATCGACCAGGCGCTCGTAGGACTCCTTCGGGAACTTGGCATCGATGGGCAGCCACACCGTCGAACCCTCCATTTCGTCCTTGCCGGGCAGCTTCACCGCGAACTCCACCACGGCGCTGTCGCCTTTCTTCGTCGCCACGTTCTTCGCGTACTGTTCGGGAGACAACACCTGCTCCAAAAGATTCCCCAACTGCATTTCGCCCCACGTTCCACGGGTTTTGACGTTGGTCAGAACCTTCTTCAGATCCCCGACTCCGGTGGCGAGCGTCTGCATTTCGCCCAGGCCTTTGTGAACCTGCTCCAGTCTTTCGCTGACCAGCTTGAAGCTCTCGCCCAGCCGTTTATCCAAGGTGCCCTGAAGCTTCTCGTCAACTGTCTTGCGCATCTCTTCCAACTTTGCCGCGTTTTCTGTCTGCATTTGCAGCAGTTTTGCCTCAACGGCCGCCCGCAGCTCCTCCGCCTTCTTGGCGTTCGATTCGGTCAGCTTTTCGAGTTGTCCGCCAAAGGACTCCATCTGTCCTTTCTGGACCCCCGCCATTTCTCCCATGCTCTTCACGATCGAATCACTGAATGCCTTGAGCTGCGCCGCGACTTCCTCCCGATGCTTCTGAGCGCTCGTTTCGATCGTGTCGGTCATTCGCCGGAGCATCAGCGAGAAATCCTGGAGCTGGTTGCTTTGCACGTCGGACATGGCGCCTACCGTCTTGACCAGCGAGTCGCTGGCGTTCTTCAGGCTCGCCGACACTTCTTCGCGGTGCTGCTTTCCGGTGAGTTCCAGCGTCTGGGTCATGGCGTTAAGCTGAAGGCCGAACGTGTCGAGCTGGTTCTTCTGCGCATTCGATATTTCGCCCAGGTTTTTCGTCAGTGTGTCGCCGACGCCTTTCAGGTTCGCTCCGACTTCTTCGCGCAGACCCTTTGCCCCCGCCGTCTGTTCTTCGCGATTGCGCGCGACCTCCTCCCGCAGCGAACGCTCCATGCGTTCCTGCGCGGATGCAAGACCGTCAAGACGCGTTTGGAGCGGCGACAGATCCACTCCCTGATTCCGCAGGATCAGAATCTGCAGAACCAACACGGCCAGCAGCAGGACACAGGCAACGATGGCGAGCCCTTCGACCATCTCGTTCTTCCTCCTTGTTCGATCACGGCATGGTACTCTTCCGCAGTCCCGTTGCGAGCGCAGCACCGCCGTTCTCCCCTCCCCGCCTCGGGGAGGGGTCGGGGGAGGGGTTCCCCGCACTGTTTTTTCATTGTGCTGGCTTGCTGAGGTTCTAAACTGCTCTGTGAAAACGGGTTAGAGTTCCAACGCTAGACGAACGCTTTGGTGTGCTATGGCAGATTCACAAGCCTCTTCTGCAACGCCGGAAAAACGCACTGCGGGCGCGCGGAACTTTGCCGAAATCGCCGTCGAGCGCGGTTACTGCACCGCGGCGGATCTGAAGCAGGCGGCTCTCGAACACCGCAGCCTCCAGTCTGCCGACGACCTTTCCAAATTCCTCGTCAAGCGCGGCGTGCTCTCCGAAGAGCAGGCCAAGGCCTGCGAACGCGCCGCCCGTGGTGCGACGGTCATCGCCGGCTTTGAATTGCTTGAAAAAGTGGGGCAGGGTGGGATGGGCGCCGTCTTTCGCGCGCGGCAGCTCAGCATGGACCGCATCGTCGCGATGAAGATCCTCCCGCGGAGATTGGCGGAAGACCCTTCCTTCAAGCAGCGCTTCATTCAGGAAGCCAAGCTCAGCGCCAAGCTCAGCCACATGAATATTATCGCCGGCATCGATTGCGGCGAGCAGGGCGGCTACACCTACTTCGCCATGGAATTCGTCGATGGCAAGACGGTCAAGGATATGCTTGAGCAGAATGGTAAGTTCCCGCCGGCTGACGCCTTCGACATCATCCGTCAAATGGCCGAAGCGCTGGTTTATGCTCAAAGCCGCAATCTCGTCCACCGCGACATCAAACCCGACAACATCATGGTCACCTCCGCCGGCGTCGCGAAGCTCTGCGACCTCGGCCTGGCCAAGCAGACGCACGTCCCCGACGACGCGAATATGACGCAGGCCGGGCAGGCCGTCGGGACGCCGCATTTTATCTCCCCGGAACAGGCGCGCGGGGAGAAGCAGGTGGACACGCGCAGCGATATCTATTCACTCGGCGGCACCTGGTACAACATGCTGGCGGGACGCACGCCGTTTGACGCGCCGACCGGCGCCTCCGTGATGGCGCTTCACATCACCGACTCGGCGGCCAATCCCTGCGACCTCGACCCGGCAATTCCACTGGGCTATGGCGAAATCATCTCCAAGATGATGGCCAAGTCAGCCGCGGATCGCTACGTCAACGCGCAAGAACTGCTCGAAGATCTCGACGCGGCCAAGGCCAAGGCGCCGCTAAAGGCTTCGCTTTTTCACGCCAAGAGCTCCTGCGCGTTTCCCAAGCGCTCTCGACACGCGGCGGCGCCCGGCACAGGCGAGCGGCGTGCGATTCAGCCGCGAACGGGGCTTCACCGCCGCACCACATCACCCGGGCAGATTGTCGTGATCGGGTTGCTGGGCCTCTGTCTTTGTGGCGGCTTGGGTTTTCTCTATTACGACCAGCGGATTCGGCCGCATTCAAACGCCGTCTCGCAGAATACGCCACCCGATACAACGTCGAAGGCCGGCGAGACAAAAGAAGCCAAGTCTGTAACGCCGGCAAAAGTCATCGAGACCCCCAAGGTCGATGAGCCCAAGAAAGCCGCGGTTCCAGCCAAGGCAGACACCAAGCCCAAGCCAGTGCCCGAACCGAAGAAGGTTATGCCGGAGGTGGTGCCCGGCGTACTGCCGGCCGATGTGGCCGTCAGCAAACCGCTTCCGCCGACGCCGCCTGAACTGCCCGCGATCAAGCTCGATACCACATCCGACATGCTGTACGCGCGCTTCCTGACGGAGTTGGCGAAGATCACCGCGAAGGGCGATCTGCCCAAGGCGTTGTCCGAACTGCGGGATCTGTCGGCAAAACCCGAATTCGCGCCCGCCAAGGCGGACATAAACGGCGAGCTCGCCGATGTGGCCGAGGCCATCGCCTATGAGCAGGGGGCATTGAAGAACAAGGCCGGTGCCGGGGGCGAGTTGGAACTGAATGAGGAAACGGCAAAGAAATGGGGCACGAGCAAAGGGACCATCATCGGCTACGAGCCCGGCAAAGGCATTATGGTCAAGATCGGCAGCAATATGCAGTTGCCGATTCCCGCCGCCGCCGTTCCCCTGGCAGAAATTCTAAAGAACGCGGCCGATAAATCGGGCTTGGCGCGCGCGCGCTACCTGAGCGCGCGCGGCAACTTCAAGGATGCCTTTGCCGCTTTGGGCGACGCCAAAGAAGGCGAGAAGGCTCGCATGAAGCGCAAGCTCGAACTGGCTCAGCGGGGCGAGACGGAGTTGCAGGCGCAGGCCGCGGTTGCGAATCTCCAGAAAGTCGCCGAGGCAAAGAGCTGGAAAACGTTCACCGCGATGATGGCCGAATTCGATGCCGAGTTCGGCAAGACCGTCGCGGCTGCTGACGCTGTGCTCACACTGCACGACTGGAAAATCGCGGCCAAGAACGCGCTGGCGCCACTGGAAGGTCTTGAAGCGTCCGGCAAATTCTCACCCGTCAAGGCGGCCGTCGTGAACCCCTGCGCCGTCACCGTCAAGACGGATCCTGAAACTCGAAACAAGACGTTGATGATCACCGCCGAGGCTGCTGTGTCCGAGCCGCCGCCGAAGAAGGACGTCGACACGAAGGCTTCCGCCGACGAGCCCAAGAAGGACGAGATGAAGAAGCCGCCGGCCGTGACGCGGGAGAAGGTGGCGGTTCAGCGTTTGGGCGCTGAGGCGCTCAATCTGACCGCCAAGAGCGCGGTCACGTTCCGCGCAAGACACGCTGGCACAACCCCGTTGCCGGTCGCGGTCGGCTTCATGGTCGGCGAGAAGTATTACGAAACGCCGCAGGTCGCCGTTCCGCCCAATGAGTGGTCGGAGAACGCGATTCGGATCGACGGTCCGTTCTTCAAAGTGGGAGCCGCCGATCCGCCGAAGTATGACAGCGAAATCGTCACGCGCGCCGCGGTGCCCACGCTGTACATCGTGGCCTATACGCGCGAAGCGCTTTCGCTGGAAATCGACGCGATCTTTCTGAAGTCGGCTTCGGCAGAAGACGCGCCGAAAATTCCTGTAGCGCCAACTGCGGAACCGAAGAAAGTCGCGGTCCCGGCCGAAGCAACAAAGCCCGCGCCGGAGCCGCCGCCTCCGCCCAAGCCGGCCGTGGAAAACCCGCCGCCGAACAAACCTGAGCCGCCACCGCCGCCTCCAAAGAAGGCCGGCGCCGACGTTGAGGAGTAGTCGTACTGTCACCTTTCTATTCGTTCAATCTGGGCGGGCTTTTGGCTGCACAAGCGGGTTGTTGCTTCTAAGAGCCAAGAGCCAAGAGCCAAGAGCCAAGAGCCACCGTGGAGCGGCCGAAAAAGATTACAGTAGAAGTACTCGCGCCTTACCGCGCGGATTCGGCGCGCTTCTGGAATGCCAGAATATCCTTCAAGGGCTTGATGCCCGTCGTTGCGCCGACGGCTTGCACGCAGTGAGCGGCCACGGCGTTTCCGAGCCATGCCGATGCGAACGGCGACGAACCGCGCAGCATTCCAGCCAGGAATCCAGCCATGAAGCAATCGCCGGCTCCGAGCGTGTCCACGCATTTTACCTTGTACGACGGCACATAGAAGTAGCCGTCATCGGAAAGAACCGCGCTGCCTTTCGCGCCGAGTTTCACACCGGCAATCTTGACGCCGCGCTCGCGAAGAACTTCGCAGATGCGTTGCGGCTCGCGCTCTCCCGTAATCGCGCGCGCTTCCTCTTCCGACGGGAAAAACACGTCCAAATATTTGTAGCAGGGCTCCAGCATCCGGCTCCAATCCTTGGCCGTGTAGCGATCGTTGACGGCCGTGTCGGCCGCGGTGGAAACGCCAAAGTGTTTCAACTTCTTGAGCACGCCGGCCAGGTTCTTGCCTTCCAGCGAAGGCATGATCGCGAGGCCGCCAAAGCTCGCCCACTTGGCGCGACGCAGCGGTTCGAGATCGATGTCCTCCGGACCGAAGGTCGAGTTTGCGGCCAGCGTATGCAGGATGCGGCGGTTGCCGTTCTGGGGAACCATGATGAACGAGAACGAAGTCGAGTCGGTTTTTGAGCGCTTCAGACCGCGTGCATCCACGCCGTTGCGTTCCAGTTCGGCGGCTGCAAATTCGCCCAGCCCATCGCTGCCGACCTTCGCCACCAGTCCGACATTCAGTCCCATTTTCGCCAAGGCCAATGCCTGATTGCTGGCGCAGCCGCCCAAATGCAGTTCCACGCGATCGAACAGCGTCATGCTGCCTTCGTCGGGAATTTTATCGACATACACGCCGACGGCATCCACCACGATGTTGGCGATGCAGACGATTTCCGGGCTGTTGTTGCGACTAGCCATGCGTCCTCCCGTACGTTCAGTAAAACGCGCCTTCGATGATCCCCGATTCGGCAATCTCCCCGTCCTGGTTAATCAACCAGACCACATCGAATCGGCAGGGCGGGGCTGAGCGGCCCTTGAAGTTCTGTGCAATGAACCACTTCGCCGCGCGCTTCACTTTTTCCTGCTTGGAGCGCGTCACGGTTTCGGCCGGCGTGCCGAACTTCACGCTGCTTCGAGCGCGGACTTCCGTGAACACCAGCGTCTCCGCGTTTAGCGAAACGATATCGAGCTCGCCTTGCGGGCAGGAGAAGTTGCGTGCAACGAGCTTATCGCCGCGTTTGCTTAACAGTTCCCAAGCGTGCTCTTCGCCGCGTGGGCCCAGTCCGTCTCGATCTGCCATCTCCGCCTCTGGCGTCCCGTTTGCCGCCGGGTTATAGTCTGGCGATGGAGAATTGCATGAGCCTTCCTGTTTCGCAAACGAAAATCCCGAAACCCTCTCCCCCGCCGGGGAGACGGTGGCGCGAAGCGCCGGGTGAGGGGTCGCCTTGCCATCCCGGTCTGCGTCAGCGCAGTGAATATGGTGTGAAGAGCTGTATTCTCGCCTTACTCCTGCTTCTCGCCCTTCGCTCCGCCTTCGCCGCCACAGACGCCAATCTATCTCGCGCCGCACTGGCTGGCGAACTGGTCAATCTTAAAAACCATCGCGTGCTGCGCCTCTCTGGCAACGACATGACCGAGCGCGGCTTTGCGGAAGGCTATCTGCTGGCCGCGGATATCCGCGACGATCTCGATGCGGCCATTCAAAGCCTGCCGACCTTCAGCGCCGCCAAATTCGAAACGAAAGTGGCGCCGTGGGCTCGGAAGACTTTCGTCTGGGATGCCGACGCTCGCGCCGAACTCGACGGCATCTTTCAGGGGATGAGCGCGAAACTCGGCGCCGAAGGACTGAAGTCAAAAGCGCTCGGCCGCGCGCTGACTCGGGACGACATCGTCGCGATGAATGTCATTGCCGATTACTTTGGCCCGGCGTGCTCGGGTTTCGCGGCGTGGGGCTCGCGGACGCAGGGCGGCGAGGTCGTGTATGGCCGCTCGCTTGATTTCCCACTGGGACCGAAGGCCATCGCCGACCAGATCATTCTCGTCTCCGAAGCCGTTTCCGCTCGCGCGGATGGCCGGCCGGCGCGTCGCGCGTGGGTTGGCGTGGGCTGGCCCGGATTGATCGGTCAGTACAGCGCGATGAATGCAGAGGGCTTCGCCGTTTGCCTTCACGATGGCTACAACCTGCACAAGGGCGGCAAAGAGGAAGGCGCAATCTCTCGCGGGCTGTTGCTGCGGCGGATGATTGAAGAAATCGGCGTGGCCGATGGCGACCCCGCGGAGTCCGCGGCACGCATGGCGGGCTTGCAGTCAGCGGCGTGCGGCAACCTGTTTCAACTCGTCTGGCCCAAAGCTGTCGCCGCGAAGACAGGGACGCAGCCGAGCGCCGTTCTGGAGTTCGATTCGTCCAGCCGCCGGGTGGACATTCGCCGGCCCGAGTTGAAGGACGAACTCGTGCTGACCAACCACATGCGTGTACGCTCGAAACCCGTCGCTTGTGGCCGCTTCAGCAAAATCAGTGAGGGGCTGGATCTTCTGGAAAAAGCATCTCGGCCGATTGGGCTAATGGAAGCGCGCAAACTCTTGATGGCCGCCGAACAGCCCGTCGCCGCGCACTCGATCTACTTCTTTCCGGATCGCCTGGAGCTGGACATCGCGATCACCAACGGAAACGTCATGTCTCCGCGCGTCGTGCCGACAGCGTTCACGATGGACGAACTGTTGCGAAAATAGACCGCCTGTGTGGCACGGGCAGGACGCGCCGCGTATAGTGCGTCGGTATCAAGGACCGACGGCTGTTCGCGGCGCGGATTGCCCGTGAGTCAGGCGCGCCTCTGCACGGGCAATCTGCCGGAGCATGAAGCCGCTCCGGCAACCTGCCCGTGTCACACGTTACTTCGCCAGTTCCGCCGCGATCTTGTCGAAGCACGCGATGCATTTGGCGCAGTCGTCGAGCAGCGCCTGTCCCGTGCCGTGTTCATATTCGATGGAGAGCACCCCGCGGAAGCCCTGGTCCTTCAACTCCGTCAGCATGGACTTCACGTTGCTCTGACCGGTGCCCCACGGCACATCGTTCCAGACTTTTCCGGCCGGCACGACATCTTTGAAATGCAAGCTGATAATCCGCCCCTTTAATTTCTTCAGGCATTCGGTCGGATCGCCCAGGCCGGTGCGCTGCCAGTGGCCGGTGTCGGAGCACGATCCGATCTTTTTGCTCGCGCCTTCCACCGCCTTCAACACGGCCTCGGGTTCCGCGTACGTCGAAGGCTTGGGGTGATTGTGCAGAGCGATATTCACGCCGTATTCTTGCGTGAGTTTATCCAGCATGGGAATCTGTTCAGGCTTGGGTTCGCAGACGATGTTCTCGGCGCCGAGCGCCTTGGCGTAGGCGAATACCTTGCGTACAGACTCTTCCGTCGCGCCCAGGTTCACCGTGCCGTAAGAGACCACCTTCACGCCCGCGGCCTGCAGCTTCTTCTTCATCTCCTCGATCAGTTCTGGAGAAATGTTGTGGTCCGTTTTGGTCTTGTTGTCCTTGCTGAACTCCACGCTGGGGTGCACGTCCATGTACTTCAAGCCGAGTCCGGCGATCGCGTCCACGGCGTCCATGAAGGGCCACTTGCGGACGGTGTAAGACGCCATGCTTAACCGCCAGCCAAGTTTCTCGGCCGCCGAATCGTCGCGCTTGGCATCCGCCGCCGAGACGTTGCCAAGGAAAAGGATCGCCGACGCAAGGAAGAGTGAAACGAGTTTCCGCATGAACAGCCTCCTGAAGTGCTCTTGTGGATTACACCGAAGCATTCATTTTGCGGGAACGCTTTGTGTGGAGCTTGGGACGGCGGCGCTGAGCGGCGTTCGGCCGAGCGTGTTCACGATTGCAACGCCGCTTAACACCACCGCGCCGCCGAAAACCGTCAACAAGGGCGGTTGTTCGCCGAGCCACAGCCATGCAAGAAACGTCGCGAAAACCGGAACGATGTACATGAAGCTTGCCGCGCGCGAAACGGGCATGTGCGATAGCGCATAGGACCATGTGAAGTATGCGAGCGCTGCGGGAAAGATTCCAAGGTATACGACGCCAACCGTCGCTTGCCAGGGCGCGAGCGAAAGCTGCCGAGGCAGGTCCGGCGCGAAAATCATCAGCCATAACGTGCCAGCCCAGATCGAGTAGGCGGTCAGTTCGGTTGCAGTGTAGCGGCGCAGGAGCGGCTTCTGGATGATCATGTACGTGCTCCAACTGACGGCGGCCAGCAGCAGCAGGCCGATGCCCCAGTCCGCGATCGCGCCGCCCTTCGCGACTGCGATCATGGCGACGCCGGAAAACGCGATCAGCATTCCGGCCCAGCCCCACAGGCGCAGGCGTTCGCCAAGAACAATGCGCGCCAAAATGGCTGTGAATGCCGGAGCCGTGTTGATGACAAAGCATGTGGGACCGGCCTCGACGGTACGTGTGCCGAAGTTCAAAGCCGTATGGTAGACGGCGACGCCCAGAAACCCACAAACCAGGAGCAGCGGGATATCGCGCAGTGGTGGAAGCCGGAATCGCTTAATCAGTGCGAAAAGGATGAGACAGATGGAGGCCACCATGAAACGCAGCAGCGCGAGTTGCCCGGCCTGATAGCCGTGGAGCGCCTGACGAATCGCAGGGAATGCCGAGGCCCAGAATAGAATTGTGGCGCAGAGTGCGAGCGTGGTTCGAGCGGTCATTCCGGCGGGGCATGCCTCCTGGTCAAGAGACCAGAATAGCGCACGACGAGCGCCGCCGCCACTTCACTCATTCCGAATGAGACGTTCAGCCACGCCGCCACGTCGCTGTTTCTCCCCGTCTCCCCGTCTGCTCCGGTTGGCTTAGAACTTCTCATCCACCCGCCGCGGCGCGGTTTGCTCAACCCAGATGCTCAACTGCGGAGCGGCCTGCTTGAACTGCGGAGACTGCGCATACTGCTTTTGCAGGAATTTGAAGAGCGCCCCGCCGGCTCGCTGCGCCACTCGCCGGCGCAGCAGATGCTCGGCATCCTGATCCTGTTCGTCAACCCATTCCCGGTACTTCTCCAGCCGGTGCAGGCATGCCGCGCAGACCATTTCGTCCTGAAACTGCGGAGACAGCTTGCCCTCGACGATTTCCTTGCGGACCAGATCTACTTTCGGTCCGGCGATGCCCATTTCCTCAAGCGTCTTCTGTGCCTTGCGGGAAGATTCGTGTCCTTTGTCGGAGAGCGCCAGGTTCAGGAGAAGTTCCAGCGCCTTCGCTACATCTTTCGGCTGCACATCGACCTGAATCTCCCCGGCCGAGGTCGCGCGCGGAGCGATTGCGGCGTGCAGCAAGTCGCGCGCGTATTCCAGGTCCAGTTCATCGCGCTTGCGCTGAGCGTGCGCAGAGACCAGCCGAGCGTAGAGCTTCTCAGCGTCCTCGGGCTTAAGCGTCGCCGGATCGAGTTGGAAGATTTCCTGAGCGGTGAGCCCGAGTTCCTGCAAGTGTTCGCGCGCATCGCTGCGAACTTCTTCGGAAGGGCCTTGGCGCAGCACCCGGAACAGCAAGGGCAGCGCGCCCTTCAGGTCGCCAACTTCAGCCAGAAGCTGCGCTTCCTTCACGGTAACTTCGTCGGCAGGCTGGACTTCTGCACTGACGCAAAGCAGCGGAACGAGCGCGAGTATCGCGGCTACGACGATTCGATGCATGAGCGGCACCCTCCCCTGAACACGTGAGCTTCTGCTGCGATATACACCGCTTGGCGGGTCCAGCGCAAACACACTATAAGGAGAGCGCAAAAACAGTCGATGCGGCTGGAGCACGCTGCGAAAAAATTTCCAAGATTATACAATCGTGCTGTAAAAGCCGCCGCGACCCCCAGCCGTCGTGTATATTAGGGTAAAGACGGGTAGCAGGCTGGAGCCCCCATGGCACGTGTCTCAAAATCAAAAAGCTCAAGTCGCAGCGGCAAGCAAGCCGAAGGGATTAAGCACAAGTTGCGCGGGTGGGGCCGGCCTCCGTGCCGGCCGGCAGGGACGCCGGCCCCACCGCCGGCGCGGAAAATTCGGGAGAAGACATCCGTGCCGAAAAGGAAGACCAAGGGGAAACCATCTGTGGCTCACACCACCACCGGCAAGAAACCCACTCTGAGCAAGACGAACATTCCTGCGCGCAGCCGTCCGTTCCCGGCTACCCGCAGAGTGGATATCCATCCGCTCGACCGCGCGATCGCCGAACTTCGCGCCGAACTGGCTCGCACGCCCGACGATTCGACGCTCCTTGGCCGTCTCGGCGCGCTCTACTATCGGCGCGGCAGCCTAAAGGAGGCGGAGCATTATTATCGCCAGGCGATCGCCCTTTCACCGCGCCGGCCAACGCTTTACAACAATCTCGGCAACGTGCTCTGCGACGTCGGCCGCATGCGTGACGGAATCGCGGCCTATGAACATGCCATCGCTCTGGAAAAATCCGCCGACCCCACGCGTGGACCTTCGCCGGAGGCGATCGTCAACCTTGAACTGGCCCGGCTCGAAAACCGGCTGATGCACGAGCGAATCGATTACCTGGAGCGCGCGGCGCAGTTGGATGTTTCCTCGGCCGAAACAGTGAACGCTCTGGGCTGCGGTTACATGCTTCGTGCGCAGCGGCTTCAGGCGTTGCAGATGTTCCGTCGCGCCGCCGAAATGGATCCGCGCAGCCTGCCAGCGGCGCTGAACATCGCCTTCGTGCACAGCCTTGGGTTGGAAGACATCGACCTGAAGACGGTGCAGGCGGAGATTGCGGAAGCGATTCTGCGGTTTCCGAGCGTCGGCCGGTTGCACATGCATCAGGGAGAACTGCTGGAGAACGCGGGCCTGTTGGAAGGCGCGGAGGAGCGCTACTTGCGCGCCTTGATTGCCGAGCCGCGGTTCATTGAAGCCTACGATTTGCTCGGCCGTTTGCGCGAAGCGACGGGGACCGTTCAGACGCGCGACGAAACCGCTCACGCCGTGGAGCAGACACTCAAGAAATTGGAGCAGTCCGCATGGGAGCGCCGCACGCGGGACGGCGCTCCCGCCGAGGCCCAAGCGCTCTTCGACATGGCGCTGGCGCAAGTCGCGCGCGCTCGATTTACGCGCAAGCCGCTGACAGATCCGGAGGCCGTGGACGCGTTGTTGCGCGAGGTCGTGCCGGCCTCCATACCGGCCACTTCGACGACGGCGTGGGGCGAACCCGACGTGGCCGTCCGCGCCGCGGTTCTACGCGCGCAGCTTTTCGAAAGCGACGGCCGGCGCGACGAAGCGCGCATGGTTCTGGAAAATGCCGCAAAGGCTCACGGCGAGAATGCGCGCTTGTGGTTTGAACGCGGCGCCCTGGCCCTGCGCAGCGGCGACGTTGAGCAGGCGATGGGCAACTTCGATCGCGCCACGATCGTCGCACCGGAAGACGCGGTGAGCTATCATTCTTTGCGCTTTGCGTTCGAGGGCTACCGGCGCTACCGGACCGAAGTCGTGCGCTTTGAGAGTTCGACGAAGGCCAATCCGCGCGACGGCATGGCGCATCATCACCTGGCTTTGGCTGCGTTGTCCGTGCTTCGCAATGAGGAGGCCCTGAAGCATTTCGCGCGCGCTCTGGAATTCGACCCTCGGCTCTCCGATGCGGCCTGCGGGCGCGGGCGTGCGCTGCAGCGCCTGGGCCGTCTGGATGAGGCAGAAGCCGCATTCTCGCAAGCGCTGCAAATCGATCCGGAGAACGCCGAAGCACAGCGCTCATTGCTTGCGATCCGGTCGCAGAGGTTGGTCTAGAAGACTGGAGCAAACCCACTGGACCCGCAACACGCTGAAATCATCTATCTGGTCAGGCACGGCGAAACCAGTGTGTTCGAACGGGGGGTCATCGCCGGCAGAAGCGATGTGCCGTTATCTGCGACCGGGCAGCGGCAGATGCGCGCCGTTGCCGGCTGGCTTGCCGACAAACTCCTGAACATCGTCTACTCCAGTTCGCTTCAACGCGCGGCGCTCCCGGCCGCGGAGTTGGCGGCTGCGCGCGGTCTCAGCTACGTGGTCGTTCCCGAGTTCTGTGAGATCGACTTCGGAGCGCTCGAAGGCAAGCGCTATGAAGATGTTCTGAAGGAGGATCCGGAGTTCCTCACGCGCGCGGCCGAGCGCGGCACTGATTTTACGCTTCCGGAGGGCGAGAACGTGGGCGCGTTTCGGCGGCGAGCACAGAAGGCGTTTTACGAGATTGTGTGCGCCGGTTCGCTGCCTGCTGTCGTCTATGCGCACGGCGGTTCGATTCGCGCGATGATCTCCGCCGTCACGGGAACGAGTTTTTCTGACGCCCAGAAGCTTTCGCTCTCGCCGGGCGGGATTACGATCTTGGAGAGGCGGGGCGAGCGGACGTCACTTGTCACACTGAATTGTGTGGAGCACCTGCGCTGATCAAGGAGTCGCGAATGGCCCGCATCATCATGTATACCGGCGGAGCTCGCAGCGGAAAATCGCGGCTGGCCCAAGACCGCCTGAAGAATCTCGCGCGCGTCGTGTACATCGCAACAGCGCAGGCGTTTGACAACGAAATGACCGAACGCATCGCGAAGCACAAGGACTCGCGGCCTGCGGAGTGGATCACAGTCGAGGAGCCGCTGGATCTTGCCGCTGCCGTCGCGCGGGCTTTGGCGAGCCATCCGCAAGCGATTCTTATCGACTGCCTCACGCTGTGGCTCAGCAACCGGATGCTAAACGAATGGCAGGAGGGCTGGAACACCGCCCGCGAAGACCACACATTGCGCGTGCTGGACGAGGCACTGCAACAGCTTGGCACCGCTGATGGCGACGTGGTGCTGGTAACAAATGAAGTTGGCAGCAGCGTGGTGCCAGAGTCCGAGATGGGCCGCGCGTTTCGCGACTTGGCCGGTCGTGCAAACCAGTTGGCCGCGTCGAAGGCCACCGAAGTGCACCTTGTTGTGGCCGGGCTTGCACTTCAATTAAAGTAGAAAGAGCTATTAGACTCCACGTGCAGCAGTGCAAATAACCAATGCAATTTGCAAACGCGTCTGCCGCGTGGTAGAGAACACTTAGGTGCACCACGCAAAATCGCATCGTTGCGAGCTGTTCATTTCTTGGCTCGAACTTTGCAGTACGACCGCCATCGCGTTGTTTTTGCATTTGTGTGCTTATTTACCGGCGGGGAGTTATCAGCATCGTGGCACAGGCTGCTGAGGGGATTGATCGAGCTGGCACAGAACTGGTCGTGATGCACGACGTTCTAAGCTGGCGAGAATTTCACGAAGTCGCGCTGCGGCGGGCGGGCTTCGGACAGATTACTGCGTTTCCTGCTCGTCCGGAATCGCTACGCGACCATCTAAGCAACGCTGAGACGCCACGCCCCGATCTGGTGGTCTTCGGCGTCAACCCTGCCAGCGAAATCTCATGGGAAAATTTGCGGCAGCTTCGGGGAATCTTTGGCGGCCCTGTGCTGGCCACAACGGAGACTCATGACACGCAGGTGGAAGAGCGCGCGCAGGCCTTGGGCGTGCACGACTACCTTGCGGTTGGCGACTTCGGCGAAGAAGGTCTGGAACTGAAGGTCGAGACCGCGCTGACGGCGCACCGCATCAACACCCTGATCCTGGAAAACGATCTGCGCACTCAGCGGCTGTTCGTGAACATCCTCACCGTCATGGTCAAAATTCTCGAATCCAAGGATCCTTACACGCGCTTCCATAGCCATTCCGTGGCCAAGTGGTCGCGTATTCTGGGGCGGCGCAAAGGTCTTTGCGAAGAGGATCTGGACCGCCTTGGGTTGGCGGCGGTGTTCCATGATTTCGGAAAGATCGGCGTGCCCGAGGACATTCTTGGCAAGGCTACGCGCTTGACGCCCGAGGAGTTTGCGGTCATGCGCAAACACCCGACAATCGCCCGCGATCTGCTCTCGTCGATCGAACTCCTTTCGGACCTGCTGCCTGCCATCACGCACCATCACGAACGCTGGGACGGCGGCGGCTATCCCGACGGCCTGCGTGGCGAAGAAACGCCGCTATGGGCTCGCATCATCGCCCTGGCTGACGCCTACGACACGATGACCAGTCGCCGCACGTACAAGGAGCCTTATTCCCACGAGCGGGTCATGCAGGAGCTGAACACCGGCCGTGGTTCGCAGTTCGATCCAGATCTGATCGACGAATTCAAAGGCATCCTCGACGAATACGCCAAGGCAGTGTAGGCTACTGCCAGCGGGGACCGTATGGCTCTCCCTGCTCAGAGGCGATAAGTGATGGCGGCCGAATCTGGCGGCTTTGGCGAATTTGTGATCGAATCGCTGATTGGTGAAGGCGGCATGGGCAAGGTGTACCGTGCTCGCCAGGTCGCTCTGGACCGTTGGGTCGCGCTTAAAGTCCTTCCGCGCGCGAAAGAAAACCAAAACTTCATCGAACGCTTCTACCGTGAAGCCCGCTCGGCCGCGCGGCTCGTTCACCCCAACATCATCCAGATCTATACCGTCGGTGAACATCAGGGCATTCCGTTCTTCGCGATGGAGTATATCGAAGGCGAGGATCTCGAAAATATCCGCCGCATTACCGGCCAGAAGCCAAGCATCGACGAAACGCTCGAGATTATCCGCTCCGCGGCCAAAGCCCTGGCCGTGGCGATGGAGCACGGCATCGTGCATCGCGATATCAAGCCTGCGAACATCATGATCACGCGCACAGGCTTGGTGAAGCTCATGGACTTTGGGCTGGCAAAAGGACTAGCCACCGACTCAGTGACGCAGGCTGGTCTGGTCGTTGGAACGCCCGCGTACATGTCCCCTGAACAGGGCGCCAGCAACCCCGTGGACACGCGCTCCGACATTTACTCGCTTGGATGTGTGATGTACGCCAGCCTGACCGGATCTCCGCCATATAACGCAGAGAACGTCGCTTCATTGCTCTATAAGCACATGTACGAAATGCCCGAGCCGCTCACGCAGGTTGTGCCGGATCTCAATCCGGAAATCGAGAAGATCTGTCTGAAAATGATGGGTAAGAAGCCTGACGAGCGCTACCAGACACCGCAGCAGTTGCTGGAAGCGCTCGCCACCATCCCATGCAATCCCGCCGCCGCCGAACTCTCGCTCGCGCGGCGCGCTAGCGAGGCCTACGCCCAAAAACGCAAGCCGGTCGAGGTCCGGCAGAGCGATCTGCCGGTGACGGCGATCGCGCCGATGGAGATCCCACACGCGCCGGCCCCAGTTCGGGCTGCGGAGCCAGCGCCGCCAGTGAGTGAGCCCCGTGACAGCGCGCCAGCAGCAAGCAAAGAAACATCTGTGAAGAGCCGGCCGAATCGGCAGTTAGAATCGGTCCTTCGGCCGCCCGTTTCGAAGCTGGGGCCTGTCTTTGTGAAGCTGTCGGATGGCCGCTGGTCGTACAGGCCGGATAGCGGGCAGTGCTCGTTCGCAGAGGGGTTGGCCGCCGAACTCACCTCTCCGCCAGGAGAGCCGCCGCAGGGGTTGGGCGACTGCCTCCTGTGCAGCAACTGGAACAAGCGCCTGGGCTGCGCGCTGGCATACTGCCGCGAAGTGGAAAGCGGGCGGCGGTACAAGGGCCTCGCCGCTGCGGTCGAGCAAGCGATTGCCTGGTCGGGCGCGCAGCAGTTTGAGCGCGCTGTTGCCGTGTTGGATGATTACATTCGCAGAAAACCGGAAGATGCTGAAGCGTATCGGGAACTGGCGCGTATTTACGAACATCCGGAGTACCGTGCCAGGGACAAGCGCCGCGCCATCGTGCTCTATGAGCGCTTCATAGAACTGGCCAAGGAAAACGAGCGGTTCTCAAACGTTGATATCACCCGTGCCCAGGAACGCGCGGCTGCTTTGCGGCTGGCGCCTCCGGAAGCGAAGACTTCGGTGCTGCTCCCGGGCAGCGGTGTGGCCTTTCAATGCTTCTATCGCGGAGCAACGGCTTGTTTCGGATATGGCATTTTGAACGCCGACGTGCTCTGCATGGCACGAGCGGGCGACGTCGATCCCGAATCAGGCGTGACAGCGGCCGAGCTGGGCAGCGCGGTTGGACGAGCCTCCACGCTTTTCCGGAAATTCAGATCCGAGCAGGCCAAGAAAGAGGAATTTGCTGTTGTGAAGAAAGAGCTGTCGCGGCTCTCCGGATTGTCGCTGGAGCAGCTCCAAAAGGATGCGGCCTGCGCCGTGAATGTGGCATGCGATCAGATGAGCGGTGCCGAGATGAGCGTTGACAGCGCGGTCGGCATTCGGACGCTCACTGTCAAGACTGGCCAGCAGGCGCACCTGCTGTTCTTTACGGAAGCCGCCTCTTTCCGCGCCGAACAGTGCCATGAACTGCTGAAGCGGCGCCTCAAAGCCCCACCGCCGCAGGACGTCGTCAAGAAGTAACCAACCGAAACGGTGGGCGTCCTATGCGCTTGCCTCAAAAAAACAGCAGCCACGAACGCTCTAGACGCCCGTGGCTGCGATGTTGACGGAAACTAGGCCTTCTTCGCCTTGCTCTTGCTGCTCTTCTTCGCGGCCGGCTTCGCCATCTTCGCCGATGCCTTCTTGGGACCGCAACCACATCCGCACTTCGCCATGTGTCTCTCTCCTCTGAAAAAGGTTAACTACCCACATCCAACCACTCTCACTCTTTGCGACGTTTCTTTGATTTTCCTGGAATTGCGCCTTCATCCCGCAGCCGGACTTTCCAAGCCTCAATTTCCTTCCGCACCAGTTTCGGGTTCGCCGACCCGAGCGACGCGTACGAGTAGACCGTTTCGCGCGCGCCCAGCACGCCACGCATATCTTCGGTCAGAAATGCGTGTGCGGTCTTCAGTTCATTCGCGGGCAGTTCTTTCAGCGTGCAACCGCGCTCTTCGGCCAACTGCACCATGCTGCCGACAACGTGATGCGCCTGCCGGAACGGAATGCCCTTGCGCACGAGGTACTCCGCCAAGGCCGTGGCGTCCATGAATCCTTCTTCGCAGGCCTTCAGCATCCGCTCCGCGCGGAAGGAAATGTTCCGCATCAGAACTTCCAGAATATCCAGACAGCTCTTGAAACGCTTTATCGCGCCAAAGAGCAGTTCTTTATCTTCCTGCATGTCCCGGTTGTACGTCATCGGCAAGCCTTTAGTCAGCGTGATGAGCTGAATCAGCAGCGCGACCGCGTACCCCGTCTTGCCGCGCAGAAGTTCGAACAAGTCGGGATTCTTCTTCTGCGGCATGATCGAACTGCCGGTGCAGAAAGCGTCGTCGATGGCGATGAAGCCGAACTCCGTGGAGGCCATCAGGACAAAGTCTTCGGACAGGCGCGAGAGGTGCAGTGCACAGGCCGTCTGGCAGAACGCAAACTCCAGCAGATAGTCGCGGTCGGCCGTCGTATCCATCGAGTTTCGCGTCACGCCGTCGAACTTGAGCAAATCGGCCACCAGCTTCCGATCGATCGGCAGCGACGTTCCGGCCAGCGCGCAGGCGCCCAGCGGCAGAATGTTCGTGCGCTTGCGGCAGTCGTTGAAGCGGTCGCTGTCGCGCTGAAGCATTTCGACGAACGCCAGCAGGTAGTGGCCCGCCGTCACCGGTTGCGCGCGCTGCATGTGCGTGTAGCCAGGCATGACGTCTTCGGCATGCCGGTCGGCCAGGTCAACGAGCGAGGCCTGAACCAGAGCGATGCGGCGGCGGATATCGTCGATCTCATCGCGCAGCCACAGGCGTTCATCCAGGGCGATCTGGTCGTTGCGCGAGCGGGCGGTGTGGAGTTTGCCGGCGGGCTCGCCGATTTTCTCCTCCAGCGCCTTCTCGATGTTCATGTGAATGTCTTCATATTCCTTGCGGAAACGGAACTTCCCGGAGGCGATCTCCTCTAGAATTTCGGAGAGCCCCTTCAGGATCAACGCTTTTTCCGCGTGGCTGATCAGACCCACATGCGCCAGCATGGTGGCGTGCGCCATCGACCCGGCGATGTCCTGCTGGTAGAGCGCCTTGTCGATGGAAATGGATTCAGTGAAGGCTTCGGTGTGTACGTCGGTTGCCTTCTTGAACCGCCCGCCCCAAGGCTTCTTGGATGGACCGCTTGGCATGAACACTCCTGACCATCTCGCTGGAGTAGTAAGGCAAAGAGTCTTCGGAGCCGCACCGTCAATGGCCACGCGACTCCAGACTCCAAACGCCAGACTCCAGACTTATTGTTATAGGACTACTTCTTCTTGCGCATCAACTTCCGCATGCGACGTTTCTTGCTGCCAATTTTGCGACGACGACGAGGCTTGAATGCCATGTCCCCTCCTTCTCCAGGAAAAAACGCCGGCCGCACGCGCGGCCCGAGTGGCGATGATGAAAGCAGCGCTATTATTCAGAGAAGAGGAGCAGATGCAAGGGTTAAGTGGCAATTTGGTGAGTTGCGGAGTGTTGGAGTGGTGGACTGGGAAGTATTCGCAGTCGGCGCGTGACTTGCCGAGTGTGGGTGCGGATGTCAGACTGGGCGCATGAAACAGATGTCCTGGCGGGTCGTGCTGTTCGCCTTAGCAGTGCCGGTGCTCGCCGTGGCGCTGGCGTCCTGGCTGACCACTGCGCGCGGGCCGTTCTTTCTCGGGTCGAACTCGGAACCCAGCTACATCTATCTGCTCAATGGGCTCGGCATCCTCGAAGGACACTCCCCCAATCACACGGACCATCCGGGCACGCCGCTTCAGGCTGTGATCGCGGTCATTGTCGCAGCGACGTACGCGCTTTCCGGGACGGGCGGGATGGTGCGCAGCGTCCTGACGGAGCCTGAACGCTACTTGAACGTCATCCAGTTCGTGTTCGGCGCCGGCTGCATTGCCGCGCTGTTTGCCACGGGAGTCGCCGTGTATCGGAGCACGCGCAGCTTGGTCTGCGTGGCGTTCATGCAACTCGCGCCGTTCTTCTCCGTGCAAGCGGCGCTGGCGTTTTTGTGGGTAAAGCCGGAGTCGTGGCTGCTGTGCCTGGGCTTAGCGCAAAGCTGCATGCTGCTGCATCTCGCGCTCAATCCAAAGTCGCTGGATTCCGACAAGACCGCGCGTTGGCTGGGCGTGCTGACAGGTGTCGGCCTGGCCGTTAAGGCTACCTTCCTGCCGATGGTGTTCATTCCGCTGATCGTGTTGAAGAGTTGGCGGCTGCGTCTTCTGTCCGCAAAATGGGCTGCTGTTGCGCTCCTGATTTCGTTGCTGCCGATTCTGCCGCGCGCCCGGCAGGTTGCGCGCTGGTTTGTTCTGCTGACGATTCGCAAAGGGACGTACGGAACCGGGGAGTATGGACTCGTCGAAAGCAGTTCTCTTCTTCCGGCACTGAAGACGCTGGTGGCTCTTGAACCTGTCTTTTTCGGTTTACTGGCGGTCACTTGGCTGATCTGGCTTGTACTGCGATCGCGCACGAGCCTTCACGCGGACCCACGGTTTGGCGGCGCGATGCGCATAATGCTGGCAATATGTGTGGCCGCGACGACGCAGATTCTCTTCACGCTGAAGCGTCCGCAGGCGCACTACATGTTCCCTGCAATGATGCTGGTGGGCGCGCAGGCGTTGATTGCCGGCCGGCTGTTCACCCGCGCACTCCAGGAAAACACAACCCATCCGGCGCGCCTGCTGGCGTGGCGCGTAGCGGTTCCGGTTCTCTTGATAACACTCTGCGGGTTGCTGTGGGGCGGCAGTGAGACTGCGCGCTGGCAACGTGAATTGACCGTTCAACGCGATTCGAGTTTGCCGTTAGCGCAGAAGATCGCGCCGGCGTGTGCTGAGGGCTCCGTCGTCTGCTGTTTCCGCTGCTCACTGCCGGTTTATGCGCTGAATCTGGGCAACGATTTCTGCGGCAAGTTTTTCTCGCCGCAACTGGCGGAGGTCTATCCGCGCGAGGTGTTCTACAACGTCTGGACGAAGACATTTCACACGTTTGGAGCAGTGCTGACTGAGCAGGACATTGTGAAACTCGCGGCGGAGCGTCCGCTATATTTCGCCGGCTCACCCTGGGAGATCAACCCGCCGGACGCCAAACCGCAGAAGCTCTCGTTTGAGCTGAACGCGTCGGGTGGGGTGGGGGAAGTGCTTTATTTGGCGAGGCCCGCGCCGTAAACCCCTCCCCCGACCCCTCTCCTAGATGGGAGGGGAGAACGCATCAGCTCCCCCTTCCCTCCGAGGGAAGGGGGCTGGGGGGTTAGTTCTGTTAATCGTCCAGCGCGTCGGCGGCCAGATTCTGCGGCAGAGCGGCCGGGCGCTTGAATGGCGCCTTGATCTCGACGTACTTGCCTTCCTTGGCGGCGTTTAGGAACGCGTGCATCGTTTCCAGCACGTGCTGGGCGTTCTCGCCGTTGGCGCGATGCGGGCGGCCGGAACGGAGCGCGTAGGCCATGTCGGCCACGCCGATGCCCCACTTGTCGCCGTCGAAGTGCGTGTGCGTCAGGCCGACATCGCGCCAGTCGCCGTCGTTGGCCATGCGAAGATTGACCGGCCCGCGCAGGCTGTTGGGATCGGGGACCGAGAGCGTGCCTTCGGTGCCGTAGATTTCAATGCGCGGCAAGCGCGCGTGCCAAACTGCAAAGCTGGTGACGATCGTGACGACCGCTCCGCTGGCAAACTCCAGCACGCCGGTAACGTGGTCAGGCGTCTCGACCTTGATCTTCTTGCCGTTCTTTGGCTGGCTGGTGATGGTGCGTTCGGGCTTCAGGATTGATGCTGCACCGGAGACGCGCTTGACCGGGCCGAGAATCTGCACGAGCGCGGTCAGGTAGTACGGTCCCATGTCCAGCATCGGGCCGCCGCCAACTTCGTAATAGAATTCGGGACTCGGGTGCCAGCGTTCATGGCCAGGGCAGGTCATGAAGGCGGTGCCCGCGACGGGCTGGCCAATCACGCCGTCATCGACGAGTTTGCGGCAGGTCTGAAGTCCGCCGCCGAGAAACGTCCCCGGCGCGCAGCCAACAAGGATTTTCTTGGCCTTCGCTGCATCGAGGATCTTCTTGCCTTCGGCGACCGTCACGCCCAGCGGCTTTTCGTTGAACACGTGCTTACCGGCGGCGATACACGCCAAGGCCACGTCGCAGTGCGCCTTCGGCACGGTCAAATTCATGACAAGCTGGATGTCCTTCGTAGCGAGCAGTTCTTCGACAGAGCAACCCTTGGCGATGCCGAATTCCTGCGCCTTGGCCTTGGCGCGTTCGACGTCGATATCCGCGACGGCGACCACGTCGAGAATCGGGAAGGACTTCGCCGTCAGAATGTACGCCTTGCTGATGTTGCCGCAGCCGATGATGCCGGTTTTGATGCGTGACTGTGCCATGGTCCGGGGCTCCTTTGATTGACGTTGCGGAACTGGAAGTCTGGAGTCTAGAAGTCTGGAGTCTGGAGTCAACGGCGGGTTCGGCCCAGTTGCACAATGACCAACGCCGGGCGTTTTCGCGCTCTTGACGGAAACGCCAAACGCGGTTATGGCAAGAGACGAAATTTCAAACTCGTACTTTTTTTAGGAGGGGGTCATACATGGTCAAGTGTGCGAAGTTCGCGCTGGCAGTCGTGTGTGTGCTGGCGCTAAGCGGTTGGAGCAAGGATGCCCAGTTGCTCGTTGAGTTGCCGCCATCATGCAACACGCCGGATGGCATGTCGCTGCAACCGGACGGCAGCATTATCGTCTCGATGCCCAATTTCAACGACGAGACGTCGCCGCCGATGCTGATGCGCATCACGCCAGAGAACAAAGCCGAGATCTTCTACGCATTCCCGACGCCTTACCCGGGTCTGCCGAGGGGCATCGATCGCATCCGCCCGATGGGCATTGCGCGCGGGCCGGACGGCAACCTGTACCTGGCCGACATGCAGTACATGGTCGATAAGGACCAGAAGTCGCGGCTGTGGAAGATCATCGTCAAGAATGGGAAGGTGGAGAAAATGGTACCGGTCGCCAGCGGCTTCAACGTCGCCAATGGCGTGGCGATACGCGGCGACTATATCTACCTCACAGAGTCGGTGCTCATTGAAGGCTTCAAGCCGACGATGCGCAGCGCGGTGATGCGCTTCAAACTGGACGACGAAAACATCACGCTCAAGACGCCGCTGGAGAAAGACTCACACGTCATCGCGACGTTTGAGAGCGCACGCAAGGATTGGCCGTTTGGCGCCGATGGGCTGACCTTTGACAGCAAAGGCAACCTCTACGTGGGCACGTTCAGTGACGGCGAACTGTTTAAGGTCACGTTCGATAAGGACGGCAAGGTGGTTTCGAACAAGCTGTTCGCAAAAGGCAAGATCACGAACTGCGACGGGATGGCTTGCGATGTGAAAACGGACAAGATCTACATCGCCGATTCGTCGGCCAATGCGATTCAGATCGTCAACCCGGACGGAACGATTGAAACTCTGGCCGAGAACGCCGACGTGACGGACAAGAAAACGGGCGGGCTTGACCAGCCGTGCGAGGCTTTGGTGCGCGGCAACGAGATCATCGCCTCCAACATGGATTGGCCGTTCCCGGGATTCAAAAACACGAAGCATCAGCAGCCGGCGACGCTGTCGATCATCAAGTTGGATAAATAGATCGTACTTGATGAGTGGTACTTGGTGAGTGGTGAGCGGTGAAGAGCCGCTCGCCACTCATTTTATTTGGTAGATTGTGAAGTCGAAGCCGCAGGTATCGTTGCCGTCGCTTCGGTCGGGGCCCACGCAGACGTAGATCGTATCGCCGGCGTTCAACGTTCCCAGCGCGATGGTGAACTCGTACGGCGGGCCCTTCACGATGCACTGTTCTTTTTGCTGATCATTGGCGAAGATGCGCAGTTCGACCGTGCCGCCGCCGTCGTTGCGGTGGAGCATTCCCGAGATTCCGATCTTTCCTTCTTTACCGGCTGGCACCGAGTAGGCCGCGATGGCGAAGTGTTCGAAAGGCACGCCTTGGTCTATGCCCGTCCCGGGATGGATTCCGTCCGGGCGCAGCGCCGCCCAGCCCTGACGGTTTCCAGCCGGATACTGCTTCGCGTCAGCGCAGTAGGATGTGTGGTCGCTGTTCCAGACCAGTTCGGTGTAATTTGCCGCCGTTCCGATCTGGCCTTTGCTGTTGCACAGGTAGCGCCAGCCGGGGGCGGGCGAGTCGCGCTTGTAGTCTCGGCGATAGTTGGCGATCGTCGTTTCGGCTGTGGGGCTGGGAGGCAAGTCTTTCGCCAGATCCTTCAGCATCGCCGCAGCTTCCCGGCCGGCAGCAGTGCTGCTGTAGTTGGACACAAATTCTTTCACTTGGCGGTAGGCGCTGCCCGGAGAAACGCCGGGCTTCTGCACCGCCTTTTTCACGTCGGCCCATTTGCGAGCCGCGTAGCCTTCGCGGTAGTCCTCAATGCTCTCGTCTCGCTTCGGCGGGTTGGCGGGCTTGTCAGGCGGCGTGTCTGCGACCGGCTTTACCGGCACGACGATCGCATCGGGCTGTGCTTTTTTCCCATCGTCCTTTACTGAGACTAGCGTCTTGCCCGCATCCTGTTTCTTGTCGGTGATAGCGGACGGCGGCTTCACGTCGGGCTTTTCAGGGGGCGGAGTTCTTCCACGCAGTGCGAGGACGATCATGATGATGCCCACGATTCCCGCGCCGATTCCGCCGAACAGCCAGACTTGAGTGCCTGGCGGTGTCGCCGCCGACTCGGCTCCCCGACCGGAGGCTTCTCGCGCCATGGGCGCTGCATGCTGGCCAGTTGAAATGCGTGGGGCTGTTGCGGCCGGGCGCTGCGCGGGCGTAGCGCTCAGATGGGCGGTGGAGGCGGCGTTGCGATTGAGGACGTTGCTGGACGAGGTCTTCCGGGATGGCGGAGCCGCTTGAGTCTTGGACACGGGCTGAGCTTGGACGCATTTGGCACAGAGGGTCCGGCCGCCGGCGTTGCGCACGGCCGTGCCGGCCTTGAAGTCCTCGTCCGGGACGCGCGTGCCGCAAGTATCGCAGTAGAGGATTTCCATCAGAACGCCTCGTTTTGCGTAGCATCCAGTATATTGGGCTTTTGCGCAAGTATTAGCCATGACCTGCACGGACTTTGGGTACTGGTATAATCGAGGCATGGCGAGCCTTGGCACGCGAAAAGATTTGTGGTGGTTTCTGCTTTGCGCGAACGTGGGCAGCGGAATGCTGGCGTGTCGGCTTCCTCTGCATCCCCGTCGCCATCGTCTGCAACTTGTGGCCGAAGCGCCTTGCGCCAGGAGGCAGCCATGAGCGCTGAACCAGCTACTCTCAACCCCGGCGGAAAGTCCGGCGCGGAGACGCGCGAGATGTTCGCCCGCGTCGCGCGGCGGTACGACTTGCTCAACCACCTGCTGTCGCTCGGGCTGGATATCCGCTGGCGAAAACTTGCGGCGCGGGAGGCGCGCGGGCTGGGGGAGGGGGACTTGATCGCGGACCTCTGCGCGGGGACGGGCGATCTAGCTTTAGCCATGCATGACGCCGCTCCGCAAGCATGGGTTCTGGCGACGGACTTTACGCCGGAGATGGCATCGCTGGGGCTGGAGAAGATCGCGCGCAAGAAGATTGCGAACGTCAGCTTTGCGCTTGCGGATGCGTTGGCGCTTCCACTGCGTGACGAGTCTGCGGCGTTGGCGTGCGTCGCATTCGGAATCCGCAATGTCGTCAGCTTGCGGAGCGGGTTGCAGGAAATGATCCGCGTGGTACGGCCGGGCGGTAAAGTCGTGGTGCTCGAATTTACTCGTCCGACCGGCTGGTTCTTCGGGCCGCTCTACATGTTTTACTTCAGACGGATTCTACCGCTGCTCGGCCGTGTGATCGCGAAGACTGCCGGGGACGCGTACCGATATCTGCCGCAGTCGGTGCAAGCGTTTGCCGGACCGGAGGAAATGAGCGCGCTGATGCGAGAACTCGGCTTGAGGGATATCCGCGCCGTCTCGCTTTCATTCGGCGCGGTGCATCTTTATGTTGGAATTAAGTGCTGAGTAATGAGTGCTGAGTACTGAAATCGCATCGTCTGCAGGTGAGTCGGCTAGGCTATATCGTCACCACCCGGCGCGCGCTCTATGCTGCCCCTTCAGGGCGACGAAATTTAGGGGCGCTGCGACCCAGGGCGGCGCTCGCGTTGCTCGCTTGCCCTGGGCTTTCATATTTAGGCCTTTCAGGCCAAACGACTTCCAAGCCGGATGGTCTTCGCCTAGACGGCCGCCCACCACTCACCAAGTACCACTCACCAAGCACCGTCACTCGTTGATGACATCGGAGAACGGTCTGCCGTCGAAGTCGGAAAGGCGAAAGACGAACTGGCCGCGGCCGTCGCGGGAGGCGCCGATCTTGATCAGAACCTCGTTTTCGCCGCTGCGGAGTTGCACGTCCACAGCTTCCTTGTCCTTCTGTACCTGCGTCTCCAGTTCGTTGACGACGCGCTTGCCGTTCAGCCAGATCGAGACGATTTCGTTCGCGCCAAACAACATCAGCGCGCGCCGCTTGGTCGGAACCGTGAACTTGGAATACGCATAGCCGAAGTAAGGGCCGCGTTGCATGACGGTGCGCGTGATCGACATGTGCCGGCAGAGATCA
The DNA here is from genome assembly GCA_036504595.1 of Planctomycetota bacterium. Taxonomy (GTDB): domain Bacteria; phylum Planctomycetota; class SZUA-567; order H5-PLA8; family H5-PLA8; genus DASXUX01. The sequence continues at coordinate 69,254 of DASXUX010000050.1, read as the reverse complement.
ACGATGGGCTCGTGGTAGGGTTTCTTCTTTTCGTCGAGCAGATTGGTGATCTTTTTCCAGCCGATCTCGCGGCCCGAGGCGTCAACGGTCTTGAAGTTCAGGTCAACGGCCTTCTCGGGGCCCATCACCTGATCCATGCCGCGGCGCTCGCCTTGAGCGCCGAAAGGTCCAAGCACCTGCCACTCCGACCACACCGGCGCGAACTCCGCGAAGAAGCCGCGCTTCACATCGCGCGAAAGCCTGAATTCGATGATGACATCCTCGCACTTGCTGCGCGGGTTCTTTTCGCCGATGGCGGCATAGAAGTTGTAGAGCATCTTCAGGATGTTCATTGCGTTGGGCGTATAGGGATTGGTCTTGAGGAACGCGCGCAGTTCATCGATGCACTTCGCATTCTTGGCGTTGCCGTCACCGGTGTGCAGGTCCAGCGCGCGCTGCAGGAACGACATACCTTCCGGCGTATCCGAGATGATCTGTGCGACCTTTCGGTAGAGGGCCTGATCCTTGGCTGGATCTGCCGCTGGCTTGGTCTGCTGAGTCGTTCCGGCGAAGCTGAACATGGTCGAGCCGTCCGCCATGACCAGGTGCGCGTTGTGGAACCCGGCCCTGCTCATGCTTTCGAATGTCCACGCCTTGGCGCCATCGTGCTTCGGCTGATCGACGAACTTCATGCCCTCCTGCCGGATCTGCATTTTCTCCGGCCACTGGTCGTCGATGAACACCTTCTCCTTGCCCTCCACGACAACAACGGCGCGGTCGAAATGCACCACGCCGCCCTGTTCGGTGAAGCCCATCTCTTTCACCTCGCCGTCCAACCCCAGATCGAACGGAGAGATGGTGAGTTCCGTCCACACGCCCGGCTTGGGCACCTGGCCCATGCGCATCATCTCGACGGTGCCTTCGCGCACGCCCCACTGAGCGGCTTGCGTGCCGGCGATCGAACCCCAGTACGCGCGGTGCCCGCGCGCCCACGATGCCTGCGGGAAGAACTGGACCATGATCATCTGCGGCGGTTGTTTTGCGTCAGGCAGAACCCAGAAGCGGAAGCCGTTGCTGGCGACCGCTTGTTGCAGTGAGGCCGGCGCTTTGATCTCGCTCAGGAACTTCGACAGCCGCTCTTGCGGGTTGGCGGTGCCCATGGCGCGGTACACGGAACGCAAGTGGGCGATCGCGCGCAACGCGCAGCGGGAGTCCGTATGGTTTTTGATGAAGCTTTCCAGTTCGGCCGCGCGCTCGCTGTCCGCCGCTGCGCCGCGCTTGCTGAGCAGAATGAGTTGCAGGAAGCGGAATGCTTCTTCGCTGTCCGGCACCAGGTCGATGACCTTGCGGTAGCGCTGGATCTTCTCCTGGGACACGTCCAGCAGCGTCACGCCGGTCAGCCAGCGCGGCACGCAGAAATTGGGCGCGTTCGGAACGGCGACTTCCAGTGTTCCGTACGAACCGACAGTGACGCCAGCGCCAAGCTCCATTGCACCTTTCACGCCTGATCCATCGTCGTCAAAAATCGCAACCCCCAACTGCAACTGCCGCGTCGTCCCTGGCCGCTGGCTGGGGTCTTTGCGCAGAATGCTCCAGGGAATGAGCATCTCGTAGCGGTAGCCTTTGCCGTTGGGCGCAGGCGTGACGTGCCCTTGCGCGGCCCCGGCGTCGTCGCCTTGTCCGTGTTCCTGATCCAATACCGGCCGACCGCCGACCAGGGCTAACGACGCGACGAAGCTTTCCGCCCGGTCCAGAGCGGAACCGGGTTCCGGCCGCGCGTCTACCACGACTCGAATGCTGTCGCCGCTATTGAGGTCAGCGCCAACCTGCGGCGGGCAGCAGACGTCATCGGTCACGTCAACGGCAAGGGCCAGGCCCTCCAGATTCCAGGCCACGTACAGGCGGGCGCTCAGGTCGTCCTTGCCGTTCCACTTTGCGGACGGGTTGAGCGGGACGTAGGAATCCACAGTCTCAAGCTTCAGCGGTTCGATACTCGACCACTCGCTTAAATCGCCGTCCACGCGCAGGTCGGGCGGGGCGAGAAACGCCATCGTCGAGGAGGGTTCCAGATGGGCGAGCGAGCGCCGAACATCGCAACGCCGCTGCGCCGGAGTTTCTGCCGACGTCAATTCCGCGCGCAGCTTTGATGTCACCTCGGTGACGGCCTCGGCCGCAGAGGAGAACGCGAAGACACCTTCGCGCGCCGCATAAAGCAGCAGTGAGCCCATCTGCATCGTCGAGGCGTAGATCGTGCCGTCTTCCAAGCGCGGCGGCGTCCCCGGCAGCGTCTGCTCGCCCACGAACAGGCCGTGCTCCCACGTGAAGGTGCGCAGAATAAGCTCGTCCTGATTGTTGCGGCTCTGCGCATACAGCAAGTGGAAGCGATCGCCACCGGAGAATGCAGCTTGTATCAAGCAGCCGGAGACCATCTGCACCGGCCATTCGACCGACCACACGGTCTCGCCTTTGTCGGGCTGGACCTTTACACGCGAAATGACGCGGCCCCATTCGCCGGTCAGCACGATGTATTCGCCGTTTACAGGAAGGGCGGTGCCTTCGATGCGTGTGCGCTGCTCGGTGTGTTTGTCCGCGAACGTCCAGCTCAGGGGAATCTCCTTGCCGGTGTTCGGGTCCAGCCACATGGCAAAGAACTTGCCCCACCCGTTTTCGCTGCCCATGTAGCGCCAGACGTTGCCATCATAGAAGAGCGGACCGCCGCGCATTTCCAGGCGCAGGCCTGGCGCGCGCCAGAGCGGCTTCATCTGCGGTACGTCCACGCAGAACAGGCCGTGTTCGGCCCGGTAAATCGCTCGCGACGAATCCGGTGTGAACCATGCGGCCATCTGGTTGCCGCGCGTGCCAAGGGTTACGGCGTTTTGCTCGGCGCCCGTCCGAGCGTCAAACGTGCAGACCAGCAGGTCGTTCTTTGCCGAATCGCGGCAACCGTACACCTTGATCAGTTTGCCGTCGCTATTGGTCAAGGCCGCGGGCGTCGGCCGCCAGTCGGGCTGGCGCTTCCACCACAACGGCGCGCCGCTCGCCAGATCCCACGTGAAAAATGCCAGGCCGCTGACGGCCGTGATCGTGCTTTCGCCGACGCTCGCATCTTCGAAGGGTTTGATCTCGAAACCAGGCTTTTCCATCTTGATGGACAGCGGCAGACCCAGTGATTCGCCGGTGCTGCGGTCCAGAGTGGTGATGCGGAAGTCGCTGACCGCCGCAATGGCCGACGGGCCAAAGGCAACCTGTCCAACATTCGGACCAATGAAGTTGTGCCACTGCAAGTCCAGCTTGTCCGAAGCTCTCAAGCAGTACAGATCGCTTCCGCTGTGGACGAAGAAGCTGTCGGACGAACCCTGCGGCCTCAGGATGCGCGGGTTCTCACCCGGCAAATGCCATGCGTACGAGAGCAGACCGTTCAGCTCGCCGGCGGGCGCGGGCGCGGGAGGGACTTTCTCACCGAGACGGCTGCGGAGCGCGCGGGCGAAAACGTCCTTCTTGACCTGCCAGAGGCCGTTTGAGGCCGACAGCAGCGCGGTGGGCTCTTGTTCGATGGCTTGGAGCGCGGCGAGCGCTTCATCGCGCTTACCCAGGCGCTGCAGGATGCGCGTGCGTGCCAGCAACGCCTGCAACACTTGCGAGGGGTCTTTGCTGCCAAGCAACGCTCCGTAGCGTTCGTTGGCGGCCTCCAACTTGCCGGAGGTTTCCAGTTCGCGCGCTTCGTAGAGCGGCAACGCGACGGATTTAGCGCTGGCTGGTCCGAGCGCTGCGATGGTGCCATCGTTGACGCCCACGATGCGTTCGGCCGTTACGATGAAGTTTCCGAGCGGGCCGACGCGCGGGTCCCACGGCGTGGAGCCGATGAAGCAGCCGCTGCGTGCGTCAATGCGCCGGAGTTCCTTGTCGGTGGGAGCATAGATCTGGCCGCCGGACAGCGTCGGCTGACCAAACAGCCACTGGCCGACCAGAGGGTGTTCCCAGGCCGTCGTTCCGTTGGAGAGCCGAACAGCCGTCAGCGTGTCGTCAGCCAGCAGCACGTTCCCACCGGACAGACCGATCAGGAAGCGCGCATCGAAAAGCTCTTTGCGCCAGCGCACCGTGCCGCTCTGGCGCTCGAAAGCGATGACTCCATTGGCGTCTTTGGGAGCGACGATGATCAGATCGTCCGCGATCAACGCGGGCTGCGGACCGCGAGAGAACGCTTTTAACGTGCACTGGCGCAGATCGAAGCCGGCGCCCGATTGGCCCGATCGGCGGTCGGCGAACTGAAGCCGCGGATAAGTCGAGACCCACTTGATCTCTCCGGAAAACGCATTCACGGCCGCAACGGAGGAAAGGCCGGTCGTCACGTAGACTTCGCCACCATCGATGGCCGGCGGGCCCATGTGCAAGGTGGAGAGCAGCCATTGATCGCCAGTGCGCACGCCGGTGTTGCCGGTAACCAGTGCGGTCTTCCAGCGCAGGCGGCCGGTGTCGGCGTCCACGGCGGCCAGACCGTGGGTGTTCATGTCGCCCGGTTCGAGATACAGCGCGATGGCCAGCCCGTACGCGATGGCGGGATCGCTGATCCAGCACATCTTGCGCATGTTGGGCGCGCTGCCGGTGTTCCAGCGCATTTTTCCTGAATCGGCGGCGTAGCAACGCAGGGACGATGCGGTGGACTCCATCGCGCGCAGGTACACGTTGCCGCCCGTGACTGTCGGGCAGCTTAACGGATACCCGTTAAACATGCCTTTGAACGGCGGCATGCCCGGCGGCCATGTTCGCGTCCAGAGCGGCTTGCCTGTCGCCAGTTCGATGGCCCGCACGGATTCAAAACTGCTGACGTAGACGATTCCGCTGGCGATCACTGGATAAGAGGGCAGGTGGTCGCGTGTATCGAGTTCAAAGGCATTGCGCGTACGTTCCAAGAACGCGTTCGGGATCAACTCGTGAGCCCATACCACCGGTCCGGGCTCAACAACCGCGCCCTTCTGCACGCCGGTGCGGCACAAGCCGCCCAGAAGCGTTGCGTATTGTCCCGGCACGTCGTCTGGCCGGTCGGTTGCGGGTTTCGAACCGGCCACCATTCGTTGCAGCCGGTTTGCCAGAGCGGCGCCGGTCTGCGTCTGCCCGCCGCATTTGATCTCAACGCTGGCGAATTCCGTCCGCAAGCGCTCCAGCGCCCGTTCCGCGGCGGCATCCTGGCCATCAGAAGCCAGCGCACGAGCCAGCTTAGCCAATGCTAAGGCCATCGCGCTGCGATCGTCCGGCGGGATCTCGCGGAGCAGCACGTGGAACGTCGAGGCGGCTTGGGCGAACTGACCGCGGTCGAGATGCAAGTTGCCAGCATGGTTGCGAGCGGTGAAGGCCGCTGGCGTGTAGTAGAATTCGTTGGCGAGCACTTCCAGGCTCGGAACTTCACCCAGATCCATCGCAGTCTTCAGCCGCCGTCCGGAGACGGGTGCGACGGCCTTGCGATACATGCCCAGCGTCTCTGCCGGCAGGCTGCTGAGGAGGCTGCGGATGTACTCGCGCACGCCGACGAAGCGCGCGTAAAACGGAGAGTCCCGCACTTTGGTCAACGAACCCGGCGCCGACGAAAGCAGGTCGGCGACGTTGCGCATAGCCCGGTCGATGTCTTCCACGCCGCCGGCCGATAGCTGCCGCCGCACGGCGTCCAGCGCTGCCTGCACTTCATGGGAGGTATCGAGCATCAGCCGTTCCGGCCGGTAGCCGCGGCACCATTCGGCGCCGCCCGGCGCGAGGCGGCCGTGCTGCGCGCGCCAGCAGCCGGGCTTCTCGCGCAGAATTCCGTCGAAAAAGGGCTGAGCGGTCTGGCTTTGGCCATAATCGCGCCGCAAGGCACCGCGGCTGATTTGCGCGCTGCAATAGGCGTCGGCCAAGTCGGCACAGCGGTTCGCCACATCGCGCAAAACGGCGTCGGCGGCACCCGCACGGCCGTCGCACACAAGCGTTCCGGCGTAGCGCAGCGCCAAGTCGGCGTACTGGCGGCTCTTCTCCAGGTACCAGCCGCCCGTATCGATGCGGCGCACGAGGCTCCGCAGGGTTGCCATTTGCCGTGCGTTGTCATTGCTGTCGCGCATCTTGTCGATGGCCCAGCACTGCGGTTCCAGGCGCTGCCATGCATTTTCGCTGAAGAGCTGGCCGGCGACTTCCGCGATGCCATACGGCACGCCGACTGGTGTTTTGTTGCCGTTGAAGGTGAATTCAGTGAGCCACTGCAGATCTTTCTTCCGTTCTATTAACGCCGCCGGGAACTGCCGCGCCAGCAGAGCCTGAATGTAAAGGTGCAGCGCCAGTTCCGGTTGCGTGCCAATGCGGCCGCGCAGCAGGAAGGCGCCTTCCCCGGGCGCTTCCAGTTTCAGCAACAGGCGGTGCTTTCCCGGGGTGAGCTGCAGCTTCAGGCGGTCGCCTTCGATGCGGAACGCGTTATTGTTGGCGTTCTCACCGACCGGAGCGCCGTCGATCCAAGCCAGCCACGCGCCGGATGCTCCGACAAATAGGGTTTTTTCGCCGGCCTCAGTCACTTCAAAGTCGCGGGAGACATAGCCGAGTTGTGCGTTGCCCGACCACTTGCGCAGATCGATGCCGTGATCGTGGTTTCCGCGGAAGACATCGGGATCCGGGTCGGCATCCAGATCCATATCGACCCAGCGCCGCCCGTTGCCGTAGTCGGCTTTGTTCGAATCGGTCTCCGGGCCCATTGCTGTGCGAATGGTGTTATTGGCTTCGTAGCGGAATCCGACAAAGCGCCACTTGCCGCTCCAGGTCACATCGCCACAGGCCGGCAGCAGTGCTTTCCATAATGCTTTGCGGTATTGCGTGCCGTCGGCGATCGGCTTGCCGTCCTTATCTTTCGGTTCAGGAAGCTTAAACGCTTTGGTCAGGGTTAGATATGGGGCAACGTCTGCTTCGGACGAGGAAGCGCAAAGCGCGAGCAGCATCGCGCCCCAATATCCGCCAAGCGCGCGATCCGGTTTCTTCGCGAGGAAATCGTTCTTGGCGTCCGCCTCAAGCGCCGCAACTGCAGGGTTCTTTGCGGTGGGAAGTTGCGCGAGCGCCAGCGACATCGCCTTTCCGGCTAGAGCCAGCTTGGACTCATCCGGCTGCTGTGGCGCCTGCTTGTGCCGCTCGACATCCCAGCGCACGCAGGCGCTTTCGAGCGCCGCGCGCGCGCGTTCATCGGCCGGCACGGAGGGCACGGTAGCCAGTTCTTCCAGCACGCGGCAGCGGCGTTCGTCATCGCCGGCGTCCTGAAAGGCCGCGGCCAGGTGCTTGTAGAGATCGACAATGCTATCCACGCTCGTGGCGCAATCCTCTCGGACTGCGGTCTTTGTGGCAGGGCTTGTGGGCGGTCGCAAGCCGGAGGATTGCGTTATGTATCGCTTGAGCCGAGCGGTCGCGGCTTCGCCTTTTCCGCCGAGGGCGTCGCCACGCAGCGTCGCGCGAATGGCACGGTCGGCGCCGACGCCGCTGGGATATGCGGCGATGTAGTCTTCGCCGGCCTTCGTCAGGGCCTCAAAATCACGCAGGAACTCCAGCAGGCGGAACTTCGCTTCCAGCGCTCGCAGCCGGTTGTCGTCGTCATCCGCGAAAGCGGCGATAGCCTTGTCGCAGGCCGCGATGGCGGCCGGGTAACTGCGCATCTGCTCCAGGCGGCTGATGATCTCGTGACGGGCCGCTGGCGCGCGCCAGCCGGCGGTTTTGTCCGGGAAAAGCGAGAGCATTTTCTCCAGCACGGCGACGCGGTACGCGGGGTCATTCCGTTCCATGCGCAGGTAGAAGTTCAGGTCGCCGCGAGTCTGCCGGCAGCGGATTTTGACGACGTTCTTTCCCTTGTTGAAGGCCACGGGGATGCAGCATTGGTCTTTTAGCGTGCGGCGCTCGCTGTCTTCGCGGTCCTCATAGACGGGGACGTTGTTGACATAGATAGTCAGCAGGTCGCTGCTGCCGAACCAGACGAGTCCTTCGCCGGCGACGGGCCAGTCCACTTCTGTGCGAGCCCATCCCAGCGAGTGGGAAGCGCGCCCGACGTGTTCGCCCAGATCGACGTGCCCATCCTGCTCCTCTTCGGGGCGGACCCAGGAGCCGGCTTTGATGGCCTTTCCGCCTGGATCGTTCATCGGGCCGGACCAGTCATCGCTCTGGTCTGGCGCCATGGGCGTGCGAGTCCATTCCTTGCCTTGAGCATTGAACTGCACGGGGCCAAGGAAGCTCCACGCTCTGGGCATCCCGGCAACGTCGAGCCCCGCCGTCGTCTGTTCCCATGTGTCCTGTTTCGTGATTTCCGGCTGCGGCTCGGGCATGAGCGGTTTGTCGGTCAGACGCAAGTTCGCGAACATGCAGCCGAGGAGGACTTTGCTCTTGTCGGGATACCAGTCGTTGGACAGCTCTGGTTGTGGTGCGTTCCCTTCGCCAGCCCAGCCGCGGCCGAGGATCAGCTTGGGGGCCTTGCCCGCCGGGCCGGGGCGGCCGTTGCTTTCGCCGGCGCGATGCCAGTTGACGCCGTCGTGGCTGTTGAAGAAGGCCGCGTTGTGAGCGGTGAGGAGAATGCGCACGTAGGCTTCGCGAGCTTTCTTGGCCTCGAAGGGTTTGATCTCGCGAACCGAGTGGTAGAGAACTTGCTCCTTTAGCACGCCGCCGATGACGGCTCCAAAGAAGAAGTGCCCGTCGCCGCTGATGCGCGTGTAAAGGTAGTTCGCGTTGTCCCAGAGCAGAGTCATGCCCGGAAGCAGCGGGCCCTCAAAGCCGGGCTGGCTGCGCACGAGAACATTGACGTCCAGCGGGTAGGCATCGTTGCCGGGGTCTGCGAGTTCGCGCTTGATGAGGACGTGCATGCGCGGCTCACACTTCATCAGAATGCCGGTGGGCGTCGGGGTCACCGTGCCGCCGGTGCTTTTGGTGCTCAGGTCAAGTGACCAATCCTTTGAAAGTGACTCCGTGAATCGCTCGAATATTTCAGCCGCGCGAGCATGCGAAGCCAGAACGGACACCAGAAGGACGAAGGGCAAGAGGAATGGCCGTTGGACGAGCGGACAACGCATGTCTACCTCAATGGAACGACTGTGGGACGGTCTCTGAAACTCCAAAGTACATACACCAGTGAACTTCAGTCCAGGAGTCTAGAAGTCCAGAAGTCGAGAAGTCTTCTACCGCTAGGTAAACTCGCCAATTTTACAAACCCTTTACAGTTTGACGGCGCGTTGCGTTTAAACTACATCAGGCGCGGCGGGGCACGCGCGCGGCTTGTTCTGGAGGAGGAGGCACCATGGCGAGGCTTTCATTACTACAGCGCAACAATTGGCTGGCGGCGTTGTTGGCGCTTTCGAGCATCAGCGCGTTCGGCGTGGAAGAAACACCTGTAAAAAGTGCGATCTCGTCCGTTGGGTTGTTCAAGAACGGCTTGGCGGTGGTGCGGCGCGAAGTCAACGTGCCCGGGCCAGGCATATATGTCGTTGAGGATGTGCCGGAACCCGTCCACGGCACGTGGTGGGTGCAATGCGAGGCTGACGTTGAGACGCAGGTAACGGAACGGGAAATCGCGAAACCGGTCAGCAATTCGGCGAACCTTGATTTGCAGCAGGCGTTGGTCGGCAAAACAGTCACGATCAATTTTCGGGAAGGGCAGATTCCGCCGGCCAGCGGGAAAGTGGAGGCGATCAAGCAAGCTCAGGGCGAGGAAGCCTGGACCCGCACCTACCAGCGGCCGCGTTACGATTTCTACGGCTGGAACGGCGGGAATAACAACGCCTCCGCAGCACGTTTTCTGGTGCTGCAGACCGACAACGGGCGCGTCTTCGTCGATTCCAGCATGATTGCCTACCTGAAGGCGGACGGGAAGGACGAGCAGATCAAGCAGCGTGTGCCCGTGCTGTTGTTGAACGTGCGCAAGATGGATAAGCCCGCGCCCATCGTCATCAGTTATCTGACGAAAGGAATGGCGTGGGCGCCGAGTTACCGCGTGGACATCAGCGATCCGAAAACGCTGGCGATCGAACAGGCGGCGGTTATCAAGAACGAACTCGACGACATCGACAACGCCGAACTGCGGCTGATCTCTGGTTTCCCGAGCATGCAGTTCTCGCACGTGGTCTCGCCGCTGTCTCTGCGCACGAACTGGACGAACTTCTTCCAGCAACTCAATCAGAGGATTGAACCTGGGCATGCGAGCACGCGTAATGCTGTGGCGCAGCAAGCCATGGTGAATTTCAACGAACCGATGCCCGGCGCGACCGACCTCGGCGCCATTCCAACCGGCGAAGGTGTCGATCTGCACTACCAGAATATCGGGAAGCGCTCGCTGAAGGAAGGGGACTCGATCTCGCTTTCCGTAGCGCGCGCAAACGCACCGTATGAGCGCATCATCGAATGGATGGTTCCCGACACGCGCAACGCTGACGGACGGCAGATCGAGGAGTATCAGCGTCAGCAGGACCCGGATAAGTATCAGGACGCCGCGTGGGACGCGCTGCGCTTCAAGAATCCGTTCAAGTTCCCGATGACGACCGCCCCGGCCGCCGTCGTCTCAGGCGAGAACTTCCTTGGCCAGCAGATGAGTTACTGGGTGAACAGCGGGGAAGAAACCCGCTTGCGCGTGACGAAGGCGCTGAGCCTGCGAACGCGCAGCACCGAACACGAAGAAGAAGGCCAGCGCGACATCGTGTATATTGGTGGCAGGACTTTCCGCAAGACCAACGTAACTGGCGCGCTGACCGTGAACAACCATCGCAAGGAGGATGTGTCACTCGTCATTCGGCGGCAGTTCTCCGGCGAGTTGATCAGCGCCGACGCGGAACCGAAGAAGTCTCTGCGCGAAGAAGGCGTGTATTCAGTCAACCCGCGGTACGAGTTGTTCTGGACGATGACGCTGAAGCCGGGAGAAGAGAAGACGCTGAATTACAAGTATACGGTGTTGGTGGCGCACTAACGAAAGTCTAGAGTCTGGAGTCTAGAGTCTGGAGTCTCGAGTCTGGAGTCGACGGAAGAACGGCAACGGCAGATGGACGCGGTGAGGCAATAGTCATGACGCAGCGGCAGGTGTTGGTCGTGGAGGACGATTCGGCGATCCGGCAGGGGATCTGCGACGCGCTGAAGTTCCATGGCTTTGCGGTGCAGGAGGCCAAGAGCGGCAATATCGGGCTCGAAATGGCGGTGCGCGGGGATTACGACCTGCTGCTGCTCGATCTGATTCTCCCGGAGCGAGACGGGCTGGAAATTCTGCGGGAAGTCCGTTCTGTGCGGCCAGCGACGCCGGTGATCATCCTGACGGCAAAAGGCGACGAGAGCGACCGTGTGCAGGGGTTGAAGCTTGGCGCGGACGATTACGTGGTGAAGCCGTTCAGCGTGAAGGAACTGCTGGCGCGAGTCGAAGCAGTGCTGCGGCGCTCCCCGGAGCGGCCGGTGGACGTGGCGAAAGTCACGCTGCCGTGTGGAACGGCCGATCTGGCACGGCGGGAGATTCGTTACACGGATGGCAAGCGCGAGGAGCTGTCTGAACGCGAGACGGAACTGCTGCGCCATCTGGCGGCTAATCCGGGACGCGTCATCACCCGTGACGAGATTCTCTTGCGTGTGTGGCGCATCGATCCGAGCAAGGTGGAGACGCGGACGATCGACATGCATGTGGCTCGGCTGCGCGAGAAACTGCGGGACAATTCGAACGAGCCCAAGGTGCTGCTGACCGTGCGTGGGAAAGGGTACATGTTTGGGACGGAGAAGTCTGGAGTCTAGAGTCTGGAGTCTGGGGTCCAAATCCTGTCATTGGTCATCTGAAGGCGGCGGGTATGAGTCGTACGTGGCATGTGTGGGCTGCTTTTGCGTTGTGCTTGGCTGTCGCGCTGGGCGTGATGGGGTGGCTGAGCGTGACCGTGCTGCGGCTCGAGCGCGCCGAAGAGCAAGCTCGGCGGATGGCGGAGCACGAAGAGAACGTGCGGCTGGCGCTGTGGCGAATGGATTCGGCGCTCTCGCCGGTGATCGCGGGTGAAAACGCGCGGCCGTACTTCGTGTACCGCTCCTTCTATCCGTTGGAACGCGCGTTCGGGAACATGTTCGGCAACAATCGCGGCGGAGAGTTCCTGATGCCGTCGCCGCTGCTCAAGCAGCCATCGCCGTACGTTTTGCTGCATTTTCAGATCGATCCGAATGGCGCGTTCACGTCGCCGCAGATTCCGCAGCGAGAGGCGGCCACGTTGCAGGCACTGGGGTTGGCGGACCAGTGTCCGTCGCCCGAGGAAATCCAAGCGGCGACAAAACGTCTGAAGGAGCTTTCGGGGTTTTTGCGTCGCGACGAGTTGCTTGGCGCTCTTCCCAAGGAGGAGTTGGCTTCCGGACAGCCGGTGCGGGTTCCGCTTTCGAGTTTTGCGCAGAACGCGAATTGGCAGGCAAATCCGAACGGGTCGCCGAGCGTGTTGGCGAACCCGAACTTCTTGCCGAACGCGAATGAACAGGTGCTCGACAACAACGACAATTGGAACACCGACGGCAAAGGACAAGGCCAGCAGCTTGAACAGCCGAGTGTTTTTCAGAGCCGCAAGAACGTTGTTGAGCGGGGCAAGCGCCAGAAGAGCTACGAGGACATGGCCAGCCAGGAAAAGCAGCAGGCCAAACTGAATCTGCCGCAGGTTCTCAACGATCCGCAGGCCTACAACGGGGCGGCGCAGCGCGACCAGCAGCGGCAGCAAGCAGCGCCGCAGTCCAGCAGCCCGCGGCGTCAGGAGGAGCCTGCTGCCAAAATGCAGGAGGCGCAACAAGGGAGCGAGCGACTGTCTCAGCAGCAGTCGCGTTCGCAGCAGCAGGCGCCAGTAAAGCAGACGGATGTGCCGCAACAGCCAGCGCCGCAAGTTCCGGCGCCAAACAAGCCTGTCGCGCCGCCGCAGCCGCCATCGCCGCAACCCAACATTGCAATGATGCTGCCGCAGACGTCCGAGGCGCCGGTCGATCCGGCGCACGTGGCGGAAGGCGTGACGCGGCCGCTGTGGATAGGCAAGTCGTTGATCCTCGCGCGGCGCTGCATGGTCCGGGAGCAACTTTACGTGCAGGGCTGTTGGCTGGACTGGCCGCGCATTGACGAAATGTTGCGCGGCGAAATCGCGGACTTGCTCCCACAAGCGCGGCTGGTTTCCGTGAGCGAGGGCGGGGCGGAGCAGAGCGGATTGGAAACCGGCAACACGCAGGCGTACATGCTCGCGGCGCTGCCGGTGCGGTTGGAGCCGGGCGTGGTGACGCCGGCGATTTCGGCCGAATGGTCGCCGTTGCGTCTGTCACTGGTCATCGCGTGGGTGTGCGTGGTACTGGCGGCGATTGCCATCGCGGCGCTGCTGCTCGGGGCGCTAGCGCTCAGCGAACGTCGCGGGGCGTTTGTTTCGGCGGTGACGCATGAACTTCGCACGCCGCTCACGACGTTCCGGCTGTATACCGAAATGCTTGCGGGCGGAATGGTCCCAACGGAGACGCAGCGGCAGCAGTATTTGCATACGTTGCGCGTGGAGGCGGAGCGCCTGAGCCATCTCGTTGAGAACGTGCTGGCGTATGCACGTCTGGAGCGCGGACGCACGGGCAACCGGCTGGAAGCGGTGGCGATTGGCGCGTTGCTGCAGCGCGTCAGCCAACGGCTTCAGGATCGGGCGGTACAGGCGGAGATGAAGCTTGTGGTGCCGGAGCTTGATGTGCTTCTGTCACAAGCCAGCGTGCGTACCGATCCGGCAGCGGTGGAGCAGATTCTGTTCAACCTGGTGGATAATGCGTGCAAGTACGCGAATCACTCCTCCGGACCCTTCCGCGCGGGGGAAGAGAAGAACGGCAAGGCGGGCACGGAGGCCCGCCCCACCGGCGCGGAGGCCGGCGCTACCCATGCAGGCGAGATCAGCATTCATGTGCTGACTGCGGATCGTTTTGCCGAAGTTCGCGTGAGCGACAGCGGGCCAGGCCTTTCGCAAAAAGATGTCGCGCATTTGTTCCAGCCGTTTTCGAAGTCGGCGCGAGATGCGGCGCATTCGGCGCCCGGCGTGGGATTGGGGCTGGCGCTGAGTCGGCGGCTGGCTCGCGCGATGGGCGGGGAACTGCGTCTGGATAGAGGCGCCGCTCACGGCGCGTGTTTTGTGCTGACGATGCCGCTAATCCAACAGTAAGAGGGTGCCACGGTCCGACGCGGCCGTTTGCGTCGGTCCGTGCCCGGCTGGAACGCGCGCGTCTTCTCGGGCACGGACCGGCAAACAGCCGCCGATCCGTGACACCACACGTATGGCCTGAGATTCTTGTTGCGAACAGTGCCCCTTTGCGCGAAGCTACCGCCATTAACAGTTCTTCATCTTTGGGAGCGGAGGGTTTGGCGATGACACGTCCATCGAATCGTCGTGATTTCCTCAAGAGCGGCGCGCTGGCGGCGGCCAGTGTGATGATTGTGCGTTCGGGGCTGCTGCATGGCGCGGACGCGCCCAGCAACAAGCTCAACGTTGCGGCGATTGGCGTGGCTGGACGTGGCGGAGCCGATCTCAATGAGGTCGCGGGCGAGAACATCGTTGCGCTCTGTGACCTGAACGAGCAGCACTTGGGCGCCGCGGCCAAGCGCTTCCCCAATGCGAAGACCTACAACGACTGGCGCAAGTGTCTTGATCAGAAAGATATCGACGCAGTCGTCTGCGCCACTACCGACCATACGCATGCGTTCGTGAACACGTGGGCGCTCAACCGCGGCAAGCACGTTTACTGCGAAAAGCCGCTGGCAAACTCCGTTCAGGAAGCACGCACGGTCCGCGAAGCCTATTTGAAGATCAAAGACAAAGTCGCGACGCAGATGGGGACGCAGATCCATGCCACCGACAACTTTCGGCGAGTCGTTGAATTGATCCGCGGCGGGGCGATCGGCAAGCCGATCGAAGTAGATGTGTGGTGCAGCCGCGCGCCGGCGGGCGGAAGTTATCTGGAGGCGAAAGGCGAACCGCCGCCGCATTTGAACTGGGACCTGTGGTGCGGGCCGTCGCAGTCGCATCCATACAATCCCGGCTACATCGGCGGGTGCCTGGCGTGGAACCGTTTTTGGGATTTCGGCAGCGGACAGATCGGCGACATGGGCAGTCATATGATGGACCTGCCCTATTGGGCGCTGGATTTGCGCTTCCCGACCAGTTGCGTGGCGCTGGGTTCGCCGCTGAGCACCGACACGTGTCCGACGTGGCTGATCACCGAGTGGGAACATCCCGCCAACGACTGGCGCGGGCCGGTGAAAGTGACTTGGTACGACGGCGGCAAGAAACCGAGCGTGCCGGCGAAGATTTTCGACCGCAACAGCGATCAGATGTTCAAAGGCATGATCTTCCGCGGTGACAAGGGCTATTTGCTGGCTGATTACGACTATCGTATCCTGATGCCGCGCGGCGACATGACGCACTACAAATCCCCGAAGCCCGAGGACTTGATCCCGCCGTCGAAGGGGCACCATCGGGAGTGGATCGAGGCGTGCAAGGGCGACAAGAAGACCCTGTGCAACTTCGACTATTCCGGCGCGTTGATCGAACACAATCTGCTGGCGCTCGTTTCTTACCGGCTGGGGAAGCCGGGAAAGCGCACGGAAAAGACTGGCGACAAGAAGGACCAGACGCGTGAAGAAGAGATTTGTCAGGGGCCGAAGCTGTCGTGGGACGCGGCGGCACTGAAGGCCACCAATTGCCCGGAGGCGGAGCAGTTCGTCGCGAAGAAGTACCGCGAGGGATGGGTGCTGAACGGATGATTTTAGGTTTTGGATTTTGGATTGAACGAATAGCCACAGAGAGTCCTTGATCGCTGTGGCTGACACTGATTAACTCAGCGTTTTTCTCTCACGGCGGCCTCCGAACCAGTTCGCGCAGTATCCGTTTGGGCTTTCACCCAATGTCGCTCAGCGCCTTCGCCAGCGCTTCGACGAAGAAGTATTCGCCCCACATGACCGATTCGTCGATGCCGATGTTCTTGTGAATGTGGTAGACGCCGTGCTTTAAGATGCCTTCCCAGCCTTCGTTACGGCCCAGGTAGGCGTCCGTTGTAAGAGTGCCCATGATCTGTCGGAAGTAGTCTCGGTAGAGACGGCGTTTTTCAAACGAAGCCGAACACTGCGAGAGGTTGTAGAAGCCGGAAGCCGCGATGGCCGCGGCGGAACTGTCTTCCTGCTTGCGCGACTCGGCGGGCTGCGCGTCATAGTCCCAGGGCGGCACGCCGTGCGTCGGCGTGTGTTCGATGTAGAAGCGCGCGCAGGCTTCGCTGACGTCCAGGTATGCCGTGTCGCGCGTGAGCTGGTACGCCGTGCAGAAGCCGTAGAGAGCCCACGTCAAGCCGCGCGACCAGCAGGAATCGCCGCGGAAGCCTTGATGCGTCGTCTGCTTGAGGCATTCGCCGGTCGCTAGATCGAAGATTGCTTCGTGCGCGGTGGAACCATCGCCTCGAACCAGCGTGCGCGCGGAGGTCCGGCAGTGGGCGTTGGCGATGCGCAGAAGCTCGGTGGCTTCCTTCAGATTGCCGCGCTCTTTCTGTTTCTGCGCGGCGTAGAAAATGATGCCGACGTTCATCATGATGTCGATGAAAAGCGAATCATCGGCGACGAAGCTGCGCAGATAGTGGCCTTTTTCTTTGAAACGCAAACTGAGCGTGGTGCCGGCCTGGATAAGGACGTCCTGGAGTTGCTTCGTGTTCTCCCGGATCATCGTTGTGTGGGACGTGGTCTTGCGCAACATTTCTTCGCTCGCGTTCAGCCAGCGCAGATAGGTGCTGAAGAAGATGAAGCCGAGGTCGTGGACGTCGCGATCGTGCTGGCGCGATTCGAGCGGCTTGGAGTAGCGGATGGCGTTGTCCGACCAGAAGGGATCATGCGTCTGCTGAAAGAAAATCCACATTTGTCCGGGGAGGAAACCGTCGCACCAGTGAGTCCACTTTTCGCCATCGTGTTTCCATTTGCCGGCTTTTGTGTACATCGGATAGTAGTCGCGATGTTTGCCGATCAAGCTCTTGACCTGCTTTTGAGCGAACTCAAACGCGGAGCGAATCTGGTCTGCATAAGCGGAAGTGATCATGGTATCCTCCCTCAGGTTCAAGAACTGGATATCGAGTGTAACGGGCGGCCGAGCGATAGTCCATTGTCAGCGCGGGCGAGCGGCTCCAGAACCCTCTTGCCCGCGCCAGAAAGTCTGCTAGACTGCGGCGCAAATCATACCGGTTCAATAGCAGGGAGATGCCGCGCTTGATGCTGAGTCGAGAAGTCGAGAGTCCAGGGGTCAAGAAGTCTGTGGCTTGTGACATGCAATTGAGTGTTGTCGTCACAGGCCGTGGACTTCTAGGACGCTCGACTTCTAGACTTTTCGACTCATTTCTCGCATGCCTCGCCGGGTGTCTTATCCTGAGCGTATCGGCGCAAGCCGCCAGTGTGCTGGTCGAAGCAGAGGCCTTTGAAAACCTAGGCGGCTGGGTCATCGATCAGCAGTTCATGGATCAGATGGGCTCGCCGTTTCTGCTCGCCCACGGGCTGGGCAAGCCCGTTCAGGACGCGCAATCCAGCGTCAAGTTTCCGTCCGGTGGCGAATACCACGTCTGGGTTCGCACACGCGATTGGGTCGCTCCCTGGAAAGCGCCCGGTGCCACTGCTGGCTTGGCCAGCAGTGCCGCGCCAGGACGATTTCAGGTTCTCATTGACGGGAAGGCGCTGGAGAAAGAGTTCGGCACGGAAGGCGCTGATTGGCACTGGCAGGATGGCGGGAAAGTCCAGATCGCCGGCGCGCAGGCTGTTCTCGGACTGCATGACCTGACCGGCTTCGAAGGCCGCTGCGACGCGATTCTCTTCACGACCGACGCGGCGCTGACGCCTCCGAATGCCGGAGAAGAACTGGCGGCGTTTCGCCGCAAGCTGCTGGGCTTGCCAGAGCAGCCGGAGGACGCCGGAAAGTTCGATCTGGTCGTCGCAGGCGGTGGGATTGCAGGCACGTGCGCGGCGGTGTCGGCGGCGCGGCTTGGATTGAGCGTCGCACTTGTCCAAGACAGGCCCGTTCTGGGCGGGAACAACAGTTCCGAAGTGCGCGTGTGGCTGAACGGCGAGACAAATAAGCCGCCGTTTCCGCACGTCGGCGATCTGGTGAAGGAACTCGACCAGAAACGCCGCGCGCACTACGGTCCGACAAACACGGCTGAGATTTACGAGGACGACAAGAAACTAGCCGTCGTGAAAGCCGAGAAGAACATCAAGCTGCTGCTCGACACTCGGGCCAATCGTGTGGAGATGGACGGCAAGCGCATTAAGGCCGTGATCGCGCAAGAAGTCGCGACCGGCAAGCGTCTGCGGCTGAACGCGCGCTGGTTTGCCGATTGCACGGGCGACGCCTGCATCGGCGCTCTGGCTGGTGCCGATTTTGAGATGACGCCCAAAGGACACATGGGTATCTGCAACCTATGGAACGTCGCGGACACCGGCCAACCCGTCGCATTTCCGCGCTGTCCGTGGGCGCTGGACTTGAGCGCTGCGCCATTTCCCGGCCGCAAGACTCTTGATGTAAGGGAACTCGGCGGCTGGTATTGGGAAAGCGGCTTCGATCACGATCCGTTCGAAAAGGCGGAGTACACCCGCGACTGGAATTTCCGCGCGATGTACGGTGCGTGGGACGCGCTGAAGAACGTGGACGGCAAGCTTCCCAACCACAAGCTGAACTGGTGCGCTTACGTTATGGGCCCGCGCGAATCCCGGCGATTGCTCGGCGATCTGGTTTTGTCGAAGGACGACCTGATGAACGCGAAGGTTTATCTCGATGGCTGCGTGCCGACGAGCTGGGACATGGATCTCCATCTGCCCGATAAACGCTATGTAAAAGGCTTTGAAGGCGATGCGTTCATTTCGAAGGATTATCACACGGCGTATCCGCGGCCGTATTGGATTCCGTACCGCTGCCTGTACTCGCGCAGTGTGCCGAACCTGTTCATGGCTGGCCGCGACGTCAGCGTCACCCACGAGGCGCTCGGCAGTGCGAGGGTCATGCGCACCGGCGGCCTGATGGGCGAGATCGTCGGGATGGCGGCGTCGCTGAGCAAGAAGCACGACAAGGATCCGCGCGCCGTTTACGCGGAGCATTTGGATGAACTCAAAGAACTGATGAAGACTGGCGTTGGAAAAAGACAGTAGGCAGTTGGCAGCGGCAGTAGGCAGGAACTGCTTGCGTGTGGCATGGGCAGCCTCTGTTCGCTGTGGCTATCCGTGCGGCGAAGCGACGGGAGGAAACGAGATGAACCAGTGGAAGACTATCGCATGCCTCAGTTTTGCGTTTTGCGTTTTGAGTTTTGCATTTCTAGCAGGCTGCGGTTCCGGCGGCGATGCCGAAAGCAAAGCGTCCGGCCGTCCAAAAATTGCGGGAATCGTGTTCCAGGAAGATCAGTTCTTCCGGCTCGTCCTGTTTGGCATGCGCGACGCGGCGAAGAAAGCCAACGTCGAACTGCTCGAGGCCAACAGCAACAACAAGGTCGAGAAAGAAATTGAGCTGATCAATACGTATGTGGCCAGAAAGGTGGACGCGATCTGCGTTGCGCCGTACAGCAAGACGTCGTCGGTCCCGGCGCTAAAAGCGGCGTACGAGAAAGGGATTCGCATCATCTGCCATAACACGCCGATCGATGCCGATTTCCCCGCGTACTACATCGAATGCTCGCCGATGGACTTGGGCGAGCAGACCGGCAAGGCCGCGAAGGCGTACATCGAGAAAAACCTGGACGGCAAGGCGAAGATCGCGATTCTTGCGTTCAAGTCGCAGGTGCCCGAACAGAGCGACGCGCGCGTGGCGGGCTTCAAGAAAGAAGTCATGCAGCTACCGGGCGTGGAAATCGTCGCGGAACAAGACGCGTGGCTGCCCGATCTGGGTATCAAGAAAGCCGGCGACATTCTGACCGCTCACCCCGAAGTGAACATGATCTGGTCTGCGAACGAAGGCGGCACGGTGGGCGCCGTGCTGGCCGTCAAAAACGCGGGCAAGGCCGGCAAGGTAGTGGTCTTCGGCACGGATGCCAGCGAGCAGCTTCTCAGCTTCCTGCAGTCGCCGGACAATATCCTGCAGGCAATCACGGCGCAGCGTCCGGTCGAGGTCGGGCGCATGGCGATCGAAGCGGCCGTGAAGGCGCTGGCCACGCCGCGCGAACAGCAGAAGCCTTGTGAGAAAACGTATTTGAAAGGCACGTGTCTTTCGCGCACCAATCCCGACGGTGTCAAGGAGTACGCCGCTCAGCTTTCGGAGTGGATCAGTAAGGGGAAGTGATTGGTGACAGGTGAGTGGTGGAGTGGTCATAACGCTGTGGAGCAGATGGCATGACGCGCAAGGAACGTTTTCTGACGGCGGTGCGGCGTGGGGTTCCCGATCGGCTACCGTTATTTGATTTTCTGTTTCAACAGCCGATGTACGAACACCTCATCGGCCATCGCCCCGAGGTGTACAACGCTCAAGACGCGGTGAAGTGCGCGTTGGCGCTAGGGCACGATGGCGTGTGGCTGCCGTTTGGCGGATTCAGCGGATTCCAGCCGAAGTATCTGGCCAAGAACGTTTACGTGGACGAATGGGGCACGACCTATCAGAAGAATGATTCGTCGTGGCCGATCGATGCGCCGATCGATTACCCGATCAAGTCGCGCGAAGACTTGGCGCGCTACAAACCGCCCGATCCAACGCGTGCGGGCCGCGACGCGCAAATCGTGGCTGCTCGGGGGATGGACAACGGCGATCTGGCGATTCTCGGCGGCGTGACCGGTCCGTTCACGGGCGCGTGGATGCTGCTTGGATATGAGCAGATTTGCTTTGCGCTCTACGACGATCCGGACCTGCTCATCGAATGCTTCAAGATCTGCAACGAGTACAACAAAGAGGCGGCGCGGCGTTCGGTGGCCGCGGGTTGCGACGGCATGTGGATTTCCGACGACCTCGGCGACAGCCATCAGTGTTTCATGAAAGTTGAGCATTTCCGCAAGTATCTGTTGCCGTACCTGGCTGATCTCATCGAGTACGTCAACAATCTCGGCGTGCCGGTGTTGCTGCATTCCTGCGGGTGCATCAACGCGTACTTGGATGACCTGACGCAGACGAAGATTTCGGCGATTCACCCGTTACAGCGCACGGCAAAGATGGACCTGCGCGCGGTCAAAGAGAAGTACGGCAAGCGCGTGTGCATCGTCGGTAACATCGATTCTTCTCGCACGCTGCCCTACGGCACCCCTACGGAAGTCGAAGCCGAAGCGCGCGAAGCGATCGAAATCGCGGCGCCCGGCGGCGGCTATATTCTGGCGTCAGATCATTCGCTGCACGACGGCATCCCGCTCGAAAACATCTTGGCGCTGGCGCGAGTGGGGCGGGAGGTGGGCGGCACGGTGTATGCGTGAGTAGCGCAATCCTCCTGGATTGCACCGTCCGATGAACCTGCAGGGGTAAGCGCATGCACTCGTTCATAGTTTTTGGAGTTCTCTTTTCGATTCTCGCCATGTCCACTCTTGCCGCAGAAAAAGAAAGCCTTGATCCCGCTCGCGTGAAAGCGGTAGCCGACATGCTCGGCGACAAGCCCGTCGGTCTTGGCCGGCCCGCCAGCGATCGCGCGGCTTGGGATACACTCGCCGCCAAGCCGGAATTCAAAGCCGTGGTTGCGAACGCCGAAAAACTCTTGAAGCAGCCGCTGGCTGAACAGCCGGACGAACTGTTTCTGGAGTATTCGAAAAACGGAAATCGCACAAACTGGCAGAACGTGGCCTTCAAACGGCGCGGATTGCTGGCACCGCTCGTCCTGGCAGAATGCGCCGAGAACAAAGGGCGTTTTGTCCTGAAAATAGAAGAGCTATGTGAAGCGCTTTGCGCGGAGAAGACGTGGGTCATGCCCGCGCACGATCGCGATCTAGCTAACTTCAACGGCAAATCCATCGACATTGATCTTGCGTCTTCGGCGCTGGCCTGGCACCTGGCCACGATGGACTGGCTGATCGGCGAGAAGCTCAACGCCGAAGTGCGCAAGAAGGTCAAAGAAAACATCTCGCGGCGCGCGCTGGAACCGTTCCGAGCCATGTTCAACGGCGAACGCAAAATGAACTGGTGGATGACGACCACCAACAACTGGAACGCCGTCTGTCTGGCGGGCGTTACGGGCGCCGGGATGGTGGAGCTTGAGGATCGCGGAGCGCGCGCGCAGTTCATCGTCGCGGCGGAAAAGTACTCGAAGAATTTTCTCGCGGGCTTCACGCCCGATGGATATTGCAGCGAGGGGCTTGGTTACTGGAACTACGGCTTCGGCAATTACCTTTATTTGGCGGAAACGATTCGCCAGGCCACCGGCGGCAAACTGGATCTGCTCGGCCTGCCCGAAGTCAAAGCGCCGGCGACGTTCGGCGGCCGCATCCAGATCATTGGCGGCGTCGCGCCAGCCTTCGCGGACTGCAGCGTGAACGCCAAACCTGCGGCGGACATCATGTACTTCCTGAACCGCCGTTTTGGGCTAGGACTTCCCGTCTATGACAAGCTTGATCCAAAAGGCGTTCTGGGGACGGTGACCACGGCGATGCTCTTCACGTTCCCGAACGCGGTGACGGAACTGTTGCCCGCTAACGGAGCCGCACCGGAGCTTCGCACGTGGTTCGACAAAGCCGGAATCCTGATCAGCCGTCCGGCGCCAAACTCTTCGTGCCGCATGGGCGTGGCGCTGAAAGGCGGCCACAACGACGAGCACCACAACCATAACGATGTCGGCTCGTTCGTGGTTGTCGTCGGTGATCGGCCCGTTCTGCTCGACCCCGGCGCCGAAACGTACACGGCGCGTACGTTCAGCGCCAAGCGCTACGACAGCAAACTGCTGAACTCCTTCGGCCATCCGGTTCCGATCGTCGCGGGCAAGCTGCAGAAAGAGGGAAAAGAGTCGCGAGGAAAAGTCTTGCGTACGGAGTTCACGGACGCTAGCGACACGCTGGAGTTTGACATCCGTTCGCCATATGCGGTGCCGGAACTAAAGTCGCTTGTGCGTACGTTTGTGTATTCGCGCGAGAAAGCCGGCTCGCTGACGGTGACCGATAAGGTGCAGTTCAAAAGCGCGCAAGCGTTCGGCACGGCAATACTGACGCTCGGCAAATGGGAACAGAAGCCGGACCGCAGCATCATCGTGCGAGACGAAAAATCCGCTGTGCGCGTGGAAGTCGATGCCGGGGGCGCGGAGTGGACGGTGCAGGCCGAAGAGATTCACGAAAATGCGCCGGTCAAGCCGACGCGCATCGGCATTAACCTCGTCAAGCCGGCTGACGCCGCGACGATCACATTGAGGATTTCGCCGCAGGAGTGACGCCGGTGAGCGAGCACGCCCTCGAGACTCAGCGCATTCGAAAAGAATATCCAGGCACGCTCGCGCTTGAGGATGTCTCGGTTCGTTTCGATGGCGGCAGGATCCATGCGTTGATCGGGAAGAACGGCGCTGGAAAGAGCACGCTGGTCAAGATCTTTTCCGGCGCGGTGCAGCCGACCGCGGGTTCGATTGTTCTGGATGGCCGGCCGATTGTGCTGCGGTTGCCGAGCGATGCGTTCGCCAACGGAATCGCGACGGTTTATCAGGAACTCAGCCTCGTCCCGGGCCTCACGATCGCAGAGAACATCCTCCTTGGCCGCATGCCGCACAAGAGCGGCATCTTAAGCTCGGTCATCGACTGGCCGGAAGCCTTCGCGCGCGCGCAAGCCGTACTTGAGCGCATGAACGTCAAGCTGGACGTCCGCGCCAACGTAGGTTCGCTCGGTGTGGCGCAGCAGCAAGTCGTCGAGATCGCCAAGGCGATGTCGTTCAATCCATCGGTGCTCATGCTGGACGAACCGACGTCGGCGCTGGCTCAGCACGAGACGCAGAACCTGTTCGAACTATTGCGGCGGCTGCGGTCGAGTGGAGTCGTCATCATCTATATTACCCACCGTTTGCAGGAGCTTCCGCAGATCGCCGACACGGTCACGGTGATTCGCGACGGGCGTTACATCGGTTCGATTCCCATGCAGGAGGCAACGCCGCAGACGATCGTGCGCATGATGTTCGGCGAAGTGGTGCAGAAGGAGCGGCCCACCGATCTGCAGGCGGGCACCGAACCGGTGCTGGAAGTCTGCGAGTTGACGCAAGCGGGCAAGTTCTACGGCGTCAACTTCACGCTTCGGCGCGGCGAAATTCTGGGCATCGCGGGAATGCTAGGCTCCGGACGAACGGAACTGCTGCGGGCGATCTTCGGTGCGGAGCCCTTCGACAGCGGGAAGATCGTCGTGGGCGGGCAGGAAGTTCGCGCTGGCACGCCGGCGCGAATGAAGAAGCTGGGCCTGGCCTTCACGCCGGAGAACCGCAAAGAGCAGGCCTTGGTGCAGGGACTGAGCACCCGCGCCAACCTGTGCATGGCGAGCCTCGACCGCATTTCAACGCGCGGCATTACGACAGCCGGGCGCGAACGCGCGATCGCCGACAGCTTCGTGCAGCAGCTTTCCATCAAGCTGCCGGACATCGAACAGGCAGTGTCGTCGCTCAGCGGCGGAAACCAGCAGAAGGTCGTGATCGGCAAGTGGCTGAACACGCGGCCGAGGGTCATTCTTTTTGATGAGCCCACCCGCGGCATCGACGTTCAGGCGAAGCAGCAGATTTTCCAGATCATGTGGGATTTGAGCCGGCAAGGCATCGCCAGCATTTTTGTTTCGAGCGAACTGGAAGAGTTGCTCGAAGTGTGTCATCGCGTTCTGGTGATGAAGAGCGGCACGATCACAGAGGACGTGTTGCCGGAGCGGATTTCGCTCGACGAACTTTTTGCGCGGTGCATGGCGGGGTGAAAGCCGTGGAGTCTGCCGCAAAACATCCTACCGCAGAGGACGCGGAGGACGCAGAGGGAGAATAGTGTATGGAAATCAACGATATTACGGGGCAGATAGTGGATGCCGCGATGAAGGTTCATACTGCACTCGGTCCAGGTTTGCTCGAGAGCGCTTACCGCGGATGCCTGGTCTTTGAGCTCAAAAAGCGCGGTTTTGCCGTTGCATCCGAGGCGAAATTGCCTGTGGCATACGACGGGGTGAACATCGATGTTGGCTATCGCATCGACCTGCTGGTCGAGGACGTTGTGATCGTGGAACTTAAAGCTGTCGATAAGCTAATTCCGGTGCATGAAGCGCAACTGTTGTCGTACCTGAAGCTCAGCGGCAAGAAAGTTGGGCTTTTGATCAACTTCAACGTCGTTCACCTAAAGGATGGGGTTAAGCGCTTGGTCAACAAGCTGTAAGACCCTCTGCGTCCTCCGCGTCCTCTGCGGTGAGCTTTTTACGAGGTGAGAATGGCGGGCTCCGCATCCAACTGGCTGAAGCAATCCGTGATGGCGCTGATTCTCCTGGCGCTCTGCGTCGTGCTGGCGTTCAAGGCTCCGAATTTCAGCAGCGGCGAGAATCTGCTGGGCGTGCTCCGGAACGTCTCCTTTCAGGGAATCATCGCCTTCGGCATGACGATGGTGATCATCGCCGGCGAGATCGATTTGAGCGTGGGATCGGCAATCGCGTTTTCAGGGTGTCTGGCGGCTTGGCTGACGGGAGCAATGGCCGGCAGCAAGGACTGCGCGCAGGCGCCGGCGTCCGTGGCGGTCGTCATGCTCGCGATGGCGGCGAGCGTTGCAACAGGCTTCGCCATCGGTTGCCTCAATGGTTTCCTGCGCATGCGTTTTCGTGTGCCGACTTTCATCGCGACGCTGGCGTGGATGACCATCTTTGGCGGCGCGGCCAAGCTGATCACCAATGGCTTTCCGCTCTCGCCCTTTCCCGAATGGTACAGCTTCTTTGGCAGCGGTTACGTGCTGGGAATTCCGTTTCCCGCGATCCTGTTTCTGCTCACGTTCGCCATCATCCAGTTCCTGATGAGCTACACGACGTTCGGGCGCGCGATTTACGCCGTCGGAGGCAATGCCGAAGCTGCGCGGCTCAGCGGCATCAACGTGCGCCTGATCAAAATCCTTGTGATGGGCATTGTCGCGGGCCTCGCGGCATTCAGCGGCATCCTGCAGTCGTCGCAGATCATGTCTGGTTCGTCCAGCAGCGGGACGGGCTGGGAACTGGACGTCATCTCCGCCGTCATCATCGGCGGCACGAGCCTGATGGGCGGCGCGGGAACGATCTGGGGCACACTGATCGGCGTGATCTTTCTCGGGGTGCTCAGCAACGGCATGACGTTGATGAACATTACCGAATACTGGCAACTTGTCGTGAAAGGCGCGTTAATCCTGGGCGCGGTGTTGATTAATCAGGCGCCATCGTCGCGCTCGCAGGCGCAGTAGAAGCGGCACTTGCGGGTGCACGACGGATGCGGTGCTGCTATGATCTTGAAGTATGGCGAGCATTCCTGAACAAGCGTTCGTCGAGTTGCAAGCGTTGTACGCGCGCCTTGCGGACGTAATCAAGCCGTTTGAACGGAACTGTGACGCGCGCGGAATTTGTTGCCATTTTGCGGCGCACGGACACATGCTCTTCGTAACGACGCTTGAAGCAGCGGAGATGGCGCGCGGCGGCCTGGCGCCCGATGCGGCTCAAGCGCGCGAGGTCATCTGTCCATTTCAGCGCGGAAAGCTCTGCGGCATTCGCGAGCACCGGGCGTTGGGGTGCCGAACCTACTCCTGCGACTCGACGTACAACGAGGAGCGCAACGAGATTCACGAGCAGTTTCTGAAGGACATCCGCGCGATCGAGTCCCGGCACGGAATAGATTCGTTGTACCAGCGCGTCACGCAGATCAACTTTGAGGAGCTGAGGCCGCAATGAGCAAACCCCGGCGTATCGCTCTGGCTATCACCGGCGCCAGCGGGACCGTGTACGGCCTGCGGGTGCTTGAGGCGCTGCTGAGACAGAGAGGCGTGGAGGTCCACCTGACGATCTCCAAGTCGGCGCAGCAGGTGCTTGCCGTAGAGCAAGGCATAGAGATCGATGTCCAGGCTGCCAAACTGTCCGGTTTGGGCGTGCCAAATTTAGAGCGTGCGGTCTATCACCGCAACGACAACATCGGCGCGGCGCTCGCGTCGGGCAGTTTCCGGTTGGAGGCGCTGGCGGTTGTTCCCTGTTCGATGGGTTGCGTTGCCGCGATTGCGCACGGACTGAGCGACGACTTGATCCAACGCACCGCTGACGTTGTGCTGAAGGAACGCCGCAAGTTGTTGCTTGTCCCGCGCGAAACGCCGTTCTCGACACTCCATCTGGAAAATCTGCTGCGGCTTTCGCAGATGGGCGTCGTGGTACTGCCGGCATGCCCCGGCTTTTATGGCAAGCCCCAGTCGATCGATGACATGGTGAACTTCATCGTCGCGCGCGTGCTCGATCACTTGGGTGTGGAGCACGACTTTGGTCCGCGTTGGGGCGAGCGACTTTAGCCGAACTACTGCGCAGGCTTGGTTGGCTGAAGCAGTTCCAGACCTTTCGCGGCTAGTTCATGCGCGGGGTAGAACTGAAGAATATTTTTAAACTCCCGCGTAGCCTCGGTCTTCTTGTCGAGCTTAAGCTGGCACCAGCCCACGCCTGAATGGGCAGAGAGATCGCCAGGATACTCTCGCGCAAGTTCCTGGTATATGCGTTCGGAATCCTGAAACCTGTTCAGCGAGAACAACGCATACGCGGCTTTGCTGCGCGCAATGTAGTTCTTAGGATCGACACGCAGAATAGCGTCGGCCGTCTTGGTGACATCCTCCCACTTTCCCATCACGGTCTCCGCGGAGAGTCTTCCCAGCAAGGCTTGGACGGTTCCCGGCGCGAACCGCAAAGCCGCCGAATAGCCGGTAATGGCCTTCTCGTATTGCGCGTTCAAATAGTTGAGCCAACCGCAGCGCAGATTGTAGGTGTGCGTGAGCTTCGCTTCTCCCGCGACCTCGTCCATGGCTTTCAACGCTTCGACGTAATTACCTTCGGCCTCGGCTTGATAGGAGCGCTGGTAAGCGTTTGCCGAGATGCTGGGGCCGTCGGGAGCATCCTTGCCCAGACTCTTCATGATCGCGGGGTTGTTTGGTGAGACTTCCAACACGTCTCGGAAGACCTTTATGGCCTCACGGCGTTTGCCCTGCCAGATCAGCGACCAGCCAAGTCCCGACTGCATGGTGACATCGCTAGGGTAAAGCTTCAGGACTTCCTCATAGCCCTCTTGTGCGTCGCGGTAGCGGCGGTGCATGAATTGCGCGTAAGCAAGGCTGCTGCGAGCCGTGTAATTCTTCAGGTCAGACTTCAGTACTGCCATGGCCGTCTTTTCTGCGTCTTCCCATTTGGCTGCTGCAGCTTCGGCGGAAAGTTTGCCAAGCAGCGGCTCCGTGGCGCCGAGGGCTACCCGGCTGGCCTTATCGTAGTGGAGAATGGCGTCCTCATACTTGCCGCTGCAGTTGTAGAGCCAGGCCAGACGCAGAAAGAAAAAGTATGTGTTCTTGTCCTTCGGGCTGATGGAGTGGATTGCCTTCAGCGCCTCTGCGTACTCGCGCTTCCCTTCGAGTTCGTAGGATCGCGCGTAGAGAGCCGGGGTGCCGGCGTCCGTTTCGCCCGAGGTCTGCGCAGTGCTTGAGGCTGCCGTTAGCGCGAGCGCTAGAGCGAACGAGAGAGCCTTGCGTGTATAGCGGGTGGTTTTCACAGGGCAGCGCTCCTTTCGGAAACTTCGTTTGGGGATCTTGTCGGCGCGGCAGCGATCTCCGCGATAGGTGCAAGGGGGGACTCATGTTCGGCGGTTACAGGCTCTTCTTTCAGCCTGCGAAGTTCAACGTCACCGCACTTGATGGAGGCGAAGCCTTTCCGGTCGTCGAGTTCGATCGTCGCTGTTTGTCGAACACCCAGCAGTTGCGATTCAATGCGAGTTTCGATGCGATTGCGCGCGGTGAATGTCTGCACAACGCGGATCTTTGCCAGGTCTGGATAGAACGAACTGAGGAAGCGCACGAGGGCGCGTTTGATTCCATGCGTCGCAAGGCCGACGGGAACGTAGTCATTCCACGCCATGCCTTCGCGGTAGGCCAGCGGCAAGCGGGGAAGCGCAAGCAACAGAAGCTGCAGCCATGGATCGTCGCCATCAGCTCGATAAAAATAGAATGTGCCTTCGTGACGTCCAAAGTGGAGCTTTCCGCGATCGGATGCGAAATGGAATGAGCCGTCCAGCGCCATGCAGACCTTCATCGCTAAGCGGCCGATCTCGCGCTCGCCGCGATGGACGGTGAAGTTCTGCGTTTCATCGAGCACAAAGTTGACGAGAGCGTCCAGCCGTTTGTCGGGATAAAGCGGCTCGATTTCGTGATCCAGTGCGGGAACGTCGTTGGCATGGTATTCGTCGCCGTCGATGTAGTTCACGAAACTGAATGGAATGGTGGCTGCGCTGTTGGATTCACCCGCCTGGACCTGAACGTGAATATGCGGCTGCGGCGAATAGCCTGAATTGCCGCATAAGCCTAGGATCTGTCCGCGCTCCACCCACTGACCTTCGGCAGCGCGGATGGATTTCTCCGCGAAGTGGCAAAGCTTGACATAAAAGCCGCGGACGTCCTTCAGCAAAACGAAATTGCCCGACTGGTCGCTCGCCGCAACGCGGGCGGGCGCGTTATCGGGGAGAGTGTCCAGGACTTTGATCACCCACCCGCGAACGGGCGAGAGCACGGGCTTGCGGAACGCAAAGAAGTCATCGAGGCGGCTTCCGCCGGCGCTGCAGGTGCGGCCGGCGTCATCGACGACCACAAAGTCGCACGCGTAGCGGCTCGAGCCCTTGTGCGTCCATTTGCCGTCGAAGCTCTGCCAGACCTTCCATTTTCCGGAGAAGGGCAGAAAGAGCGTTTGCTGCTGGCCGCGATAGCGCAAGCGATCGGCCAGGACATTCTCCAAGGTTTCCTCGGGGGTGCGGCCGGGGCTCCACGCCAGGAACGGAGAGCGCGCAACGCCGAGCACATAAATGACCGCGAGCGTGATCACGTTGAAGGGGAGAATGGCTGTGCGAACGCCTGTCGAATCCGTAAAGACATGGGCTGAGTCCAGCACAACGGCGGACAGTGCGACGGCGATCACGGCGAGGAGATAGCTTCTGAGGGAAGGCACCAGAAAAACACCGCCGAGCGCCATGGCGATGAGGATAAAGTTGAAACCGGTCAGATCCTGCAAAGCGAGGCTTGAGGAGCCCAGCAACTGCGCGCGGAAAAACGTGCCTACGGCATAGCCAAGAATGGAGAGAAGGAACAGAATTCGCGAGCAGTAGAGCACCATGAGACTGAAGACGATCCCGACGAGCACGCTGGGAGAGAACAGGATCGCGCTGAACGACTTGAAGTATCCGGCGGCCCAAAGAGGAAGCTCGGGATCGAAGCGCGTGAGCGTTGTAGCCGGAAGGGCGGGGTGGAGAGAGTCATGATAGTGGAAGACAGCCAAGCCCAGAATCGCGCTGACGACACAGAATGGCACGCTGAGCACAGGCAGCTTCAGGTATAATTGGAAGAGATGGATCAACATCGCCGTCGCAAGAAA
The DNA here is from genome assembly GCA_036504595.1 of Planctomycetota bacterium. Taxonomy (GTDB): domain Bacteria; phylum Planctomycetota; class SZUA-567; order H5-PLA8; family H5-PLA8; genus DASXUX01. Next base: position 38,814 of record DASXUX010000050.1, on the reverse strand, counting down.
CGTGAGCAAGCCCGCGACGATGGCCAACCCTACTGTTACCCATGTGATCTGATACATGTAGCCGACCGATAGACCGACAAGCAGCGGGTTGTACGTATGCGCGCCCGATGCCGCGAATTCGTCCTCCATGTGGACCAGGTACGAAAAGCTGAGTGCCGCAACCACGGCGATCATGCCGGTCAAGACGGCGCTCGGATTCAAGAGTAGTACCGCGCACAGGACCAGTCCCGGGAGCTTTCCGTGAAGGAAGAGGATCTCCGGGTAGCTGCTGATGATCGCTTTGAGGCGCTGCAACATTTAGCTCTTCCCCGGCAGCAGTCGCTTCGGAAGTTTCTCGCGTCGGCAGATGTCGCTGAGGTCCTCAGCCTCACGAATGACATCGACCTCGCCGTTCTCGCCCACCAGCACGACGTTGGGACGATACGTGATGAATTGGTTCCACTGCGTATTGTTGTACGCGCCGACGGGCGAAAAGATCAAGCGCGTGCCGCGCGTCATGGGCGGCAACGGCGCCAAGTCGCTGACGACGTCGATGTTCATGCAGAGTGGACCGTAGATCACGCTGTTTTCGTTGATGCCTTGGACCTCGCGATCCATTTCAATGTTGAAATTATACCAGTACGACGTCGGCAGCAGGTTGATGCCGGCGTCGATCACGTACGCGCGCGTGCCATCGGGAAGCCGCTTTGCAGCCGCGACGGTTGTGATCAACACTCCGGCCTCATCGACCAGACCTCGGCCAGACTCCAAGATCAGCTTCGGAAAATCTCCGGGGCGCAGCGCGCGCGACAGAGCCTCAGTGATCTGTTCGGCGTAAGTGTCCACCGAGGGCACGGCGATGTCGGCCGGAAGGTAAACGCCTTTGAGACGGTTCCGTGATGGAAAGCCGCCACCGATGTCGAGGTACTCGATCGAGAGATGGAAATCGTCTTGAAGCTGGTACGAAAACGCGGCAAGTTTGGTCACCTGCCGTGCATAGGCCGCGGGATCGAGAATGAAAGTGCCCAAGTGGCAGTGCAAGCCGACGATTGTCAGCTTGCGGCCGTTGACGATGCGCTTTACAGCGTCGAGCGCCTGGCCGTTTTCCAGGTTGAAGCCGAAGCGCGACCACTGCGGATAGATGCCCGCATCCAGATTCAGCCGCAGGGCCACGCGCAGTTCCCGGCGGAGTTTTGTGGCGACTTTCTCGAGATCGGAAATTTCGTCGAGGTGGTCGATGTGGATCATCGCGCCCTCGCGGGCGGCTTTCTCGAGCACCGGGAGCGGCTTGTATGGCCCATTGAAAATGATCTGGTCGCCTGGAATCCCCATCCCGCGTGCTTTGTCGTACTCCATTTCAGAAACCACTTCGGCCAGCGCGCCTTCGCGATGCATCAGCGCGCAGATCGCCTGCAAATAGTTTGTCTTGTAGGACCAGCCGAAGGCCACGTTGGGATAGCGGGTGGAGAATGCGGTGTGCATCTGGCGGTAGCGATAGCGCAGCGTCTTTTCTGAATACACAAACAGCGGCGAACCGAATTGCTCCACAAGTTTGGCGACTGGAACGCCATCGATTTCCTCCCGCACTTTGCGCGCGTAGGCGGGGCTGCGGCCGAACTTGTTCATCAGGCCGCCCTGGAGCTTTTTGATCACCGGTTTTTCGTACGTACTTTTCACGGCGCTTCCCCTCGTGTTACGGCTTTTTGGAATAGATCCATGTCGGTGACCATGTCGAAACTGTAGCGGACGAAGAGTTTTCCCGCCGGGTAGTGCAGAGTATCCGGCGCCTTCATTCCCAACAGACGGCGCAGCATACGGCTGGGCAGATTGATGCCCACGCCGGTCGCGAAGTACGACCACGCCGGAAAACGTGGATTGATCTCGATCAGGTAAACGTCATCGTTTTTGACGATGCATTCCAGTTCAAAGGGACCCCGCCATTTGTATTCGCGGACGAATGCCTCAGCCGCGGCGAGCATGCCTTCGTGTTTGACGGTGACTCCCGTCCAAATCTTGCCAAGCGAGGTGATCATGATCTTCTTCATGCCCACCATGCCCAGCGTCTGGCCCTCGCCATCGCCCAGGCCGACCACGTTCAGTTCGTCGCCGCTGATGATCTCCTGCACGATGACCGGGTAACCCCACTCGGAAACGACCTCGCTGAAGTGCTGGTGCACCTCCGCCATTGTCGTCGCGCGGTAGGCCTTGTAGAAAATGCCCTTCACCATCACGGGAAGCCCGAGCTCCTCAACGGCGACGGAAAGGCTCTCGCGCGAGGTGACTACTTTCGTGCGCGGGATCCGCACCTTGATCTTCTCGGCCAATTCCTGGAGACGGTCTTTGCCGCGCAGTTTGAACTGTTCCATGCTGGGCAGAAATGTCTGGATGCCGTTCTGCGCGAGCACTTTGGCATACTGGATGAAGACGGGCAGTTCGGCATCGAGATTGGGGAAGATAAAATCGAGGCCGTGGGTCTGCTTGATATGGAGCAGACGGTTGACGTAGGCTTCACCGCCGCCGAAAGGGTAGGGCATGATGTAGGACTTATCGACGACCCAGTCCATGTAGATGCCGGGCTCCATGGCATCGTACGCAAGGCCCACGATCTCGACGTTCAAGTCCTTGTCTTCGCGCAGACTTCGAGCGACGCCGATTCCCGGTCCCGGGTTATCGGCAGCGTTGATGCCAGAAACGCCGATGAATAACTTGTCCATGATGTTCGCCAACGCTACTCGATGCCCAGTGACTTCAACTGGCTGCGGAAGTCCGCCACGTCGCGCTCCGCATCTTCCGCCGAAACCTCGTAATCGTCCGCCACCGCTTGGATGACTTCCTTATTGTTCTTGCCATCGTTCAGCGCGCGCAGGATGAGCAGCCCGCAGCGGTTAACGAGAAAGCTGTCGCCGGTGGCCGGATCAAAAACAAAGCCTTCATCGTTCAGCGCCAATCTTGAAAGCCTGCTCATGCGTGCGGTTCCTTCGTTTCCAAAGACAATGTCTCCAGGAGGTCCGGAAGTGTCGAGAGCACCTGTTCCATATATGAGTAAACGTGCACCGATATTGGTTGTCCACAGCTTCGGATGAATTTTGTTGAAGCTTATGCAACGGGCAGGACGACCCGAAATACCGAGCCTTTACCCTGTTGACTCTCCACTTCGACGCTCCCGCCATGGACTTGCGCGATATGTTTGACGATGGCCAGTCCCAAGCCCGTGCCGCCCATTTCGCGGGAGCGCGATTTGTCCACGCGGTAGAAGCGTTCGAAGATTCGAGGCAGATCGGCGGGCGGGATGCCGATGCCGTTGTCGGCGACTTCGATAACGATCTTTGAGTTGACGGCCTCGGCAGATACACGGATGGAGCCATTCTCGGGCGTGTATTTGATGGCGTTGTCGAGCAGGTTTGAGACAGCACGTTCCAGATAATCGGCGTCGCCGCTGACAACTGGCAGGACAGGTGGAAGCATGATCGACAATGCCTGCCGCTTCTTCTGTGCGGCCGGCTGCATCAGATCGGCGACTTTGCGAATGAGATCGACCAGGCTGATCCGAGCGCGATGGGGCACGCTGGGGCGGCTTTCGAGGCGCGAAAGTTCAAGCAGGTCGTTCACCAGGTTGGTGAGCTGCGCGACGTGTTTCTCGATGATCGTCAGGTATTCCGGACCCTTTTGGGGATCGTGCAATGCGCCGTCGTGAAGAGTTTCAACGAAGCCTTTGATCAACGTCAGCGGCGTGCGGAGCTCGTGCGACACGTTGGCGACGAATTCCTTGCGCAGCTCCTGGAACTGCACAGCCTCCGTCGTGTCATGCGCAACCAGCAGCAGACCCAATGCGCCTTGCTGACGCGAAAGGGGCGAAATCGTCACGCCGACAAAGCGGCCGCGGATAGGGCCGCAACGCACCAGCTTCCGGGTCGCCGAGTTGGCAGCCGATTCAGCTTCCTGCAGGACCTGTGTTTCGCGAATCACTTCCCACAGCATTTTGCCGGAGACCTGGCTGGACGAGAAGTCGAGCATGGTGGCGGCTGTCGCGTTCGCCAGAACGATGCGGCGCTCGTGATCGGTGACGATCACGCCCTCGCTCATGCTCTCCAGAATGCCGAGCAGTTCGTCGCGTGCGCGCGCGGCCTGCGCTTTGGATTCGGCAAGGCTCTGCGCCAGGGTGTTCAGTGCAACGCCGAGCACACCGGCTTCGCCGCCGTGAAGAAAGGTGCGGGCATTCAGGTCGCCGGCAGCGACGGCCTGCGCGGTCCGGCCGAGTTCCAGAACAGTGGCGGCCTGGCGCCAGGCCAGCCAGGCGCTGGCCAATGCCGCGAGCAAGACCGCGGCGACGACGCCTGCGGCGATGCTGGCGTCGAAGATGCGGAGCCCGGTGGTGACCTGGGCGAGGGGAATGGCGAGGCGCATGTAAACGATGCCAGCGTCAGGTTCTTCGGCGCGGTGTGCGAGATAGAGCATTTGCTCCTGGAGCGTGTGGCTGAAGCGGATACTGGAACCTTCGCCCTCGGCGGCGGCTTGGACGATTTCGGGGCGGAGGCGATGGTTCTCCATGGTGGACGGATCGGCCTCACTGTCGGCGATCACGTGCCCTTCGTCATCGATCAAGGTCAGGCGGCATCCGACGCAGGAGCAAAGGGCGGCGAGCTTCTGGCGCGCATGCTCAGGGCGTTTGGCTTTCAGATCTTCGGCGATGAGCGAGTAGATGAGCCGGCTCTCCTCGTACAGCGAACGTTGCAGCGCTTCGTAACGAACCGCGCGCAAGCGGTTGGCGGCGAGGAATCCGAGGGCGCACGCCACCAGCGCCGGAATCGCGACGTAGGAGGCGAAAAGACGCCAGAACAAGCGCGTACGAAAGACCACGGCGACAGGGTCCATGGTTCGGGGTTCAGGGTCTAGTGATGGCATGCTGCCGCGCTCCCTGAAACCTAAACCCTGGACCCCGAATCCTGCCGTCTTTCGTGTTCTCAAGACCGGAACTTATAGCCGACCCCACGCAGTGTTTCGATGTAATCGCCGCAGGCGCCGAGCTTCTTGCGGATCGAGAGCACGTGGACATCGATCGTGCGATCGAGCACGGCGACGTCCCGTCCCAGGGCGCTATCGATGATGTCGCTGCGCGAATAGACGCGGCCCGGGTGTGCAGCCAGGAAACTCAGGATGCGGAACTCGGTGGCGGTCAGCGAAACCGACACGCTCTTGCAGGTGACTTCGTGGCGCGAGGAATCAATGACCAGATCGCCCCGCCTGATCACCTGTCCGGCGTCTTTCGGAGTCGATGCGCGCCGCAAGATCGCTCTAACGCGCGCAACCAGTTCGCGCGGGCTGAAGGGCTTGGTGATGTAGTCGTCGGCGCCGAGTTCCAGGCCCACGACGCGGTCGGCTTCGGCGGCCTTGGCCGTCAACATCACGATGGGTACGCCGGTCAGGGTGGGGGACTGGCGCATGCGGCGGCAGACTTCGAGGCCGTCGATGTCTGGCAGCATCAGGTCGAGCAAGACAATATCGGGCTGCTGGGTGCTGGCCAGTTCGAGGCCGCTTTTTCCATCGGAGGCGCCGAGGACGAGGAAGCCTTCTTTTTCGAGGTTGTAGCGCACCAGTTCGATGAGATCCTTCTCATCGTCAATCACGATCACGGTGCCCCGGCTTGCTTGCGAATCGGCCATGAGAAATCCCTCTAGGTTGCCGACGTGTCCGGGTTCGATGGGCGGGGCGGGAAGACGGCGTCGTCGTGTCGAACATCTTTTTGATGCCGCACGTCCCGGCCTTCGACTAGGTAAATGACTTCCTCGGCAATATTCGTGGCATGATCGCCGACGCGTTCCAGGTTGCGCGAAATCAGGATCAGCGAGAGGGCGCGCGGGATGGTTGCCGGGTCGGCCATCATGTAGGTGAGCAGTTCGCGAAAGATCTGGTGCCGGAAGGCATCGACTTTGTCCTCGTCTTCGATGACGGCGCGCGCGAGAGCCGGGTCGCGTTTGACCAGGGCTTCCAGCGCGTTCTCCACCATTTTCTGCGCGATTTCGGCCATAATCGGGATGTCCACCAGCGGCTTGAGCGGTGGAGCCTCGAGCAAACGGCTCACATTCTGGCAGATATTGACGGCTTGGTCGGCGATTCGTTCCAGTTCGGTGCCGATGCGCGAGGACATGAATAGAAAGCGCACGTCCGAGGCCACCGGTTGCTGCAGCGCCGTTAGCTTGATAGCGCGGTCATCCACTTCGATCTGCAAGCGGTTGACATCGCTTTCCTGGCGCATCACCTCGTCGCAGTGCGCGGGGTTGCGTTCGATGAGGGCTCGGAGCGAGAGCGTGATCATGGCATCGGCCGTGCGGCCCATGAACACCAAGCGCTCGAGGAGTTCTTTGATCTGGTCGTCGAAGTGGCGCTGCATCAACCGTATCTCCCTGAAATGTAATCTTCGGTGCGGCGGTCGGTGGGTCGAGTGAAGATTGCCTGCGTGTCGCCGCGCTCGATCAATTCACCCAGCAGCATGTATGCCGTTTCGTCGGAAATGCGCGCTGCCTGCTGCATGTTGTGTGTGACGATCACGACGGTGTAGCGCTTCTTCAGTTCCAGCATCAATTCTTCGATATGAGCCGTCGCGATCGGATCCAGCGCCGAGCAGGGCTCGTCCATCAGCAGAACTTCGGGTTCGACGGCGAGCAACCGCGAAATGCAGAGACGCTGCTGTTGTTCGGGTGTGAGCGACAGCGCGGAGGACTCCAGCTTGTCTTTCAACGCATCCCACAGGTCTGTCTGCTGCATACTCGTGGATACCCGTTCGGTCAGCTCGGCGCCTGCGGCTAGGCCGTGAATGCGCGGGCCGTAGGCGACATTTTCAAAAACGGAGAGCGGAAATGGATTCGGGCGCTGAAAAACCATGCCGACGCGCTTGCGCAGAAGCGACAGATCGGTTCCGTTGTCGTAAATCGGCTCGCCATCCAGCAAGACATCTCCGGTCACGCGAACGCCGGGGGTCACATCGTTCATGCGGTTGAAGACGCGCAACAGCGTGGATTTTCCGCAGCCGGAGGGCCCAATGATCGCGGTGATCGCCTGGCCGGTGATGGGCAGCGTCACGGATTTCAGCGCGTGGAAGTTGCCGTACCACAGGTTGAGCGACTTCGTTTCCAGCTTGAAAGCCATTATCCGAACCGTCCTGTGATGTAGTCGCCCGTGCGTGTGTCTTGCGGGTTGGTGAACATATCTTCGGTGTTGCGCAGCTCGATTAGTTCGCCGAAGAGGAAGAACGCGGTCCGGTCGGATGCGCGCGCGGCTTGTTTTACGTTGTTTGTCACCAGGATGACGGCCAGATCTCTCTTCAAACGTTGGAGAGCCTGTTCGATCTTCGCGGTTGAAATCGGGTCAAGGCCGGAGCAGGGTTCGTCGAGAAGAAGCACTTCGGGTTTGAGCGCCAAGGCGCGGGCGAGGCACAGGCGCTGTTGCTGGCCGCCCGAGAGGTTGCGCGCCGGTTCGTTCAGACGATCTTTGACTTCATCCCACAGGTACGCCGCGCGCAAGGCGCCTTCCACCTGTTCGGCGATTCGCTGCCTGGGCTGTTCGAGCAGGCCGAGCCCAAAGGCCATGTTGCGGAAGATTGTCATCGGCAGGGGCACCGGGACGGAGAATACCATGCCGACCAGGCGCCGCAGCGTGGCGACGTCCACTTTCTCGCGATAGACGGGATGGCCGTGCAGGAACACCTCGCCGGAGACGCGTAAATCCAGGTCGAGATCGTTCATTCGGTTGAGCGTGCGCAAAAACGTCGTCTTGCCCGCTCCGGCCGGTCCGATGATGGAGAGGATTTCACCGCGGTACACGGACAGGTTGATGTGCTTGAGGATTTCGACACTCGTTCCGCGCACGCACAGGTCTTGGGTGACAAGCGTCGGAGGGACGGGTGGATCGCATTTGGCCGGGGAATGCGGCACGGAGTCAATCTCGGGCTGCTGTGGCTGAACGGGCGCGAGCGTCTTGGGGCGCGTGGCCGGCTCTGCAATCGCTGCGGACATTGTACAGCCTCCTGAACATCGATCCTAGCGACCCGCGCGCTGGCGCTGCCGGATTCGGGCGCGGATCATAATTGCGGTGAAATTCAGCGCGAAGGTCAACATCAACAGCACGAGCACGGTGGCGTAGAGAATGGGCTTGGTCGCCTGCACGTCCGGCGACTGCGTCGTCATCACGTAAACGTGATAGCCGAGTTCCATGAACTGATCGTTCAAATGCGTGGGCAGATGGCGTAGATAGTACGCTGCGCCCGTGAACATGACCGGCGCCACTTCGCCGGCGCCGCGGCTGACGGCCAGAATTGCGCCGGTCAGGATGCCGCCGACGGCTTGCGGGAGCACGACCTGGCGCAGCACCTGCCAGCGCGTGGCGCCCATAGCATAGGCGGCTTCGCGGTAGCTGACGGGAATGCTGCGCAGGGCTTCTTCGGATGCGACGACGACGGTCGGAAGGGTAAGCAAGGCCATGGTCAGCGCGGCCCAGAGAATCGCGGGCTGGCCATAGCTGAGCTGTCCGCCGTTGAAGGCGACATCGACGCCGCGGCCGATGAACTGGACGAAGAATCCCAAGCCGAAAAGCCCAAAAACGATTGCGGGCACACCGGCGAGATTCTGGATGGCAAGCCGCACGAGTCCGACGAGACGCGAGCGTTTTGGGGCGTACTCGTGCATATAGACGGCGGTGGCCACGCCCATCGGCACGACGGCCATGGTCATCAGCATGACAAGTGAGAAGGTGCCGAAGATGGCGGGGAAGATTCCGCCTTCGGTCATTCCCAGTTGTGGCGACTGCGAGATGAACTCCCAGCTTAGCCGTCCCACGCCGCCAACGATGATGTTGCCGAGGATAATTGCGACCATGGCGACGATGAGCAGACTTGCCAACCCGGTGAGCGTGCCAAAGAACCAGCCTGCGATCTGATTTGGCTTCATGCCGCCCCCTGCAATCGTCGCTGGAGCCGCGCGATCCACCAGTGCCCGGCGAGGTTGATCAGGAACGTCAGCACGAACAGAAACGCGCCGATGAAGAACAGGACATGGTAATGAGAACTGCCGACCACCACTTCGCCAAGCTCCGCGGCGATGGTGGCGGAGAAAGTGCGAATGGAATCGGTGGGTGAAAGGGATACGACGGCTGCGTTGCCGGAGGCCATCAGCACAATCATGGTTTCGCCGATGGCTCGGCCGAAGCCCAGAATGCATGCGGCCAGCAGGCCCGCCGAGGACGCCGGCAGCACGATTCGCCAAGCCGTTTGCCAGCGCGAGGCGCCCATGGCCAGCGAACCTTCGCGATACGCTCGCGGGACGGCGTTGAACGCGTCTTCGGCCATTGTGTAGACGATGGGGACGACGGCCAGGCTTAATCCGACGCCAGCCGTGATGGCGTTAAGACGGAAGGTCCAATGGAACGTTTGCTGAAGCCAGTCGGCGATGACCATCAGGCAGAAGAACCCAACCACCACGCTGGGGATTCCCGCGAGCAATTCGATACAGGGCTTGATGACCTCGCGAACCCAGCCCGGAGCGAATTCGGAGGTGAATAGCGCGGCGGCGATGGCCAGTGGAATCGCAATCACGACGGCGATGACCGTTACCTTCAGCGTTCCGAGCAGCAGCGGCAATAGTGAGAACCGCGGCGGGTCGGAGACCGGCTGCCATCCAAAACTCGGTTTGCCTTCCTTGCTTTCGGGCAAGAAGAGCTGGCCTAGATCGGCCTCCTGGCGGATTTCGGCCGAGGTGAAAATCGGCAGTGCTTCTTTGCCAATAAAGACGAAGATCAGCACCAGCGAGACGATGGCCAGCAAAGCACAGATTCGAATAAGCGACGCGGCAAGGCGGTCTTTCGTCGCGCCGCGCCCGGTGGCGGCGAGAGGAGATGCGTCGGTGGGGCCGGCGTCCGGAACCGCCGGCACGGAGGCCGGCGCTACCCCGCCAGATGTTTCTACTTCTTCGGGATCGGATAGTAGCCGACTTGGTCGCATACCTTCTGTCCCTCCTCGCCCAAAACCCAATCGATGAACGTCTTGACCTCGCCGCCCGGTTGACCGGCGGTGTAGAAGAACAGCTTCCGCGAGAGGGGATATGTGCCGGAGACGACGTTTGCGAGCGATGGCAAGGTGGCGGCCTCGCCTTCCTTGGTGCTGACAGCGCACTCTTTTACGTCGGTGTCTTTGGATTCATAGGCTTTGCCGCCATAGCCGATGCCGTTGGGGTCTTTGCCGACCGCGTGGATGACGGCCGCGGTGCCGGGCAAGGACTGGACTTCGGTGGCGAAGTCCTTTTCCTTGAGGACGTGTTCTTTGAAGTACGCATACGTGCCAGAACTGTTCTCGCGGCCGTAGCAGACGATCTTGCCAGGCGTGCCGCCAACGTCTTTCCAATCGGTGATCTGAGCGCGGTAGATTTTGTCGAGTTGTTCGACGCTGAGCTGTTTGACCGGGTTGTTCTTATTTAGGTAGACCGTCAAGCCGTCCAGGGCGACTGCGGTTTCGACGGAATCCTGATTGTGCTTAGCCTTGACCTGCTGCTTTTCCTTGTCCTTCATCGGGCGAGAGGCCGCGCAGATGTCGGTGCCGCCATTGATCAGAGCGGCGATCCCTGTTCCTGAGCCGCCGCCGGTTACCTGCACGTCGATGGCGGAATTGTGGTGCATGTAGACTTCGGCCCAGCGCTGACACAAAATGACCATTGTGTCCGAGCCTTTGATGGTGATTGTCTTGGATTTGCCGCCTGCGGACTTCGCACCGCCTGTGCCGGGGGCGGAGGATAGTCCACACCCACCGAGGAGAACGAGCGCGCTCACCAGAGCGATAGAACTGATGAATCGGATCACTTAGAGACCCTCCTTCTGCATGTTCACGCCAGTACGATATCCGCGCACTGTTATCGCTTGATAAATGTAATGTTAAGGAATGGTTAAGACTGGGATATATGCGTTCGCTTTAAGGCGTAGACTCGATCAGCTAAGGCCGATTTCTCCCCACTGGCATCGCGTTGCTACAGCGCCATCTCCGAACATGACCGCAAGCAAAACGACGCAGAACACAAACGCCGACAGTTGGCACCAGCGCAGGCACGCAAGCACCAGGGTTGTAAGCAGCACGAAGCGAGCCCCCCAGCGCAGCGCAAAAGCATGGTGTGCTGGCTGAGCCCCGACGAGTCGCGCTGCCACCGTCAGAACGGGAGCCAGCGCAACGAAGCTCAGCAGCGGGTATGCGCGCGCGTGAACAAGGATCAGCCAGGTTAGCGGTGCAAGTATGGCATACGCGAGCATCGCGCACGTCCATTGTGCGTTCTTGTTTACGGAATCGTTCATGCTCCATCGTGAAACGCTTCCATACGTTGCCAGAGCGCTGGCGCCTGCCAATGTGGGCCACAAAACGTCGCCGCTGCCGATGCGGAATGAAGCGGCCAGCAAGCCCAGAGCAGTGATGGAAAATGCCGCGAAGTTCCGCGTTTCCAGGAACGGCGGCGCACCGAGGGTCTCCTTGTTGAACCGTCTGGCCGCAGCCTCGGCGATCTTGCCGACAATCACAAATCCAGCGCCGAAGAGCGGCCACGCAACGGGCTGCTGCCATCCGCGACTGGCCGTCAGAGCGGACGCTCCAAACACGAGCATCATCCAGCCCGCGGCTTCGCCGGCCCAAAGTCCGCGGGCAACAGACTGCTCCTGGCGGAACTGCACCGTCAAAGACCAACATAGCAGCGTGAGCAGGAGCACCGCCGCGCAGTAGCTTTCGACCCCCTCAGATTTCTGCAGCGACGCACACACGAAACTGGCCAGCGCTACAGCGCAGGTCGCTGCCGTGACTCCGGAACGTCGCGCCGCGCCTTCTCCGTCCAGTTTCCGCACCCATCCGCGGGCCAAGACGAGCGCCAAACCCGCCGTGGCCAGCGCCGGCCCCAGCACGGTGAGTCCGTACCCGGCGCCGCGCAACGCGAAACAAAGCGCCAGCGCAGCCAGCAGGCACGCCCCAAAGGCTTGCGCTCGTATCCTTCTCTCTGAAAGCACGGCTTCCCGACTGGGCCAGTACCACAGTGAAAGCAACCCCGCGCTGATGCACGCCGCGGTCTGGACGGGCTCCGTGGGCCAGACGAATATTCCACACGCCAGAAGTAGCGCTGAAAATCCTCCCAGACTCGCCGTCAGAAACGAGATGACGCGGGTCATGCGCATAGCGCCGCTTTCTTCCGCGCCGCGCCGGTCGAGAATACCGACGAGTCGCTGCCCGGCCCATGCGAGCACCACGCAGCAGAGAGCAAAGTATTGCATGGGGACGCCAAAGCGCCCGCACGCGGTGGCAATCAGCACAAGCGTAGAGACCAGTCCTGTAATCGGCGTGAGCGCCGCACGCGTCCAGACGCCCACCACGATGGACAGCAGCAGGACTCCGCCGAAGAACGCGGCGCATGAGAGGCGCAGGTCGTCGGGACAGGTGCTTGTCCAGAAGCCCGCATGGGCGACCGCGCCAATGGCCAGCAACGCGAACAGGCCGGACAGAAAAACTCCGCCGGCCCAAGCAACAGTAAGAGCGGAAACGCCGCGCTTCAGTTGGGTCCGGTGGCGCAGCGCAATGAAGAGCGGGGCGAGCCCACCGATCCAGGCCGCCGTAATCGCGGCAGGGATTTCTCCGCGACTCAGCCACCAGCGCAGCAACAACAGCAGATAAAGCAGGCTCAACAGCAGGCCAGCCCAGTCGCGAGGGCCGTTGAACGGGTGGTCTTCTTTGCTGCTGTCCTGTCTTAGCAGGAGCGCGCAGAGGTTCCCGAGCGGTCCGGCAGCCAAGAGCAGCAACGCGATCACGATAACGATCTTGTGTGGTCCACCGTCGGCAAACCCGAACTCTGGAAGGATCGCGCTTGCCGACGCGCCGAGCAGCAAAAGTGCAATCGTCTCCGCCACCGCGGCGCGAACCGACTGCTGTTGCGCGCGCAACCGGCAAGAAACGACCACACCGGCTGCCGCCAGCAGCGCGAAACCCGCTGCGGCTCTTTGGGGAGTCGCTGAAGCCGCATGCACCAGAAGGAAGAGCGCATGCGCGCCGACCACGGCGGGCGCCAACCACACCGTCAGCGGTGTTGGCGTGGCGTTTTCGTTCGTCACGCGCCTCCACGCGACGTCCGTTGCGCACACCAGCACCGCGAGTCCGGCGACAAGCATCGCCACGTCGTCCGGTTTCCATCCCAAGCCGTACAGAACGGTAACGAAAACCGGTGAAAGAACGCTGAGCCCGATGGCGCGGCGCAGAGAGTCGTGTCGTGTCAGAGAGGTCAGCAGCGGATACGCCGCAAGAGCAAGCCAGCCCGCAACGAGGATTCCTTGCGGCTGGATCGCCGCGCCCATGTCGAATGAATACAGAGCGGGCATCAGCGCGACCAGCGCACAGCCTGACAACACTGCGAGCGCATCGACGGCTCGACCGGCCAGAACGCCAGCGACCGCGGTCAACTTCTCTCGCGCACGCAACTGACTGCGGGCAAGTTCCGCCAGCATCGAGACGCTGAGCCACAGGAGCGGCCAATGCGTGGCGTCCCACAACAGACGATCGCACGCGGTAACGCACGCCAGCGCGAGCGCGCCAACCATGAGCCATGTGTAAGCGGCACGGCCCAGTCCGAGCGCGCAACGCACACTCACCGCCAACGCTCCCAAGGACGCCAGCAGGGGCGCGCTTGCGCCGCCGTAGCGGCACGCGACCGCAAGAGCCCCGCCGCACACTGCGGCAATCGCGCCGCTCTCGCGCAGCGCAATCAGCCGCTGGCCAACGCTGGAGCTTGCCCGTTTCTCCAGAAGCCATTCGAATACGACGAGGAGTGCTCCGGGCACAACCAACACCGCCGGCCATTCCGCCGCGGACCAGCCGGCGGCATGTGCGTACAACGCGGGAGCCGACAGAATCAGTATTGCTCCCAGGAAATGCGCCAAGACACTCGCCTGCGTCAGCAGGCCAGCCGCCAAAACCAGAATCGCCGTCGCGTGCCAGGCGTATTGATCGAGGATCGCCGATCGAGCGTACCTAAAGAACAGAACCAGAATCCCACACGCCAAAAGCGGAGCGCCAAAGCGCCACAACGCGCCAAGCCACCACCTCGCTTGTGTATGAGCGGCGTCCTTGCCTTCCAGGACTCCCGTCAAGAGGAATACAGGCACATAGCTGGCAGGGAGAAGAATCAGCGGAACGCCGCAAAGACTCACGCAAAGGCCCCAGCACGCCAGCGCTGCCAGCAGCGCGAGCGGGTAGAACGCCCACTCGCGCAAGGACTGCGCGTAGACGTATGCCGCTAGACTTAAGAGGCCCGCTGTGACAGACCACAACGCAAGCGGCGAGATTCGCCAGACGCCCATCGAAAGCGAGGCGTCGCTCGTGTAGAGCAGCGACAGTTCGCCGGCCAGCAGGAAGATCAGGCCGGTCGCACGGAGGGTTGTCCAGCGGCAGAGCACATAGCCAACGACATGGCACATGCTCATGGCGGCGATCAGCAGGCCCGTGCGCAGCAGCGCGGAAGCCCCCGTCCAGACTTGACTCTGCACGAACGCCACGACGCCAGCAAAAACGATGATGACGCCGAAACTCTGCAGCGCCCGCACAGCCTCGGGATCGAGCAGCCGGTGCGAGATTCTCCCGGCCATGCGCGCGAACAGACTGGGCGGCGCGCTCGGTGCCGCGGCCACAGCCGCCAGCGGCCGCACGGTTTGGCCAGCACTGCTAACACCGGCGGCGTGGCCGGCAGCCTGGCCCGGTTGCGGCGCTTCTCGTTCGCTCTCGTCCAGGTACGCGCGCAACTGCTCGCAGATTTCGGGCGAGAGTTTGCCGGCGGCCTGGTCGTTCTCCAGCCGCCAGCGCAGGCGCTGCACTATTTCGGCGTTTGCCGCGGCGCTCGCCTTTGCGGCGGCGACGGATTTATGCTCGGGATGCAGAACCAGTGTGAGGAATCGGGCAAGCCACCAAAGGAGTGTGCAGCCGCCCAGCAGAAACAGGAAGATGCAGAATGCGGCCAGCAGTACCCACATAATCGTGAATTCTCACGCCCATGGGACTACGCGTGTGCCACTGCTTAAGGCTGCGGCACCGCCGCCTTGCCAGCGGTTCAGCCGGTCAAGTGCCGCTTCGATCAAAGAACCTTTGGTTCGATGCGTTCTCCGTGCGGCAAGTCCGGAATCGCCGCGTAAGACATCTCTTCGCGAATCGTCTCGATGGTGAAGGCGCCCGAGAGCGTCGCAATCGCGACTTTGACCAGCAGCGTGAATAGTAGAAACCCGATGCCGAAGATGCCCATGGAGATGCGGATTTCGGTGACGCTCGGCGTGTATTCGTAAACTTGCCCCAGCACGTCGGGCGTGTAGCCGGGGATGATCAACGCGATGCCTTTTTCGATGTACACGGAGCAATAAATCATCACGCAGCCCAAGTTCATCGTGAGAGGATTTCGCCGTGTGGCTGGCACGAGGAAGAGCAGGAATGCGGCGATGCCCAGGATCAGCGCGGACCAGCCGTAAACGGCAATCGGACTGGTGTGTCCATGAATGCCGCTGAAGAGGTATTGGATGTGGACCAGGTGTTCGGTGTCGGAGTAGTACTCTTTGAAGATTTCCGCTCCCGTGAGAAACAGGTTGAAGCCCATCGCGTAGGCCATCAATTCGGCGATCTTGTGCAGAGCCTCGTCCTTGATCTCAAAGCGCGTGGTCTTGCGCAGAACCTGGAACAGAATGAGAAGGATGGCCGGCCCGGAGCAGAATGCGGATGCCAGAAATCGGGGCGCGAGAATCGCCGAATTCCAATACGGCCGGCTGGCCATGCCGTTGTAGAGGAACGCCGTCACGGTGTGGATGCTGATCGCCGCGGGGATCGAGAGGATCACAAGCGGAATGACGATGTGATGGTTGTACTCTCGTTTGTGGAACGCGCAGAACAAGATGTATACGGCGATGGTCAAGTTCAGGATCAGGTAGCAGTTCAAAACCAATGCGTCCCACGCCAGCAGCGAACGCGGAAAGTTAACCTTGCCGATTAGCGGGATCAGGTGCCAGAAGCGTTCCGGGTGGCCCATGTCCACGGCGACGAAGAGAAGGCACATCGTCACCGCCGCGATGGCCAGCAGTTCGCCAAAAACCACCACTTCCTTGATTGGCTTCCAGTTGTAAACGTACGCCGGGATCACCAGCAGTACGGCCGCGGCGGCCACGCCGACCAGGAATGTGAAGTTGCCGATGTAGAAAGCCCACGAGACCTGATCCCGCATGTGGGTGACGATCAGGCCGTAGCGCGCTTGATAGACATACGCCGCCACGCCTTGGCCGATGAGCACCAGCAGCAAAGCGATCCACGCGTAGTACACGCGGCGTCCGCGCGTGATAATGCGAACGCAGCCCAGCAGGAAATCAATAATCTCTCTCACCGAAACGCCCTCGTGCGACAAAAAACTCTGGTGCCTGGCTTTCGTTTTGCGCTTGCGGATCCGAAACTAGAAACCCGAAACCAGAAACTGGCTTTACCCGCGCCGCCCGCCAATTCCGAAGTAGTAGAAGAAGTTCGGACCGGTGTTCAGATCCTCCTTGAAGATGAACACGCGCTTATTCTCCAGGATGTACCGAATCTCGCTGCTGGGATCGAGCAGGTTGCCGAACTTGCGCGCGCCGACCGGACAGACCTCGACGCACTTCGGATACATACCCTTGCGCGTGCGCTGAATGCAGAAAGTGCATTTTTCGACCACGCCTTTCGGCCGGGGCCGATTGCCGAGGTATTCGGTGTTCTCGTTCATCTCTTCGGCTGGAATTTCGGGCGTCGTCCAGTTGAAGTGCCTGGCGCCATACGGACACGCGGACATGCAGCAGCGGCAGCCGATGCACCAGTCGTAATCGATGACGACGATGCCGTCTTTCTCTTTCCATGTCGCACCGACGGGGCACACCTTCACGCAGGGCGGCCGCGAGCACTGCTGACAGGCCGTGGGGAAATAGAAATGCCCCTCGCGCGGTACCTTCTCCGCTTCGTAATAGGCGTCGGCGTGCTGCAGATCGACACCCTTTTCCTTGTCCATTTCAAGGACAGTGATCCAGTGGACCGGCGGGGTTCGCGACTGGTTGTTTTCCGCGATGCAACCGTAAACGCAGCGGCGGCAGCCAATGCACCGCGAAATGTCCAGCGCGTAGGCGAACGACACGCCTTCGTACGGGGGCGAAGCGTTGACCGAAACCGTCTTGCCATATTTCTCGGAGTACTGCTTGCTGAGCCGATTCAGAACTCCGCTGAGTTCGGCCTGGCTCATCTCCTTGAAGTGCTGCTGAAGGAACGCTTCCACCGCCGGCGAACTGAGCGTTTCGCAGCCTGCCGCCGCCAGCAGCCCCGCCATTGCGGCGATGCCCTTCAACATGTCTCGCCGGTTGGGCGATTCCGCCGGCGTCTTTTCTTTGTTCTCGCTGGTATCCATAGTTCACCGGATCGTTTCCGGCCGCGGCGGTGCAGGCAGCGGCTCAAGCGGTTTAAAATGTGGAGAATGGGGGTTGTGGCAGTGCGCGCACAACAGTGAGCGCTTATAGCCGGACCAGAAGCCCGTCCGTTTGCCATGCTCGCCGGCTTTCCAGTCGCGGAGCGTCGGGCCATGGCACTGGCCGCAGAGCTTGTAGGATTCGGTGAAGTCGATCAGCTTGCCGCTGGCCAGGTGCAGTTTGTCGCGATCTTTCAGGTCGTGGCAATCCAGGCACCAGCGGTTCTCCTCGTCGTGCTTGAAGTTCTTGTCGATCTCCTTGTGCCCGACGCCTCCTATGGTTTTCTTCAGCGGGCGTCGTTCTGGATTCGGCTTGAGCGAGTCGTTGTCGTGGCAGTTCGAGCAGGGAAAGATGCCTTCGCTGAATGGCGGAGGCGCGACGGCCAGCGTGTCGTTCTCCGGCGGCGGCTTCGGCGTCGCGGGAGCTTTGGGGACTTCTTCCGAACTGACGAACGTGATCAGAACCAGAGCGCAGAGGGCAACGGCGATTGTGGCCTGAACGACGACCTTACGGGTAATTAGAGATCTCAGCATCGTTCCGCACCTTTGCCGATATTAGGACTTGTGTATCCTGACTGCGCCTACCGTTCTTCCGCCGTAAAGGGGTGGGAGCCCGCAAAACATCGCGGGCTCCCGGACATAGGACTCAGTTTACTACTGCGGTGCCTGGAATTGCAACTTCGAAGCGTCATGGCACGTGCCGCAGGAATTGGTGTAAGGAATCGGCATGGCCAGACCCGGTTGCTGACCGGCAACGCCCGCGTTGAACTTGTGAGGAACCGGCTTCCAGATGTGTGCTGATTGGTCGCCTTCCCAATATTCAAGATTCGCATCGGAGGACACGCCCGACGGTGTTCCCAGCAGCAATCCCGGCCGCCCGGCGCCGCCTCTGCCAGTGCGTTCCATGTGGCAATTGATGCACTTCATTCCAGTGCCCATCATCGCGGCGCCAGTCTTCTCGGGAACGTGCTTGGTGACATCGATGTCCGTGTGACACTGGTTGCATAAGCCGCCCTGTGAATCGTCCGGATCGCCCACCAGACCATAGCGGAAGGGGCTGTCGCCCATGGCGTCATGGCAATCGTCGCAGGCGACCATGCGCTTGGTGTTGCGGCTGTGCTTGGAGAGCAGATAGTTGGAGTACGTCAGACTCTGGTGCCCGCCTTTTTCGTGGACCCCATCTTGCCACAGCCGGCTCGTCGGCGTGCCCTTGGTCGTCGGCTTCACGTAGCTGGTCAGGAACTCCGCGCGGCTGATACCCGGCGGGGCGAAGTTGGCCTCTTCGTCGTTCTGTCCGCCGCCTTCCTGATGGCACCGGCCGCAGATCAGGCTGGCGCGATCAGCGCCCAACATGCCGGGGTTCACGATGAACTTGCCGGTGGTGTCGGCGGGCTGGGTTTTTGCACCCTTCTTGGCTGGAGCTGGCGCCGTGATCGTCTTCAGATTTTCTTCGCGATGCTTGGACCCTGCGCCGTGACACTGTTCGCAACTGATGCCGACATCCTGGAGACTGCCATCGCCACCGAGGTCAATGACACCGTTGGGATCGCTGACGGTATGGGCCAGCTTCTCGTTCGTGGTGGGATCGATAAAGGAACGGTAACTACCCGCACCCAGATGGCAGATCGCACAGCTCACGCCGGACAGATTGGCTGCGAGCGTGCCGCCGAGCGTGTTGGCGGTCGCACTGACTTTGATCACGCTCTTGCTCGGGGTGGCGTTTGGCGTGTAGAAGTCGGTAATGCTTCCGCCGCCCGTGCCGCCTTCGGCGAAGACCTTGCGCGCGCGATCATAGTTGTTCATGTTGCCTTGGGAAGCCGAACCGGTGAGCGCCTGGTAGGAGATGAATTTGTAGGCGCCCTTCAGGCCCGGAACGTTCACCAGCAGACGCTGGCGGATATACCCGCCCATGGTCGCCGGCACGTTGAGGGTGACGAAGTTGTTGGGGTCGGCCTTGTTCATCGTGTTTTCGAGCGTTATAAAGTAGTTCGCGTTCGTGGTCGTCCCGCTCTGCCACAGATAGGCTTTCAACCACACGTCGCCGGCTTTACCCGTGGTCGGGTCCACCTTCGTGCCCGGTGTGTTTTCGTAAATCACGAACTTGTTGGATTGCTTCGTGTCGAACTCCTGGAAGTACAGGGTTTCGACCGTTGAGCCGCTGAGAGGCTTGTTGTAGGCGGTGGCCGGCGTGAACTTGCTGGCCAACTCGTTCCAGCTCGCCCCCACGTGGCTTGCCGAATTCTGAGTCGCCGTATCCTGCCCCGGCTTGTGGAACATCAGCGCGTGGCCATGATGTTTATTGCTGGTCACATCGGCTTTGGATCCTTCGCCATGGCAGGTGTAACAGGCGCTGCTGCCGATGTAGGTTGCGTCGGTGGGCACTTTCCAGCTCATCTGGATCGCCAAGCCGGTCTTCTTATTGAGCGACTTGGGCGAGAAGGCTGCGCGGCTGACGTCTCCGCCAGGCAGATGATCGGTATCGGTCGCTGCCGGGACGGTGAAGGCGAAGTAGGTTGATGCGGCATTCAACTTCTTGGCCGCAAACTTGCCGTTCTTGTCGGTCTTCGACTGCGGCAGCGTCTTGGCCTTGGTGGGATTGTTGACGATGTCTTCAAGCGGTTCGTCAAAGGCTTCGGCGGTGCCATCGAGAATATTGGCGGGAGTTATCGGCGACAGGTCGATGAGACTGGTGTCGATGAAGTAGACCGTCGCTCCGACCAGCGGGCGTCCGTGCGTGTCCGTCACGCTGCCCTTGATGCTCACAGACTTGAATTTGCTGCCGATCGTGGCATCCACGCTATCGGCCACCAACCAGCACAGCGCGGCGGCAACCGCGACCACAGCCAAAACAGCCCACTTCGATGGACGCCCCATCATCGTACTCCTCCCTGTTAACGCATGAAAACAGTGAAAACCCGCTCACTGAAGCGCAAGGCTTGTGCCCGGACCTACGTCAATTGGCCTGCTGTGCAAGCGTTTGGGTTTGTGTGGAAAACCGTCTCAGGATGACGGAGACCAGCGCCCGTTTAACATGTCTTATATTTAATCTCGGATTCGCATTGAGGAAGACTGGCGACCGGCATTTGGTGTCATGCGAATGTGACATGCGGAGAGCGGTGTCACACGCTCGTGACAAAGGCTAAGGCCGGTAGTCGTCGGGGTTGATGCCGTGCTTCTTCATGATTCGATACAGCGTTCCGCGGGGCAGTTTGGCCTCCCGAGCGGTTTTTGATGCGTCGCCCTTCTGCTGACGCAGCAGGCCGATGATGTAGTCGCGTTCAAAATCGGCCATCTGGGCGTTGCGTTGAGCGAAAAAGCCGCTGCGTTCGGTCGCGGAGGAGTCACCCGAATGAGTCACGACTTCGTCGGGTAGATCGTCGGGCGTCATCGTGTTTCCCCTCAACATCGCGAGCGATCGCTTCAGCACGTTTTGCAGCTCGCGGACATTTCCAGGCCACGAATAGCGGCTCAGGACGTCGAGGACTTCTGGATCAACCGCCACCTCTCCCTTTTGCATATCCTGTGCGTAACGATTGACGAAATAGGTGGTCAGCAGAGCGATGTCTTCCGCGCGTTCCCGCAGCGGCGGCAGAACGATGCGCGCGACGTGGATGCGATAGTAGAGATCCTCCCGGAAGCGTTTCTCGCGGATCTCAACGGCCAGATCACGATTGGTGGCCGCTATGACGCGAACATCCACTGGGATTTCCGTCGTGCCGCCGACGCGCCGGTATTTGCGTTCCTGTAACGCACGCAGCAGCTTGGCCTGCAGCGATATGGGCAGCTCGCCCAATTCGTCCAGGAAGAAGGTTCCGCCATCGGCGAACTCCAGCAAACCCATGCTCTGCTGAGAAGCGCCTGTAAACGCGCCGCGCTCGTGCCCGAACAGTTCGCTTTCGAGCAGTTGCTCGGGGATCGCGGCGCAATCCACCGGCACGAAACGGCCATTCTTCCGGCGGCTGCGCTTATGCAGGCTGCGCGCCACCAGTTCCTTTCCGGTGCCGGTTTCGCCCAGGATCAGCACGTCCACATCGGTTTCGGCCACCCGCAAGATCGTCTCGAATACGCTCTGCATCGCCGGACTTTTGCCGACGATCTCGTCGAGGCTATAGCTGCGCTCCAACTGCCGCTGCAACAGGGTGTTTTCTTGCCGCAGGCGCTTTTCTTCCAGCAGACGGCGCACGGTCGCGAGCAGATCGTCAGGCAGAAACGGCTTGGTCAGGTAGTCGGCCGCGCCAACCTTCATGCTTTCGACCGCTGTTTCAACAGAAGGAAAGGCGGTCAGCATCAGCACTGGCAGTTGTGGATCATGTTGCCGCGCAATGCGCAGCAGTTCCAGACCTGTCAGGCCGGGCATGCGGATGTCAGTGATTAGAAGGTCCAGATCCTCGGAACTGACTCGCTCCGCGGCGCGTTTGCTTTGGTTCTCGGTCAGGACTTCGGCATCGGGAAGGCGCCGCAATGTATCGGCGCAGACTTCCAGCATGCCGGACTCGTTATCGACAACAAGTATTCGCGCGCGCGTCATACCGGAATGTCCCTGGGGCCTTCGCAAGGCAACTTCACCGCAACACGTGTGCCACGCGCGGGCTGGCTATCAACATCGATGACGCCCCCATGGCTTTGCACAATGGCCAGCGAGATGGGCAATCCCAATCCCGTCCCGCTGCCCTCTTCCTTTGTTGTGAAGAATGGATCAAAAATTTGTTCCAGAACGTTGCCGGGCATCCCCGAGCCACTATCCTCGATAGCAACG
Source organism: Planctomycetota bacterium (assembly GCA_036504595.1). Classification (GTDB taxonomy): domain Bacteria; phylum Planctomycetota; class SZUA-567; order H5-PLA8; family H5-PLA8; genus DASXUX01. The sequence continues at coordinate 16,584 of DASXUX010000050.1, read as the reverse complement.
CTTACGCAGGGCCGCGCGTTTGCAGGGCCGGTCTCTTCCGAGGCAGAGAGCGCCAACCGCCCGCCGTTGGGCATCGCATCCAGTGCGTTAAGCAACAAATTCAAGAAAACCTGCTGCACTTCATTTGAATTGGCGTGCACCATCGCAAGCTGCTCGGGAAGCTGATCGCTGATTTCGATGTTCCCAGCTTCCGCACGGTGTTCGATCATTGAGACAGCCCTGCGCAACGGGATTCGAACGTCGATTGCGCTGCGTTGGCCCAGCGAAGGCCGGCAGAAGGACAGCAGACCGTGGCAGATCGTCGCGACGCGGTCGGCGGCATCGGTGATCTTTAGGATTTCTTCGGCCACCTTTTGCGACATTTCTTCCCGATGATCTGAAATCAACAGACGTCCCTTCGCGCTGATGATGCCGATCGGATTATTCACTTCATGCACGACGTTGCCAGCCAGTCCGCCGACGGCTGCGAGTTTGGCGGCATGCAGCAACTGCGCCTGCACGCGTTTCTGTTCGGTGATATCCTGCGCCAGTTCGACGATGCGCTGGGTCGGCGACTGGCTGTCCACGACCGGCGCCGTGGTCAATTGCAGAATGCGGGGTTCGCGATCGCTGGCGCCGGAGGGCTGGATGACGTGCTCCGTCACGCGCACGCGGCCATCCTTTAAGACGCCTTGCGCGGGCGAACCGGCCCACGCGTCGGAGGGCACTTCGGCGACCTCCGCATCCTCGCGCACAAACCATTGGCGCCAGCGCCGGCTCATCCACAAGTACCGTCGCTGTTCGTCGATGACACACAGGCCCGCGCCGGTCGTGGTGAGCGCCTGCTCAAGAAGCTGGCGTTCGGCCGTGGCGCGCGTGGCCATGTCGCGGGCCATGCGTTCGTCGGTGCGCGCGCGTTCGGCCAGAGTGGTGACGAAATGGGCTACCAGCAGCAAAAGGACGGTCAGGAAACTGACGGCGCTCAGCGAGTACCAGGCGATAACATTGGGGTTCGGATCGAAGCGATACGGAAAGAACTCCAGCGTGTAGCGCGGCAGCCAGTGGGCCCACTCCGCGAACGTCACCACGAAGATCAGCAGGCTGGCAACCGTGGCGACGAGGTAGCATTCCAGGCTCGACAGCAAAATGCCGGCAATCACGACGTGAAAGACCGTCAGAAAAAGCAGCGGATTTTGCACGCTTCCCGAGAAATGCAGCAAAACGGCCAGGCACAGCAGATCCACGTAAACCTGTACGCGCAAGAGCAGACCGGTCCACTTCTTCTTGCGCAAGAAGGCAATGTAAATCGCGTTGCAGAGGGCCAGCCCGATCACCGTGGTCCACAGCGGGCCCTCGGCCGATAGCGGCAACAGCCGCACGATGTGGAACGAGAACAGAATCAACACGCAGGCGACGAGCACCGCGATCCAGCGCATCTGGATGAACCAGCGGCCATAGCTTTCGAGGTGGGCTTCTGCCCGGGAGGTGCCGCGCCGGTTCTTGGGTGCGAGCACATCTGTGTTCAGCGTCGGCTCGGGCTCAAGCGAAGAGTCCTGCAGCACTCCCGCGATGGTAATGGGATGAGAGGCGCGCCCGATCAGCCATCCGACAAAGACCACAATTACCAATGCGCTGACGACGCCGACCGCGACGTGCAGCGAATGAACGATTAGCGGATCGACATTGCGGAGCCAAAACCACTCCACCAGATCGAAGCTTCCCAGCGCCAGCAACAGCAGCGCAATCACGAGAGGAAAGCGAGGCAGTCGAGGGCCGGACTGTGGGGTGTGCGCAGTGGAACCGCCGCCAGGAATGCGATTGCTGCTGGTGGAGCCTTCCATACCCATTGCACCTACTATATGCGCCGCCACGTCCGGTTCAACTGCTCTGATTCCTGGCGGCTTCTGTCCCAACGAGTTGCAGTTTTAGAAAACGCAGAAGAAGAACATCGGCTAATGCTTTTGTCTTTGCCGGAAGGGTTTCGCAAGGTATATTCCCGTTGAGTCGGGGCCGGCACAGAACCTGATTGGAGCGTAGTGGCTTCGGGTATCCTGGCGAGGTCGTCTTTCGGTTTTCTGCGCTGTTGACGCGATGTTGATGTAAGTCGTGCTATGTAAGTGGTTTGTATGATGCGGAGCGATGGCAGAGTGGTCGATTGCGGTAGTCTTGAAAACTACTAGGCCCTCACGGGTCTCGGGGGTTCGAATCCCTCTCGCTCCGCCAGTTAACGACAAGTGGCGGGTGACGGATGATATAGTTGTTCACCGCCACGTGCAGGTTGCTGGTCGACGACTACCAAGTGCGTAAACGTCCAGTCCTCTGCTGATTGGATGCCCTGTCCTTTGCGGGCGGTCTTTAACTACCTTCACCACAGAGGCACAGAGGACACGGAGGGGCACTGAGAAGAATTAGAATCAAAGGAAACTCTGCGAACTCTGCGTCCTCTGTGCCTCCGTGGTGAAAGCTGTTCCGTTGGACCGGGGCTGAACGGTTACCCAAGTACTAAAGCGCCAAGTACCGCTCACCACGTACCATTCACCAAGTACCGCTCACCAAGTACTAAAACGGTGTGTTTTCTTTCTTCTCTACGCCTTTTTCGGGGACGACTCCTTTGGGGACGGCGGGGGCGAGGTAGACCTGGCGGGTGAGGGTCCAGCTTTCGTCGGGGCTGTATGCGGTGGCGCTGGTGACGAACTGCGTTGTGGCGGCGGCGGTGCGGAAGTCCTTCTCGTAGATGGCGCCGGTATGGTTCATCATGTAGACGCAGCGGCCGAGTTTGCCGTATTCAGCCGGATAGACCAGGATCGCGTGGCCGCCGGTCAGTTTGCCATTATCCAGATATGACTTCACGCCGCCGGTGGCCTTCTCACCCTGGCCGGTCAGGATCTTCAACTTGTAGCCGCGGTAATAGCCACCGAGTTCGGCATCGGCGTACCAGCGCGGGAGCAGCGCGACATCGCTGAGCCCCAGCTTCTTCTTCGGGCCGGTGCCTTTGATCGCGGTGGCGTATTCGAGGATGCCGTCGTGGTCGTAGTCTTTCTGGCGGTAGGCCTCCTGCGCTCGGCCATAAGCGACACAGGCTGAGACGGCGTAGATTTCGTTGATCGTGGGCATCATGTCGGTGAAGACACGCTTGGCCGCCTGGCCGATGTCTTCCAGCGCTGTGGCTGCGGCCATGCGAATGTCCCAATCTTCGTCGCGAAGCGCTTCGATGATTGAGGGAATGCCGTCCTTGGCCAGAGCGCCCATGCTGCCGAGGTTCTTGATGGCGGCCATCTTCACGGTCGGATCTTCATCTTTCGCGGCGGCTTGAATCGCGGCGAGCACCTGAGGATTTTCGGGCGCGATCTGGCGCAGGGAGTTGATGGCGTAGCGGCGGACCTTGGGCTGTTCATCTTTCTGAAGCGGCAGCAGGACCGGAACGGCTGTCTTTGCGGTGGCGCCCAGGTTTCCGAGCGCGGCGATGGCCAGCAGTTTGGTCGGCAGGTCGGCCTGGCCGATCGCGGCCGTCAATCCCGCGATGCCATGCGGGCCGAGTTTCTCAAGGGCTCGCAGAGCCTGCGCTTTGGTGAGGGCGTTCTCGTCGGTCATCGCAGCGGCCAGTGCAGGCGCGGCGCCTTTGGCGGCCTGTCCCATTTGAACCACGAGCGTCATCGCCAAGCGTTTCTGTTCGGGCGTGCCTTCTTTGATGGCGGCGCTGAGCGCGGGCACGGCATCGGGGCCGATAGCCTCAATGGCTTTGGCGACGTAGCTGAGTGTCGTGGTGCTGCCATCCTTAAGGGCTTCGACCAGCGCGGGCGCAGCGCCTTTGGCCGCGGGGCCCATTTGAGCGACGAGCAGGATGATGGCGCGTCTTTGTACGATTGGTGCGTCTTTCATCGCGGCGGCCAGGAGTGGGATGGCCGCAGGCGTCTTCTCGAGAAGGGCGAAGAGCGTTGTGCGCACGGCAGGGATGTCGTCCTTCAGGCCGGCGACGATGGCAGGGAGTGCATCGGGAGCCGCTTTGGCCAGTGCGGCACTTCCGGCACGGAGCACTTTTCCGACTCCGCAGCGCATGCTGACGATGATCGCGGCGACGGTCTTGGCATCGGGTGGCGCGATAGCGGCCAGAGCGTGGATCGCCGCTTCGCGCGTCAGGTACTCATCGTCTTTGAGTACATCGATCAAGGCAGGAACAGCGGGCGCTGCGGCGGGGCCGAGGGTCCGAAGGTGCTCGATAGCGCTCAGGCGCACCTCCGGAACTTTTGATTTTACTCGCACGGTGAGCGCCGGGATGGTGGCTTTGTTTTCGGGATCGATTTGTTTGAGGACTTCGGCCATGGCGGGCCCGAGGGCGCCTGTTTTGTCGTAGGCGCCTTGAAGCAGCTTCGGAATGGCTTCGTTGGCGGCCTGGCCGAGAGAAGCCAGCAGAGTGGCGATCTGCGCGGAGCCTTCGGGGGTCTTGCTGGGGAGCGCTTCGAGAAGCAGCGTGATGTCCGTTTTGGGATCGAGGCCGATTTTGCGGATGGATTCACCGAGCAGCACGGCATCGGCGCCTTCCTGCAGGGCGGCGATGAGGCAGGGCATGGCGGGGCGGGCGGCGGCGCCGAGTTCGCCCAAGCTGTCGATGGCGCGCTGGCGGACGATGGGGACCGCGTCTTTGAGCGCGCCGACGAAGATCGGCACGGCAGCCTCGGCGGCGGCTGGCAAGTGTCCCATGATTTCGACGGCGCGGGCACGCACACCGGGAAGTTCGTCGCCGAGGGCATGCGCCAAGGCGGCGTAGACGACGAGCTGATTCTCCTTGGGAAGGTCAGGTTCCTTGCCAGCCGGCACGGAGGCCGGCACCACCAGGACTTTGGCCAGAGCGCTGAGGGCGTGCAGACGGACTTCGGCGTTCTTGTCGTCGACCCCTTCGACCAACCCCAGGTAGATGTCTTTGGCTTCGGGGCGCGGGAGCAACGTTTCGAGGGTCTTCATTGCTTGGGCGCGCAGCGCGGGCTCATCGTCATGGGTGGCTTCGAGCACGACCGGAACGATTTCGCTGGCGACGGTATCAGCGTATCCGAGCGCTTCGAGGGATTTCACGCGCACGGGGATGTCGATGTCTTTGAGTCCGGCGAGCAGTTCGTTGACAACGGCTCTGTCGTTGGGCGCGATGGCGGCGAGCGCTTCAGTGGCGCGCACGCGGACCTCCGTGGTCTCGTCTTTCAGGCGGGTGAAAAGTCCGGGCAGGGCTGACACGGCCGGCGGGCCGATGTTGGCTAGCGACCGGGCGGCGGCTTCGCGGACGCATGCGCGGTCGTCCTGGAGGGCGGCGATCAGGGCTGGCAGCACTTGCGGAGTTTGCGGGGGAACGAAGCCGAGGGCGAGCGCGGCGCCGGTGCGGATTTCCCAGAAATCGTTCTGCAGAGCTGCCGTCAGAGCGGGGACAGCTTCTGGACCGATTTTCCCCAAGGCTGCCGCGATACGCTGATGCGTGGGGGTACCCGGTTTGTGCTTGAGAGCTTCGATCAAATCGGGGACGGTTTCCTTGGCGGCGACCCCGAAGCCTCCGAGAAGCGTCGCGACGTCGGCGCGGAGATCGTCGTCGTCCTGGGCCAGAGCGGCTCGTAACGCGGGAATGCTCGCCGGCCCAATGCGGTCGATGGCGTGCGCGGCGAGCGTTTTGACTTCGGGCTTGCCTTCGACCAGCAGTTGGAGCAGGCCCGGCAGGCACTCGACACGCAGGCGGGCGACGACCCACGTGGCTCCGGAGCGCACTTCGCTCGCTGGCCCGGTAGCGGCAGTGAGCAGGGCGGACATGGCTGCGGGGCCGATGCTAAGCAGGGTTTCGGCGGCTTCCATCCGCACGTCCCAGTCGGCGTCTTTCAACGAGTCGATCAGCGCCGGAACGGCCGCTGCTGCGGCGGGTCCGGCGGATCGGAGCTGTTTGACGGCCGCCAGTCGCGCAGCGGCGTCCACGTTGTTGAGTTTCTCAATGAGAGCGGGAATGCCGGGCTCTTCACCGCGAAGTGCAGAGGCTGTCAGGAGCAGAGCTAAGGCTAAAACAGCGAAGACATTACGGCGCATCAACAGTTCCTTCACACAAAGTGCCTTGGATGAATACACGGGAAGGGTGCGCAATTGCGTAGGAAATTCGAACTCGCCAAATGATTGCGCTTTGGGATTTCGGATTGCGGATTGGCGGCGGAGGCGATAATCAAGGCATTGGAGGAAAACGACGTGGCTATCACCCCCGAAGATGTTGCCAAAGTAGCGCGGCTTTCGCGGCTGGCGCTGTCGCCGCAGGAAATCGAGACGTACACGAAGCAGCTCGACAAGATTCTGCATTACGTCGAGAAGCTGAACGCGCTGGATACCTCGAAGGTGGAACCGATGATTTCGGCGGCGGCCAGCGGCAACGTCTTCCGGCCCGATGAAGTTCGGCCGAGCCTGAAGCGCGAAGACGCGCTGCATTCGGCGCCGGCGCACGATGATGAGTTCTTCAGGGTGCCGCCTGTCATTGAGTGACGGGTGACGAGTGACGGGGATTTCCCGCTAGAAATCCATCCTAAGAATTCATGGGCGCTACTCGCCTAGTCTTCGCATTACGCCATATTTACTGTATCGCTGCTCCAAATCTGCGGCGTGGACTAAGTTCCTTATCGCCTTAACGCATGTGTCACCGCATTTCATCTTTTCTGTCACATTCAGGAGCACGTCTGGGAAATCAGGGTCGATCGCGAGGATGTGCAGAGAATGCCCTTCCACGTCTTTCCATTGCGAAGGTGGACGCTTCAGTGCTGCAGCATGTGCTTCTGCTAAGCGGTTAACCAACGGCACCGCCTGTTCATCCTTTCCGAGCATGATAAGTGCAGCCGCTGTCCACTCGACAATTTTTAGCCTCTTCCACTCTTTCGTGAGCTTGTTTATTGGGCGAAGATCGAAGTTGTCGAGAGTACTGAGGACGAATTGGTAATCCCGTAGCTCGATCCCAAGCGCGGCCAGAAAATACCCGCAGTGTTGACATTCGTGAGCGTGTGTCTCGCACTTATTGAGAATCTCAGTCCTCATGTGCTCTAGACGTTCCACGCTCAAGTGTTTCGTTGAGTCGTAGTACTCACGCTCAAACGAGCGGACGAGTTCTCCAGCATAATCCATCATTGTGTGAACCTTGTGTGTGCCGCCGGCAACTTCGCCGTACATCAGGGCGTAAAAGGTAGAGCAATTCGGCCACTCCGGACTTCCAGGAACTTCGAGCGGCGGCCGTGCCGCAGCCGGATGGCCTGCCTGTCCACTCACCCTAACGCCTCTCCCTCGCGGGGGAGAGGAGGACCGGAGGTCGGCGCGCCGGCCGACCATGACGCGATATCGTAGGACGTTTTCAGGAACTGCAAGCAGCACCGGATATCTTCGGGCCGAAGGGATAATTCCACCAGTTCGGGATGGTTCTTGAAGGGCTTCTTGTGCCTTCGGCACCCACCCGAAAGCTTACGCTTTTCGGGTGGGCCACCCGCGGGAGAGGGGAACCGGAGCGGACGCAATCCGGGAGGATTGCGCTACTTTCCGCGTCTAGCGTGTCGGACGGGATTGAAAGCGTCCCCGGCGCTACCCCACTCATCACGGCCGGCACGGAGGCCGGCGCTACCCTCACCCCGGCCGGCACGGAGGCCGGCGCTACCCTCGTCGGGGAGAGGCGGGCCGGAGCGGCGAGCAAGATACTCCCGATACGAGCGACGCGCAATAGGGGAGGATTGCGCTACTATTTTTCCGCCGACGCCGAGTACGGCAGTTCATCATTCTTGATCGTTCGCTCATGGGGCTTATCGCCAAGCTCCACCGACAGGGTGCCCCCGGTGGTGATCGTCTGATGACTGATCCAGGTCTTCGTGTCCTCTTTGCCGTTGATGAGCCGCTTCTGGACGTAGACGTTCTTTGGGGTGTTGCCTGGCGCCGAAATCACAAACGTTTTTCCACCCGGCAAGAGGATGGTTGCCTTCGTGAAGGCGGGGCTTGTCAGCACATAGGATGGATGGCCCGGCGTCAGCGGATAGAATCCGAGCGCACTCAGCACATGCCAGCTCGACATTGAACCGTTGTCTTCATCGCCCGGATATCCCCGGGGTCCGGAATTGATTTTCTCATCGCAGACTTTCCTGGTCAGCGCTTCGCATTTCCACGGCTGCCCAGCGCTTGCGTACATATACGGGAAATGGAACGCCGGCTGGTTGCACAGCGCCAGTTGCCCCATATTAAAGGTCGCCATTTCGGTCATTTCATGAATGGGCCGGCCATACCCGCCTGCATGAAACGTGGGCGCCTGATGAACCAATTTGTCCAGCTTCGCCGCGAGCGCCTCTTTGCCACCGAGCAGGCTCGCCAGGCCGGAAACATCGTGCTGAACCGCCCAACTCGCCTGCCACGGGCCCCCTTCCGTATACGCGGCGCCCCAGGCAAATTCGTCAAACGGTTCGACCCAGCTACCGTCATCTTTCTTGCCGCGCATGAAGCCGACTGCCGGATCCCACAGCTTGCGGTAGTTCTGCGCCCGCACCATCAACTGTTTGTAATCGTCATCTTTGCCGAGGAGTTTCGCGACCTGCGCCACGCACCAGTCATCGTAAGCGTAATCGAGTGTGGTGGAGACCCAATACTCCGCACCTTTGAACGGGACGTAGCCCAGGCTAAAGTATTTCTCCTGGCCCGGTCTTACTTTGGGGCCAAAGGCATCCGCGCGGATGGCCTCATAGGCCTTGTTGATATCGAAGCCCTTGACGCCTTTGACGATCGCGTCGGCGATCATGGCATCGGCGTGCGTTCCAACCATGCCGCTGATTCCACCCGGATTGGGCCACTGAGGAAGCCGGCCCGCTTCCTGAAAGGCATTCACCCAGCCCTGGACGATTTCGCCAAGCTGCTCCGGACAGACGATGGACAGGAAGGGGAACTGGGTCCGGTAGGTATCCCACAGCCCTGAGTCGGTATACCCGACGCCGTCATGCAACTTGCCGTCGAAGGGGCTGAAGTGCACCGTCTTGCCTTCCGCAGTGACCTCATGCAGCCGATGGGGGAACTTCGCCGTGCGATAGAGACAGGTATAGAAGGTTTTCTTCTGCTCATCGGTGCCTTCAATCGCAATACGATTCAGATATTTTGTCCAGAGAGCCGCAGTTCTGGCCTGTACTGCGTCAAAGCCGCCTTGCGTTTCCGTCTTCAGATTCAGTTCCGCCTGCTCCAGGCTGATGTACGACTGCGCAAAGGAAAACTCCACGACGGGACGGGCTGTAATATCGAATTCCAAATAGCTGCCGAGTTTGGCAGGAGTCTTCCCGCCGGTATGAGCGCCAGTGCGAGTGATGTCGCGATCCAGAACGCCGACGAAGTAGGTGGTGAAGTTTTTGTCAGCCTTTCCGTTAACCAGCTTGGTCCAACCTTTGACTTTTCGGCCGTCCGTATCCAATTTGAAGACGCCGCCTGGATCGACGAAGAGGCGGCCTTCCTTGGCATTGGTAAAGTTAAAGCGCATCACGCCGCAGCGTTCCGAAGCCGTCAATTCGGCCACGATTCCAGAGTCTTTCATGTCAACCCGCATGTAATCGGGTCTCAAACAACAGGCATTCAGATCGTAACTGGAACCAAGTTCGGCAGTATCAGCCACCAACGGTCCGCTTTGAGGTGTGATCAAACACGTGCCGTAATCGGCTGTGAAGGGACTGGGCATCCGTGTCACGCGAAGGCCCAGTATGCGCTTCTGGTTGTACTGGAAGAAAACCTGTCCACACGATCCCCGACTGGCTCCGCCTTGCGTTTGTATGCTCCAGTCCAACATTGCCCAGGGCGCACCGATCAAAGGCAGACAGTTGCCGTAACTCTGAGTATTGACCGAAGTACCGAAGCCTGAGTCAGCGCCTTGCAGTGGATTGACGTATTGCAGCACGCCGTCGGCTGGCGGAGCCGCCGGAGTCTTGAGCGCCTGCGCGCAGCGAGACCAGGGACAAACGCACATCAGGCCAAGAGCGACGAGCAGAGACACTATCTTCATTTCACTTTCTCCCGTTCTTTATTGGCCCCAGAATCATCTCGTGCCTTGCATGGCTCACGACCGCCGAAGTGGATTTTTATAGGTGGAAACAGTGCATCCTCGTGACTGGGACTTGCCGCATTTGTTCTATACACCGGACATTCTACCAAATGCGCCAATTATTCTCGATTTCCGCAGAATGGTCATGCGTGTGGTGTATCCAATAAAACGAAAACCTGGAGGTGTTTACATGTCTAAGCATGGCTTGACAAGACGTGGGTTTCTGGGGCGCTCGGCAATCGCGGGAGCAGTGCTGGGATTTCCGACGATCATCCCGGCGTCAGCGCTGGGCGCGGACGGGAAGCCTGCGCCCAGCAATCGCATCACGATGGGCTGTCTCGGAGTCGGCGGGCAGGGAAGCGGCAATATGGGCGCTTTTCTGGGGCAGCAGGACTGCCAGGTCCTGGCCGTCTCCGATGTGGACAAGGGACATCTTGAAGGCGCTAAGAAACGCGTCAACGACCAGTACAAGAATACGGATTGCGCGGCGTACGTGGATTTTCGCGAACTGATTGCGCGCGATGACATCGACACGATCTCGCTGGGGACGCCTGATCACTGGCACGCGATTCCGGCGATCATGGCGGCGAAGTCGGGCAAAGATGTTTACGGTGAAAAGCCGTTTACGCACACGTTGCGCGAAGGACGCGCGGCGGCGAACGCGATGAAGCAGTATGGTCGCGTGTGGCAGACCGGAAGCTGGCAGCGTTCCGGCGCGGATTTCCGGTTCGCCTGCGAACTGGTGCTGAATGGCCGCATCGGGAAAGTCCACACCTGCGAAGTTGGCCTCCCGACGGGCGGTGGCGGAGGAAGCGAGAAATTCGGGCCGCCGCCGGCGAATTTGGATTACGAGATGTGGATCGGGCCGGCGCCGTGGGCGCCGTATTCCGAAAACCGCACGCACTGGAATTGGCGCTGGCAGCTTGATTACGGCGGCGGGCAGCTCATGGATTGGATCGGCCATCACGCGGACATCGCTCAGTGGGGGCTTGGGACGGAGTACACGGGGCCGGTAGAATTCGAGCCGATCAACGCCGAGTTTCCCAAGGAGGGGCTCTATAACGCGGCGACGAAGTACAAATTTGTCGGCACGTTCGCCAATGGGATCAAGATCATCGTGGCCGACGCCAGCCAGCAGCCGAAGGGCATGGGCACGCGCTGGATTGGCGAGAACGGCTGGGTGTTCGTGGACCGCGGCCGCTTCGAAACCGAACCGAAGAGTTTGGCGAAGGAAGCGATTCGGCCGGACGAAATCAACCTGCTGCATTCGCCAGGACATCAACGCAACTTCTTGGATTGCGTGAAGTCGCGCCGCACGACGCTGACGCCGGCGGAGGTCGCGCACAGGTCGGCGAGCATCGGGCACGTCGGTCTCGTCTCGCTGCAAGTGGGGCGCAAGATCAAGTGGAACCCGGACACGGAGGAGTGCGTCGGCGATCCGGTGGCGAACGCGATGTTGGGAAGGACGCCAAGGGAACCGTGGCATTTGTAATTGGTACTTGGTGAATGGTACTTGGTACTTGGTACTTGGTGAGTGGTGAGTGGTGAGTGGTGAGTGGTGAGTGGTGAGTGCTGGAGATTAACATGAAACGAAGTCTCATCGGGTTGGCGGCGGTGCTGTGCTTCTCGGCGATGGCGGCGGATGTGGGGCCGGAGGTCTATGCGGCGGCGGCGAAATATACTTTTGGGCAGAGCCGCAAGGACATCGCGACAATAGAGGAGGAGATTCGCAACGCGAAGTCCGATGCTTACAAGCCGATTGAAGAGAAGCTGATCGCGGCGATCAAGTCGGCCGATGCGACGCCGGACGCCAAGCGTTACTTGCTGCGGCTTTTGGGCATCGTCGCGTCGCCGAAGGCTGTGCCGGCGCTTGCCGAATGTCTGAAAGACCAGAACACTTGCCACGCGGCGCGCATTGCGCTCGAGCCGCTGCCGTTCCCGGAAGCCGGCGCGGCGCTGCGAGACGCTTTGGGACAGACCAAGGGGAACTTGCTGATCGGCATCGTTTCTTCCGTGGGTGCGCGGCGCGACGCGGCGGCGGTTTCGGCGCTGAAGAAACTGGCGGAAGATGCGGACGCGACGGTTGCCAGCGCGTCGATCTTCGCTCTGGGCGAAGTGGGCACCGAAGAGGCTGCGCAGGTTCTCAATGATCTATCAGGCAAAGTTCCGCCGGTGCTGCAGCGAGCCGTTTTGCGGGCGCAGATCACCTGCGCGAATGAACTGGCGAAGGCTGGCAAGGGCGACAAGGCCGCGACGATTTACCAAGCTCTAATGGACGCCAAGAACCCGAAGGCTCAGCGCATCGCGGCGTTGAAAGGTGTGCTCGGCGCGATGGATCGCGAGAAGGCGGCGAAGTTCATCGCTGAACAGTTGCAGGGCGAAGATGAAGGCATGCGCACGGCCACGCTCGCGGCGTACTGTGCTTCCACCGACAAAGCGCTGCGCGATGCGCTCGCGGAGAAACTGCCGGAGTTGAAGCCGGCGGCGCAGTTGGCGCTGCTGGGGGTGCTCAGCGAAATGCCCGAAGTGGCAGCTCGCAAGGGCGTGCTGAAAGTTTTGCAGGACAGCAAGGACGCTCAGATCCGAGCGGCGGCGCTGGATTGCCTGGCCGTTCACGGCACGGGCGAAGACGCCGGCATGCTGGTGAAGATGGCCGCGGCCAGCGACGACGAAGGCAAGATCGCAAAGAAGGTCATTGAGCGCATGCGCGGGGCAGGCGTCAATGAAGCGCTAACCAAGATGTTCGAAGGTGCGGATCAGGCCAGCCGCGCGGTTATTCTTGGAGCGTTTGCGGCTCGGCGAGCGGAAAGTGCTCTACCAATGCTGGTGAAGCTGATGAACGGAACGGACGCGGCGACGGCGCTCGAAGCGACGAAGGCGATTGAGACTCTGGGCACTGCGGCGGAAGTGGCGCCGCTGGCGGGCGTGATTGCTTCGACTTCAGATGAGAATTTGCGCAAGGCTGCGGAATCCGCCGCGGCGGCGATTTGCACGCGCGTGACGGACAAGGAGCCGTGTTCGAAGGCGCTGGTTCCGGCGCTGGAGCAGGCCAAGTCCACGGCGGGGAAGATGGCGATTCTGCGTCTGCTGCCGAGAGTGCGCAGCGAGGCGGCGCTGGGGGCGATTCGCCTGGCGACCCAAGCCAAGGAGGCCGAGGTCAGCGAGGCGGCGATTCGCGCTCTGACCGAGTGGCCGGAACTGAACGCGGCGCCGCATCTGTTGGAGCTAGCCAAGACGACACAGAATCAGACGCACGCCGTGCTGGCGCTGCGCGGATGCATTCGGTTGGCCGGCCTGAAAGACAAGCCGCTGCCGGATCGCGTAAGCATCTATAAAGGAGTGCTGGAAGCGGCCAAGCGGGCGGACGAGAAGAAACAGGTGATCGCGGGTCTGGGCGAAGTGCCGGCGATGGAAGCGCTGGAGCTTCTGCAAAAGTGCGCCGCCGACAAGGAACTGGGCGACGACGCGATTCGCGCGATGGCTCGCGTGGCCAAGCAGGCCGGGCCGGTCTTCGGCGACAAGGGCGCGAAAGTTCTGGAAGAACTCAAGGCCACGCCGGGCTTGAGCGCGGAACTTTCGAAGGCCATCGATGAGGCGATCAAGGCCACGAAGAACGCCGGAATGGCCGACGGTTACATGGTCGCGTGGATGCTCTCAGGTCCATACGCGAAGGAAGGCGAAGACCATACCAAGCTGTTCGATACGGTTTTCCCACCGGAAGTGAAGGGCGGGGGGGCGTGGCGGCCGTACGTGGTGCCGCCGGAGACGAAGGGCCCGCGCGTCATCCCGCTCGACAAGATTTTTGGCGGAAACAACTGCGTGGCGTACATGCGAGCGGAGATCGAGTCGGAGATTCCGCAGGAAATTCTGCTGGAACTGGGCAGCGACGACGGCGCAAAGGTGTGGCTCGATGACAAAGTTGTGGGCGGCTCCAACGCGACGCGTGCGATGACGGAAGGTAGCGACAAGATCAAGCTGAAGCTCGAAAAAGGCGCGCACACGCTGCTGGTGAAGATCACACAAGGCGGCGGCGAATGGCAAGCCGTGCTGCGGTTGCGTTCGGCCAGCGGGAAGGGCGAGGCGGCGGGGGTATCGGTGCGGCCGAAGTGACGGCAGGGTTCAGGGGTCGGGGTTCAGGGTTTCGATTGCGGATCGCGGAATTCGGATTGCGGATTGCGGATTGGCGACAAAGATCCACGCAGGTGAGCGTGGAGATACGGGGACGTGCACGAAACTTTTCACAACCGCACGGCGCCGCAGAAATAGTTTCGTGCGCGTCCCTGTATCTCCGCCGGGCCCCCTGCATCTGCGGAGCGGCAATGTGAGCGTGCCACAAGGGATCCGCCATGGATGCAGCAAATGAGTGGATTCTCGAAGGCAAAACTAAATGGGAGCTTGTGCAGGAACACGGCGAGATCGTGATCCCGTGGATTAACCCATGGTATCGTTTCGGACTGCTCACCATCGTTGGAATGATTGTCTTTGCCATCGGACATTTTGGGATCAATAACAATTCAATTCGATACGTCGGCATTGGTGTAGCCGCGCTGTGCGGAGTTATTGCGGGGCGTTTCTACCTCAAAGGTCATCTTGTCGGCGGCATCGCGGCATCCGTGTCTGTTGACGGCTGTGCGATTGGGTGCGGCCACGACCGACTCTTCATTCCATGGTCTTCCGTTTCGACGAACATCAAAAGTCTTCCAATCAACGACCAATTCATGCTCATCCCAATCAAAGAAGGGGCAGCCGGAGAACTGCTGATCCAGCACCGCGGCGGCACGGTTGAGAACTGGGATGGTCGTCCATACAAGCGGGCCGTCATTCGTGCAGAACTCCACATGCCAAACGAGGGCGTGCGCATCTATGCTTACCCAAATGAGATCATGGTACATTTCCTTTCGATGGCATACCCAATCATCGCATATCGAGCTCACGTTGGAGAAGGAATTGGGCTGAGCGAACCTAAACAGCATTTCCAACGAGCACGTGTACCCATGCAGCCCCCGGCTGCCACCGATGACAAGGAGCGCGCGCCGCCGGATTTCCTGAGCCTGCTTGTCATCGTTGCGATGGCAGTGGCGCCCGCTGTTGTCGTCGGATTCTCTGGCTTCTACCTCGTTCGTGGGCTTCTGAATGGAAATTGCTCGCCGGTTGGGTTGGTTCTGACCGCTTCGATCATCTGCTTGATGCTGTACTTGGGCATTCGCGGATTGCTAAAAGCCATAAACACCGCGAAAGTCTTTCCAAGCACACGACCGAAGATGTGTCTCGCTGGATTGATCTTCATTGTCGCTCTTTACGTCAGGGTCTACCATTGGCATTAGTTGCCTAGAGATACAGGGACGGGCAATGATCGGTCGAATAGCGCGAGTACAGTTGCCCAGCCCCGAATCTCAAGTCCGAAAGCTCTACCAGTTCGGGATGCGCGCATGGACACGGAGTTGGCTCGGCTGAACGAGGTGTGGGAGAAATTGCCGAAGCGGGTGCGAGCGGCGGTGCTGGTGCTGGCGGGGGTGCGCGAGGCGCCGGCGGGCGAAGCGCGGCGCGAGCGGCACAAGCGGGCTCGCAAGGGCGAGCCACCGGATTGGCTGGCGCTGGCGTTGAACCTGTTGCGCGATGGCGGGGTGTATATGACGAACCGGGAGATTGCGCGGCGGGTGGGGGTTTCGCATGCGCTGCTGACGCGAAATGAGGTTTTTCGGCGGGCGCGTCGGACGTACTTTGAACCCGTGCGAAAAGTGGTGCGGCGCGGGCCGAAGCGCTTGGCGCGCCTGACCGGGTCAGCAGCAGTGAAGCTGTAACATCTGTGCGATACATGCTTTATAAGTCACCACTCCTGATCTTGCTAATACTGTATCGAGAATGGTTTATAAGATGACGAAATGTTAATCACCACGTAAGTCACCAGTGATCATTTTTCTATTCCTGTTAGCGTAAGTGTTTATGCGATCGGCGACCATTGATAAGTCACCACAACGAGCTAATGGTAGATAGTTCATATCTCGTTAAGCGTTCAGCCCCGGCAGGGGCGATACACGGGTAGCCCACGGCGTAAGCCGTGGGAATAGACGGCGTGGGAATAGAGAGCCCCGGATGGGGCGACACAGCGAGCAGCACCAGCCTGTGCCGCCCCGTCCGGGGCTAACGGGATCGTTTGCGCCCTCTCCCCGCGGCTTACGCCGCGGGCTACCCGTGTACCGCCGCTCCGCGGCTACGAACGGCTCGGCGTGGTCGACGCGATGGGCGTGATGGACGCACTGGACGCGATGGACTGAACGGTTACGACAGTTAAACATTCAAAACTCGTAAGCGTTCAGCCCCGGCAGGGGCGATACACGGGTAGCCCACGGCGTAAGCCGTGGGAATAGACGGCGTGTGAATAGAGAGCCCCGGATGGGGCGACACAGTGAGCGGCACCAGCCTGTGCCGCCCCGTCCGGGGCTAACGGGATCGTTTACGCCCTCTCCCCGCGGCTTACGCCGCGGGCTACCCGTGTACCGCCGCTCCGCGGCTACGACCGGCCCGGCGTGGTCGACGCGATGGGCGCGATGGACGCACTGGAC
>DASXUX010000049.1:0-2656 GCA_036504595.1 Planctomycetota bacterium | reverse complement strand
GGCGATGTGCTTGGGGTGGCTGTTGATCTTGGGGGTGTTGTTGGCATAGTTCGGCGTGCCGTCGGTGCGGGAGCTGTCGCCGTGGCAATGGTTGCAGGTGATCGCCCCGTTGTCGGTCCACTTCGGCCAGCCGTAGGCGCCAACATCGTAGGCCGCCTGGTTGATCTTGGTGCCGGTGCTGTGGCAGTAGACGTTGCTGCACGTCTTGGATGCGAGGGTGTACACCCCGGCGTTCTTGACGTCGTTGTCGTTGGGGTTCCAGGCGACCGAGACCTGGGGCGTGTTGATGTTGACGTGCGCCGCCTTGTTGGCGATCGTGATGCCATCCTGGGTGGTGATCCAGTGGCAGGTGTTGCAGCCGATCGCGTAACCCACCACCGTGTTGTCGACGTGCTTCCGGTGGGAACCGTAAGTCGGCGGGTTGGCGATGGTCACCTTGTGGCAGGTGCCGCAGGCGCCGGAGTTGTTATCGTTCCAGGTCGGGGCGCCGACGTATCCGGACCAGACGCGGGCCGAGGCGGAGTTGCCGTGGCAATAGAGGCCCTGGCAGGCGCCGTTGCCCAGAGCCGTAGCGGTGGCGGTGCCGCTGACGTTGTCGGCCAAGACGCCCGCATACGTAGGACCGTTCGCGTTGGCCGGGTTTACCTTCCCGTCGAACTTGATCTTGACGTTGGCGGGCGCATACTTCGCGCTCCAGTCGGCGCCGCTGGTGACGTTCGATGCATTATGGACCGTATTGTTGTAATGGCATTGGTTGCAACCATAGTTGTAACCTGCCGTCGGGTCGATGTGCTTGTTATGGATCGCTGAAAGCTGGTGCGTCCCGGCGACATAGGCATAGGCAGGAGAGTGGCAGCCGTTGCAGTTAGGACGGAAGCTGCCGTTGCCGGTTGAGGATGTGTGGGAGTGGCAGCCGGAGCAATCGGTGCCGACGCCGACGGCCGCGTGGTCGGGGACGTCGCCCATGATGGTGCCGGGCTGGCCGACGGCACCCAGACGCTTGGCATGGCAACCGGGGTTGTCGCAGAGACTCGCCACGGTCGCGCTGTTGTCGGACCGGAAGTAGTCGGACTTGGCCCAGTATCTTACGGTCTTGCCCATGATCTTGGACTTGATCATCCGGACGTTGTTGTCGACCCCGTTGCCGTGCATGTCGTGGCAATCGAGGCAGGAAGCGGAACCGGTCGTGAGTCCGATCGTGCCCGCATGCAGGTGCCTGTCGGAATGGCAGGAGCCGGTGGAGCAGTTCGATTCGCCGCTACGGGTCAGGGCGGCTTCTCCCGGGTTGTCGATCACGCCGTCGTAATCGTCGTCAAGGCCGTTGGCAGCGAGGTTATCCGCCAGCGTCGCCTTGCTGATGTCTTCCTTGAAAAGACGTCTCGGATTTGTCGAGGAACGATGCGACAACGACGAATCATGACACTGGATGCAGACGACGCCCATGGAGATGCCGGAGGTCGAGGTGGCGCGGCCGTGGCCGACGGTCTTGTAGATCGTGTCGTCGTGGCAAATGCCCGTGCAGTTCGAGGCCGAGACCAAATTGATGGACTGCGAGGGAAGCAGTCGGCCTGAGTCTCCGTGTTCGCCGAACAGGCTTTTCTGGGTGCCCGAATAGTGCGTCTCGTGGCAGTCGACGCATTTGGAGGTGCGAAGCGCGGTCTTGCTGGGCTCTTTCAGCTGCCCCATCGTTCCGGCGTTATCGAAGGCGCCCCAGCTGTAGTGCCCCATCTTGTATCCGCTCGTGGGGCCCGTTGAGCCGTTGTGGCAGATATTGACGCAGAAACTGTTGGATGCGTGCGAAATGCCATTGTCCCACGAAACAGCTCCGCCCCGAAGCATGACAGGGTTGGCGGTCCGGCCAACCGGATCGGGGTGTTCGGGATATCCGCCGGGGCCGGTTCCGGGATTGGCGCTATTGGTCACATCGTGGCAATCGGTGCAGCCGACCTGGTTGGCGGGCTCTGGCCATGTATTATCCCAGTTGGACATCCACCGGGTCGTGTTGGTGTTGGGCGAAAGCGTGATGTTCCGGGTCGTGGTCGCGTTGTCGAACGAATAGGTGCGGTCGACAGGGTGCTGCGACTGCTTGCCGTTGAACTGCTCGAGGACGTCTTTCATCATGGTCGTCCTGCCGGTGTTGTAGTGGCAGAACGTGCAGCCGACGGCCTTCGGCCCCGAGGTGGAGTGCAGGCTGGGAGCCTTGCCGCCGTTCAGGGACTTCATCGTCGGGATGGACCGGGCGCCGATCCGGAGGTAGGTAGTGCAGTCTTCCACGAGCGAGGAATTCATCGCGTGGCAGTCGTCGCAAGTACTCAGATCGGGATACGCATTGTGCTTCGTGAGTGCAAATGCTGCCTCTGGAAAGAGCGCTTGGCCCCCCCCCAACAAACAGATCAAGGCAACAATCAAACAACGAACAGCTTTCCTGGCACTCATACACGTTCCTCCCTGGCGCCCAGAGCCCGAATAAACTCGACTAGTAGATACGTTGAATTCCATAAAATTGTCACATCTTTTTTTCATGGCCCACCGTGGCACCGGTTGCAGAAGACGCCCGACTTGATCTCGGCCACCCCGTAAACGGGGAAGCCGGGCTGGTGGATCGTATGGCAGCTCTCGCAGGTGATCTTCCCTTCGGCGTCGAGCAGCGAAGGGT
>DASXUX010000048.1:0-6998 GCA_036504595.1 Planctomycetota bacterium | reverse complement strand
GAACGCGCTGTCGGCGTTGAAGTGCGACGTGTTGTCGCGCCAGCCCGCGCTGCCCGCCATCGTGGACCACTGGCCGTGGCAGACGTTGCACCGCGGGGAGCCGACCGCCGTCGCCGTGTTGTCGGCCTCGGTCGACCACAGACGCTTCCAGGCGCCCCGGTCGGTGTGGCAGCCCACCACGTTGTCGAGACCAGTACCCTGGCAGGTCGCCCGGTTGGACGTCGCGTTGTCGACAAAGAACATGTTCGGGCGGTTCAGCGTCAACGCCGCGTTGTCGACCGGGGGATTGCTGCCGTTGATGTGCGTCTGGGTGGTCGACTGCGCCGGCCAGCCCGTGTTCCAGTGACACGACTGGCAACCCGTCAAGCCGCTGGTCGGCATCAACGTGTTGTCGTGCTTGGTCACGCCCGCCGCGGTCACCGCGTGCAGGCCGGAGCGCGGGTTGTTGTCGAAAGCGCCGCCTGGCGTGTGGCACATGACGCACTGCTTCGCAGCGCCCGTGTACCAGTTGTAGGTTGCCGCCGTGCTCTTCCGGTTGTGGCACTGCACGCCGGCGCAGCTGTTGTCGGTCGTGACGAACGACGGGGAACCGTTGTCGACGCCCCCGCCCATCATCTTCCGGCCCGTCGCCGGGAACAGCGTGGCGCGAGGGCCGATCGTGGCGTGCGTGGCGTCTGTGCCGGAATCGTGGCAGTAGCTGCACAACACCTGCTGCTCGGCAGTCCCCCACGTCGAATTGTCGGCCAGGTTGTAGCCGCCGAGGCGCGTCGCGAGCTCTGTCAAGTGGAGCAGGTGCTCGCCGTTGTAGTTGTAGTCGGCCTTGATGCTGACCTTGACCGTGGGTCCGACGCCGGGCTTCTGGGGCCAGAGCCGGTTCGCGCCGTCGCCGTGGCAAACCGTGCATGAGGCCGTCACCTTGGGCCCTTGCACCTTCTGCATCGGGAAGATTGACAGCGGGAAGGTGTGGTTTATGTCGGGCGTCTTGCCGTTCGCGTAGTCGACGCCGTTGTGGCACTGGCTGCAACCCGCGCGTCCGCTGACCGCGTTGTCGGACACCCGCGTAGCGTTGTCGTTCATCGTGATCAGTTTGTTCTCGTGGGTGGCCCCCCCATCATACGGATGGCACTGGGTGCAGAGCTCGGGCGCGTCGTCGTGCGTCTTGCCGTGCGTGCTCGTAAACGCTGCGTCGGCGTTGAAGTGCGACGTGTTGTCGCGCCAGCCCGCGCTGCCGGACATGGTCGACCACTGCCCGTGGCAGACGTTGCACCGCGGGGAGCCGATCGCCGTCGCCGTGTTGTCGGCCTCGGTCGACCACAGGCGCTTCCAGGCGCCACGGTCGGTGTGGCAGCCCACGGCGATGGCGTTGTCGAGCCCGAATCCCTGGCACGTGGAACGATTGACGGCCGCGTTTTCGGTGAAGATCATCCCGGTCCGGTTCAGCGTCGTTGCCGCGTTGTCTTTGCTGCTGTTGATGTGCGTCTGGCTCGTCGATTGCGCCGGCCACCCCGTGTTCCAGTGGCACTCGCGGCAACCGTTGGACGCCAGGCTGTTGTCGTGCGGCTTGACGCCCGCGGTCACGCTCGCTGGGCTGATGACGTGGAGGCCGGTAATCGGGTTGTCGGTGCCGACCGTGACATCGCCCGGCGTGTGGCACATGACGCACTGCTTCGCGGCACCCGTGTACCAGTTGTACGTCGCCGTCGTATTTTTCCGGTTGTGGCACTGCACCCCGGCGCAGCTGTTGTCGGCCGCCACGAACGACGGGGAACCGTTGTCGACGCCCCCGCCCATCATCTTTCGGCCCGTGGTGGGGAACAATTCGGCGCGCGGTCCGGCCGTGGCGTGCGTGGGATCGGTGGCGGCGTCATGGCAATAGTTGCACAGCACTTGCTGCTGCAACGGGGTCCACTGCGCGTTGTCGGCCAAGTTGTAGCCGCCGAGCCGCGTCGCGAGCTCGGTGAGGTGGAGCAGGTGCTCGCCGTTGTAGTTGTAGTCGGCCGTGAGACTGACCTTCGACGCAGGCCCCGTACCGGGCTTCTGGGGCCAGCTCCGGCTCGCCCCGTCGCCGTGGCAGGTCGTGCAGGAGGCCGTCACCTGGACTCCGGAGGTCTTCTGCAGCGGAAAAACCGACAGGGGAACGGTGTGGTTCGTGTCTGGCGTCTTGCCGTTCGCGTAGTCGACGCCGTTGTGGCACTGGCTGCAGCCCGCCCGCCGGCTGACCGCATTGTCGGACACCAGCGTCGCGTTGTCGTTCATCGTGATCAGCTTGTTTTCGTGGGTCGCCCCGCCGTTATAGGGATGGCACTGGGTGCAGAGCTCGGGGGCGGCATCGTGCGTCTTGCCGTGATTGCTCGTGAAGGCGTTGTCGGCGTTGAAGTGCGACGTGTTGTCGCGCCAGCCCGCGCTACCCGCCATCGTGGACCACTGGCCGTGGCAGACGTTGCACCGCGGGGAGCCGACCGCCGTCGCCGTGTTGTCGGCCTCGGTCGACCACAGGCGCTTCCAGGCGCCCCGGTCGGTGTGGCAGCCCACGGCGATGGCGTTGTCGAGCCCGAATCCCTGGCACGTGGAACGGTTGACTGCCGCGTTCTCGGTGAAGACCATCCCGACCCGGGTCAGCGTCAGCGCCGCATTGTCGGTGTTGATCCCGTTGATATGCGCCAGCGATGCGGACTGGGCCGGCCAGCCGGCCTGCCAGTGGCACTCGAGGCAGCCGTTTGCCGCAAGACCGTTATCGTGCGGCCGGACGCCGGCGGCGACTGCGGCGGCACTGATGCTGTGGAGACCCGTCGTCGGATTTCGACGTTCGCCCGCAAAACCGCCGGCGGTGTGGCAGATAATGCAATTGTTCGGACGCGATCCGCCCGCGCCGTACCACCCGTAAGTCGGACCGGCAGCGGCCTTGTTGTTGTGGCAATTGACGTTCGAGCAGCTGTCGACCGTGTTGTCGTAGGATGCGGTCGGGTTCAGCGTCGTGCAATCGATCGCCGTCAGATCCTGCCAGAACGTGTGCATGGTGACATTCAAAGTCCCGTTCAGGTGCTGGAGGCCGAAGGGAGTCCCACGGGGATCCGTGTGGCAGTAGGCGCATATCTGTTTCTGCTTGTTGTCGGAGGCGGGATCGTTAAGCAACGCGGCCGCGGTCAGGTTGAACCAGCGGACCGAAAGGTTGTCGACGTGGGCCTGGTGGCGGCCCATCTTGTCGGGCATGAGGCCGGCGACGTTGTCGGGCCAGTAGTTTTTGGTCGTCGTCCCGAGTGCCCCGCCGTGGCACCCGCTGCAGGAAGCGTCGAAGCTCTTGTCATGGTTATGGCAGGAAATGCAGAGGGCGTTCCGGTAATGGTTGTTGGCTGCCAGATTCCAGTTGGAGGACTGCGCGTAGAATTTCGCGGTGGTGGCCGACCCTGTTCCGTCCCCGTGGTGGCAGACCTGGCAAAGCCCCTTGTTGTCGGAACGGGCCCAGTCGCCGCCGGTGGCGACCGTGTTGTCCTTGAGGAACACCATGCCGGCATTCAGTTCGCCGGAAGCGCCCCGGGCGCCGTACAACCCGTCGGTCTTGGGCAGGACGTTGCTCTGCATCATGTAGATGTTGCCGGTCGTGCTGTTTTTGCGGTTGCCGTGCGGATCGTGGCAGTCCCAGCAGAAGTAGCCGCCGCCCGTGTTGTCGGATGCGGAATGCCTGGCGCCGTAGTGTGCCGTGTCGATCCGGTCGGCGGCTGCACCGTTCACGAGCGTGTACGGCGGCATTCCCGTGGGCCGATATCCCTGAGGATTCGTTGTCTTGCTGTGGCATACCAGGCAGGTGGCGTTCCAGCCGGAGTTGGCAAAGCCCGTGACGCCGGTTTGCACGGCCAACCGAAACGGGTTGGTCGCCACCCGGTGTCCAACCCCGGCGTCGTGGCAGTAGTAGCACGGATCGCCGCCGAGGCCCGCCTTGGTGCCGAAGTCGGCCGGGGGGTTCCCGCTCACGTCGTAGTTGGTCGTCTTGCGGCCGTGGCCCGAGTAGAGCCACTCGGTGTTGTCGATCGAGGCCGCGACACCCGCCGCGTACCAGGTGGCGTTCGGCGTCTGGAACTGGTTGGTGTCGCCGGTCCCGAGGTGGCAGTCGCTGCACTGCGGGGACGCACCGCCCCACGTCGCCGAATTGGTGCCGTGGCAGGCGATGCTCGTGCAGGTCGGGACTGCATACGAAAAGTTGTGCGTCACGTTGTCGTTGTTGACGTCGTAGAACGCGTTGACGTGGTTCGACCGGTTTGTGATCGTCGTGCCGGTCGTGGTCGTCTGCGCGTGACACATCTGGCAGCCGTCACCCGACGCGATGTGCTTTGGGTGGCTGTTGATCTTGGGGGAATTGTTCGGGTAGTTCGGCGTGCCGTCGGTGCGGGTGGCGTCGCCGTGGCAATGGTTGCAGGTGATGGATCCGACCTGGGTCCAGACCGGCCAGCCGTAGGCGCCGTTGTCGTAGGCCGCCTGGTTGACCTTGGTGCCGGGGCTGTGGCAGTAGATGTTGCTGCAGGTCTTGGTTGCGAGACTGTAAGGGTTGCCGGTCTTGACCTGGTTGTCGGTGTTGTTCCAGGAGACCAGGATCTGCGGGTTGTTGACGTTGACGTGCGCAGCCCTGTCGGTGATCGTGATGCCGTCGCTGGTGGTCGCGTAGTGGCAGGTGTTGCAGGTGATCCCGTAACCCACCGCCGTGTTGTCGGCGTGCTTGGGATGCGCCGCCGTCTGCGGGGGGTTGGCGATGGTGGCCTTGTGGCAGGTGCCGCAGGTGCCGGAGGTGTTGTCGTTCCAGGTCGGGGCGCCGACGTATCCTGACCAGACGCGTGCCGAGGCGGAGTTGCCGTGGCAATAGAGACCCTGGCAGGCGCCGTTGCCCGTAGTCGTGGCGGTGCCGATGGCGGTGGCGGTTCCGCTGTTGTTGTCGGCCGCCACGCCTGCGTAGGTGGGGCCGAATGCGTTCGGCGGATTGACCCGGCCGTCGAACTTGATCTTGACGTTGGAGGCGGTATACGCAAACTGCCACTGCGAAGCGCTGGTCACGCCGGACTTGTTGTGGAGGTACTGGTAGTGGCACACGGAACACGCATACCCGTAACCGGTGGACAGGTCGACGTGCTTGGTGTGGATCGGGGAGAGCTGGTGCGTCCCGGCGATGTAGGACTGGCCGGGATAGGAGTGGCAACTGTTGCAGGCGGGAAGAAAGCTGCCGCCTCCGGTATTGGAGTTGTGGGGGTGGCATCCGGAACAATCGTAGCCGGGACCGACATTGGCCTGGACATGCTCGGGGACGTCTCCCAGGATGGTGCCGGGCGTGGCGACGCTGCCCAGCGGCTTCTGGTGGCATCCGGGGTTGTCGCAGAGGTTTGCAACTGTCGCGCTGTTGTCGACGCGCATGAAGTCGGTCTTTGCCGTATACCGGATGGTCTTGCCCATAATGACGGACTTGATCATCCGGATGTTGTTGTCGACGCCGTTGCCGTGCATGTCATGGCACTGGAGGCAGGACGCCGAGCCGGGGGTCGAATTGACCTTGCCCGTACCCGCGTGCAGGTGCCGGTCGGAATGGCAGGAGCCGACCGAGCAGTTCGACTCACCGCTGCGCTTCAATGTTTTCTCTTCGGGGTTGTCGACCACGCCGTCGTAATCGTCGTCGATCCCGTTGGTGGAGAGATCCTCGGTCAGCGTCGCCTTGTTGCTGTCTTCGGTCACCAGCAGGCGCTTCATGTTCGACGGCGTGCGGTGGGCGACGGATGCATTGTGGCACGTGGTGCACTGGACACCCATTGCAATGTTGGAGGACGAGATGGCGCGGCCGTGGCCGACGGCATTGAACGTATTGTCGTTGTGGCAGATGTTCGTGCAGTTGGAAGTGGTGATCAAGTTGGTGGATTGCGAGGGAAGCAATCGGCCTGAGTCTCCGCGTTCGCCGAACAGGTTCTTCTGGCTGCCCGAATAGTGCGTCTCGTGGCAGTCGACGCAGTTGGAGGTGCGCAGCGGGATCTTGCTGGGTTCCTTCAACGTCCCGGTCGACCCGGCGTTGTCGTACGCGCCAAAGGCGTAATGGCCCATCTTGTAGCCGCTCGTGGGGCCCGTCGAGCCGTTGTGGCAGATATTGACGCAGAAGCTGTTTGATGCGTGCGAAATGCCATTGTCCCACGATGCGGCTCCGCCCCGGAGCATGACCGGGTTGGTGATCCGGTCGACGGCCTCGGGATGCTCGGGATAGCCGCCGGCGCCCGTTCCGGCGTTGGCCGTCGAATTGGACACGTTGTGGCAATCGGTGCAGCCGATCTGGTTGGCCGGCTCGGGCCAGGTATTATCCCAGTTGGACATCCAGCGCGTCGTATTGGTATTGGCCGAAAGGGAGACGTTGCGGGTCGTCGTTGCATTGTCGATGGAATAGGTGCGGTCGACGGGATGCTGCGACAAGCGTCCGCCGAACTGGTCGAGGACGTCCTTCATCCGGGTGGTGAGGCCGGTATTGTAGTGGCAGAACGTGCATCCGACGGATTTCGGGCCGGCGGCAAGGTTCTTCATGCTGGGGACCTTGTTGCCGTTCAGGGCCTTCATGTTGGATAGGGAGCGGGCGCCGGCACGCAGGTAGGCCGTGTTGTCTTCGACGAGGAAGGTGTTCATCACGTGGCAGAGATCGCAGTTGGTCGTCTCGGTGATGGTGTTGTGCTTGGCGAGGGCCGTTCGCGGACTAAAGCCCAAAAGCCCGCCCAACAGGCAGACCAGCAAGACGACCATGCGGGGAGCAGATATTCTGGCGCTCATATACTTCCCTTCCATCTCTCCATATCCAAAGCGCTCACCGATATAATTACGTAAGACCGATCAATAATGTCACATGCTCGTTTTTCATGGCCCACCGTGGCACCGGTTGCAGAAGACGCCCGACTTGATCTCGGCCACCCCGTAAACGGGGAAGCCGGGCTGGTGGATCGTATGGCAGCTCTCGCAGGTGATCTTCCCTTCGGCGTCGAGCAGCGAAGGGT
>DASXUX010000047.1:0-158610 GCA_036504595.1 Planctomycetota bacterium | reverse complement strand
TACACTTTTGCGTCGAGCGACTTTGGCTTTACCGATCCGTTGGACAGTCCGGCGAACAACTTCTCGCGCGTGGAGATCACCACGCTGCCGGCGGCGGGCACGCTGAAGTTGAGCGGCTCGACGTTCGTTGCGGGCACGTTCATTACGGTGGCTAACATTCCGAACCTGACGTTCACGCCGGCCGCGAACGCCAATGGTTCGCCGTATACGACGTTCACCTTCCAGGTGGAAGACGATGGTGGCGGGGCGAACCTGGACTTATCACCCAACACTATCCGCTTCGACGTGACGGCGGTCAACGATCTGCCGGTCGCCAATGCGGACTCCTACACCACCAACGAAGACACCGTTCTCAACGTCAACGTGGCGTCGGGCGTTCTGGCCAACGATACCGATGTGGAGAACAGTCCGCTGACGGCAGTCAAAGTCACCGATCCGGCGAACGGCACTCTGGCGCTCAATGCCAACGGCTCCTTTACGTATACGCCGAACCTGAACTTCAACGGGAGCGACAGCTTCACCTATCAGGCCAACGATGGAACCGGCAGCGGCAACGTGGCGACGGTGAGCATCACCGTCAATCCGGTCAACGATGCGCCGACGTTCACGAAAGGCGCGGACGTGACGGTGGCGGAAGACTCCGGCGCGTTTACGCAGGCGAACTGGGCCACGGCGTTCAGTCCGGGGCCGGCGAACGAGTCGGCGCAGACGGTTTTGGCATACCTGGTCAGCAACAGCAACAATGGGCTCTTCTCGACGCAGCCGGCGATCGCGACCAACGGCACGCTGAGCTTCACGCCGGCCGCCAACGCCAACGGTTCGGCGACGGTCACCGTGCGCGTGCAGGACAACGGCGGCACCGCCAGCGGCGGCGTAGACACCAGCGCCGCGCAGACGTTTACGATCAGCGTTACGCCGGTTAACGATCCGCCGACGGGCACGGACAAGACGATTTCAATGCTGAGCAATACCAGTTATACGTTTGCGGCGGCCGATTTTGGTTTCAGCGATCCAAACGACAGCCCAGCCAATGCATTCTTGCAGGTCAAGATCACCACGTTGCCTGGAGCCGGCAGCCTGAAACTGAGCGGATCGACCTTCCTGGCCGGAACGCTGATCACGGTCGCCAACATCCCGAACCTGACGTTCACGCCAGCAGCGGGAGCCAGCGGCACGCCCTATGCCAGTTTCACTTTCCAGGTGCAAGACGATGGAGGCACGGCGGGCGGCGGCGTGGATCTCGACCAAAGCCCCAACACGATTACTTTTAACGTTACGGCTCAGCAGGCGGATCTAAGCCTCTCGAAGGCCGTAGACAATTCCGTGCCAAACCTGAACACGAATGTCATCTTCACCATCACGGTAACGAACGCGGGCCCGAACACGGCAACGAACATCGCAGTCACCGACGTGTTGCCGGCAGGGCTGGCGTTCGTCTCGAGCGACGATGCAGCCTACGATCCCGCCGCGTCCGACAACATCTGGAATATCGCCAGCCTGGCCAATGGCGCCAGCGCCACGCTGCATATTACGGCAAAGGTCACCAGCGGCGGCATGAAGACCAACACCGCGACGCTCAGCGCCGACCAGGCCGACCCCACGCCGCCGCCGCCGGCCAGCGTAAATGTAACGCCGGTCAGTTCGCCCGTCGCCAGCGACGATTCCTACAGCACCAATGAGGACACGCCGCTGACCATCGCAGCCCCAGGCGTGCTCGGAAATGACGCTGGCGCGGGGGCTTTGAGCGCGATCAAAGTGACCGATCCGGCTCACGGAACTGTGACGCTGAATGCCGACGGCTCGTTCACCTACACGCCGGCGGCGAACTACAACGGTCCGGACAGCTTCACGTACAAGGCGAACGACACCTTTGCCGACAGCAACGTGGCGACGGTAAATATCACCGTCAACCCGGTCAATGATCCACCGGTGGCGAACGATGATTCGTACTGCACGAACGAAGACACGCCGCTCACGATCGGCGCGCCCGGTGTGCTGAGCGACGACACGGATATCGATGGCGGGGCTTTGAGCGCGATCAAAGTGACGGACCCGGCTCACGGGACTGTGACGCTGAATGCCGACGGCTCCTTCACCTACACGCCAGCGGCGAACTACAACGGGCCGGACAGCTTCACGTACAAGGCGAACGACACCTTTGCGGACAGTAACGTGGCAACGGTGAACATCACCGTCAACCCCGTCAACGACCCGCCGGTGGCGAACGATGATTCATACAGCACCAACGAAGACACGCCGCTGACGGTCAACGCCGCAGGTGTGCTGAGCAACGACACTGACATCGATGGCGGCGCGTTGAGCGCGATCAAAGTGACCGACCCGGCTCACGGGACTGTGACGCTGAATGCCGACGGCTCCTTCACCTACACGCCAGCGGCGAACTACAACGGGCCTGACAGCTTTACATACAAGGCCAACGATGGCACAGCCGACAGCAACATCGCGACCGTCAACATCACGGTGAACCCGGTCAACGACCCGCCGGTGGCGAACGATGATTCGTACAGCACGAACGAAGACACGCCGCTGACAATCAACGCCGCAGGTGTGCTTAGCAACGACACTGACATCGATGGCGGCGCGCTGAGCGCGATCAAAATGACCGATCCGGCTCACGGAACTGTCACGCTGAACGCAGACGGCTCCTTTATCTACACTCCGGCGGCGAACTACAACGGGCCTGACAGCTTTACATACAAGGTCAACGATGGCACGGCCGACAGCAACATCGCGACCGTCAACATAACGGTGAACCCCGTCAACGATCCACCGGTCGCGAACGATGATTCGTACAGCACGAACGAAGACACGCCGCTGACGATCAACGCCGCAGGAGTGCTGAGCAACGACACGGATATCGATGGCGGCGCGTTGAGCGCGATCAAAGTGACCGATCCGGCTCACGGAACTGTGGCGCTGAATGCCGATGGCTCCTTTACCTACACGCCGGCGGCGAACTACAACGGCCCGGACAGCTTCACGTACAAGGCGAACGACACCTTCGCCGACAGCAACGTGGCAACCGTCAATATCACCGTCAACCCGGTCAATGATCCGCCGGTCGGCAGCGATAAGACGATCACAATCGCGACGAACACCACGTACACATTCGGGGCGAGCGATTTCGGCTTCAGCGATCCCAGCGACGCTCCACCCAACAACTTCATGGCAGTAGAGATCACCACTCTGCCCGGCGCAGGTAGTTTAGCATTGAGCGGGGTGCCCGTGATCGCTGGGGACTTCATCCCAATCGCCAGCATCTCCAATTTGACCTTCACGCCGGCCGCGGGCGCCAGCGGCTCTCCATACGCGAGCCTCACCTTCCAGGTGCAAGACGATGGCGGAACGGCCAGCGGCGGGCTGGACCTCGACCAGAGCCCCAACACGTTCAGCATCAACGTCAGCGCTGAACAGGCGGACTTGAGTTTGTCCAAAACTGTGGACAACCCCACGCCGAATCTGGGCTCCAACGTGTTGTTCACGATCACGGTCAGCAATGCAGGGCCGGACGCGGCGACCAACATCGCAGTCACTGACGTATTGCCCGTGGGGCTGGCGTTCATGTCGAGCGACGATGCCACGTACGATCCTTCCGCGCCGGACAACGTCTGGGACATTGCCAGTCTGGCCAGCGGAGCCAGCGTATCGCTACACATCACCGCGACGGTAACGGGGACCAGCGCGATCACTAACACGGCCAGCTTGACTGCCGACCAGCCCGATCCGACGCCGCCGCAACCGGCTAGCGTGAGCTTGACCCCAGCCTATGCCGATCTTTCATTGTCCAAAACTGTGGACAACGCCACGCCCAACTTGGGCTCGAACGTTTTGTTCACGATCACCGTCAGCAACGCCGGTCCGGATGCCGCGACCAACATCGCCGTCACGGACGTGCTGCCGGCGGGCTTGAGCTTCGTTTCGAGCGACGATGCCACCTACGATCCGTCCGCGCCGGATAATATCTGGAACATTCCCAGTCTTGCCAGCGGTTCCAGCGCCGCGCTGCACATCACCGCGACCGTAACGGGGACCAGCGCGCTCACAAACACGGCCACGCTTACGGCGGATCAGCCGGACCCGACTCCGCCGCAGCCGGCAGCCGTCACTCTGACGCCTGTGATTCCACCGGACGCTGCGGATGACGCTTACACCGTCGCGCATGATACGGACCTGAACGTGGCGGCTCCGGGCGTATTGAGCAACGACACGCTTAACGGCGGCGCCATCAGCGGACACACGGATCCGGCAAACGGTTCGCTCGTGGCGTGGAACGCCGACGGCAGCTTCGTCTACCGCCCCACGGCCGGCTTCTACGGCTCGGATTCGTTCCAGTACACGCTGAGCAACACAGGGTTCAACTCGACGGCCACCGTTTCGATCACGGTGACACCGCCCGCGCCAGTCGCGGTTGATGACTCCTATTCGGTGGACCAGAGCACGACTTTGAACGTGCCCGCTGCTGGCGTTCTGACCAACGACACGCTAAACGGCGCAGTCATCAGTTCCCATTCCGATCCGGTGAACGGCTCGCTTGTTCTCAACGCGGACGGCAGCTTCGATTACACGCCCACGCCGGGCTACACCGGGCCGGATTCCTTTACCTATACGATTACCAACGCCACCGCCTTTTCGAAGGCCACCGTCAACATCACGGTTAGCCCGCCGCTGCCGCCCGCGCCTGTGGCCGTGGACGACGCGTATTCCGTCGCTCAGGATGCTCTGCTGGACGTACCGGATCCTGGGACTCTGGGCAACGACACGCTTAACGGCGCCACCATCAGCGCCGACACCAACCCGCTGCACGGCTCGCTGTTCTTCAATGCCGATGGCAGCTTCGTCTATGCGCCCGCAGCGGAATACACTGGCCCGGATTCGTTCACCTATACGCTCACCAACGCGGCGGCGAGTTCCACCGCAACAGTCGCGTTGACCGTCAACCCCTCCCCGCCGGTTGCCGTGGACAATGCGTACGCCATTCTGTATGACAGCGTGCTGAACGTGCCCGCGCCCGGCGTGTTGAGCAACGATACGCTGCGCGGTGCCGTGATCACCGCCAACACGACGCCCGCCAATGGCACGCTGACCTTCAAAGTCGATGGCAGCTTCAGCTACAAACCGGTTGCTGGTTTCACCGGGACGGACTCGTTCACGTACACTCTCACTAATGCCGTCGGAAGTTCCACGGCCACGGTCAGCATAACCGTGAACCTCACGCCTCCATTGGCTGTGGATGACGCGTACTCCGTCGTGCAGGGCACTGTCTTGAATGTGCCGGCGCCGGGAATTCTCGCCAATGATAGCCTTGGGGGAGCCACCACTGTCGTAGTCGTAGCGAATGCCGCTCCTGAAGCGAGTTCGCGCGCGCATGCTGTCGCTACTTTGCAGTCGAACACGCCACCCGCTCACGGCGTGCTGACGCTGCACGCGGACGGCAGCTTATCCTATGCGCCTGATGCCGGATACGTTGGGCTCGACTTGTTCACTTACACCCTCGTAAACGCGGTGGGAAGTTCCACGGCGACGGTGCGTATCACGATTACGCCGCTGGGGCAGGCAAATTTGAGCATCGCCAAGACCGTCAACAATCCTACGCCCAATGTCGGCCAGAATGTCACCTACACGATTACCGTGCAGAACGCCGGCCCTGCAACGGCCACAAACGTGCAGGTGACTGATCTCCTGCCAGATGGCGTGGCGCTGGTTGCCAGCACAGCGACGCAAGGCACGTACAACGCCGCGTCTGGCCTGTGGAACGTCGGTTCGATTCCAGTGGGCGCCTCGAAACAACTCCTGGTGGTTGTGCGCGCGCTGGTGGCCAGCCACATCATCAACGTCGCGCAGATTACCCACAGCGATCAGTTCGATCCGACGTTAAACGACCAGATCGCCAGCGTGGCCATCGACCCGCTCCAGTCTGATCTCTCGCTGACCATTAGCGTTGAAGTGTCCTTCAAGGATGCCATCGGCTACGCCACCTACACGTTGACGTTGACCAATCGCGGCCCAAGCACGGCCACACGCGTCGTGGTAACGGACAAGCTGCCTCCGAATCTCACGTTCGTCTATTCGGACGGCAGCCAGGGAACCTATGACTCAGCGACCGGCCTGTGGACCATCGGCACGGTCGCCAGCGGCGGATCGGCGACTTTGCGCATTACGACGCGCATGCCGGCCGATGCTTCAACGCCGGTGGTGAATAGCGCCGAAGTGACTGGCGTCGATCAGCCTGACCCGAACTCAACCCCCGCCAACGGCCAGCCGACGGAAGACGATCAAAGCAGCGTGACGACCAGTTCGTTCCTGCCCGCCAGCCCAGGACAGAATCCAGGCCCCGGGCAGTCGCTGCCGCTGCACACGGCCTGCTTCGGTGTGCGCTTTGACTTCGCCAACGCCAAAAACGATTCGCTGATCTTCCTGGCGGACTTCGCTGCGCCGGCGGGCTTCAGTCCAGCCGGGCAAAGTCTCGCTCTGAATCTGGCCGGCTACACGCTCACCTGCCCGCTCGACAGCAAAGGCCGTTATCGCGCCGCGGGCACAGCCGTTCAGGCTAAGATGCGAAACGGCCGGCTGGTTGTCAATGCTCGCGTCTACCGGGCAGATTTGCAGAGCCACATGAAAGCGGCTGTAAACCGGGATGTGGCGCCAACGCCGGTCGCCAACACCATTCTGCTGGTACAGGTCGGAGCGCAGGCGTACGGTAGCCAACTGACGCCGGTCTACCAGGCCAAGCAGAACCGCTATGGCAAGTTCTACGATCTCGGCAAGTAGCGGCTGCATTTGACTGCCTTCGCCCGGTGCGTAGGTTAGTGGCCTTGCGGTATTCATCTACGGGAGGAGGGGGCTTGCGGGGATACTCTGTTGCTGTTTTCGTTGGGCTGGCATTGGCCCCGATGGCCAGCCTGTGCGCCGAAAGCGACTCCCTCTCTGAGTTGAAGAAGGAGGTCGCGGAGCTGCGTCAGCGCGTTGCGTCCCGCGCCGAAGCTCGGGCCGAAACAATTGCCGATGATCGCGGCGGGCGTGCCGATTCCGAACTCCCAAATGCATCGGCCGTTAAGACGAAGGCTGGACGCCTGAAAGTGGGCGGTTTGCTGCAGGTCTGGGCCTATTCCATCCAGAACGACAAGCAAGGCGTCGTCGATGTTCCCGCAATTGTGCTAAAGCCCGGCGGTCATGCCGGCTTCAGCAATCGCACGGCGAGCACCGATTTAGTGCGCGCACGCCGAGCGCAGCTTCGCCTGGACCTGGACATTACCAGTTATTTGTCGGCGGTCACGATGTTCGACTTTGCCGAAGAGGCCACGGCGTTCCCGGGGCTGCCGACCAATCAGGCCTCAGCGGAAGGAGCGGGGATTTTCAACATCCCCTGCTTCTGAAGCAACTCAGCGGGCGGATCGGTCGATCCGCGAGGCTTGGGGAATGACGTTGGAACGAGCAATCGCCTGTTGCAGGACGCATACGTCCACGTGCACGACTACGTGCCGCATCACGATTTCAAACTTGGGCAGTTCCGCCGCCAGATGGGCGAGGAAGGTTCGCGGGACGACGGCAAACTCGATTTTGCCGAGCGTGCCATGATTACGCAGGTGGCCTCGTTCCGGGACGCGGGCCTTCAGGCGCACGGCTCCTGGTGCGATCAGCGGCTGGAGTACTGGGCGGGCGTCTTCAACGGCGCCGGAACGGCATTCCAGCAACACGGCAATCGCAGCGATGATAATGACCAGAAGGATCTCGCGTTTACGGTGCGAGGCGTTCCGATATGTCAGCCCGAAGACTTGGGCACGCTCGAATTCGGCTACAGCCTTCTGAACGGCGTCGGTGGCGAAGGCCACACCGGCGACAGCGATGCGCCCGTGCCAAGCCTCAATCGCGCGCGCACAATCCACGGAATGCAATACGCCTGGGGCGCGTACCAGCCGGGCGGTCCGCTGCGGGGCTTCTGGCTGCGGGGTGAATGGGGCCAGATTCGCGACCGTTTCGCTCCCGCTCAAGCCGCGTCCGGCTTCGACGTCACGAGCACCAACCCGGCGCCTTTCAAGACCGATGGCTGGTATGTTTCCGCCGGCTATCGACTGGACAAGAGCATCTGGTGCGACGGATTGACGCCTTGGGTTCGCCCGCTGGAATTCGCGATTCGCTACGAAACGATGCGCAACATTTTCTATCACGATCTGGTGCAGATCGAGCGCCGCTTCGATCTCTTCCACACGCAGGTTTACACAGCCGGCATCAACTACCGCGTGTCTTCGGGTGTGAAGCTCCAGTTCAACTACAACTGGGTGCTCGAGCAGCACGACCAGAACCGCGAAGACCGTCAGTTGCGTGAAGTCCGCAACAACGCGGCGGTGATCAATTTCCAGGTCGAGTTCTAACGGCGAGTTAGCCACAGAGGCCACAGAGATGCTAAATGTCTGCCGTACTGCATCTTCTATGAGGGAGCGGTTGCGCTACCGCTTGGCTGATGCCAGAACCAGTCCAAAGCCCCAGGATCTGGTCGGAAGAATTTGGGGCGCTATTTCGTCACGTCATTGCTTGGTCATGGCGGTATGGGGGCTGTGTACCTGGCCGAGGCCCAGATAATGGGTGGAAAAGTTGCATTGAAGGTGCTTGATACCCAGCATGCGGGGTAATATGTGAAGACATTCGCCTACAGCGACGCCCAAGACCTTTTTTCGCAGCGTGGCTTGGCCGCGTTGCGCCGACGCCAGACTTCAGGCGCCAAACCGGTCTTCTTTTTGAACAGGCGTGAGAAGTAATACGGCGATTCGAAGCCGAGTCGCGCCGAAATTTCTTTGATGGAACTCGCGCTGTTGCTGAGCAGATGGCTGGCCCATTTGATGCGCAACTGCAGGTGGTATTGCGCCGGCGACAGGCCGGTGTAGCGGCGAAACGTGTGCCGCAACCAGGAATAGCCGACGTGCAACTCGCGCGCGACCTGTTCCATGGACAGGTTGCGGTCTAGATTCTCCATCAAGTAACACTTGGTTTTGCGGATGATCGGATCGGCCTGTGGATTGTTCGCAGCACGGACGCGGGTTCTGGCAAAGACCTGAGCCAGAATCTGCATGGCCAGCGCGCCCGCGAGTTGCTGATAGCCTGGCGATTCGTCGCGGATCAGTTCGATGGCTTGCGTGAACAGGGCGAGGAGCGATTCGTCGTGGCCGGGATCGAGCACCGGGTTGCGCGGAGAGAAGAAGCCTTTGGCCACAAGCCGGCGAGGGTAGTCGCCATCCAGGCCGATCCAATATTCGTCCCAGCCGGTGTGCTGGTCCGGCGCATAGCGATGCCAGACGCCGGGGAACAGAAGGAACAGATTGCCCGCTTTGACGCGCTGTGGACTTGACGCCGCCGATTCGAAGACGCCGCCGCCACGCGTCACATAAACAAGCTGGAATTCCTGGAGGATGCGGCCCTCGCGCCAGGAAAAATGGTAGCCGTTGGGATGCTGTGACGGAGGATACGGCGTGTGCTGCCGGATCTTTGTGTGGCCGGCGTCCGGGACGAAGATGCCCCAGTCCTGGTCTGCCTTGCCGACCGGAAGGTAACGAAAAAAGCCTCTGTCGTTCGCAGACATAATGCCAAAAAGTACATCACAAAGACCAATCTGTCCAACGAGTCTGTTGTAGAACTAGAAGAGAAAAGCGACAGACAGCGGCGTGCCAGAAAAGGTATTTGGCTCTGTCTGAACACGCCTCGTGGATCGTTTTCAACTGAGTCTTCGGCGGAGGACGGCGATGGGATCAGCTCACAGCAGCGCGGCAAATATTGCGTTACAGGCGGCCCGCTCATCTTCTTCCGGCAGGACGGAAACCGGCGCCACGATTCGCGTGGGGCTTTTCGGCATCGGTCTGGATACCTATTGGCCGCAGTTCAAAGGTTTGCGCGAACGACTGCAAGGCTATCAGCGTGGCATTCACGACAGGTTGCAGCGGCCGGGCATTGAGGTTGTTGACGCCGGTCTCGTGGATTCGCCGCAGAAAGCGCGCGAAGCCGCCCAGCTGTTCAAGTTCCAGGATGTGCAGATGATTTTTCTGTACATCTCCACCTATGCGCTCAGTTCCACGGTCCTGCCCGTCGTTCAGAAAGCGAAAGTGCCGGTGATCGTGCTGAATCTGCAGCCTGTTGCGGCGATTGACTACACGGCGTTCAATGCGCTTGGCGACCGCGGCGCCATGACGGGCGAGTGGCTGGCGCATTGCCAGGCATGTTCTGCGCCCGAGATCGCCTGCGTTTTCAATCGCGCCAATGTTCCGTATCACCTTGTCACCGGCACGCTGACCGATCCGCAGGCGTGGAAAGAAATCAACGACTGGGTGGAAGCGGCGCGTGTTGCTGCAACCATGTCCGCCAACCGCGTGGGAGTGCTCGGCCATTACTACTGCGGTATGCTGGACGTCTACAGCGACATGACGCAGCAGGCCGCCGCCTTCGGCTGCCATTTTGAACTGCTGGAGATGTGCGAACTGAGCAGGTTCCGTGAAGAAGTGTCGCCACGGCAGTTGCAGGCCAAGCTGGAACAGTTCCGCGCTGAATTTGACGTGCAGTCGGAGTGCTCGCAGGATGAACTGACCCGCGCGGCGCAGACATCCTGCTCACTCGACAGGCTGGTGGAAGAACACCAACTCGGCGCGCTGGCGTATTACTATGAGGGCACCGCGGGCAACGACTACGAGAACATCGTCACGTCAGTCATCGCGGGCAATTCGCTGCTGACGGCTCATCATGTTCCCGTGGCAGGCGAGTGCGAGATCAAGAACGTGCAGGCCATGAAGATCATGGACGAGTTCGGCGCGGGCGGCTCCTTCTCTGAATTCTATGCGATGGACTTCAACGACGACATCGTCATGCTGGGGCACGACGGTCCCGGACACATGGCCATCGCCGAAGGGCGCGTGAAACTCGTGCCACTGCCGGTGTACCACGGCAAGCCGGGCAAAGGACTGTCAGTTGAGATGCGCGTGAAAAACGGACCCGTGACTATTCTTTCTGTAGTGCAGAATGGCAATGGGAAGCTGCAGTTGCTGGCCGCGGAAGGCGACTCCGTGGCGGGGCCGATACTGCACATCGGCAACACGAACAGCCGCTATCGGTTCTCCATCGGAGCGAAGGCGTTTGTGAACACGTGGTCAAAGGCCGGTCCGGCGCATCATTGCGCCATTGGTGTCGGACACATTGGGACGAAGTTGGAGAAACTCGCGGCCATCTGGGGCCTCGAGTTCATCAAGGTTTGCTGACGAAGAACAGTGGAGGCTAGAGCGTGAACGAGAATCCTGTTCTGGGCGTCTTCTTCCATTGGCTGGGTGGCTTGGCTGCGGGCAGCTTCTACGTGCCGTACCGCGGCGTGAAAGGCTGGGCGTGGGAGACGTACTGGCTCGCTGGCGGCTTCTTTAGCTGGATCATTGCGCCGTGGATACTCGCGCTGCTGCTGGTGCCGGAACCGGTGGCGATCCTGCAGCAGGCGCGCGCCAGTTGCCTCTTCTGGACCTACTTCTTCGGCGTGCTATGGGGCATCGGCGGATTGACCTTCGGCTTGAGCGTGCGCTATCTGGGCATGTCGCTGGGCTACGCCATCGCGCTCGGTTTCTGTTCGGCCTGCGGAGCGCTCATCCCGCCTATCTTCAAAGGCACGCTTGGCGCCATTGCATCCTCCATTGATGGCAAGGTTGTGTTGGGAAGCATTCCCGTATGCCTGCTGGGCATCGCGGTCACCGGACTGGCGGGAATGTCGAAGGAGAAGGAACTCACCGACGAACAGAAGAAATCGAGCGTTAAGGAGTTCAGCTTCTTCAAAGGCGTTGCCGTCGCGGCATTCGCCGGCGTCATGAGCGCCTGCATGTCGTTTGGATTCACAGCGGGACAGCCGATCGCGGATGCAGCGAAAGCGCAGTTGCTGCAGCACGGCCGCATGGACCTGTGGCAGAACCTGCCCGTGCTCATCGTGGTGATGATGGGCGGATTCACGACCAATTTCATCTGGTGCGTGTTCCTGAACCTGAAGAACAAGACAGGCGGGCAATACATTGGCGGCGCTGCTGCGCCCAGCGATACCATGCCGGCGGTGACACCGCCCGCAGCAACGCTGGCACTCAACTACCTATTTTGCGCTCTGGCGGGGATCACGTGGTACATGCAGTTCTTCTTCTACGGGATGGGCCAGACGCGCATGGGGAGCTACGACTATGCGAGTTGGACGCTGCACATGGCTAGCATCATCATCTTCAGCACACTGTGGGGTATTGGCCTGAAGGAATGGAAGGACGCCAGCGGGCGCACACGGACATTGATGGCCCTCGGCCTGGTCGTACTGATCGTGTCCACGCTCATCGCTGGCTACGGCTACTACCTGAAGCCGAAGTGAATCAGCGCCGCGAACAGAGGACTTGATGTGATGAGACAGGTTGCGTTCACTATCGTTGCGCTGGCATTGGCGTGCGGAACGCTTCGAGCGGGAGACACGACGAGCGACGCGGAACTGCGCAAGGACTTTGCCGACCCGCCGCTGCGCTGGCATTCGCGGCCGCTGTGGTTCTGGAACGGCAGACTGGACGCGGAGAAGACGCGTTCGATGGTCGCTGCGTGCAAAGACGCCGGCTACTACGGCATGGGTATTCTGCCGACCGGCGAGATGGGCGTGCCCTTCATGACGCCGGAGTTTCTCAACCACTACCAGGCCGCCGTCGGGAAAGCCGCGGAATTGGGCATGAAGCTGTGCCTGTACGATGAGTTCTGGTTCCCGAGCGGTTCGGCGGGTGGGCTCTTGGCGAAGAAACATCCCGAAGCGCTGAGCAAACGTCTCGACGTACTGGCCGTGGACGTGACGGGACCGCAGAGCGTCGAGCAGGCCGTGCCCGCGGGAATGCTGATGGGCGTAGTCGCAATGAACATGGCCACGAAGCAGCGAGAGAACATCACGAGCAAGGCGAAGGACGGCAAACTGGTTTGGGACGCGCCGACCGGCGAGTGGAAGGTGATGCTCTTTACTTGCGTTCCCGACGGCGGCGACAGGCTGGTGGATTACCTGAGCCCCGAGGCCGTGAAGTGCTTCATTGAGCTGACGTACCAGGCGTACTACGACAAGTTCCCATCGCATTTCGGCACGACAATTGACAGCGCGTTCTACGATGAGCCTGCGATGTATCACGTGAAGGGCGGGCGCGCGTGGACGGACAGCTTCAATGAAAAGTACAAACAGAAGTTTGCGGACGATCCGGTCGTGCACTACCCGGCGCTGTTCATGGACATCGGGCCGGACACTGCTGCGGCCCGCAATGCGTTGTTTGGTATGCGCGCGGAACTGTATGCGACAGGTTTTCCGAAGACGATCAACGACTGGTGCCGCGAACACCGCATTCAACTGACGGGCCACGTGGATCAGGAAGAACTGGTCAATCCGGTGATCGGGCAGGCCGGCGATTTAATCAAGGCGTTCAAGCACCAGAACATTCCCGGCCTGGATCAGATTTTCAGTTATGGGCGAGGGTCGCGGGCGTACAAGGTCGTCAGTTCGGCAGCCTATAACTTCGATCATCAGTTGGTGATGACGGAGTGCTATGGCGCGATCAAGAACATGCCGCTGGCGAACCTCTACAAGGAAGCGATGGATCAGTTTGCGAAGGGCATCAACATGATGGTGCCTCATGCGGTATGGTACGCATCGCCGAAGGCTCTTTTTCCGCCTGACCTGACGCCGGGCGCAGCGACATACGGCCCCGAGTTGGCCGCGTACAACAAGTACATCGGGCGGCTGCAGCGAGTGCTCCAGACGGGGCGGCATGTCGCGGACATCGGTGTGCTGTATCCCATCGCGACGCTGCAGGCCGGATCGTGGTTTGGTCCAGGAAAGCCATATGAAGGCTGTGTGGACGTTCTCGAAGCCGATTACATGCAGGTCGGCGAGGCGTTGGCGTTGGGCGTGCGGCGCGACTTCACATTCATTCATCCGGAAGTGCTCGATGCAAAGTGCAGCGTGAAAGGCACGGACCTCCATCTTGAGAACAAGGTCAATGCGGAGCAGTACAAGGTGTTCGTGATCCCCGGCTCGCGCACGATCCATTGGAGCAGCCTGAAGAAGATCAAGGAGTTCTACGACAACGGCGGCAAGGTCATTGCGACGACGCGCCTGCCGGATACGTCGGCGGAGTTTGGCAAGGACAAGGACGTGCGGGAGACCATCGCGGTGATGTTTGGCACGGGCGTGGCGAAGAAAGCCGACTTTCCGCGCGTGACGGCGTCGAGTGCGTGGGCAGGGGGAGGATTCGAGCCGTCGAGGGCTGTGGACGGCGATGCGCAGAGCCGCTGGAATGCCGCTGACGGCGACAAGAACCCGCAGTGGCTGGAAGTGGACTTCGGCGTGGCGAAAACATTCGTCAAGACAACCGTGCGCGAAGCTTTCGAGCGCACGCGCGCATATCGGATTCAGTCGTGGAATGGCGCGAAATGGAACGACTGCGTGAAGGGCGAACAGCTTGGCGCGGAGAAGACCGACACGTTCGCGCCCGTGAGCGCGTCGAAGGTGCGGCTGTGCCTGGACGCCATCACTTCCGACAGCGTGTCGATCTACGAGTTTGAGATCTGCGATGCGGCTGGCCGCAATCTGGCGCATGCGAGCGGAACGTCGAGCGTCCAAACCAACGCGAAAGGCGGCAAGACGTACTTCATCGCTTCACCGCAAGCGGGCGCGCTGAAGGCGGCACTCGATGCTGCGCTGAAAGTGTACGACGTGGCGTTCGAGAACGACGTCGCCGTCAAGAACGGCAACCTGTCGTACATCCACAAGGTTGTTGATGGCCGGCAGGTGTATTTCTTTGGAAATTCGTCCGATGCTCCGGCAGATGTGTTCGTGCGGCTGCGCGGAAAGCACAAGCTGGAATTATGGGACCCCCACACGGGCACGATGGGCGCGTGCGAAGCGGAGGCGACGTCTGACAACAGCTGCGATGTGATGCGCGTGCGGCTGAAACTCGCGCCCATACATTCGGTGTTCATCATGGGTAACGAGTAGCGAGTGGCGAGTGCTGAAAAATGAGTGCTGAGTACTGAGGAGCGAGGAGGGGACATGAGACGGGTATTGGCGCTGATGCTGGCTGCAGTGATCGCCGGGTGTTTGCCGTGCGGTACAGCTCTGGCCGAGACGAAGGAGCCGACCGCCGCCGCTGTCGAGAAGCAGTTCCGCGAACTCCCGATGGAAGCGCGGCGGCTGACGGGGCCGCTCTTCTGGATGCACGGCACGGAAAGTCAGGCGCAACTGGAAGGCGAGTTGCGGAAGGTCGTCGAGGGCGGCAACGGTGTCTTCACGACGGAGCCGCGACCGCACAAGGACTGGCTTGGCGAAGGGTGGTATCGCGACTTGGATATCTGCCTGCAGTTCGCAAAGAAGAACGACCTGACGCTGATCATCTACGACGATCATTGGTGGCCAAGTCAAATGATGGGCGGGCGCGTGCCGGAGCAGTATGGCAGCAAACTCCTTGAAGCAACGACCGTCAGCATCACCGGTCCGAAGAAGATCAGTGAAGCTGGTTACGGCGACGCGAACATCATCGCCGTGATTGCGGGTAAGGCTGCGGACGGCGACACAGTGGACGGTTCGAGCCTCGTGAACCTGACGGCGTCGGTGAAGAACGGGATGTTGGAGTGGGATGCGCCCGCGGGCGAGTGGCGCGTCATGAAGTTCGCGTGGAAGTTCAAAGGGAAGCGCGGCGGGCAGCAGCAGATGATTTCCGTGGACGGCGCCGACCGCGAGTGCGTGGACTGGTTCATCAAGACGGTGTACCAGCCGCACTATGATCGCTTCAAGCAGGACTTCGGCAAGGCGATCGTCGGGTATTTCTACGACGAACCCGAGACGCAGGGCGACTGGGGCAGCGATATGATCACACTGGCCGTCGAACGCAAATTGGATCTCAATAAACTGCTGGTCGCGTACAAGTTCAAACTCGCAGGCGAGGAACAGACGGCGGCATTCTACGGTTATCTCGACCTGTTTGCCGAAGCGTGGGGACGGACGATGTACGGCGGCATGGCCAAGTGGTGCCGCGAGCACAATGTCTTTTCCATGGGACATTTCATGGAACACGGCAACGACTTCTTCAGCCGCGGCATGTCAGGCGGCAATATGATGCAGTTGCAGAAATACAGCGACATGGGCGGCATTGATCTTGTCTGCAATCAGGTCTTTCCAGGTCAGCGCAACATGGGTCTGTATCAGATGCCGAAGATCGCCAGTTCCATTTCGCACACATACAACAAAGCCAACGACGTCGCGTTCTGCGAAATCTACGGCGGCTACAATCAGGTGCTGACGTATCCGCAGATGAAGTGGCTGGCGGACTGGCACCACGTCCGCGGCGTGAATATGTTGATTCCGCATTCGTTCAATCCGCGCGCGCCCTATGACAGCGACTACCCGCCGTATTTCTACAACGGCGGATTTGAGCCGCGCTGGCCGTTGTACCGCGTGTGGGCTGATTACAGCAGCCGCTTGAGCACGCTGCTGACGGGCGGAAGGCATGTCTGCCCTGTGGCGTTTTTGCATGTCGGACAAAGCATGCACGCGGGCAAGGCTGTTCGCCCGGAAGAATTTACGAGCACGCTGCAGGACGCGCTGTTCGATTGCGACTGGGTGCTCTACGACGCGTGGGAGAATGATGCGAAACTCGACGGCAAGGCGCTCAAGCTGCACAAGGAGACGTACCAGATTCTCGTCGTGCCGCCGGTCGAGGTGATTCCCTGCGCGACGCTGGCGAAGGCGAAAGAGTTCTTCGAAAAAGGCGGCATCGTTGTCGGCTATAACTTCCTGCCGTCGAAGTCCGCAACACTTGGGAAGACGTCGGCCGACATCGCAGCGCTGCGCGATGCCATCTGGGGTGACGCGCAGCCGGGCCTGACGGCGTGCAAAACGAGCGCTGCGGGCGGAAAGGCGTACTTCCTGCCTGCGAAGCCGAGCGTCGACGATGTGCAGAAAGCGCTGACCGGCAGCGCGGGTATTCATCCAACGCTCGAAGTGGTCGCAGGAAAGACCGACAACTGGCTGCATGTGCTCCACCGCGTGAAGGCCGGGAGCGACGTGTTCCTGGTGTGCAATCAGAACCACACCGGCGATGCGCGGCACTTTCGCTTCAGGATCACAGCGAGCGGCGAACCCGAAGTGTGGGATGCGATGCGGAATGAGATCACTTCAGTGCAATATGAGCGCGTCGCCGACAACGTTGTTGAACTGGAACTGACGCTGGAACCATCTGAGAGCGTCGTGCTGATGTTCCAGAAGGATAAACGAGAGTTGCCCGGGCGTATGCCGCTGGCAGTGAAGCCTGCCCGCGCGCCGATTGAGGTTGTGCGCGATGCCACGCCGCCAGAGATGATTATCCCCAGTGCGCCGCAAGCGGCAGCTCCCACGCCGACGACGACCGATGTGTCCTTCAACGGTTGTGCGTGGGTGTGGTATCCAGACGGCAATCCGGCTCAGGCCGCGCCGCCCGGCACGCGGTACTTCCGCGGCGGATGCACTGTTCCCGCGGGGCGCAAAGCAAAACTGGCGCGTTTCGTCGGCACATGCGACAACGCCTTCACTCTGTTCGTTAATGGAAAAGAGGCTGGCAAGAGCAGCGACGACCCCGAGGGGTGGCGTGCTCCGACGAAGATTGATATCACAAAACTGATTATCGAAGGCACTAACGTCTTTGCTTTTTCCGCGCTGAATATGACAGACCAGCCGAGTCCCGCGGGATTGATTGGCAAGTATGAGATCGCGTTTGAGGATGGTGCGCCAATGACGGGCAGCATTGATGCGACGTGGAAGGCGGCCGACAAGGAACAGCCTGGCTGGAATCAGACAGCCTACGATGACAGGGCGTGGCCTGCCGCGAAGGTACTGGGCAACTACGGCTGCGCGCCGTGGGGTAGTTTTGCCAGCGCTGGCGGCACGAAGCCCGGGAAGGTTGCCGTGAGTCCCGTCAAGAGCGATCCATTCTGCGGGCACTGCGAATTGCCCGCCGATGTGAATCTGGCCAAGGTGCGCGCGGTCATCGAA
Source organism: Planctomycetota bacterium (assembly GCA_036504595.1). Lineage (GTDB taxonomy): Bacteria > Planctomycetota > SZUA-567 > H5-PLA8 > H5-PLA8 > DASXUX01. The sequence goes on along the minus strand of DASXUX010000047.1, from coordinate 140,564 downwards.
ATGGATGAAATCACGCCCGAAGCGGCGGCGCGCGTGACGGTGAATGGGCAATATGCCGGCGGATTCCTCGGGAAGCCATTCCGGCTGGACGTGACGAAACATCTCAAGCCCGGCGCCAACAAGATCGTCATTGAGCCGTTTGCGCCGAAATCCGCGAAGCTCCTCATGTACGAGCATGGGATGTAGAGTTGCTTTGAGAAGCAACTAGAAATCGTACTTGTCGATGTTTTCTTTCGTGAAGACGAGGATGTCTCCAAGCAAGACGTTGTCCCCTGCGATGACCTTCTCTGCGAGTCTTCCAGCCTTGAAGGTGGTCGCACCCGGTTTAAGTTCACCGCGAGCCAACGCGCGTGCCACGTGAACGGTCAGATAACCGAGATCCCTCGTATTCCAGAGGATCACGGATTTGACCGTACCATCTTTGACGAACTCCTTCATGTCGTTGGGCGTGGAAAGCCCGGTGACCATTATCTTGCCCGACTTGCCGGCGTCCCGCACAGCTTTGGCCGCAGCAGGAAAGGCCATCGAGGAAATGCCGAAGATGCCCTTGAGATTGGGGCGGTCGCTGATGAATCCCTGAGCCATCTTCAGCGCTTCGTTCTGGTCCTCGCCGGGATACTTGGTCTCCACGATCTGGATTTTTGGATATTTTTCCGCCAGTCGCGCCTTCATGTGCTTCATCCATTCGTTCTGATTGGCAGCCGCGGCTGTGGCGCTGATGATCGCAACGTCACCTTCCCCGCCGATGTCCTTGGCCATTGCGTCCACCAGCGCGTAGCCGATGTCCTGCGCTGTCGCCTGATTGATGAAGAACTCGCGGCTTTCAGGCTTCGCATCCGCGTCCCACGCGATCACATGCAGGGCCTTGTCGCGGGCCTTCTTCATGGCGGCGCTTAGGACGTCCGGGTTGTTGGGCGAGACGGCGATCACGTCCACCTTCTTCTGCACCCAGCGATCGATCATATCCGCTGCAGCCGTTGCGCTGCCATCGGTCGGACCGTCGTAGATCAAGTCGACGTCGCCCAGTTCTTTGGCCGCTTCCTGCGCTCCCTCGGCGCAGCTCGTGAAGTACGGCACGCCTTTGCGCTTGGGCAACAGCGCCACTGTTATGCGCTTCTTCCGGGCACTGTCCGCCCCGCCGGTAGCGCCGGCCTCCGTGCCGGCCGTTCCTCCTCCGCAGCCCGCCAACGCCAGCATGGCCAATACCACCGCAATCAGACAGAATGCACGCGTCATGACAGAGTCTCCCATGATCATTCCGAACGCCGCCGGAACGAAAGCAGCGAGTTCATCAATACGGAGGCAACCAGCAGCGAACCGATGACGATCAGATTTAGCTCAGCCTTGCTCCAGTGCCAACTGACAAACTCGCGCGTCTCATGAATCAGCACGATCCCCAGAAGCGTGCCCACGATTCGCCCGCGGCCGCCAAAGATGCTGGTTCCGCCGAGCACCACGGCCGTTATCACGTCCAGCGAAATGCCCGCGCCGATGTCGGTATTCGCCGTGTTGCGTCTGCCGACAAAAAGCAGCGCCGCCAGGCCGGCGGCCAGACCGGACGCGGTATAGAGGAGCAGTTTCATCCGGGCCACAGGAATTCCCGAGAAGCGTGCGGCAGTTTCGTTGTGACCGATGGCATAGAGTCCTTGGCCGAATGCTGTCTTGCCAAGCACAGTCGCGGAGACAACAGCCGACAACGCGAAGATCAGGCCCGCGATCGGTATGCCGCCAATGCCGCCACCGCCGATCTCCCTGAACGCGTCCGGATAGCCGGACAGTGGCATTCCATGGCTGATGCCGACGGCTACGCCGTAATACGCAGCGAGCGTTGCGAGCGTGACGATCAGCGGATGAACGCGCACACAGGCGACAAACGCACCGTTCACGGCTCCGGCAGCGGCGCCCGTGAGCAGCGCCAGCACGGCGGCCAGGCCGATCGGCATGTTCCACCGCAGGTATGCGGTCCCCAACACCACAGCGGACAGCGCCATGATCGAACCGACCGACAGATCGATGCCGGCGGTGATGATGACCAGGGTCATGGGGAGGCACATCAGCGCCAACTCCCAGACGTGTGTGGAGAGGTCGAGTTGTGTCTCCCAAGTCACGAAGTCCGGTGCTTGCCATCGCGCCCACAGAAGAAGGCCGGCCAGCAGCACCACGAGCACGGCCTCGTGGCAATACGGGAAGTCGCTCAAGCGCCATGGTTTCCGGAGGGCCTGTGGCGATGCGCCGACTGAGTTCATGCGGTGTCTCCATGCCTGCGTCGAGCCAGATGATCCGCCAGAACCGCCACGAGAATGAAGACTCCCTGAATGGCCTGCTCCCAGTAGGTGGCGTTTTCACCAAGCCGGAGGAACAAGAGCATCGAACCCACACTGTTGAGAAGCAGCACGCCCAGCACCGACCCGGCGATTGTGCCCCTGCCGCCGCTGATGGACGTACCACCGACCACGACGCACGTGACGACCAGAAGTTCGAGGCCTTGGCCGATGGACGATTCCACCTTGGCCAGTTGGGGGACGCGCACGATTGTCGCCAAGCCGACCAGCAGCCCCGTCAACGCGAAGACGAACAGTTTCACGCGCTGCCGGGACAGTCCAGCCAGCATCGCAGCATGCGGGTTGCTGCCGACCGCATAGATGTGCCGTCCCAGCGGCATCATGCATACGAGAAAAATTGTCGCGGCGATTACAGCCAGGGCGATCCAGATGGCGACAGGGATCAGCAGCACGGTCCCCTTGTCCAGCCAGATCAGGGCGGGGGAGCAACGCGACACGTCAATGGAATCGCCGTATCCCGTCAGGAACAGCTTCGTGACGCCAAGAAGCGCCATCATCGTCCCGAGCGTCACGACAATGGACGGCACGCGTCCAAACGTCACCAGCAACCCGTTGACGAGCCCGATGGCGGTCCCGAGCGTCAGCACGAGCACGATGCTGGCTGCAGCGGGCCACCTACTATAAACGAGCGAGGAGGTCGCACCGAGGACCGCCGCCAAAAGCCCCATCAGCGAACCGACGGAAATGTCAATCTCGCCTGTGACGATCACCAGTGTCACGCCACAGGCAACGATCGCGGTAGGCGCCGCGTTGGCCAGCATGTTGCGAATGTTGCTGAGCTGACAAAAGTTCGGATTCTTCACGCTTACGGCGGCGACCGTCACGATAAGCAGCAGCAGCACCCAGAACTCACGTCGATTCAGGCGCCTCCAAAGGGACGAAGAAGAAGCGGCATGCGGCGCGGCAGTCATGCAGTCGCCTCCACCGTCTCGGCTGATGCTCGCCCTAGCGCCAGCTCGAGAATCTTCTCCTGCGTCGCTTCGGTTCGCGAGAACTGGCCGGCTATCCGCCCCGCGCGCATCACCAGTATGCGATCGCTCACCGCAAGCAGTTCCGGCAATTCGGATGAGATCAGCAGCGTCGCCATGCCTTCAGTTGCGAACTGTCGGATCAGCTTGTGAACTTCCGCCTTTGCTCCCACGTCCACGCCTCGCGTCGGCTCATCCAGGATCAACACTTTCGGTGCCGCCGCCAGCCATTTGCCCAAGACAAGCTTCTGCTGGTTGCCGCCGGAAAGCGTCTCCGCAGGCACAGCGGCACTCGCAGCTCGCACCGACAGATCCTTCATCAGCTTCTCCGCCAAAGTGAGTTCCCGGATGTGCGAACGCAGGCCGAAGCGAGTCAGCGAGTCCAACACCGCCATCGTCAGGTTGTCGCCCACGGACATCGGCAGCACCAGCCCCAAATGTTGCCGGTCTTCGGGCACGAGAGCCACGCCGTGCCGTACGACCGCTCGCACCGATCCACGCGGCAATGGCCGGCCATTCACGACGACGCTGCCGCTGTCATAGCGGTCCACGCCGAACACTGCGCGCGCTACTTCGGACCGACCGGCGCCCACCAGACCGGCAAGTCCCACGACTTCCCCGGCCTGCACGCTGAACGAGATGTCCTCAAATACGTTGGCGCGGCAGAGTTTGCGGACCTCCAGAACAGTTCGCTGGCCCGCCGCAGCGGCGTGCTCTCCGGGCGCAGGCACCGTGGACAGATCCCGGCCCACCATAAGCCGGATGAGTCCGTCGCGGGTTACGTCCGCGATCGGCAGCGTGTCCACAAAGCGGCCGTCGCGCAGCACTGTCACGCGGTTCGCCAGGTCGAAAATCTCCTCCATGCGATGGCTCACGTACAGCAGGCTGACGCCTTCCGAACGCAGTTGGCGAATGACGCGAAACAGGACTGTGGTTTCGCGCGCTGAAAGTGACGCCGTCGGCTCATCCAGAATGAGTAGACGGCAGCGGCTTTGCAGCGCCCGCGCGATACCGATCATCTGCCGTTGGGCAACCGGCAGTTCGCCCACTGGCACGTTCTGGTCAATCTGTTCACCCAGCCCGGCAAGCACTTTGCGCGTGCCTTCTCGCATTCGGCGGCGGTCGAGCAGCAGGCCGCCCATCCATCGTGGCTCACGGCCTACGAAGATGTTGTCCTCTGCATTGAGGTGCGGAAACGCAGTGGATTCCTGATGGATGACAGCGACCCCAGCGGCTTCGGAAGCGCGCACACTGCCCAGCCGCAATGGTGCGTCAGCGAACGAGATTTGCCCATGATCCGGGATACAGGATCCGGCGAGTGTCTTGATAAGCGTAGACTTGCCCGCGCCGTTTTCGCCGCAGAGTGCGTGTACTTCTCCCGGCTCAATGCAGAAGCTCACATCGGTCAGCGCGTGAACGCCGCCAAAGGACTTTGTTATATGCTCGATTCTAACAAGAGGCACCGACACGGGCACTCCTCAGGCGCTTAGTTCGTTTTTGCATGACCAATAACAGATGTTACCTCGTCGTTGTCTGCGTCAATCCACTTCCGGCAAGTCGCGCCTGGCTAGCGCAGCTTGGAGACGGTGCATCCGCTATCATTTCCTCTATGGAGTCACCTCTCCGAACACCGCGATTTCGCGATACACATTGAAATCAACCGGTCCATTTTTGAAGACGAAGCGCAGCGTACGCACGCCATCCATCAGCGTTCCTTTGGCCGCCTTTTCCACGGTTACTTCGTTCAGCTCGCCATTCGCCTCACTGTCCACCCCTGCAATAGGCAGAAACTGCTCCGGCGCAGATGCCTTGGCGCCAGACACCGTGTAGCGTTGCGTGGCACGGCTATCGTTGTGGCCAGCATAGCTTTGAATGCTGCGGATCGTGACTCCTTTGGGTGCTTTGTTCGCGTCGAAGACGATCTCTAGCGTGTTGCCCTCGCCAAAACCCACAAATGTGGCGCCGTCGTTCTGAGTCTCCTCGCCATCTTTCTTGTTTCCTGCTGTCCCATTGAAGAGCGCTCCGAATCCCTTCCCGCCGCCGTCGTGTCCGCACGAACCTTTCGATGCTATGCCCAGTCCTGGCTGGCGCATCAGATTGTCAGCCGCGACGATCCGGGCGTTGAAGTCGCTGAGCGCTCCTGTCGTGGCGGTCACACGCACATCGCCGGTTGTGGATAGCACTCTGCTTTGCGCGGCGGCGGCAGACAGAGCGACTTTCTTCGACGCCTGCGTTTTGGTCTCCGCAGTTGCCAGGTCGCCTGTCTTCCAGTCGCGCGATCGGAGATAGACGGGGCCCATCAAGCCTGAAACAGGACTACCGCCATATTTCGTCGGAATGGTCTGGTAGTGATTGGCAAGCGTATTGTAGACGAGGATCTCGATCGTATTCTCGCCGTTCTTCAGTACGCCATTCAACTCTGCTTTCCAGGGTGGAGCTACCAGCACCGCGACCGACTTGCCGTTGATGAAGACTTCCGCTGTCGCGGTGACGCTGCCAAGATCGAGCTCCGCTTTGCTTACGGCATCTTCGTCGGTCAACGTTACCGTGGTGCGGTAGCGCACGCCGCCCGAGTAGTTCCCCAAGATGCCATTCTTCGACCAATCGCCCAATGCCATGCTCCCCGTGCCGTCGGTCTCGACGGCCACTGGATCTGGAATTACTGCGCCGCCGCTTCGCCCAATCTCCGGCACGACGCGCAACGCCACGATGGCGGCCTTCGAGGCGCTTTTGGCGGCTACGAAGCGCCCGTCGCCTTTTTCAGTCATGGGCTGACCGTCGATCCACGCCTGGACGGTGCCGCGGGCCCGCACGCGGATGGCCGTCGTGCCAGGCGCCGAAAGGAACCGGAACCACTCCGCTGCAGGCTTGCCGGCCTGAACGTCGAATGGGATCCCGCCCGTGTCGTCGTACCAGCGCATCGCGAGGGGCGTGCGAGTCTGTGGTTCGGGCGCTCCTTGCCGCCGCAGAACCAGATGCCCGCGTCCGCCTTTGTCGTAACGCGCCAGGATGGGATTTGCGCCGGCTTTAAGCGCAACCGGTGCAGCGACATCGGCGATGACAGTGCCATTCAGATAGATGGCCGCCGGCGTCAGCACCGGCGACGAATGACTCTTGTCTGCGGGAGGGTTGCGACTGATATCGAAACACGCGGAGGTCGGTTGCGTGACCGTCGCCGCAGTCCACACGTAATACACCTTTTTTCCTTTGGTCGAGTAGACCGTCTCGTTGTGGCCGTTGCCTGCCTCGCCAAGGCACAGGAAATCGTCCGTGACGATCCGCTTCAACCCATGGAAACCTTGGTGCCCGGAATCGCCTTCCTTGCCCATGCGCCAGGAGAAGTCGTACGCGTTCCATGTGTAGGGCTTCCCTTTGATCGTCACCGGTTGCGATGGATCGACAGCAGTGAGTTTGGCCAATTCGGTCTCCAGCGCCGCGCAATCGGTGTCGTCAGGGAGCGGACCCAACACATAAAACTGAGGACCGAAACCGTGAAGCTGCTTCGCCCATCCTCGATCATCCGTCTCAGCTAACATTGCTGTCTTGGCCAGCGCTTCCGTTTCGCGTGCCCACAGAAAGCGCCGGGCTTCCAGACCGATCACCTTGTTCTCCGCTGTCGCCGGCAGGCGGAAATCGCCATAGGTGTTGTCCATCGTCGGCAGAAAAGCGACAGTCCATTCCGTTGGCAGACTCCGTTGCCGGAGCGGACGTTCGTCTTTCGGCGGCGGATTGATGTGCGCTTTGTCCGGCGTGAAGACCACGATCTGCGCTTCGTAACGCTCCAGCGGCAGTTCGACACGCGTGCCCGTCGCCGATTCTTCCACTACGTGAAGGGGACGCGTCTGTCCCGTCCACGCATCCCATAGTTCTACACAGCCTTTGGCGCGGAACTCAACCACCGTGCCTGGCGTTGCGTCCATGACCATGTAGACGTCGCGCTTGCCGGCTTTCCGGTGCAGAGCGCGAACTGCTTGACCCGAGCTTTGAATATCTGGCACAAATGCGTTGCGAATCGCCTTGGCCAAGTCGTAACTCGATTCAAGGCGACAGTCTGGTTTGAACGCTGCGTCCACTAGAGCCCTCAACTCGGGATCATCGCGGCCTGCGTGGTCGGAAGCCGTCGGCAGTGCTCCGACGCAATATACCTTTCCACCGGCCTTCGCGAAGGCTGCTGCTTTCTCTATAGTTGGCCAGCGCACAGCCTCCATGTTCGGTACCACAAGCGCCTGGTATGAGGCGCCTGCATCTTTGACCACCAAGCGGTCTTTCTCGACAGTAGCGCGGGCGAGCGAATCGTTGTCGATGAATTCGAAGTTGATGCCGGCTGGAAACAACTTGTGCGCGATGTCAAAAGCCATGTTCCGCGCCTTGTCGCCGTTCATCTCTGCTTCATAGGGCGCCACCGGATAGACCACTGCCACATCGCAGGCGAGATGACCTTGGCTCATCAGGTAAGACAGCCGCTCGAAATACTTGAGGAAGACGCCCATGTGCGGCCAGTAGGGCATGCGGAAATGATAACAGGGCGGAGCCCACTCCCAGTACGATCCGTACGTCGTGTAATACAAGCCATGCAGGTTGAACAGCGTGCAGCCGTACAGGTAATTTTCGCGTGTGGCATGCATAATCCGTTCGGGCGTCGCGCCCCAGCCGAGACTGTGATAACCCTCTAACCATACGCGCGGTCGCTGGTACAGGTTGGCTATGGAGGACGACACCTTGCCCTTGATCAGATCGGCGTTTCCACCGGGCGTATCATGTCCGGGTGCGGAATACCAGCGAACGGCCCGGAAGTAGTCGCCGAATTCCGATGGTTGGGTTCCGCGGCTGCTCATGTCACAGGCATAGATCATGCCGCGCGACGCGTGCCACTCGTAGATCGGCTTGAAGTACCGCTCTTCCATCAGCGCCATCCGGACGTCAGCATAGTCCATGCGGACCTTCGGCGTGATCGCGCCGATGTCTTCCCACATCGCTGGCAGAACCTCGAACAAGTCGTACCCCTTGCGTCTTTTGAACTCCGCCGGGAAATCCGAATTCCACGCGAGCCTTCCGACACCGATCTGCAGTTCATCGTTAAAAAAGTAGTTCAGGCCTTTTGCCGATTTGTCCCGATTGTGTTCCTGGAACTGCTGGTACCAGTCGCGGATGATCGTCTCGCCCGCGCCGGGCATGAGCGGGTTCATCGATCCCTTGCGGTGCTCGGCAGCGTAGCTCCAGACCTGCCACTCGCCCTCAGGCGCCGTCCACGTCAGCTTGCCGTCCTTCACCAGCGCCGTCAGGTCGGTGCCACCGCGCTGGAGCTTGCCAGCAATGACCGGATAGGCGTGTACTGCCACCTGATCGGCGCCACAGTCGAAGGTCCTGGTTTCTCTTCCGCGCATGAGCTGCTGTGGCCGCCGGTTCAGCTGCAAAGCATTGAGCTCCGGCTTGGAGTAGAAGAGTTTGTAAAACAGATTCGGCGCACCATTGGGCCAGTCGATAGTGTAGGTGCTCATCCCGATGCCCATGCCCAGTTCCGCGCAAGCCGCCGAAATCCTCGAGTAGACCTTCCACCATTCGTCTGTGAAGATCTCGGGATTGTTCTGGTCGGTCATCCAGCCGCTGGTGTCAAAGTGGGAATAGTTGACTTGCACGCCACTGATGCCATTCTTGTGCAGTTCCTTCAGTTGGGCGACCATGCGTTCCGGATCGAGATCGCCGCCCGTCCACCACCAGTATGGGATTTCCCCGTAGCCGGGCGGCGGCGCCCTGAATCCAGGCAACACATCCAGGTTCGGATCGCGCGACGGAATGCCGGGACCGTCCTCTGCGCACGCCGCGCAGACGACGAGCATTAAGCCTGTGGGCACCAGTAATCGCTTCATTGGCGCAGTGACTCCTGTTCGCTGGCTGTGCTCAGAACATTGTTCCTTATACATGGCGGCCACTGTACTTAATTACTTTTACGATGTAATTACATCATTAAACCACGGCCTCTGGCCGTATCTCGGATTAGCTGATCGCTCAGCAATAGGGGCAGTCGAGGACGCGGCCTGAACAGAAATTCAGGCGGTGGTGGGTCCGTCTCCGGTGTCCGCATAAAGATAGTGTATAGAATATCCCACTGCCTTCTAGTACTCAATCTACTTGCAGAATCTTCAGGCCCAGCCCGTTGAGCGGGTTCACCACGACCAGGCCCGTTGCCGCATTCTTGTCCTCGCTGCCCGAATTCGGCGCCAGCGTAACCGAGACTTTCGTAAAGTTCGTGCTCTTGCTGAAACCATCGAACGCGATCGCCACCACCGTGTACTTGCCTTCGGCTGGGAACGAACGCGTCACCGTCTGCCCCGCCATCGGCGGCCCGTCCTGCTTGCGTGATCGACAGCGTCTTGCTGTCGCTGCCGGCGGAATTCGTTGCTTTGAGCGCAAGATTGAGGTTGCCTTCCGTCGTCGGCGTGCCGCTGATCTTGCCGGTGCCCGTATCGACAGACAAGCCATCCGGCAGTCCGGATGCCCCGAAACTGGTCGGACTATTGCTGGCCGCGATCTGATAGCTAAAACGCACACCTATCGTTCCAGAGGCCGACGCTGCGCTCGTGATGGCCGGCGGATTCTCTTTGACGTTCAGCGAAACGTTGCTGTTCGTGCTTCCACCCTTGCCGTCGCTGACGGTCACCGTTGCGTTGTAGGATCCGCTTGCTGCGTAAGCATGCGACGGGGACGCGCCGCTCCCGGTCGTTCCGTCGCCAAAGTCCCAACTGTAGCTCAGCGTGTCGCCATCCGAATCGCTGGCCGAGACGCTGAACGAAACGCTCTGGTTGACTTCTGCCGGGTTGGGCGAAGGCGGGGTCATACAGCTCGGAGGTGCCAAGAACGGCGCTGCCGTTAACGCCTCCGGTAACGAGCACTTGGCCGTTTGGCAGCAGCGTCGCGGTATGCGAACGGCGCGCGGTGGTGAGGCTCCCCGTCGCGCTCCAGCTTCCTGCGGCGTAATCGTAGAGTTCCCCGCCTAACCGATAGCCAGCGCTTCGGTCGTTCCCACCGCTCACAAGAACAAGTCCGTTGGGCAGCAGCGTAGACGTATGAAAGTATCGGGCGGTGTTCAGGCTGGTCGTCGCGCGCCAAGTTCCGGAATCCGGATCATAGAGTGCAGCCGAAGCCAAGGTGGTGACGCCGTCATCGCCACCGGAGATTAATACTTTTCCGTTGGGCAATAAGCTGCCTGAGAACGACACCGTTTTGGCGGGAAGATTGCCCGTTGCTGACCAAGTGTTCGAAGCCGGGTCGTATAGCTCGGAACTCTGAAGCACCGACCCGCCGCCAAAGCCATCCAGGCTCTCGCCGCCGGCCACCAGAACCTTGCCGTTAGGCAACAGGGTGGCGATGAATGAGTCGCGGGGCGTGATCAGGTCCGCCGCGCGGGACCACGTGTTCTGCGTCACAACGCGCCGAATAGGTGCTCATGCGAGTCCGCGGATCAGTCCCATTTCAGCCGGCCTCTGACGCATTCGTCGGTGGGGTTGAAGTTCACGTACGATGCGGCGACGACTTCGTATGAATTGCGCATCCATTTGGCAATTCCGCTCATGTTCTTGCCGCTGACGGCAAGAAGTGTGCCGAACGTGTGCCGCCATTCATCTGGGCCGTATTTCCAGAGTTCGTGATCAGGATCGCGTGAACGTTGCTGAGCCCTGACGAGAACCTCACCTCATCAACGAGTCTCCGATCTCGCCTTCACCCCATTTACCCCCGCCGTACACGAACTTGCTGAGCGTGGCCTCGACAGCAGTCTTGGTTTGTGGATCACCGGGTTTGTAGTCTTTCTGAAACGCGGTGAGTGCTTTGCCGAGGGTGGCAGTCACGTGGTTGTTGAGTTGGCGATCTTCCTGCGCAAGAATTCGATTCAGATCCTCGATCTCGCGCCGCATTGCGGTCTTGGCCTGAATATGCCCCACATTTGCATCGGTTAGCGCTTTGATGTGCTGGCCCAACTTGAAAAGTTCTACGGGATCCTTTAGAATATGCCCGCTGACAACGACGCCCCCAATGTCGACTTGAAGGGGAGCGCCTGGAGGTGAGACCCGGCCCGTGAGGTCAGCGTCGCGGGCGATTTCCTCCAATTCCTCGATGGGGTCGAAGTACGCATCGAGAAGTCTGGGATTTGTTTCGGGTCGGGCGGCAACCCGCTGGCGCGGAGCGGCATTCAGCAGCGCCTGCGCTGAAAGATGGACTTCGCCGCGCTGAGCGGGATCGAGTCTGGCGAACGAGCGGCAGATGTTGAGTCCAGGGCCGGGTTCGCCAGAGGGCAATAGGATCACAACCCAGGGATGGCGGAACTGTAAAATGCCGCTTGAACTCATGGACGGCTCATACTTGCGTGGCGAAGAAAGCAGCCATCGGACATCGGGAAGGTCGTCGGTTTCGGGCATGAATTTGATCTCTTGGACAGGAGTCAAGCGGGAAGCATCTAAGTTGTTATATTGAAATGTTCTGGCCCCGTAGCCAAGTGGTAAGGCGACGGTTTGCAAAACCGTTATACCCCGGTTCGAATCCGGGCGGGGCCTCCAAACAAAAGTACGCAGGAAGCAGGAGGCGGGAGGCGGGAGGCAGGGACAACCGGCGTGGACGGCCGAGATCGGTGCCGTGCTGCGCGGCGGGGGAAGTGCCCGGCCGGGCCGGATTGCTAGAGTATTTCACCCGGGGATGTAGCCCGTTCGCTCAACGTGCTCCTAGCTCTTAGCTCTTAGCTCTTAGCTCTTGGCTCTTAGCTCTTGGCTCTTAGCTCTTAGCTCTTGGCTCTTGAGAGCAACGGCCTGGAAGTCGCTTGCGCAGCCAAGAGCGACGAGTTGGAGCGGGACAGCCAGGCACGAACAAACGTGAATCGCTCTATCCCATCTGCGTTCATCTGCGGCCACTGTTCAATCTGCAATCTACAATCTACAATCCGCAACTAGAACGAGCCGGTGCCTTTGGCTTTGGTGCCTTCGGCGTTGAATCTGAACTCCGAGGGGATCTGGATCTCAAAGCTGCGGCCGGCGATTTCGAGTTTGAGCGGAACGTCGGCGCTCACGGAATCGTGCGGGTCGCCGTTGCCGAGGATTCCCTGCTGATTGAAGCCGGCGCCGAGGCTGGCCTTCTTGATGTCGGCCTTGATCCAGACGGTGCCGATGGGCTGGCCGCGAAGACTGGCCTTGACCTGCCATTTGGCTTCGCGGTGGCTGGTGTCGCGCAGTTTCTTGTCGAGGACGCCGGTGAAGCGCTGGCCGGCGACTTCGAACGCGACGGCTGCGCCTTTTCCGACGACCAGATCGCCGACATTGACGGTCGCGTCGAGGCTGAAGGTGTCGGCGTTTTCGGTTTTGCGGTTCCACGAGACTTTGTAGCGGACGTAGGCGTTAAAGAGGCCGGCTTCGGAGGCAGGCAGCACTTCGATGTCGCGCTGAATCGTCGTGGCCACGCCTGCCGCGTCGGTAATGGTCAGCGTCACGGCGTAGGTGCCAGGCTCATCGTAAACTTTGGAGATCACCTGCCCGGACCCAAGCGGCGTGCCGTCGCCGAAATTCCACGAATAGGAGGCGATCTGGTTTTCGGGATCGGTGCTCGCGCTGGCATCGAACGTGAACGCCTGCGTCGAGAACGCCACGACGTCGCTGGTCGTCAGGCGCGCGGTGGGGGCTTTGCTGACTGTGATGGTCACGCTGCTGGAACCGCTCGCGCCCGCGCCGTCGGTGACCGTGACGGTCGGAGAATAGATGCCGTCGGAAAGATAGCTGTGCGAGGGATTCTGTTCGGTCGAGGTCGCGCCGTCGCCGAAATTCCAAGCGTAGGTGATGGCGTCGCCGTCGGGGTCGTTTCCGCTGGCGAAGAAAGACGCGGCACTTCCCGGCGGAACAGCAAGCAGCGACGCGCCGGCTGTGACGGTCGGGGCGGAGTTGGCGACAGTAATAGAGACGGTGGCGGCGGCGCTGTCGGTGATGCCGTCGTTGACTTTGAAGGTGAAGGAGTCGCTGCCGGCGAAATGGCCGGTGGGTGCGTAAGTGAGGTTCGGCGCAGTGCCGGACAAAGTGCCGTGCTGTGGCTGAGTCACAACGGCGAAGCTGAGCGCGTCGTTGTCGGCGTCGCTGCCGGCTAGAGTCATCTGCTTGGCGGTGCCGGAATGGACAGATAGCTGCTGGCCAGTGGCGGCAGGAGAGCGGTTCGTGACCTGGATGGACACGGTCGCGGTGTTGCTGTCGCACGTACCGTCGTTGACCGTGAACATGAAGGAATCCGTCCCGCTGAAGTTTCCGACAGGAGTGTAGGTGACGTTCGGCACAGTGCCGCTCAGGCTGCCGTGCTGCGGTTGCGCGACGACAGAGTAGCTCAACGGGTTGCCATCACTGTCGCTGCCACTCAGAACTACATCAATCACCGTACTCCAGTGCGTGCTAACGTTCTGGTCGGCGGCGACTGGGGCGTTGTTGGTCACATCGATGGAGACTGTCGCTGTGTTACTGTCCACCAGACCATCGTTGGCCTTGAAGGTAAAGCTGTCCGACCCCAGATAACCGGCGGCCGGCGTGTAGCTGAGATTTGGTGCGGTGCCACTTAATGCGCCGTGCTGCGGCTGCGCAACAACCGAGTAGCTTAGTGTGTCACTGTCGGCATCGCTGGCGCTAAGCACTATCTCTGTTGCCATACCTCCGTGCGTACTGACGTTCTTGGCCGCGGCAGCAGGGACCGTGTTGGTCACATCAATTGAAATTGCCGCTGTATTGCTGTCCGCAAGCCCATCGTTGACTTTGAACGTGAAGCTATCCGAGCCCACATAGCCGGCATTCGGCGCGTAGTTGAGATTCGGCGCGGTCCCGCTTAAGGCGCCGTGCTGCGGTTGTGCGACGATCGAGTAGCTCAACGTGTCGCCGTCCGCGTCGCTGACGGCAAGCGTACTCGCCACCGTGGCGTTCCGATGAGTACTGATGCTTTTCGAGTCGGCGACGGGCGGGGCGTTAACGCTGAATTCGACAACGAAATCTCCGCCAGCGGTTCCGTTTCCGGATGGGAAGGTGCCGCTGTATTCGCCATCCAGAACTTTGCCATGCGAACTCAGGACGCCACCACCCGCGAGCCAACTCGGATCGTCGCTGCCAGGATTGGCGTCGATACCGAGCGTGCCATTATTCGCGTGCGTGGTGAGATCGTGAACGATCTGACCGGCGCCTTCATTCAGCGGCCAGTAGCCAACCAGCCCTGTTTCGCTGCCGATGAGGCCGCCGTTCATGCTCGCCTGGATTTCAGTCTGCGTGCGCGCCACGCCCCAAATTCGAACGTCGCGAATGCTCCCATTGAAGAACTGGGGCCCGCAGTCAGGCGGACTAAGGTCGCCGATCCCCAGGCTGGGAAAGCCGCCCGTGAGGATCTGCAAAGGCACATCGCTGGCGGTTGCCGAGCCCCGGCTTTGGCCGTCTACATACATTCGCAGAACCTTCGTCGAGGAATCGAAGACGCCGGCCAAGTGTGTCCAAGTTCCCGGCGTAAGAGCCCAGCCGGAGTTGGCGATAAACTCCGCGTTTGTCGCGGTTGCAATGCAGAACTGCGCCATGCCACCGGACGCCAGTCTCAAATCAAAAGGTTCATAGCCGGGGCGGTCGTCATCGCGGATGAAGATCTGCACCTGATCGCTTGGCAGCGATGCCAGATTGACCCACGCCTCCACCGTGAGATCCGTGAGCCGATAGCATGTCTGGTCCGGGATGATTACGCGATGGCTGCCTCCGAAAACCAGGCCCCCGGTGCCAGTGCCGCTCTTCACGGTTACTCTGTAGCGCTGTCCTGGGTCCAGCAGACCGTTCACGTCGAGCGTCAGCGTATTGCCCGTGGCCGTGAGCGATGATGGCGTGATCTGGATGTCATCTGATGTACCGAAGACCCGGTCGGGTCCGCTGCCCACGAGTTTTACCGTGTCTGCATTGACTGCGGCCGGATCAACGTCGAGGTCGCACCAGACCTTGATCTCTGAAGGCGCGACCGCGAGGACGGAGCCCGGCTGCGGCGAAGTCTGCGTGATCGTCAAGAGGCCGGCGACATCGATGGAAACGGTGGCGATAAACGAGACGTCTCCTAAACTGTTCTTCGCGCGGTATTTGAAGGAATCCGGGCCGACGTAATCTGTCGTGGGCGTATAGGTGAACGAACCATCGCTATTCAACGACAGCGTGCCATGGCCGACATCGGTTTCCAGAATGGCGCTGAGGACAGTTCCGAGCGGATCACTGTCGTTGATCAGGACGCCCGCCGCCGAAACGCTGAGTATTTCGTTGGAGCCGACAACATACGAATCGCCAAGTGCAACGGGGCGCAACGCGCCTTCGTAAGCGCCCATGTCCACGATCGGCGCAGTGCCGCTACCGGTGTTGGCCGCGTCGGGGTCTTCTGCGAAACGGGGGTTTCCAGCGAGATCGGTCGTGACGCCGGATGGAACGGCGGCGTTTTGGCCGGCGTCGATGCAGGGCGAACCGGCCCGAAGCCGCAAGTCATCATCCTCAGTTCCGGCGATCCCGTCCGTTCCGAGTGGGTTGACGAAGAGTGGGTCGGAGGAGATGTTGCCGGTGCCGATGTAGCCGCCCGCGACACAGGTGTACGCCACGATCGTACTGGACGACGAATCGCAGATTTCCGGGCCAGCACCCCCTGCAGTGTCGCCCCAGAAGATACAGTTCGTTACGACGGGCGACGCGTCGTAGTTGTACATCCCACCGCCATCGTGGGCAGTCGCATCGTTGCCGGCGAAGGTGCAATTTGCTATGGCAGGCGAGCAGCCGTTCTGGTTGTACATTCCACCACCAGAGTAGTTGGCGGTATTCGCATCAAACACGCAGTTCACTACGGTCGGTGACGAATACAGATAGTTGAACATCCCGGCCCCGTAGTTACCGACGTTGCCTCTGAAGATGCAGTTGGTGATTGCGGGAGAGGAGTAGTTGAAGTTGTATATCCCGCCGCCGTCATTGCCGGTGTTCCCGCTGAAAGTGCAGTCAGTGATGCTAGGCGAGGCGTTGTTGTCGTTGAACATCCCGCCACAGCTGTTTGCGTTTACTGCGGTGTTGCCGGTGAAAGCGCATCGCACGATCGTCGGGGAAGAGCGGTCGTTGTACATTGCGCCAGCGCGAGAGTCGGCGCAATTGGTACTGAAGAGGCTGTTTGTGATGGCGAGATTGTTTACGAGGCTGAAGAACGCACCGCCGCCAGAATTGAAAGGACTGGCTCCGTTGGCGTTCCCGGCGGTGATCGTGAAGCCATCAACGGCGCCGTTCTGCATGTCGCCGCTGGCGCTCAAGACGTGGTAGCAGTTGTCGGAGTTATCGCCTGTGGTGCCGATGTCGCCGCTCAGCGTCGCGCCGAACACCGCCAGGTCCCGCGAATCCGGTTCGGGGCTCGCAATTCCCGCGAACCCGCCTCTCATCGTGGTCCCCGCGATTAACTGGAACGTCGCCGTGCGGGGAAGGCTCGGATTCGTCTGCTTCGAGGGCTTATATATCCCTTGCGCGACGCGGATTTCGTCACCGGGTTCGGCCATGTCGAGAGCGGCCTGGAGATCGTTGAAAGCTGTCCCCCAGGAGAGGCCGTTCCCAAGCGGTGGCGCGCTGGCGTCCACGTAGAAGATAAGTGCGGAGCGGTTCTGTTTCTCGTAGGCGCCCATATCCACGACGGGTGAACTGCCGCTGCCGGTGTCGGCGACCGCTGGGTCGTCAACGAAACGCGGGTTGCCGTCCAGATCGGTCGTGACGCCCGAGCGCACGGCGGCGTTGCTGCCCGCGTCGATGCAGGGCGAGCGCGGCTTGAGGCGCAGGTCGTCGTCTTCGGTGCCGGCGATGCCGTCGGCTCCGAGTGGGTTGACGAAGAGCGGGTCGGAGGAGATGTTGCCGGTGCCGCCGGAGGACCAACCTTGGATGCAGCAGTAGGTGATGGAGGGGTAGCTGTTCGCGTCGCTGTAGATTTCGCCGGGGCTGTCACCCCAACAGATGAGGTTGGTGAGGGTGGGGCTGGCGGACTGGTTGCAGATCGCCCCCCCCCGCATTGGTGGCCGAATTCCCGTAGAACGTGCAGTTGACGACGTGTGGCGAAATGCCGACAACCCCGAAGTCTATGGCCGCGCCATCTGTCGATGTATTTCCTAAGAAGATAGAATTTTCGACGGTAACGGAGTAGCTGTTTGCATAGAATCGCACGGCTCCACCATTGGACGAAGCACTATTTTGGGAGAACAGGCATCTTTCAATCAAAGCGATAGAGGATGTGCTGTAAATAGCCCCACCACAATTGGCGTGGTTGTCGAAAAACTTGCACCGAATTATCTGGACATTGCCGGTAGCAGAGATTGCACCCCCATCTCCATCGCCGTGGTTTCCCCGAAAAGTACAATCGAGTATGATGCCTCCGCTTCCGCCATCGCCGATCGCTGCTCCGAAAGAGCACAAGGCACCGTTCGCATTACCGCCTTCAATTGTAAAGCCGCTGATGTCCGTCTCCCCGTTGATTATGCGGTAACAATTTTCTTCGTTGTTCCTCGCTGGGTCGTTCAGCGCCTTAGTTGGGTCATCATCCCCATTCAAATCCCCGCTCAGGATCGTCTCGTGCGCAGTGAAGTCCCTTGCATCCGGATCAGGTCCAGCGACTCCTGCGTAGCCTCCTTTGAGCGTCGTGCCGGAGATCAACTGGAACATTGCTGAACGCGGGTTGGGCGGATTTGTTTGCTTCGTCGGCTTGTACGTCCCATGCGCCACGCGGATTTCGTCGCCGCTCTGCGCGATGTCGAGGGCGGCTTGCAGATCGGTGAAGGCGGTGGACCACGCCTGGCCGTTGCCGCCGGCGGGGGCGCTGGCATCGACATAAAGCGTGGCGGCAGGCAAAAACGAGCACATGGCCAAGGCCAGTATTCCGAAGCAGAAAACTGCGCGCCGCATGGCTGTTCCCTCCACGAAAAAAGCAGTAACACGTAGCTTGAAGTTCGTGCTACGACGTGCGGCTTCGTTTCTTGGGAAATGAAGCTGCCGATCCGAGTGATAAACAAGCTGAATTATACCGCTATGATGAAGAAAACGCAAGAAATCGAGAAAGGTGAAAAGGCGCATAGGTACTGAGGTTGGCAACGCGACGGGCGTTGTTGAACCTCACTATTATGCAAAGCTTTGCCAAAATCTTTGCAACGTTTTTGCGTCTGGAACGTCAGTATATATGAGGGCGGGTGAGATACTCTGCCCGGACGCAGGAACAGCAGGGTTCGGCGGTCGGGGTTCAGGGTTCAGGGTTTTGCATCACCACATGTGCAATTTCTTACAGGGTTGGGCGGAGGGCACGACGGACAGTCCAGCGGAATGGCTTACGACGCACGGTGCAGGATTGGACGGGAGAACGGCAGGGTTCAGGGGTCGGGGGTCAGGGTTCTGGGGTTGCATCACCACATGTGCAATTTTTTACAGGCGCTGAGCTGAGGGGAACGGGACAATTCGGCGAAATGTCCTACGACGCACGGTGCAGGATTGGACAGAAGGACAGCAGGGTTCAGGGGTCGGGGTTCAGGGTTTAGGGTCAGGATTCGGATGAGTGGCCAGACTACCACATGTGCAATTTTTTACAGGCGCTGAGCTGAGGGGAACGGGACAATTCGGCGAAATGTCCTACGAGCGCGGGTTGAACTTCGACTCCTTCGACAGCTTCTGCCACAGTTCCTTTTCGGCGGCAGTAAGGCGCTTGGGCGTGACGATCTTGACTTCGGCGTAGAGGTCGCCGGGCGTACCGCTGGGGTTGGGCAGGCCTTTGCCTTTCAGGCGCATCTTCGCGCCGCTGCTGGTGCCCGGCGGAATCGTCAGCGTCAGGCCGCCGGCGAGGGTCTTGAGGGGGATCTCCGCGCCGAGCACGGCTTCCCACGGCGCCACGGAAAGCGTCGTGTGCAAGTTACGGCCTTCGACACGGAAATCAGCATGCGGTTCGAGTTCCACAACCAGGTAGAGATCGCCGCGTCCACCGGGGCCGGGCGCGCCCTGGCCGGCGAGGCGAATGCGCTGGCCGGTGCTAATGCCTTTGGGGATTTTCACGCGCAAATGGCGAGTCGTCGTGCGCACGCGGCCGTCCGGACCGCCTTCGGGCATCTGCACCGCGATGGTGCGCTCAGTACCATGGAACGCGTCGTCGAGCGAAATCTCGATGTGAGCTTCCTCGTCGGCTCCCTGCCCCTGCTCTTCTTCGACGACACCTCCGTGCTGGCCGAAATCGCTGAAGCCACCGAAGCCGCGGGAATCCCGAAAGCCCCCGAATTTTCCGCCGAAGAGCGATTCGAAGAAATCGCTGAACGCGCTGCCTCCGACCGCCCCCGCCCCGCCCCGGCCGACATGTTCCCAGCCCGGCGGCGGAGTGAACTCGTCGCCCATGCGCCAGTTGGCGCCGAGCTGGTCGTACTTCTTGCGCTTTTGCGGATCGCCGAGAACCTCGTTGGCCTCGTTGAGCTCTTTGAAGCGGTCGCCGGCGTCCTTGGCCTTGTTCACGTCGGGATGATATTTGCGCGCGAGCTTCCGGTACGCCGTGCGAATCTCATCCTGCGACGCCGTGCGCGGGACGCCAAGAATCTCGTAGTAGTCTCTGAACTTGATCGCCATGTCCCACCTAATTGCGGATTGCAGAAGTCGGATTGCGGAATTAACGGCAACAGTTTTCAACACAGAGGCGCAGAGAACACAAAGGTCACAGAGTTTCTTAGGTCACTTCTCTGCGTCTTCCGCGTCCTCTGCGGTGAGCTGTTCAATCCGCAATCCTACCACTCACCACTCACCAAGTACCACTCACCAAGTACCAACTATATTATCCGCTCCACGTGCTCCAGTGAAACGGGATCTAGCTTGGCCAGCGAGGGAATTTCGTACCGGTTGCCGAGTGTGCAACGCAGCACGACGTGGTCGTCGCTCAACCACGTGACGTCTTTGTGCGCATTTTTGATAACGAACTGGCGCGGGCCGAGTTCCGTCTCCACGTTCCAGTAGCGCGTGCCGACAAACGCGGTGGTGGAAAGCACCCGCGTGATGCGCGCCAGCAGGTAACGGCGGAGAAGCTCCTCTTCGGCCAGCTTGCGCGAATCGGGGTCCAGTTCATTGAGGCTTTGCAGCGTGCAGACTTCTTTTTTCTTATCGTCGAGAATCGCGAGTTCCGCGCCCATGCCGCTGACCGGCCGCGCCCAGACAACCTTCGCGGGCTTCTCTTCGCTGCCATTCATGCGCACAAAAAGGCGGCCCTCTTTGCGCAAGAGTGTGACGGAAGGTTTGATCACTGGCTGCATGAACGCTCGTCTCCGATGGCTCTTTGCTCTTAGCTCTTGGCTCTTGGCTCGCAAGCGGATTTGGCGGCCAAAGAGCAAAGAGCTAACAGCCAAGAGCGAATTGCACACTCCCTCAACGCCACACCACGGCCTCCGCCGTGATCCGATTGATCTCGGTCTGCATCTTGACCAGCTTGGCGTACGTGCCGTCTTTTTCGAGCAACTGATCGTGCGTGCCTTCTTCGACGAGCTTGCCATCCTCGATGACGATCAGACGCTTGGCGTTGCGCAGCGTGGCGAGACGGTGCGCGATGGCAATCGTGGTGCGGCCTTTGATCAACGCCGCGATGGCTTCCTGAATGGCCTTCTCAGTTTCGCTGTCCACCGAAGAGGTGGCTTCATCGAGAATCAGGATCGGTGGATCATGCAGGATGGCGCGCGCGATGGCCAGCCGCTGCTTTTCGCCGCCGGAAAGCATCGTGCCTTTCTCGCCGATCATCGTGTCGTAGCCGTCCTCTTTGTCGAGGATGAACTCATGCGCATTGGCCGCTCGCGCCGAACGCAGGACGTCATCGAACGTCGCTTCGGGGCGGCCGTAGCGGATGTTTTCGAGGATGCTCGCGTTGAACAGGAACGGATCCTGCGGGACGATGCCGATCTGGCGGCGAAGCTGCTCCAGCTTGATGTCGCGAATCGGATGGCCGTCGATTTCGATGCTGCCCGAATCAGGGTCGTAGAAGCGGCAGATCAGGCTGATGAGCGTGCTCTTGCCCGCGCCGGACTTCCCGACCAGGCCGATCATCGCGCCGGGTTCCACGTGGAACGAAACGCCCTTGATGATTTCCTTGCCGCGCTCGTAACTGAAGCGCACGTCCTTGAAGTCGATGGCGCCCTTGATCACGGGCAGCGAGACGGCGGCCGGCGATTCGTACACTTCCGGCGGCGAATCCAGCACCGAGAAAACGCGCTCGGCACCGGAAAACGCGTGCGTCATCCAGTTCATCACGGCCGTGAACCACTGCACCGGGCCGAAAAAGAGCCAGATGTAGCCGACGAACGCCAGCAGATCGCCGACCGTCAAACGCGGATCGTCGCCGCAGATTCGTCGCGCCGCGAAATACCAGACCGCGGCGATGCCCACCGTCATGATCCAGGACATCACTTCGGAAAAGCCGATGAATGTGCGTTCGATCGCAAAGCGCGTGTGGAAGAGTTTTTCGTTCGTGTTGTCGAAGCGCGACATGCGCTCGTGCTCCTGAGCGAACGCCTTGACGATCTTGATGCCGTAGATCGACTCGTTGAGCGTCGAATGCAGCGCGCCGATGCGCGAGCCATGCTTGTGGAAGAGCGGAATCAGCCTCTTCCAGAACCAGCCGCCGCCGCCGAGCAGAAATGGGACCGGCAGAAAAACCAGCAGGGCGAGGTGCATGTCGATACACAGCAGAATTCCGGCAATCGCGACAAAGGAGATGCAGTTGACCATGAAGAACGGCAGGCCATCGATCAAAAAATGCTGC
Organism: Planctomycetota bacterium; assembly: GCA_036504595.1. Classification (GTDB taxonomy): domain Bacteria; phylum Planctomycetota; class SZUA-567; order H5-PLA8; family H5-PLA8; genus DASXUX01. Next base: position 118,471 of record DASXUX010000047.1, on the reverse strand, counting down.
AGTTCGCCGGTATCGTTCATCACGCGGCCGATGATTTCGCCCGAGTCTCGCCGTTGATAATAGTTGAGCGGCAGCCGCTGAAGCGCCGCGTGGAGCCGCGAACGCAGATCGGTCACGAGTCGCGCGCCGAGCCAGGACATCAAGATGCCGCTGGCCAGTCGCGAGGCCAGCATCAGCAGCCCGCAGCCCAGCATGGCGCCGATCAGCAGACCCAGGTGCCGCGGATTCTTCTCACGGATGACGCCGTCGACGATCAGCTTCGTCAGGTAGGGCGGCGCAAGCTGCGCGACGACGGTGAAGAAAGTGCAGAGCACCAGCAGCGTGGCCTTGGCGCGATAAGGCTTCAGCAATCCGAGCAGCCGCAAGAACACCTGAAAGCGCCGCACGCAAGCTGTGCAATTGGCGCCGCGTTCCGGCAACGGCGCGCCGCAGTTAGCGCAGTAGGCCGCTTCCGTTTTGTCGGGCACCGCGGGCTCGCGCCCTTCGCAGAGCTGGTTGATGATCCGGCAGATCACGGCGAATTCGGGCACGACGGCCTTGGTGTAACAGATCAACCGCCGCTCGCCGCCGCTTTTCGTTTCGGCCGTAAGTTGCGCGCCGCCGAAAAGCTCATCGACCTTCACTTCCTTGATCTCAGAAAGCAGCAGCGTGAACGACAGCGAGGCTGCGTCCATCACCGCCACGCGCTGGCGCGTGACAGCGAGGAAGCTTTGACCGAACTTCTGATCGCGCGTCAGGTCGCTGGCTTGCGCGTAGAGAACGCTTTCATTCTGGTCGAGCTTGGCGCTCAGAGCAGCCGCCAGCGGTGGCGGAAGCTGCGAGGCGGACAGCATGGCTTTTTCGGACATCGCGGGCCGGCCCCTCCAGATCGTGCTCGTAACAAGCTAACGCGCGGGGCGAGAAATGCTATACGTTGGATTGCGATTGCGGGGCGTGCTCCCAAACGCAGAGACGCCGAGGCCAGAGAACGCGCAGAGTCAAGTTTTGTAGCGAGTCAGGACGCGAGGGCGAGGAGCAGTTCGCGCATGCTTTTGCCGAGAACAGGATGCGAGAGCTCCGGCGCCAATTCGCACAGGGGCACGAGGACAAAGCGGCGCTCGTGGAGGCGAGGATGAGGGATTTCGAGATCGGGCTCGCGCACGATCAGATCATCATAGAGGAGGAGATCGAGATCAATCGTACGCGCCGCGTTGCGCTGTCCCATCGGGCGGATGCGGCCAAGTTGGCGCTCTATTTCCAGAAGCACGTGCAGCAGTTCGCGAGGGTTCAACGAAGTCCGCAATTGCGCCGCCGCGTTGATGTACATCGGCTGGCCGGCCTCACCGCCCACGGGATCTGTTTCGATGAAACTGGAGACGCGCTCGACGGAGATGCCCTCGCAGCGCCCAAGTCGCACCAATGCGTCGCGAAGGGTGGCTTCGCGCTGGCCCAAGTTTGCGCCGAGGGCGATGAAGACATTGTGGTTGAAAGTTTCGGCCATGAGCGCTTTGCAAAGCGAGTGGGTCACGATCCATTCCACCCGTCACTCGCCACCCGTCACCCATCACTCCGCCGCTGGCGGCGTCTTTTTTCGGCTGCGCGCCTTGGCGTGATAGGTCATCGTCTCGTGAGCGCGGTCGTCCCGCAACGCCGCGCGCAAGTCCTGCAAGGCTTCGGGCAACAGAGCCGCCATCACCGCTCCGCAATGCGGGCACGCGACCTGCCGTCCGCCGAGGCTCTTGACGAGCCAGCCTTGCGGCCGAAAGCGGTAGCCATCGTCAGCGCCGATGACCAACCCCTTCTTGTTGCAGATCGGGCAGTTGCGCCCCAGTACGTGCAGCCCCATTTATTTCCCCGCACTGATCTCTTCCGCGCGCGAAGCCCGCTCTTCCTTCAGCCGCACCTTCTCCTGCAGGACGCGCTTGCGCAGACGGATCGATTTCGGCGTCACTTCGACCAGTTCGTCTTCTTCCACATACTCCAGCGCTTCTTCCAGCGTGAAGGCGCGCTTGGTCTTCAACGTAAAGGTCTGTTCCTTGTTCGCGACGCGCATGTTGGTCAGATGTTTGGCCTTGGCGACGTTGACGGCAATGTCCTTGTCTTTGCAGTGCTCGCCGACGACCTGCCCTTCATAGACCGGTTCGCCGGGGTCCACGAAGAACTCGCCGCGGTCCGTCAGATTCTGCAGAGCAAAGCCGGTCACCTGGCCGCCTTCGCTGGCTACCAGAACACCGGTGCCGCGGCCGCCGATCGGTCCGCGGTATTCGCCGTACTCAAAGAAGGCGTGATGCAGCACCGCTTCGCCCTTCGTGGCCGTCAGCAATTTCGTGCGCAGGCCGATGAGGCCGCGGCTGGGGCCTTTGAATTCAAGATTGGAATGCCCGGCGTGCTGCGTCATATTTTCCATCACGCAGCGGCGCGATCCGAGCAACTCGATCGTCTTGCCCATGAATTCCTCAGGCACATCCACGGTGATCGCTTCGATCGGTTCCAGAAGCTCCCCATCGACTTCCTTCGTGATCACGTGCGGCTTGCTGATTTGCAGTTCGTATCCTTCGCGGCGCATGTTTTCGATCAGCACGCCCAGGTGCAGCAGTCCGCGGCCGGAGATTTTGAACACGTCCGGCGCGTCCGTGCTCTCAAAGCGCATGGCCACGTTGCGCAAAGCTTCTTTGGCGAGGCGATCGGCAACCTGCCGGCTGGTGACATATTTGCCGTCCTGTCCGCTGAACGGGCTGTTGTTCGACATGAACATCATCGTCAGCGTCGGTTCGTCGATCGGCACGGGCGGGAGCGGGTCCGGGTTTTCGCCGGCGGCAAGCGTGTCGCCGATATGCACTTCTTCAAAGCCCGAAATAGCAATGATTTCGCCGGCGCTGGCCGATTGTACTTCTCTGCGGCCGAGTCCCTCATGGATTTCAAGCGTACGGACGCGTTCGTTGCGCCGCCGCCCGTCCTGGCTGATCATGGTGTACACGTCGCCAACGCGGACCGTGCCCTGCTCGATACGGCCGATGCCGATGCGGCCGACATAATCGTTGTAGTCGATGTTCGCGATCTGCACCTTCAGCAGTTCGTTCTCGTCGCCGGTTGGCGGCGGTACGTAGCTCATGATCAGTTCGAACAATGGCCGCAAATCCTTCGCCTCGTCTTCCATCTCGCGCTTGGCCAAGCCCTGCCGGCCGACCGCGAACACATGCGGAAACGCAAGCTGCTCATTGCTGGCGCCCAGTTCGACGAACAGGTCGAAGACCTGATTCAGCACTTCGTGGGGCCGCGCGTCGGCGCGGTCGATCTTGTTGATGACGACGATCGGCCGCAGCTTGTGTTGAAAGGCTTTGCGCAAAACGAACTTGGTCTGCGGCAGCACGCCTTCGGCGGCATCGACCAGCAGGCACACACCGTCGGCCATGGACAGAACGCGCTCGACCTCGCCGCCGAAATCGCTGTGGCCCGGCGTATCGATGATGTTGATGCGCGTGCCCAGATAGTTGATGGCGCAGTTCTTCGCCAGGATCGTGATCCCGCGTTCGCGCTCCAGGTCGTTGCTGTCCATCACGCACTCGACCATTTCCTGATTGGCGCGGAACGTTCCGGCCTGGCGCAGCAGGTGGTCCACGAGCGTGCTCTTGCCGTGGTCAACGTGCGCGATGATTGCGATGTTTCGAATTTTGCGTTCACTGACGTCTGCCATGTCTAACCCGCCCTACCCTTCGTCTCTGCACAGCCAAGAGGCGGGCACGAAGGCCCGCCTAAGCCGCTGATCTTTTCCGCTGGCAAAAAGAAAGAGGCCCCCGCTTTTGGAAGGCCCCCACATTCCGGCTCTTCTTATATAACACATTCGCCGGAGATTTCCAGAGAGACCTTTAAGGTTTCGTACCGTTGCCGCTTTCTACCGCTGCGGCCGGCTTCGTTCTCACTCAAGGTGCATTCCGTTTTGCATATAGCTCAAAGGCCTGCATAAATGTGATTCCGTTGCGGCGCTCGATCTCGTCATTTTTTGAGGTGTCTTTCAGCAGCACGTCGAACTGGTACGAGCGCGCCGCGACAAGACGGAATTGCCCCACGCCTTCGGTTCTGTAGACCATGATTGTTTTTGCGGTCGTATCGACCAGCACGAGGCGCTCGGCTTCGTTCTCCGTCGTGTTGACCATCATGCCATCCGTGTCCCAACTTCCGCCGCCGACGGCCTGCACCGGATCCGGTCGCTGCCAGACCAGCAGCGCCGTCAACGCCAGCACGGCGATCAGGACGTTTTGCATCCCTGCGCTTTTTCGTTCCATGCTATTCTCCTCTCAGAATTTTGACGCCGTGCTTTTTTTCCAGCGCATCGAGCGCAGGCTGCGAACTCTTCACGTGCTGCGCCGCCTGCTCGCGCGTCATACCGGTCGGCACGCTCGCATCCACCAAGCGGCGGTCATGGTCGAACGCTCGCGCGCTGACCAGCCGCACTTGATCGCCTTGCAGCGAATAGACGCAGATGACCTGCTTCGTGGTGTCCGTCAGAAAGAACTTGCTGTTGCTGGCCGCTTTCACCGTGCAGGAAATGTAGCTCGGAGCGGCCGCCACGGGCGTCGCGGCGCCAACTCTCCCGCGCAGCAGTCCGCAGCCGATGGCAACGAGCAATAGCACGACGATGGCCTTCTGTGCTACGCCGCCTGAAATGTGTGCGTGCATCTTGGCACCTCCTCTCCACGCCCGAGCACACCGACTGGCTTTCAAGCCGCCGGTTGCTCAGGACTGTCGATGAGGAGGCGCCTCCCGCGAGTTAGGACGCGGAGCGCGTGAAATAAATGCAGGAAAAGAATGAGTTTCTAGTTTTTCGGTAAGTTGTTACTGCACTGTTTTCTTCAGCCGCTCAAAGTCGTCCGCCGCCTTCTGTCCGGCGCGGGTTTCCTTATACGCGGCGGAAAGGTCGCGATAGCCAAGCGCGGCCTGGACCAGTTGGTTCTTGTTCTTCCCGGCTTTGCGCTCGTACTCCGCGACACTCTTGTAGCGCTGCGCCGTTTCTTGTTCCTTGCGCACCGCCGGATCCTTCAGCAGTTCCTTAAGCGCACTGTTCGCAGCCATTCCGACGCTCGGATCAGCGCCGGCCAGGAATTTCTCTTCGAGCAGAGCGGTCAGCGCGTCGAGTTGATCGACCTTCGTTGGCTGCGCCTGCGCCGCCTTCAGCCGTTTCTCATAATAGGCCGTGTAGATCAGCTTGCCGTCAGCAGTGTCGGCGGCTTTCTGCACGTTCACGAAATGGACAAGATAGCGGATCGGCGCGGCCTCGCCCTTTTTCGTCTTCAGCCCGTTGATCTCGACAATGTACTTGCCTTCGCCCGCGATCGCCATGGTTTCCGGGCGGAAGATGATCGCCGTGCCACTGCCAAAGCCGCTGTTCTCCACGTTGAAGTAGTTCAGGCTCAGCGCCGCACCTTCCGGCTCCAACTTCGCGTTTGCCGGTTTGATCGACACCTGAATGCTGTCTTTGTTCGGAGTCGCATATTTGTTCATGTTCGGCGAGACGCTCCAAGCGTGCTTATTGCCGAACAACTCGATCGGCATGTAGCCGCGAGCGGGATAGCAGACAAAATCCCAATCGGGCACATTTGATCGCGACGTGTCGTGTGCGTGCATTGCGGCGAAGCCGCCTTCCGACCCAAAAGCCGTCTTCACCATCGTGGGATTGATGCACCAGCGGCGGTGGCCGACGCGGTCGATGTTGTGCTGATCGGAATCATCCATCCAGCCGTCGACGCAGCCAATCGGATGCACTTTCCCCTGATAAAGGTTGCTCTTTCCCGCGCCGGTCTTCCCCAGTTCGTATTCCTCGTCGCTCATGCCCGCGGGCCGCTCGGGCGTGTGCGTCAGCTTGCCAAGCTTGGCGCAAATCGACGCGGCGTGCTGCGCCAGCGCGTAGAGCTTGCTGTCCCACTGAATGTCTTCAAACGGCACCCCGCAGACGTAGCGAAATTGCTTCAGCCGCTGAATGTACATATTCTCGACGCTGGCATTCTTCTCCGGCGCGAGCACTTGCATCATCGCCTTGAGTTCGCCCAGCCGCCGCGGATACAGCGCTGGATCGAGCTCACCTGGCGCGGAGCCAGCCAGCAGATGCGGGGCGCTGAGTGCCACCATGCAGACAACGATACTCGAAACCCTTGACCGTAAACTCATCTGTGTCCCTCAAATGGTGCTGCAACTGCCGCTATTCTTCTGTCCAAAAGTGCACAAGTGCACTATCGCGCTCGTTGCACGTGTGCAGCGCGCCAGGCAATACCCACCCCAGCGCTTCAGAGAGCGCTACAATAATGACGGTGCTTTCCCGTTTTTACTGCGCGCATTTTGGCGCTTGTTTGGGTGTTTGCGACTCTCATCTTCTGTCGCGTCCGCGTCACAACTTCTGCTCTTCCGCGTCCTTGATAATCAGCGGCGGCAAAATGATCCGCACCCAAGGCCAGCCAAACCGCCCACGATGGACCTCGGCCGTGGCAGGGCCGCGCCGAAGAAAGACCATGTATTTCGGACTGGAGAGCAGCGTGTGCTTCTCGCCATCTGCCGTGCGATACTCAATCTTATATTCCCGAAACAGGAACGAGTGCGTGACTTGAACCATCTTGTCGATCGTCACCGGCTGGTACTTGGGCGGCGAACTGTCCAGCAGCGCGTTGGCCGAATACGTCCAGCACAAAAAGGTAATGCCGCCCAGCAACAGTGAACCGGCCAATATCACAGCGCTCATGAACTTCCCGTGATAGCCGAAAAACCGCCGGCCCGCCGGCTCGATGAGCAGGGCTTCCCCAGTCGTCTGCGCCTCCGCGTTCCGTTTCGCTAATTCCCGCCGCGCAGATAAATAGGAGTACGCGAAGAAACCCAAGAGCGCTCCACCCAGGAGCGCAGCTCCGATGACGAAGGCGATTACGCTGTGTGATACCGGCATGGCGAGAGGTTGATACGCGCTGAACGCATAGACATTCCACGCCAGAATGAAGAAGAGCGCAAAAATTCCCGCGATGCCAGCGCACAGTTGCAGAACTCCGCCAGGGCACTCCTGCTTTCGGGAAATGAGCCCCAGGTTGGGCCTCAAATCCAGGAATCCATAGAGACGAAGCGTTGCCGCCAAGTCCGGCTCCAGATAAACAGCCGTGACGTGATCCCCCACGCGAAACGACGTCGTCAGAGAATCCTTGGCATCGCTAGAAAACTCCTCCGACATGGTTTGCGCTATGGCGATCTGCCCGGAGCGCGGGTCTCGGTATTGGATCGTCGCAGCAAAACGATACGTGCTGGGCTGCCCATCCATGATCAGAGTGGGCGTCAGTGTGAGCTCGCATATGCGAGCAACAATGGGGATTCCATCCTCTACGTAGCGGTACGGACCGCGTGCCACTCGGTTTTGGATAAAGGCGACAGCGCCTATCGCCACGCATGCCAGCCCGATCCAGGAAAGATAATCGAGCGGCAAAAGGAACAGCGCCCAGTAGTGGATGACGGGAATCTGCGCAAACGCCAGACACAGCAGCCCCACAGCCATCGCGGCCCAAACTGCTCGCCGGCGTTTTGTGCCAAAGCGGCCCTTGCTCAGTTCCGCCGGCACAACCCGCGGCGGCCTGGAGCGAAGTTCCTCCTCGAACTGATAATCTGCCGGCGACTCGAACGAGCCCAGCTCCGGACCGGCGCCTTGTTCAAGCCGCTCGCCTTGACTGCCGGAAGCAGCGGTGTCGGGCGTCGTCATAAACAGTTCTCCAGAGATTCACTTCTCTTGAGGTACACCGCGCCCGCGGCGAAGCGCTTGGTCTAGTGGCCCCAGTTCATCCACCGGCTTCTGCCGTACTTGCGAACATAACGCGCCATCCCACCGGACAAGCACGACAGACTCTTTTTTTTCCAGATTTGTTTAATGTTCTATAACATAGAGTGTACAGATATAACAAAGGCGGAACACTGAATGGTGAAGTGCGAAGACCTCTCGACGTTGCTGCGGAACCAGATCGCGGCAGGGAAGTTCGGCCCGGGAAAGCGCATGCCGACCCGCCGCGAGATGTGCGACCGCTATCGCGCAAGCCTGGTAACGGTGCAGCGCGCATTGGAGGCGCTCGAAAGCGAAGGTTTCGTGTACGCGGACGGCCGGAATGGAACGTTCGTCAGCGCTCTGCCGCCGCACCTCTGCCAGTACGCGATCATCTTTCAGTACTTCCCATCGCAGGAAGACCGTTGGGTCCGCTACTGGACTGCTTTGAGCAACGAAGCGGCGCGCCTGCAGAAGAACTCCTCGCGCCGGTTCATTCTGTTTCACGGGCTCGATAAAGGCGCGCAATCGGAAGAGTACCCGCGGCTGGAAGCGGCGGTGCGCCGGCATTCTCTCGCCGGTCTGATCTTCCCGACCTCGGCCTACCGCCTCGCCGGCACGCCGGTGCTGGACCTACCGAACCTTCCGCGCGTCGCCGTTCACGACAGAAAAGAATTTGGCATTCCCGTCGTCACGCTCGATGGCCAGGCGCTCGTCCGCCGAGCGCTCGATCATTTCGCCGCAAAAGGCAGGCGGCGTGTCGCCGCCATCATGGCGCCGGGCCACGCGCCGCAACTGGTCAATTTCTTTCAACAAGAAGCCGCGCGCCGCGGCATGATTCACAAGCCATACTGGATGCAATCGGTGGCTCAATATGCCGCCGAATGGGCCCGCAACACCGTCCATTTGCTGTTGCAGGGAAATCCCAACGAGCGGCCCAACGCGCTGCTGATCGCCGATGACAACCTGGTGGAGTACGCCACAGCCGGAATCGTCGCAGCGGGCCTGCGCGCGCCAGACGATGTTGAAGTCGTCGGGCACTGCAATTTCCCGTGGCCGACGCCGTCCGTGCTGCCCATTCGGCGGCTGGGCTACGATGTGCGCGAGTTGCTGGCGCTCTGTCTGGATGCGCTCGACAAACAGCGCGCCGGAGCGCGCGTGCCCGACAGCATTCCTGTGCTGCCACGTTTTGAAGACGAATTGCCGCGCGCAAGGAACGGCGGGAGTTCCGGCGTTCTGGTTAGCGTGCGCGACGCACGAGATCTGCTCACAAGATAGGAAAGAGAGGGTTTAATGAAACCAATCGCTAAATCGCTGATGCTCTGGGTGATGGTGCTCGCCTCGCATTTCTCGCGAGCCACCGAAACCGAGCACCTGAACATGCAGGTGCTGCACGCGCCCGGGCCGGTCGTCATCGACGGCCAAGTCACGGACTGGGATTTGTCCGGCGGTGTTTTCGCCTGCGGCGACGTGGAGAATGCGCGCGACAAGTTCGCGGTCTGGCTGCATGCGATGTACGACGACAAGAATCTCTACATTCTCGCGCGCTGGATCGATCCCACGCCGATGGGCAACCGTGGCAGCGTGAAAGGCGATTACGGATTCAACGGCGACTGCCTGCAGTTCCGGGTCGTCACCGCACCGGACGTGACGGCGCCGGAAGTTGTCCACCCCGACCGGGACGCCAAAGACGCAATAATGACGCGCACGTCTCACCTGACCTGCTGGCGCGACCGCGACGGCTTGGATGTGATCGACATCGCCTACGGCCGGCTCTTCAACGAAAGCGGCTTGAAGGACGCAAAGGAAAAAGGCGCGCAGCAGGCGTTCCTGAAATATCCGGACGGCAAAGGCTACTCGCAGGAAATCGCGATGCCCTGGGACCTGCTCTGCAAGCCCAACTACAAGCCCAAGGCCGGCGAGCGCATGCTGCTGACGTTCGAACCCAACTTCACCGTCGGCAGCGGCGGACGGCTGACGATCAAAGATGTCTTCAAGCCCGGCGTGGCGATCGACCGCATTTTCACTTTCCAGGGCAGTGGCTGCTGGGGCTTCGCGTCGCTTGAAGCTAAAGGACAGCTTTCGCCGCGGCCCGTGCGCCTGTCGGACGCGCGCGAGTTTGCTGTGAAGCTGGAACAAAACGTGCCGGTCGTCGATTGGACCGGCGTCGTGAAAAGCCGCGAACCCGACGGCTTCAAGCCGATCACCTTCACCGCTCCCGAAGACGGCTACGTATCGCTCAATCTTTTCAAAACCGATGGCAGCGTCGCGCGCCAGCTTTTGTCCTGCGCGTTCTACACGAAAGGCCCGCACACGGTGAAGTGGGACGGCCTGACGACAATGTCCGTGCGCAAACCTGGCGAAGTGCTTCCGGCCGGCGAGTACAGTTGGGAAGCCATCTTCCACACCGGCATCGGCCTGAAACTGCGCGGCTGGGCCGGCAACAGCGGGGCGGCGCCATGGGGCGGAGCGGCGTGGGGCGCGGACCATGGCAATCCGATCGCGTGCGCGGCGGACGGCGAACGCGTCTACTGCGGCTGGGGCGGCGGCGAAGGCGACAAACCGCTGCTGGCCTGCGATCCACAAGGGAACGTCAAGTGGAAGAACATTCGCGGCGGCATCGCCTCGGCAGGCCCGCTGGCGTCGGATGGCACAACCGTTTACGCGTGGAACGACGTGGGGGCGTATGTGACGCGCGGCATCTACCGCGTGGACGCCCAAACCGGCCGTTACACCGAATGGAGCGCGCTCAAGAGCACCGACCTGACAATGAAAGACTTGTGGGGCGATGCGAAAGATGCTCCGCAGCAGCCGACCGCTCTGGCCGCGGCAAAAGGCCGCGTCTTCATCAGCTTTCACGAAAAGAACGTGATCTGCGTCGTGGACGCGAAGACGGGAACCTTGCAGAAGAAACTTGAAGTTACCAAGCCCGGCGACCTTGAAAGTCTGGACGGCCAGGACGTCGTGGTGCTTTCCGAGGCCAAGAACATTCTCCGCGTGAACGTCGAGAGCGGGCAGGCGAAAGAAATCGGAAAGCTGGAGCTCGCCGGTAAAGACTGGGGCCAGGCGCTGGCGCTCGACAAAACGGGGAACATCTACGTCGGCATTCGCGGCGAAAGCCATCAGGTTCAGGTCTTTTCGCCTGATGGAAAGCTGACGCGCACAATCGGCCGCAAAGGCGGGCGAGCGCTGCTCGGGCCCTGGACGCCTGATGGCTTGTTCAACATCAGCGGACTCGCGATTGACGGCAAGGGGCAGCTTTGGGCCGCCGAAGACGACGGCTCGCCGCGGCGCGTGAGCGTCTGGGACGCTCAGACGGGCGCGTTCAAGGCCGAATACTTCGGCTCGTCGTCGTATGGCGCAATGGGCAGTGCCATCAATCCGCTCGATCCGTTCCTGATGGTGGGGCAGGGCTGCGAGTGGCGCATCGATCCCCAGACCGGTAAAGCAGCGTGCCTGGGCGCGATCACGCGCGAAGGAATGGGCTCCGTCGCTTTTGGCTTCGGACCCAAAAGGCAACTATTCCTGGCGACCTCGCCCAGCGGCGGCTGCACCGGCATCAGCACAGTCCGCCTGTACGAACGCCTTGGCGACGCACAATACAAGCTCCGCGCGCGGCTTACCCCAACGGAAAAAGAGGGGGCCGAGAAAGGCAAAAAACGCCGCGTGGTCGAAGTCTGGTCGGACGCCAACGACGACGCGCAAGAACAGCCCGACGAAATCAAAACTTACGACATCGACCTCGGCGGCTGGATTCAGGGCTGGTATCTGTCCATGTCGCGCGACATGAGCTTCTATGGCAGCTTGTATCAGGTGACTGTGAGCGGCTGGACGCCTTGCGGCGCGCCGATCTACGATTTCTCGCAAGCCAAGAAGATGGCGGGCCCGGAGAACGCGCAGCAGCGCGGCGGGATGGGCGCGATGCACGGGATGGGCTCCCCGGATGGCCGCTACATGCTATGGAACGGTTGTTATGGCGAAGATCATTCGACCGTGGAGTGCTTCGACCTGCAAAGCGGCCGGCGCGTGTGGGCTTATCCCAGCAACTTCACCGGCGTCCACGGCTCGCACCGCGCCTGCGCGCCGGAAGTCGGCATGATTCGCGGCGCGTACGATATATGCGGGTCCGGGAAACTGCCTGAACCCGTCGGCAGCCTGTGGGTCATCCCGACGAACAAAGGCGAGTGGCACGTGTTGACCGAGAAGGGCTTTTATTTGACGAAGCTTTTCGAAGGCGACCCGATGAAGAACGTGTGGCCGGAAAAAGCCGTGCCGGGCGCGAGCATGGACACATGCCCGCCGGGCGCCGGCGAGGAAGCGTTTGGCGGATCGATCACACAGCAGAAGGACGGCAAGCTTTCGGTGCAGGCCGGGCACATCAGCTTCTGGAATCTGGAAGTTGTCGGGCTGGAGAGCATCCGCGCGCTGACCGGCGGAAAAGTCTCACTGAGCGACGACGACGCGAAGACCGCTCAAAGTTGGCGCGAAAAATATCTGCAAGAATCTACCGGTCTGAAGTCCATGGCCGTGCAAAAAGCTTCGCCGCAATTTACGGGCAGCCTTGAGAAAGACTTCAAGACAATCGTGTCGTATCAAAAGATGGAGTCCGCGCACGTGCGCACCGGCGTGGCGTGGGACGACGCGAGCCTGTACGTCGCATGGGAAGTGAAGGACGACACGCCGTGGGTCAACGGCGCGGATGCGCCGGAGTTCCTGTACGCGCGCGGCGACACGGTGGACTTGCAGCTTGGCACCGACCCGGCCGCGAAAGCCGACCGCAACGAGGCGGTGCTCGGCGACCTGCGTCTATCGATTGGACCGTTCCAGGGCAAGCCAACAGCGGTGCTCTATCGCAAAGTGGCCGCCGAGAAACACCCGAAGTCGTTCAACTCCGGCGTGATCAAAGACTACGTGATGGAGAGCGTGCTGGTGCTCAAGGATGCGCGCATCGAAGTCAAAGTAGACAACGTGAACCGGCAATATACGGTGGAGGCTGCGATCCCCATCGCTGCGCTGGGCTTCTCTCCGAAAGCCGGACTGAAGCTGCGCGGCGACGTTGGCGTGACCCACAGCAACAAGGCCGGGAACGACACGGCTCTACGCACATACTGGAGCAATCAGTCCACCGGGCTGGTCAGCGACGAAGTATTTGAGTTGCAGATGTCGCCGAAGAACTGGGGCGAATTCCAGTTCGGGGAATGAAGAATCTTACCGCAGAGGACGCAGAGGGCGCGGAGGAAAATGCATTGATAAGAAGAGCCTCTGTGTCCTCTGTGGTGAGAAGTTTCGGACTTCTTATTCTCACCGCATGCGTTCTTTGTGATGGTGCGGATTTCACGCCGTCGGATGAAGCGCAGGCACGCAAGGCGTTGCAGGAATCGCTTATCAAGAACACGCGCGGCGGCGGAAAGGTGCGCGTCTGGATCGATCTATTTGGAAAACCCGATTGGGCAGAATTCACGTCCTGTGATGAGAAGCAGGTTTCGTTTCTCGTCAGCGGCAACGTTCTGACTGTCACCTGGGAGAGATTGAAGCCGGAGCAACTCACTGCGACGGCCTCAGCCTGTTTCGCCAAGAATGCCGAAGGGCTGGTGGTGCTCGCAGATTTTTACGCGGCAGCAAAACAAACCGCTAAAGCGGACGAGGTTCTCACCAAAGCAGTGGAACTGAGCCCCACCGTGCGCGACGCGGCAGCGGCGCGCTGGGCGTGGCTAAAGCAGAACAGCGTTGGGCCGGCAAAAGAGAGCACGGAGAAAACAACGACTGAGCGCGACAAGAGTGTCGCTCCCACGGCAGGCAAAGCGGATCGTTCGGCGGTGCTGCGTCTGCTGACCGATTTCAGCCTCGCGGGCGCGGACCGGCGGCTGGGGCCGGATTATGCGTTCTATCACAAAGGGCAGGCGGAGAAGATCCCGGAGATATGGATGCCGCCGAGCAAAGACGGCGGCGCGAAGAACAGGCACTACCAAGTCGGCGGGCCGTGGTCGAAGGACGCGGGCGATTACAGCAGCACGCAGGGGCAGATTCTGTACGTGCCAGATAACGGGCTCGGTGTGGACCGCGTGACCGTTTTGGAAATGTCGAACAACTGCTTCAGCGAGAAGCCAGAGCCGCCGTGGTGGGGCGGCTTCCGGCCGGAACCGGCGTCGAAGCACTGGCAGCAGGCGGCGGGCGGGCATCCGGGAGCGCCGGTGTTCATGGCGCGCGGGATGGGGACGTGGTCGAATTGCGGCGTGATCGTTTTTTCTTCCGGGCTGGTCGCCACCGCGGGCACGTGCACGGGAAAGGGCTCCGATCCGGCGCTGTTGCTTCCGCGCGGGAAAATTCCGACGGCGATTTCGGTCACGAACAAAAACGAGTTCGCGCTGATCACCGTTTGCGACGTGGAACAGAATAAAGGACAGGTGGCTGTAATCGCGCTCGAGAGCAGCGCCAAGAAGACGGGGTTTGCTCACGAATGGAAAGACGACCACCCGTGCCTGCCGAACGTGGCGGTCTTCACGCGCATGAAGCTCCTGGGCTTCGTGGACTTGCCGGGAATCAGTTTTCCGTCGGGGATCTCGGCTGTGGGCGACACAACGATGGTGCGCCTGAACGGGCCGGACGGGAACCAGACCACGCTGCGAACGTTCGATCTCTCACAACCCGGCCACCGCGAATGTTTCTACAACGGAAACAACGGCCATTACTGCAGCCGCTGCGGGTTTGCGGTCGTGATTTCAAGCAGCGAAGGAAAAGTCGCGTTCCTTGATCTTCAGCCGCTCTTCGCGCGTGTGAGGGAAATGTACTTCACGAGCGACGAGAACTACAAGAAGACGCGCGATTCGGGGCCCGACCCCAAGCAGTGGCCGCAGACCTTTGATGTCGAACCGTCCTGGAAGCCGCCGGTTGTCGCGGTGCTGGCTCAGCCGCAGCCCACGGCGGTTTTGGCGAGCATGGAAGGCGGCAAGCACGCGCGAGCCTTCGTCGCGTCGCAAGACGGGCGCATCGGCATCTACAAAGTGGGCGGACTGGCGACCGAAGCGGCTGCTGGGGCACAGGACGCCGCGTGCATCGGCACCGTGCAGGTCGGGCGCAATCCGGTGTGCCTGGCTTATCAAAAATTCTCGCACGATTCGTTCCTGGCCGTTTCGCGCGGCGATCGCGAGATCGCGTGGGTGCATTATTCGGAAAAAGGCGCGGAGGTAGCGCGGCGCCTGCGCGACGCGCGGCTGCTCGACCCCGTGCACGTGGAAGTCGCCGACACGCACGGCATCCAGACGGCGCTGATCACGGTTGCCGATTTCAAAGGCCGAAAGATCGTCAACTACCGGTACAGCGAACTGGTCTTCGCGACGAATGGCGGCGCGCGCTTTGGCATGGGCGCGGACGGCAAGGCGGATTTCGAATGCGGCGGCGTGCTGGAATTTCCGGGAGCGCCGTTCTGCATCAGCGCGACGAATGTAAACTGAAGTTTGGTCGGTGGTGGAGTGGTGAGTAGTGAGTGGTGACGCTCACGGAGTACCACTCACCACTCACCAAGTACCACTCACCATTACTTATTCGATTCGTCCATTTGGCGGCAGCATTCGAAGATCACATTGATCGTGCCCAGCGTGATCGTCTTCGGCACGGACTCAATCTGCGCGGGCTCGAAGCGTTCGAAGGCGAATTTTCCTTCCGTTTCGCGCGCGCAGCCGTACACGGCGTCCACTCCCGCCTGTGCGCCATTGGTAGCCGCGTGGAGCTGACCATTTAGAAAGAGGATCGAGCCATTGCGTTTCCCAAGAACGCGCAGGGCGCCGGTGAGCGCAGCAGTATGGATATACTGCATGATTTGCGGCAAGCAGCCGCCTTCCAGTGAGCCCGACAAGGCCGCTGATGTCGTATCTTCGCCGACAGGCTGTGTATGTTCCGGGGTTACTGGCACCGTCGCCGTTTTGGGGGCAGACTGCGTCACGACTTTTCCGTCTTTGAAGTAAACCGCGTTGTCGATCGTCTGCATCTGGGCGCATTGCGCGGCCCACTTCTGCGCGGCCTTGCGCGGCTCCATCCCCGCCTGAGTGCTGACAAAATGCAGCACCTTCCCGCCAATGCGAATGCGGTCATCGCTCCGCAGCGCCACGCGCTCAGCTCCATTGACGCGCTGATCGTTGACGAAGGTGCCATTTCGCGAACCCATGTCGCTGACCAGAACGCTGTTGTTTTCGCAGTGAATACAGGCGTGCTGACGGCTGGCCAGCGCGTCGTCTATGGGAATGGTGTTTTGAGCGTCGCGCCCCAACGTGACGACGGAGCCCGGCACAAGCGGTATCGGCCGGCTTCCCAGCCCCAGGAGAAATGCGATCGGTTCAACAGGCATTAACTGCTCCGCAGAAACTTCGTGTGGCGAGTTGGCTCAACGCTTCATGAACCATCGACCACCAGCCACCACTCACCAGCCACCACTCACTAACTATAGCTCGCCAACCAGCGCCCGCAACTGTGACAGTTCGCGATCGTAATTTCCCGACAAAATAGGGAAGCGGCACCACGTTTTTGGATCCAGATTCTCGTCATCCAGATGGAACGACGGCGCGTAGCGTTCGCGTTTCCACTGGTTGCGGCACCACAGCCGGAAGAAGCGCTCGATCCATCCGGCCAGCAGCTTCGGCGGAAAGTGCGGGAATTGCACATGCAGAAGCTGGAACGCATCCACAGGCGTCTTCTTGTCTCGGATCACGGCGCGCTCCACGGCGTCAAGCAGATCGTATGGCATCAAGTCGTGCTCGGCTGTCTGCTGCATCGTCAACGGACGCAGTTCGGGTGTCGGCACGAGCGCGTTCACGGCTGCTAGCGTGGGAATCGGCTGCAAGCCGTGAGGGCCGGCGGTTTCCATCCAGCGCAGCCACTGCCGCAGAAAATGTTTGTCGATGCCCGCGATCGGAGCCAGTCCGCCACACGTGTCGCCGTCCATGGTGCAATATCCCACGGCGGTTTCGGAGCGGTCGCTGGTGGCCAGCAGCAGCGAGTTCTGTAGATTCGCGATCATCCATACGCCCGGAGCGCGCACGCGCGCTTGAATGTTCTGCAGTGCGATGTCGTCCGCATCCCACGTGATCGACCGCTGCGCGCTCGCCGAAACCATGCCCACGTAATCCTTGACGATGTCGCCGATGTCGAACTCCATGTAGCGTGCGCCGAGCGCTGCGGCGAGCTGCCGTGCGGAATCGCGGCCGGCGGACGAACTGTTTTCGGTTCCCTGGTAGATACAGGTGAGCATCCGGCGCACGTCCAGAGTTTGCAGATCGCTCCAATACGAGAGTGTTTTCAGAGCGCCTTGCGGGCCGAGTTCCTGCTTTGCGCGCTGCACCATCAACGCGACCAGGCAGCAGACGGCGGACGAATCCGCCCCGCCGCTCAGCGAAACGACGAAGCCGCGCGAACGGCTTTTGCGCATGTAGTCAAACAACGCCAGCGTGACCGCTCGCGTAAACTCCTCTCCCTTGACGTAGGGCGTGTGTTCCCATTCCTCCGCGGCGGCTGGCTCGCAGGAAGGCGCAACTTCAGGGAACGAGAATTCCGTTCGCACCACGTTGTCCTGCGTGGCGCCGATCTGCGGCATGAAGCTGCCCGTGCGCGCCTGGCTCATGCGCGTGGCGTCCAGATCGACCACCGCTGTCGTGACGCTGTAGCCGCCCAGGGCGAAGCGCGGCCCCAGCGCGATGATCCGTCCGCCGGAGGCGATGATCGCGCCGCCGTCGTAGATGACCCGGCCCGATTCGTTTCCCAGGAGATTCGCGTAGACGTAGCTGACGCCGAAGGCGCGCGATCCTTCCAGCACGAAGCGCTTGCGCACGTCCATTTTACCGAACGCGAAATGGCTGGCGCTTGGGTTGAGCAGTACGTCGATTCCTTCGAGGGCCAGGCTACCGCCGGGGCGCTTAGCAACCCACGCGTCCTCGCAAATCTCAAAGCCGATTTTCACGCCGCCACAATCGAAATACAGATCGCCGATCGGAAACCGCTCACCGGCGATTTCGATGCTCGAACGCACGCCGCCGGGCCAGGGCTTGAACCAGCGCGGTTCGTAATGAATCCCGTCTCCTGCCAGAAACCGTTTCGCCACAAAGCCCAGAATTTGACCGTCGGCGACGAGGCACGCGGCGTTGAACAGCGCGTTCTGATGGAAGACCGGCAGCCCGAGAGAGACGATCATGCCGCGGGTCGCCGGGACGAGTTCCCTCAAAATGTCCCATGCGGTGCGATGCAGGCCGGGGGAGTGAAACGCGTCCTCGCAGCCGTAGCCACAAATGCACATTTCGGGCAGACAGAGAATACTCGCGCCCTGCTCGCGCGCCTGCGCGATTGCGCCGAGGATGTTCTCTTTGTTGCCGGCCCAATCCAGAGGGGTCTGGTTCAGCACACCGGCGGCGACCTTGAGCAGTTGCATATCCACCTCCGCTTAGTGTTATTATAACACTTTGCATGGGCGTCTGTCAAACGGCAGGACAACGATAGCGGGAAAACGGCGTCGAAAAAGCAAAATCCGAAGTCCGAACGGAAGGGCAGGCTAAACAGCCTGCCCCACATGTTTCCGGTACGCAATCGATGAGGATTGCGCTACAATGTCCGGTCGGGAGGGATATGCCGATGGCTACGAACCTGTCCGATATTGGATTCACGCAGACGGGCGCTGAACTGGAAGCGCTGGCGCGCAAGTGTTTTCAGAACGGACGAGCCACGCGCTGCGAGAAGGGAACGTACATCGTCTGGGCGCTCGGCAGCGGCATCGAGTTGTGGATTCAGCTCACACCCAACGAGGAACTCATCGGCATGAATCCGCATTTCTCGGGAAAAACGCGCACCAGCGCCGGGCTGGAAAAGCGCGTCCATCGCGCGGGATTTCCCATGGATGGCGGGTTCGTGGCGCTGGCGCAGCCGTATGGCAACGAGCAGATTCACGGGACCTTCCGTTTTGTCTTCGACACGCCGAACTTCCACGCGCATTCCGAACTCAAACTGCCGGTGATCTCGTCTGTGCAGTTGACCGCTTTCGCTCAGCAGTGCGTTGTTGCACCCAGCGAGGCCGAGTTTCGTGCCGCCAGCACACGCTCCAACAGCCGGCTTTCCATTGACGCCTTCATGCCCGTTGGCTTGAACGAGAAGGGGCGCAAGACCGGCGCAGAGCCTGCCGCAACGGCCATGATCTGCGGCGTGATTTTAGATTGCGAACAGATCCTCAATCCCACGAGCAAAGCGCGCTTCTGGTGGATGCGGATTCGGAACTCTGTCGGCGAAATTGACGTGGTTGCCGATCCGGAGTTGCTTCCCAAAGGCGCGAAAGTTGGCGGCGTGCTGCAGTGCAGCGCGTGGGTCTCGGGGCGAATTATCTAAACGGCAGGGTCTAGGGTTCAGGGGTCAGGGCTCAGGCGAAAGCCTATGACAATGCACAACCGAACCCCGAATCCTGGACCCTGAACCCCGCCGTTGTTCACTCCGGCGGCGGTGTCGCTTTCTCCGGGCGGGCGAAGAGCGCGGCGTCCAGGGCTGGGTTGAGCTGGACATTCTTCATGTCGATCTGCTTGGGGCCGGCGGGGTCTTTATCCACAATCGTGCGCGCCAGGGTTATGCCGCCGAATGTCTCGTGGTCGCTGAAGAGTTTGTCATATTCTTTCTGCACACCATCGGCGACGTAGCGAATGCGATAGATCAGTTTCTTTTCCGCATCAAACCAGATTTTGATGCGGCCGAGCGATTGCGATTCGATTTCCACACCGACCAGTTGCCGGTCGCCGTCGCGAGTGGGTTCGAGCACTTGAACGTTGTAGCCTTCCTGGCCGGCGGCGAGCACGCGCATCAGGCCCAGATCGGAATGCAGCAGCGTGCGCAGGTTTTTGCGCGCCTCGGCGGGCTTGAGATCGCTGACTGAATTGCCGGAGGCCTTCCATGCGGAATCTTTCGTCATCACCTGTGTGATCGCGCCAAAGGGTCCAGCCACATCCACACGAACGCAATCGAGCGACGAGCTGCGCAGGCATGCCTTCAGTTTGTAGCCTTTGTGATCGAGCACCACGTCGGCGCGCACGCTGTGGACTTTGCGGAAGGCTTCGACGCCACCGGCGGCCTTCAGGCATTCGGCCAGGATGCGCTTGCCGTCCTGTTCGCGCTTGGGATCGATGACCATCGGCTCGGTGCGCGGGATGGGAATCGTCACGTCCACCATCTGCACGTCTTTCAGGCCGCGCATCGATTTGGCTTCGTCCATTCCCGCGGTTGTGCCGACGCCGAGCAGCACGAACTTTTCGGGGTCGAGATACTTCTTGGCGGCCTTATTGACATCTTCGACGCTGACCTTCTTGATCGCTTCGAGAAGCGTCTCGGCGAAGTTCATCGGGTATTTGTAGAACTCATACGTGATCTGCCGGCCGATGATTTTGGAGGGCGAATCGAAGTTGAAGACGAACGAGTTGAGAATATGCTCGCGCGCCTCCTGGAGTTCGTTTTCAGTGATGCCGGATTCGCGCATGCGCTCGACTTCCAGGCGGACGGCGTCGATGGCATCGAGGGTCTGTTCGTTGCGCGTCAGCGCCATGCAATAAAACGTGCCGGGCCGGTCGTACTGGATTCCGGCGTAACCCCACACGGAATACGCCAGGCCTTTCTTCGTCCGGACCTCAGTGAACATGCGCGCGGACATGCCACCGGAAAGCACCTCGTTGAGCACCTGGATCGCGGGATAATCTTTGCTGTTCCTGAGCAGATCGAGCGTGTGGCCCATGACGAACGTCGTCTGATTCAGCCGCGGGCGTTCCACGAACAGAATCTTCTTCTTGTGGTTCGTGGAGATTTGTTCGACTTGCGGAAGCGCGACCTTTTCCGCGGGCCAGTCGGCAAAGGCTTGTTTGATCTTATCAAGCATTTCGGCTTTCTTGAAGTCGCCGACAATCCCCATGATGAACATGTTCGGATGGAAGAAGTCCTTGTGGTACTGCTGCATCGATTCGCGATTGATACGATTCAAATCCGCATATTCGGTGACTTTGGCGTACGGGCTTTTCTCGCCGTACAGAGCGCGGCGGAATTCGCGGCCGGAGATGGAATGCGGCGAGTCGTTGCGCTTGCTGATCGCGGTGCGAGCCTGCGAGAGATACAGATCGATCTTGTCTTCGGGGAAGAGCGGGCGCCGCAGCACGTCGATGAAGATGCCGAGGCCTTTGTCGAAGTCTTCGCGCAGGCATGAGAGGCTGGCCGAACCCGAATCGGTGCTGACGCCGACTCGCATCTCGGCGGCCATGTCTTCGAGGATCTGGTCGAGCTTATCGCCGGGATATTTTTCGCTTCCGCCGCTGCGCATCACGGTCGCGACGGCGTCGCCGATACCGTTCTGTCCAGCGGGTTCATGAATGTCGCCGAAGCGCGTGGTCATCGACAGTTCGATCAGCGGAAGTTCATGATCTTCGAGCAAGAACAGGATCATGCCGTTGGGCAGTTCGAAACGTTCGGCAACCGGGGCGTTGAACGCTTTGAGCTCCGGGCTTTGCACTTCTTTCCAGGGCTTGAACGGCGGCACGATCGCGCGCTCGCCATCCCCTTCCCCAGCCACGACAGAAACCGCCGCCAGCACAGCGAATGCAAAAGCACAGGTCTTGGATAAACGCATGGAAACTCCGTTGGTCATTGGTCGTTAGTCATTGGTCATTCGCTAGCGGAAACGACCAAACTACCGCACACCAGACACGAGAATACCAGACACCAGACGACCCGACTACTTCTTCACCCCATAAATCGCAGGGTTGTAGTTCGGATCATTATACATCTTGAACTGACGGTAGACCTTCATCTGCTTGCGGCCGCCGCGCAAATCTTCGAGCAACAGACCGAGCGCAGTGGTCAGATCATTTTGTTGCGCAAGAAGAATGCTCAGGCGTTGCTGGGCGTTCTGGCGGTGTTGCGCAGAGGCGTCGGGGCGATCGACCTGTTCCTGCATGTGATAAATCTTCAGGCTGATAATCGAGAGGCGGTCGATGATGCCGCCGGGAGTTTCGCTGTTCCAGGGCGCGCTGGGCGCCGGTTTCACCTCTTTGAGCTGTTCGAGCAGGAAATCATCAATTTTCTCGATCTGATCGTTGCGCTGCTGATTAATCTTGTCGATGGCTCGCTTGACCGTCGCGACTTGCGCGTCGGTGGCATCGGGAGCGCGAGCTTTGTCTTCTTCGTGCCACAAGTCGAAGTTGCTGCGGTGCTGGCGTTCGATCAGCGACAGAAGGGCGCTATTTTGCGCCTCAGCATTTTCGCCGCCGTGCCAGGCCTGCGTCAGTCGAGTTTGAAGCCGTGCGATCTCCCTTGAGGACGGCAAAGTTGGCTGCGACAATGGTCGATCCCTCCTTGTACGTTTCGTCATGCGATTTTGACACAGGCGATCTTTGGATACAATGACCAGATACCAAGGAATCGACGCACAGGCATGCACACACCGACGGGACTTCAAAGCCAGCAGCATCGATTCGGCGAACTGGCCATCGAACTGGGGCTAATCACAAAGGGCCAGCTTGATATGGCCCTGGACAAGCAGCGCGGGCTTCATGCGGGCGGCGGGAAGACACGGGTCGGCGAAGTGCTGATCATGATGAACCTGCTCAACGTCGAACAGGTGAAGAAGGTTTTATCTGAGCAGCGCAAACGCCGCACGGCGGACGCCAACAAGATTCTGCCGATGGAATATTTCGGCGAATACAAGCTCCTGTCCAAACTCGGCGAAGGTGGAATGGGTTCTGTCTACAAGGCTCAGGAGACGCTCGCCAACCGGGTCGTTGCGTTGAAAGTTCTGCGCAGGAACCTGGCGGCAAACGCGCTATTCACCGAACGCTTCGAGCGCGAAGCCAAACTGGCGGGGTCGCTTTCGCATCCGAATATCGTCGCCTGCCACAACGCGGGGGTCAGCCGCGGCATCCAGTTCATGGTGATGGAGTTTGTCGAGGGCGACACCCTGCGCACTCGATTGCTGAACGCGGGCGGCAAATTGCCCGAAGACGAATGTCTGCGCATCTGCCGCGATATTGCCGCGGGGCTTCTCCACGCGCACAGCAAGGGAATCGTGCACCGGGACATCAAGCCGGAGAACATCCTCTTTAGCCGCGAGGGCATCGCAAAGATCAGCGATTTTGGAACGGCAAAGTCGTTTCTCGATGAGGAAAGTCTCACGCAGACGGGTGCGGTCATCGGGACGCCGTATTACATCTCTCCGGAGCAAGTGCGCGCCGACAAGGATATCGATCACCGGGCCGATCTGTATGCGCTGGGCGGAACGCTTTACCACATGCTGACCGGCCACACGCCGTTCGAAGCGCCGAGCGCGCTTGAAATCATGCGGTTGCATCTCGAAGTACAGCTTGAGAATCCGGCGGACCTGAATCCGGACCTTTCGCTGGGTGTAGTTCAGGTCGTGACCAAGCTGATGGCAAAGGCGCCTGCAGACCGCTACCAGACCGCGCAGGAACTTATGGACGACATAGATCGCGTACTGCGGAAGGAAGAGCCGCTAAACGCGACACTCGACCAGCATCGCTCCTCCATCCGCCCGCCGCGAATTCCGCGCAAGAAGCCTCGCAGAACGGCCGGTTGTGCCGGGGTGTTGGCGGTTCTCGGCACGGTATCGTGGGCGCTGGCGCAAACCTTCAATGTTTTTTGGAATATTTTCTAAAAATCGGTCGAAATGCACTCCACAAATATGCTTAAAACGATATGTTGAGGGATTGGCTCCTGTTACATAAATCGGCCAATGGGGACGGTTAGTTCGCAGGGCTAAGCCGCAGTCGTAAGGAGATATGGGTATGGCGTCGGGCAAGGTCAAGTGGTTCAACGATCAGAAGGGCTTCGGGTTCATCACCCCCGATGAGGGCGGTAAGGACCTGTTCGTGCATCACAGCGAGATCCAGGCGGACGGTTTTCGCACGCTGAAAGAAGGCCAAGTGGTCGAATACGAGTCTGTGCAAGACACGAAGGGCCCGAAGGCTACGAAGGTTCGCCCCAAGGCTTAAGCGTTACATCTTCCAAAAGCAGCTAACAGCGGGATGCAAAGTCCCGCTTTTTGTTTGGGTCGAACGGACAGGGTTCAGGAGTCGGGGTTCAGGGTTAAGGGGATTGTGGCTGCGAAAGGAATTGATCATGGCGAAGACTCAACTGGCGGCTCAGCTTTATACGTTGCGCGATTTTACGAAGACGCCGGCGGACATCGCAGAGACGCTTAAGAAAGTGCGCAAGATCGGCTACCAGGCCGTGCAGCTTTCTGCGCTCGGGCCGATCGATCCGAAGGAGCTCCGCAAACTTTGCGACGACAACGGCCTGACTGTTTGCGCCACACACAAGAGCTTTGAGGAAATGCGCGACAAGACTGAGGCGCTGCTGGCGGAGCACAAGATTCTCGGCTGCGAGTACACGGCGGTGGGCTCAATGCCGCAGCAGTATCGCTCGCCCGACGGCTGGAAGAAATTTGCGAAGGACGCGTCAGCGGTCGCAAAGAAACTCAAGAAAGGCGGCCTGACCTGGGGCTACCACAACCACAGCTTTGAGCTCGAAAAGTTCGGCGATCGCACGGGCTTGGAAATCCTCTACGCCGAGAGCGACCCGAAGTACTTCACCGCGGAGATCGACACGTACTGGATCACGCACGGCGGCGGCGACCCGGCGCAGTGGGTGCGCGACCTGAAGGGGCGCATTCCGCTGCTTCATCTAAAAGATATGTGCGTCAAGACGAAGCCGGGCGAATGGCACCCGCAGCAACTCATGGCCGAGATTGGCGAAGGCAACCTGAACTGGGAGAAGATCCTCAAGGCCGCGAAGAAATCCGGCGTGCGCTGGTATATCGTCGAACAAGACACCTGTCAGCGCGACCCCTTCGAAAGCTTGGCGATCAGTTACAAGAACTGCAGGAAGCTGGGGCTGAAGTGATTTTGGATTCAGTGACCGAAGAAACTCGCCACAGAGATGAGCGCGGCTGCCTGCAAATGGGCAAATACCCGGAATTGCATTTTGAATTTTCTGTTAGCCGATGCTATAAGTTCAGCCGGGTGGCCTGTAATCGGCCAACCGAGCTTTTGGGCGGCAAGAACGGCCCGGGGGGGACGCTCTTTTTGCCCTTGGCTCGCGTCATGCGAGGCCCGGCTGGGTCTCGCATTTTTGTTTGCTGTGCGCCGGGAAAGATCGTGCGCGGCGCCAGCGAGGATCGAGCACGGACCGGAGACAGCCTTGGTCCGCGGCACCCCCTAGCACAAAGGGAGATTCTGTAAATGGCAAAGCCCGCAACAGAAAATATCCGCAACG
The DNA here is from genome assembly GCA_036504595.1 of Planctomycetota bacterium. GTDB lineage: Bacteria > Planctomycetota > SZUA-567 > H5-PLA8 > H5-PLA8 > DASXUX01. The sequence continues at coordinate 93,438 of DASXUX010000047.1, read as the reverse complement.
TGGCATTGGTGGGACATAACGGCACCGGGAAGACGACGTTGACTGAAGCGGCTCTGTTTGCCGCCGGGGCCATTAAGAAGAAAGGCACAATTACCGAAAAGAATACCGTCAGCGATTTTGATGTTGATGAACGCGAAAAAGGTCATTCCATTGAAACTGCGGTCACGCATTTTGATTTCGCCGGCAAGCGCATCAACTGGTTGGATTGTCCGGGTCTGCCCGATTTTTCGGCCGGCGCCGAACAGGGCATGGCCGCCGCCGACCTGGTGCTGATCGCGGTCAATGCGGCCAATGGCGTGGAAGTGATGACGCGCAAAGTCTGGGATATGGCTCAGGCGATGGAAAAGCCGCGTATGTTTGTTGTCACGCGCATGGATCACGAGCGCGCCAAGTTCGATGCGACCGTCGCGCAGCTCAAGGAAGTGTTCGGCGCGGCGGTGACACCGGTCTTCATTCCCATCGACGCCGGTGTGAATTTCAAGGGGGTCGTGAATCTGTTGAGCGATATCAGCGCCGCTCCAGCCGACCTTCAGGAAGAGGCCAAGGACGCCAAGGCGAGCCTGACGGAAACGGCGGTCGCCGCCGATGACGCGGTGATGGAACGCTATCTGTCCGACGAGAAGATTGCGCCGGAAGAGATCGCTCGCTGCCTGACGAAGGGATTGCTGAGCGGCTCGATTGTTCCCGTTGTTTGCGTCTCCGCAGAAAAGGATTTGGGCGTCAAAGAGCTGGCTCAAGTGATCGCCGATCAAGGGCCGTCGCCGCTGCAGATCACCTACCGCTTGCGCAAGAAGGTCCACGAGAAGCCAGCCGCAAAGGATGCCGAGCCGGAAGCGGAACCCGCGGTCAAGCCCGTGGGCTTCGAAGAAAAAGTGATGACGCCGACCGTGGACGGTCCGCTGTACGCGCTGGTCTTCAAGAGCAAGCGCGATCCGTTCATCGGCAAGCTGGCGTATCTGCGCGTGTTCTCGGGCGCTCTGCCGGCCGGCGGCACGGCCAAGAGTTCCGCAGCGGCGCGGCCGGACCGTTTCGCGCATTTCCTGGAGGTTCAGGGAAAAGAAACGCATGAGACCGACGGGGTGGTTTGCGGTGAAATCATCGCGGTGGCCAAGAACGAAAATCTGAACTTCAACGACACGCTGAGCACGGACGAAAGCGGCTGGTACATCGCGCCGATTCCGATTCCGCTGCCCATGCAGGCTTTGGCCGTGGAGGCCAAGAACCGCAACGACGAAGCGAAGGTGGCTCAGCGACTGAAGATTTTGGCGGAAGGCGACCCGAGCTTCCTGATGGAAGTCGATCCGCAGACGCACGAGCTGGTCATTCGCGGGATGGGCCTGACGCATTTGGAACTGATGCTCAACCGGCTGCGCAAACAGCAGATCGAAGTGCTGACCAAGCCGCCGAAGATTCCGTATCGTTCGACGATCACGGGCACGGCGGAAGTCGCCTACGCGCATAAGAAGCAAAGCGGCGGCGCGGGGCAGTACGGCAAGTGCCAGATCAAGGTCGAGCCGAACATCGGGCATGGCTTTGAGTTCATCGATGAGATCGTTGGCGGCGTGATTCCGCGGCAGTACATTCCGTCCTGCGAAAAAGGCGTTGTGAACAAGATGGCCGAAGGCGTCTGGCCGGGCATTCCGGTCGTGGACGTGAAGGTGCGGCTGAACGACGGCAAGCATCACGAAGTGGATTCGAAGGACATCGCGTTCCAAATCGCGGCGCGGGAGTGCTTCAAGCAGGCCTTTGAGCAGGCCAAGCCGGCGCTGATCGAGCCGATCGTGAATCTGGAAGTAGTGGTGCCGGGAAAGTTCATGGGCGACATCACGGGTCATTTGAGCGGCCACCGCGGGCGCATCTCGGGCATGGACCAGCTCGGCGACATGCAGGTCGTGAAGGCTCAAGTGCCGATGTCCGAAGTTTTGAATTATTCGGCCGAGTTAAAGGCGATCACCGGCGGCGAAGGTTTCTATACGCTGGAGTTCTCGCACTACGATTTCGTGCCATCGAGCATCGCAGGGCCGATCATTGCGGCGGCGAAGACGAAGCAGGTAAAGGAAGCGGAAGCGTAAATTCCAGTCTGGAGTCTGGAGTCCGGAGTCTGGAGTCTTTGAGGCTGAAGTCGCGTCTGGCGTTGCTGTAGACTCCAGGCCCAAGACTCCAGACTCTAGGCTCGCATTAAAAGAGGAGTAAGTGCCATGCCAGGTCGTTGCAATTACTGTGATAAAGCGCCCGCGACGGGGAACAAGTATGTGCATCGCGGTGTCGCCAAATGGAAGGGCGGTATCGGCGTGAAGGTGACAGGCAAGACGGGCCGCTGGTTCAAGCCCAACTTGCAGCACCTGAAGATCGTCGAGGCCAATGGCCACGTGCATCGCGTCTGGGTGTGCAGCAAGTGCATCAAGAGCGGCCGCATCAACAAGGCGCCGAACCAGAAGCAGATGGCGGCGATTCGGGCCGAGAAGGCTGCGAAGTAAAATTAACAGCTCGTTGAAAAATAAAGGAGTCTGAGAGTCTGTCGCTGCGCAGGCTCTCAGACTCCGCCTTTTTGCGGCGTTCCGGTCCGCGGCGCGTTTCCCCCTTAACTCACGCGACTCTTCCGACGATACCATGAGTACGCTGTCTCATGCTGCCGGGGGAAATGCCGTGGAAAAATTCGTAATTGAAGGCGGGCACCGCTTGAAGGGCGAAGTCAGCGCCAGCGGATCGAAAAATTCTTCGCTGCCGATTCTCGCCGCGACCATTCTGGCCGAAGGGCCGTGCGCGATCACCAACGTGCCGCGCCTGCGCGACGTGGACACGCTCGCCAACATTTTGAAGAAGCTGGGCGTCAGCGTCGAACGCGACACCGCCGGCCGCATCAATACCCGCGTGGTCAGCGAAGATTGCAGCATTGCGCCGTACGAACTGGTCAGCATGATGCGCGCGAGCTTCTGCGTGCTCGGCCCGCTGCTGGCCAAGCGCGGCTATGCGAAAGTTTCGCTGCCTGGCGGCTGCGCGTTTGGCGACCGGCCCGTCGATTTGCACCTGAAGGGCCTGCGCGCGCTGGGCGCCGACATCAAGATCGAGCACGGCTATGTCATCGCTCAAGCCAAGAAGCTGCGCGGCGCGAACATTTATCTCGGCGGGCCGACCGGCTCCTCGGTGACCGGCACCGGCAATGTGATGATGGCCGCGGTGCTCGCCGAAGGCCAGACCGTCATCGAACACGCCGCGTGCGAACCGGAAGTCGTGGACCTCGCGAATTTCCTGAACGAAATGGGCGCGAGCATCGAAGGCGCGGGCAGCCATCGCATCCACATCAAAGGCGTGCGGCGGCTGGAAGGCTGCGAGCACCGCGTCATACCCGACCGGATTGAAGCCGCCACGCTGCTGATGGCCGGCGCGATCACGCAAGGCGAAGTGGTCGTGAACAACATCGAGCCCACCCATCTCGAATCGGTTTTCGATAAGTTCCACGAAGCCGGCATCGCGTTCACACGGAACTGCAAAGTCGTGGCACTTGGCATGACGGGTCGGCCGACCGAACTGGAACTTTCCACCCTGCCCTACCCCGGCTTTCCGACGGACCTTCAAGCGCCGCTGATGGCGCTGATGGCTCTGGGCAAAGGCGCGAGCGTGCTGACCGACGGCATCTATCCCGACCGGCTGAATCATGTGGCCGAACTCAAGCGCATGGGCGCGCGCATCCAAAAGATCAACAACACCTGCGTCGTCATCGGCGTGGACAAGCTCCAGGGCGCGCCGGTGATGGCCAGCGACCTGCGCGCCGGCGCCGCGCTGACGCTCGCGGGTCTGGCCGCCGAAGGCGAGACGCACCTGCACCGCATCTATCACATCGACCGCGGCTACGAGAGCTTCGAGCAAAAACTGCGGTCGCTCGGCGCCGTGATCAAACGCCTGCCCGACGAGACGATCGAAAAGCCGCCGGCGCTGTAGCGCAATCCTCCGGGATTGCGTGTTAAGCTGAGAGGCTTGCGCTACAACGGGACGCCAGCTATGGCCAAGCACATTCGCCTCAAACACCTGCATCGCGACAAGTCACCGATTGTGCCCGGCGCGTCGCCCGGCACGCTGGACCTCAAGCCCGTCGCCAAGCCGCCCGCGATCAACGTGATCTCGTACGCGCTCGACCGCTGCGAGGAGCGCACTCTTAGCGCACCGGCGGACATCCCGCCGTTTCTCTGCAAGCCCGGCGTGACGTGGATCGACGTTGCCGGCCCCTGCGATGAGAAAACGCTTCGCGAACTCGCCGCGCTCTTTGACATCCATCCGCTCACGCTCGAAGACATCGCGCACAGCCCGCAGCGTCCGAAAGCCGACCTGTACGATCACTACCACTTCATTCTCGCGCGCATGGTTATGCTTAAAGCCGCCGACGACATGGAGGCCGCGCAACTCAGCATCATCCTCGGCAAGAACTACGTCCTCACGCTCCACGACGAACCGGATTGCCTTGACCCCGTCCGGCAGCGCGTGCGGCGCAGCGGCGGGATGCATCGCCGCAGCGGAGCGGCCTATCTCGCGTATTCCATTCTCGACACGATCGTCGATCACTATTTCCCGGTGCTCGAACGCTACGGCGAATTCCTCGAAGAACTCGAAATGCAGACCGTCACCAATCCTTCGCCCAGGACGTTCATGCAGCTTCACACCGCCAAGCGCGAACTGCTCGACCTGCGGCGCGTGATCTTCCCGCAGCGCGACACGGTGAACCAGCTCATCCGCGACGACAGCCCGCTGATCCCACAGGAGGTCCGCATTTTCCTGCGCGACTGTTACGACCATGCGGTGCAAGTCATGGACATCGTCGAAACCTACCGCGAAATCACGTCAGGACTGCACGACGTTTACCTGTCCGCGATCGCCAACCGCACCAACGAAATCATGAAAGTCCTGACGATCATCTCGACCATCTTCATTCCGCTCACATTCTTGGCGGGCCTCTACGGCATGAACTTCGATACCAATGCCTCACCGTGGAATATGCCAGAACTCAAATCTCCCTACGGCTACGTCGGCTTGCTCCTCTTCATGCTCCTGACCGGTTGCTCGCTCGTCGGCTACTTCTGGCATAAGGGCTGGATCTTCGCGGCTGATAGAGAAAGTAACCAGTAGGCACGAAGCAGTCTGTTTGCTTCGCTGTTTCCCCCGTCTCCCCGTCTCCCCTTCTCCTTTTCTCCCCTTCTATTCTTTCAACGCCTCTTTCGCCGGCCCCGCCGGCGCCTTCGGTGCGGGCTCAGCCTTCGGCTGCGGAGCTTGCGGCGGCGCAACGGGCGGCGGCGGCTGAATTCCCGCGCCCTTCTTCACGTTCAAGAAATAGTCTTGCACCACGTCGCGAGCGTCACGCGGGACGCGTTCGAGCTCCAGCGAACTGGCCGGGTCCTTTTCCACAGAGTCCAGATACTTGACGAACTCCGCCGGCGCGTCGCTCTTCGCACCCTGTCCGCGGAAATGCGACAAGCTCGTGATCGCCCCGTTCTGCATGTCTCCCTTCAAGTGTTCGCCTTTGAAGCCCGGATCGGCGATGTCGCGATACGGCCGCGCGCCCATTCCTGGCCCGCCGCCAAGGCCGTTGCCCGGCTTACCCTGCTTTTGTCCCTTGTCGCCGTCCTGGTTGTCTTGCCCGCCTTGATTTCGTTTCGCCCCGCCTTGCTGGCCGCCTTGCGCGAGCTTCTTGCCCTGCTTGCCCTTCATCGCACGCTTGCCAGCTTGTTTTCCGCCCTGCTGTCCGCCTTGCTGTCCGTTGGGCGAGCACCCGGCTTGCCCCTGGCCGCCGTTGGGTCACCCACCTCCGGGTTCGTTTTGAGCCAGCCCGTCCATGGCGTCATCCACGCCGTCCTCCATGTTGTCGAGCTGATCCATCTCGTTCTTTTCGTTTTCGTTCAAAGCCACGTCGTCGTCTTCTTCCAGGCGCTCCAGCTCCTCGGCCACTTTCTCGATTTGCTTGCCGATCTCGTCCATCTTCTTGTCGGCGCCCTTGCCTTCCTTTTCTGCCTGCTTCTTCAGTTCCTCCCTCAGCTTTTCGAACTCCGCCGCGCCCATCACTTTTTCAGAAAGCTCGCGCAGGTTCTGGCGCAACGCTTCGTCTTCGGCCAGCGCGCCGGCGAGTTTCTCGACTTCCTTCTTCAGCTTTTCAAGCTCCGCCTGCTTCTGCGCGTCGGTCTTGTTCGGATTGTCGAGGATGTCTTTGCGCAGTTCGTTGGCCATCTTGCGCAGTTGCCGCGCCGCCGCGCCGGGATCGCCCATCTTCAGCGCTTCCGAAACAGCCTTTGTCAGATCGCCATCGTCCAAATTCAGGTTCTTGTCCTGGAGCTTCTTCATGCGATCCATGAACTCTTTGCCTTCGGCGATCTTGTCCTTCTCTTGCTCGATCTCGCGCTTGAGCTGCCCCAGCGCCAGCAGCGCCTCATTCGCGTCGCGGTTGCCTTCCTTCAAGTCTTTCACGATCTGGTCGGCTTGCTTCATGAGCTGGTTGACTTTGAAGTTCCCGCCGGCCTGATCGGGGCGGTCCTCGATCTTCTTCTTCATGTCCTCCAGCTTGCCTTCCAGAGCCGACGCCGCTTTCTGCCGAACCTCCTCGGCTTTGCGACGCTGCTCGCGCCGGGCTTCCAGGCCAAGCTGATCCTGATACTCCATGAAGTGGTGCAGACCAAACGCGGTGAACGCCGGAATCAGCAGCAACGCCCAGAAGCGCGGCACACGAATTGGAAACGCGCGCTCGACATCCAGCCGTTGCAGCTTCTCCAGCGCCTCCGCGAAAAATGGCTCGCTGAATGGCGCGACCGCCGGGTCTTCCAGGTCCAGGCTCAGCGCCGTGCAGAGCCGCGCGTTGAGGCCCATACGATCGTCGGCCAGCACCGCCGCCAAAGCCTGATGCAGACGCGGCGTATACGTTCGCCAGAGAATGTATGGAATCCCCAACGCCGAAATCCCGCCCCAGATAATCCAGATGTTGATCCCGACGCGTGATAGCGACAGCAGGCGGTCCAGGAAAATCGCAATAACCAGCAGGCAAAGCGATGCCGCGAACACCACGAATGTCGCATCGATGGCGATCTGCGTCCGCAGCCGCGCCAACGCCCGCGCCGCAAACCCGCGCAGTTTCTCCCGCGCCCAAAAACAGTCCGTGGAGGCCACCGCCATACTGGTCATCGTCGCGCCCCCTCTTTGTGGCGCAATCCTCCCGGATTGCGTCGCGCACCCAGCGCATCGGTCGCAATCCAGGAGGATTACGCTACTACAACCTATCACGCTTCATGCCGCGTTACAACTTTTCGCATCGTAGGACATTTTGCTAAATTGTCCGCCCTGAACCCTGCCCTTCTTTTGTCCAGAACTGCACAAGTGCGTCACAACTCTCGCTTGCCAACCCTGAACCCCGACCCCTGGACCCCGAACCCTGCCGTTCTTCTGTCCAAGAGTGCACATGTGCATTCCCGGCGCAGCCGCCACCCCCAAACATCCTCCTTATATAGAACGCTCTGCCCTTCGAAAGGTTGCTTCATTTTTCGCGATTTTTTTCGCCCCGTCGCTCGTTGTATCCTACAGCTATGGCCATCGACACCCGCCGCTTCCTCCGCCCGCTGCTCCTTTGCGCAGCCGCGATGATGCTTCTCGGCTTCTTCGCCGTGCCGGAACTCGAGCGCCTCGTCGGCCAAATCCCGTCTCAATCTCTTTCGCCCGCGCTCCTCCTTTGGTTGAACCTCGCCAAAGCCGTCGTCAAAGTCTGGTACGCCGTCCCGCTCATGGCTCTTGCGCTTTACTTCATGAGAAAATCCCAATTCTCGCTCCGCACCCTGCTCATCGTCGTTCTCCTTGTCGGAGCCCTCGGCGGCCTGTGGTGGCGATGGGAACCTTGGGCACTCGAACGCACCATCTCCGGTTTCGCCGCCCGCTCGCAAGACGGCCAGCGCATTCTCACCTACACGTCCGACACAACCGCCGTCATCAGCGAAACGCTGAGCGGGCGTGAATTGGCGAAACTGGAGGATCTGGACAGCCTTGAAAAACTGGCCTTCACTGCCGACGGTTTGCGCGTCTATACGCCTCAGATGGGATACGCCTTCAGACTCACACCTAGTGGTCAAATAGCCCCCTGGAAGATCCCACTCAACGTCTGGGACGCGCAGACCGGCCGCAAAATCGAAACCCGCAAGTATACCGGCGTTCTCGTTTCGCGGCTCTCGCCAGACGGTAAGCGAATTGTGCTCCCACCGTCCGTGGATGAAGATGCGGATGCGCCAGGCATCCTTTACGACACCATTGAGAACATCGAAACCGGCGAACGCATCAAGCTCTCCGAACCGGGCACTCCGGTGGAATGGTCGGCCAACGGCACTCGTATTGCCGTTCGCTCGATCAGGAGTTCGCGCACCGCTTTCCTTGACACCGTGACGGGAAAACGCGTGTTTGCGTACTGGGCAGATTCCATCCACTTTTCGCCCCAAGGTCGCCTTGTGGCGGCTGAACATGGTTCGCGATTGTCAGTCATTGATCTAGACAAGCGTGGCGAAGTGGCGGCATTCAGTCCCGCGAGCATGGGCATTGTCGAGTTCTCACCGGACAGTCGCTGGGGCGCCGTCTCTGGCACAGATATGTCGCGCACGTACGTCTATGATCTTACGCATCAACTAGGTGAAATGCTTTTTGAGGGAGGGTTCGGCTCCTTCTCTCCCGACGCGCGCGAAGTCGTCACCTTCACCCCAGGTTCAGCCCGCATCTGGGATCTCAAGACCGGCAAACCCCTCGCGTTCCCGGCGCAAACGAAAGCCACCAGCGCCCTCTACGCCGGCACTGACAAACTCATCTTCGGCGACGCCCTCGGCAACATGCACATCTGGTCCCGCCGCCGCTCCGGTTCGTATTGGGGCATTCTCACCCTCGCCGAATTCTGGCTCGCCGCCGTCCTCTCCTGCGCCCTCTACTGGAGCACCGCCACCGACCGAAGGCAGCTTCGAGTGCGCTCCAAACCCCAGATCAAGACCCAAAGCTCTTCTCTGTGACCTCCGTGTCCTCTGCGCCTCTGTGTTGAAGTCGTGCAATCCGTTCCCAAAAAGAAAAGAGCCGTGTCACCCCTTCAGGCAACACGGCTCTACTGCTCCGCTTCCGACCTCACACTCAAGCCTCAAGTCTCAAGCCTCAAGCCGCCTCACCCGCCCATCTTCACCTCGCCCTTGTGCTCCTTCGGGCGAACCGTCGGCTTGTCTTTAGGCGCCGGGAACGGCCTGCCGCGAGCGCGCATCATCGCTTCGATCTCGTCCACGCCCATCCCCGGATGGCACTTCTTGTACTTGCGGCCGGAACCGCACGGGCACGGCTCGTTGGGAGCGGGCACGCGCTTGTTCTGGTCTTTGCGAATCGTCTCGACAGGCTTGAGCTGCGTGCCGCCATGTTCGCTTTGAGCGGCCATCGCGGATGTGCCACTCGTTTCCGCGGCCGCCTGAGGCTTTGCCGCAAACGCGCTCCCCGCTTCCTCGTGAATCGTCTGCGCCTGGTCCTCGTTCCAGATGCTGGCCACTTCCGTGCTTTCCAGTTCGTCTTCCTTGGCCGGCATCTTCAAGATCAGGTCGGACGCTTGCTCTTTCATCTGGTTGAACATTTCTTCAAAGAGCGCGAAGCCTTCGCGTTTGTATTCCAGCTTCGGGTCTTTTTGAGCGAAGCCGCGCAGATAAATGCCTTCGCGCAGCGTGTCCATGTCGTGCAGATGATTCATCCACTTCTTGTCGATCAGGTTGAGCAACACCTTGCGCTCGCGAATGCGCATGCGGACCGTCGGCAATTTCTCAGCCACGATGCCACTGATCTCGGTCAACTTGCCTTCGGCATCCACCGATCCGCGAGCCTTGAACGTGTGGTTCGGCGGCAGCTTCAGCTTGGCCTCGATCTTCTTTTCGATCTGCTCCATCTGGTCGCCGTCCTGCAGGTCCAGTTCGGCCGGCGTGTACGAGAACGCCCCGATCTCCCGCAGCAGATCGCGGTTGCCCAGCGTCTTTTCGGTCGCGTCGTACGACTGTTGCACGCGATCGATCATCAGATCCTCGATCTCCTCGGACGTCTTGTTCGTCAATTCCTGCGGCACGATTTCGACGAGGAACTTGCGCTTGGCCCAGTTCACCAGATTGCGGATGGCTTCGGGCGGAGCGGGCTCCTCGACGCACTCGCGCTGCACGTTCAGCGCGATCACGTCTTCAATCCAGCCGAGCATCGTCTCCTTCAGGCCCTTGGATTCGAGCACGCTCTGGCGCAGGCTGTAGATCAGCTTGCGCTGCTCGTTCATCACCTGATCGTATTCGAGCAGCCGTTTGCGCGTGCCGAAATGGTGCTCTTCGACGCGCCGCTGCGCCTTCTCGATGGAACGGCTGACCATTCGGGATTCGAGCGGGATGCCGTCTTTCATGCCGCTGTAGCGCAGAAAGTTTCGCACCCAGTCGCGCGCGAAAATGCGCATCAAATCGTCGTCCAGGCACAGGAAGAAGCGCGAACTGCCCGGATCGCCTTGCCGCCCGGCTCGCCCGCGCAACTGGTTGTCGATGCGCCGCGCCTCGTGGCGTTCACTGCCGACAATATGCAGCCCGCCCAGTTCCTTGACGCTTTCGGCCAGGCGCAGCGATTCGTTGCGGCCCTTCGTGCGCCAGACTTTCTCCAGCGCCTCCCAGCGCTTCTCTTCCGGCGTCTCGTCGAAGACCTTCTTGTCGTAAATCTTCAGCCAGTACCCGATCAAGTGCTTCTCCATCTCCTCGATGGAGCGATTCGTATCGAAGTCCTTCGGAGCCAACGGCGCGCCGTCGTACTTGCAGTCCTGCCAATGCGCGATCAGGTCGTTGATCGTGAACCGGCGCAGCATGATGTCAACGCCGCGGCCGGCCATGTTGGTGGCCACGGTGATGGATCCAAGATGCCCAGCCTTGGCAACGATGGGCGCCTCGCGTGCGTGCTGTTTGGCGTTGAGGACTTCGAACTTACCCTTGAGTCCGCGGCGATCCAACATGCCTGCCAGCAGCTCTGATTTTTCCACCGAGGTCGTTCCAACCAGGATCGGCCGCCCCGACGCATGCACGTCCTCGATCTCCTGGCAGATCGCCTCCCACTTCTCGCGTTCAGTGCCATAGATAACGTCGGGGTGATTGACACGCCGCATCGGCCGATTGGTCGGAATGCTGCAGACTTCCAGTTTGTAGATCTGGCCGAACTCGCGCGATTCGGTCACCGCCGTGCCGGTCATGCCGGCCAGTTTCTTGTACAGCTTGAAGAAATTCTGGATCGTGATCGTGGCCAGCGTGTGCGTTTCGGCTTCGGGCTGAATCTTCTCGCCCGCCATGATTTCCTTGGCTTCGACCGCCTGGTGCAGCCCGTCCGACCAGCGCCGGCCATACATCATATGGCCGGTGAACTCGTCAACGATCAGGACTTCGAGCTTGCCTTCGCGCCCTTGAGCGACGACGTATTCTTTATCTTTCTTATAGAGCTCTTTGGCCTTCAGCGCGTTGTCGATGAAGTGCGGCCAGTCCATATGCTTGCCGGCGTAGACGTTTTCGTTCTCCGCCAGAATGCCTTTGCCCTTCAGCAAACGCTCACATTCGTGCATGCCTTCGGCCGTCAGCGTCACCGTGTGGTCCTTCTCATCCACGATGTAGTGGCCGACCGTGGGCTCTTCGAAGTTCCCATGCAACCGCTGCTCTTCGACGCGAATCTTCTCTTCTTCGGGCACAGCATTCATGGCCGCAACGACCTCGGCGGCCTGCCGGTAGCGCTCGCCGAGTTCCTGATCGGGCGCGCCGGAGATGATCAGAGGCGTGCGCGCTTCGTCGATCAGAATCGAGTCCACTTCGTCAACGATCGCGAAGTGCCGGACCTTCTGCACCTGCTTCTCGGCTTCCATCTTCATGTTGTCGCGCAGGTAATCGAAACCGAACTCCGAGTTCGTCCCGTAAACAATATCGCATGCATAAACCGGATGCCGTTCCCATGAATCCATCTGCGACTGGATCGCGGCGCAGCTCATGCCGAGCAGTTCGAAGAGCGGGCGGTTCCAGTCCGCGTCACGTTTGGCAAGATAATCGTTTGTCGTCACGACATGCACGTACGCGTACTCGTCTTCGCGCCGGGGCAAAGCGTTCAGATAGCTCGGCAGCGTGGCGACGAGCGTCTTGCCTTCGCCGGTCACCATTTCCGAGATCATGCCGCGGTTCTGCCTGTTGGATTTAATCGGCGAGGCCGCACCATGCAATACCATGCCGCCGATCAACTGCACATCGAAGTGCCGCATGCCCAGCGCGCGCTTGCCGGCTTCGCGCACCAGAGCGAACGCTTCCGGCAAAATGCTGTCGAGGTACTGCTCGATGTCCAAATCGACATCCGCGCGATTCTTCGCCCGGATTTTGGCGATCTCCGCGCGGAATGCCTTCGTCTTGTCCTTCAGCCCCTCATCGGTCAGCCTGGCGATGTCCTTCTCCAGAGCGTTAACCAACTCAATCCTCGGCGCGAGTTTCTTCAAAACGCTCGCCGATCGCGACGGAAAGATCGTTCCGATTGCATTTCCAACAAACTCAGTGATTTCGTCGATCATAGCCCAGTCCCTTTATTCAATGATGAATGAGGAATTCGGAATGATGAATAATGAACGATGACACGGACGGCGGGTTTCGCTTCCGCCCATTCCGCATTCATCATTCAGCATTCATCATTGAAGTTACGGGGCTGAGTGCTGATAGGTGCTGGTGCGATGATCGGCCGCGGGCGCAAGCTGGGCGCTTGCCGCGCTGGGCACTTCGGGAAGAATGGCAATCTGGGGTGAGCACGCTGCCGCTGGAACCGCGTCCGCATCCAGTGAACGGATCTGCGTCGCCGCTTTGCGCGCCATGAGCACGCGCGTGGACTGAGCCGCATGCGTGGCCCCGCCCTTGAGCGCCCACGACAGATCGGGCCGGCACGGCTGAGCCGACAGCGCCGCCGCGCACGCAGTATCTCCCACCGCGACGTTGACAATCGTCGCGAGCATCACCACAGCCGGTGCGCCAACCTTCAGGTGAGTGGAGCGCGCAATACTCATCGCTTTATAATGTACTCTACACACTGCTTTTTGTCCATCGGCAGCAATTGAAGAGAGCTATCGTATCCCCATCTCCCCCTTCCCTCCGAGGGAAGGGGGCCGGGGGGTTAGGTTTGCGCCCAAGGCGCAGTTCCCCGTTCCTGCCACCTGCTTACTGCCACAGCCTACTGCTGTTTCTTCTCCTCCAACGTCCTGATCAGCCGTTTCTGACCATCTTCAATCCGCATTTCCGCCCAGCAGGCCCAATCGCCGCTTGAATTGTCCTTCACGCCCACGTCCGCAATCAGCTTGATGCTCACGCGCTTGCCGGCCCACGGCGAAAGGTCCGCTTCGATCGGCAGCCATTCGTGTTTGGTGACGGTCTGCTCGGAAACAGTTTTCTCCTCGCCGCGATCGTCCACGACCGCAACTTTGTAAAGAATCCCGTCGCCCAAATCGCCGCCGTCGATCTTCCCGACATACGCTCGAAATGCCGCCGGCTCTTTCGGCAGCGTCTGCGGATCGTAGAGCGCAAAGCTATACCCCACCCCGCCCTGATATGGCGGATGCATCGTCAGCCCGTTGCGCGAGACGCCGCCACATGCGCCGGCACCCGCGCGCACGTAACCGTGCGATTCCCCGAAATCGAAGCGCTCGTCCTGTCCGCGCACGCGCATCCCCGCGCGCCAGCGCTCCGGCAGCTTCGCCAGCGTCCGCAGCCCCAAGCGTGTGTGCAATGCGCGCTCAAGTTGCAGGCTCATCTCGCCCGCTTGGAGCATGATTTTCAGCATTTCGTCCGACTCGGTTTCGGGTTTGCCGAGATCGACCGTCGCCGTCGTGATCTTGCCCGGCTTCAGCGACAGTTTCTGTTCGTGCTTGCCGACGGAAAGCGTGAACTCCTCACCTTTGGCCAGATGGCTGTTCAATGCAAGCTTCAGTGTGTTGCCATCCAAACCCACATCGGCTGTGACCAGCGGCACGACCGTGAAATCGATCCACTCCTTCTCGAACTCCTGCCAGATGCGCGCGCCCGGCTTGGCAGTCTGCGGAACTTCCAGAACATGATCCTTCTTGCCGCGAATAGTCACCTTCTCGCCGGGCACCACATGATCACGCTCGCACTTCAGCGCTGATTTAGCCTGCTCATCGCCCTTGCTGAGCTTGTAGCTGAACGCCCCTTGCACCGGAAGGACATACGTCAGGCCGCGCGCAACCCGCAGCGTCGCCGGCCCGAGTTCCTTTCCGTCCTTGTCGAGGGCCACAGCATCTTTGACCGGAATCGCAAAGCCGCAATCGGCATTCTGGAACGGAACAATCTCGTAGTTATCTGGCAAAATCCGGCAGATACCGATTCCGTTTGAAGCGGCCAGCGCGGAGTCTTTCTCGTCCGCATCAGCTTTCAGATGAAAACGTGTGAACTCCCCGCGCCCATCGACGTAGATGTACGCCGGAGTAAAGGCGAAATCGCAGCGGTGTCCGTCCCTATCGCCGCTGAACACGTCGATCTTTCCGTCTTCCGTCCACCCCGCATACCCATTCGGCGGCAGATCCAGCTTGCGGCCGAACGCTTCGACAACCAGCCGCTCGCTCGGATGCCCGTTCACGCCCGTGATCGTTCCGTCGGAATAGCGCGTCACGATCTGTGAGCGCTCGAACACGCCGTTCGCAATGGCGGCGCTCGTCTCGAAAAATTTTCCTTTGGCGTCCGCGTAACGAATCTCCTTCGCGCTCGAAAGCGCGTAACGGCTGTGCAGTTGTTGAAGCATGTAGTAGCTCTTGAGTGCGTTCTTCATTCCGCCTTCGTACATCAGGAATCCCGGGTGGCCGAAGGCGACAGTCGCGGCGAGAAAGCGATCCATCTCGGGATCTTTCGGATCGCTGCAATAGAACATGTCCGGGTTGCCCATGCCGAAGTTGCAGCACAGTTCATGCAGCTTCAGCAGATCGAAATCAACCAGCCACGGATGCGTGCTGATCCGATAATTCTGGTCCTGCGCGTAATTGCCGTCAGTCAGCCCGCAGTATTCAAAGTGGTTGTTGCCTTCGGAATAAACCGGCCCTTTCCACGCCTCTTTCTGCAGCAGCATGATTTCGCCGAACGAATAGAACACCGCCGCGAACGTTCCCGCGCCCGACACGCGAGCGTCATAATCGACGCGCTCCCACGGCGTGACCGCCGTGTGCACATCGCAATACGCCGTGCTGAAGCCGAACTTGCTTTGATTTATTGGCGAGAGCTTCGCGCAGTACTCCACCGCGCGAGCCGGCTTGGGCGCGTAGCATCTCATCCACGCATGCTGAAGTTGATTGTCAGAGCTCCGCGACACCATATCGGTGCTCCAGAATTCATTGACCGGCGCAAAATCGGTGAAGTTGTTGTACGGGCCATAAACGAAGCCCAGTTTGTCCTGCATCGTCCGCGAATAGGCTTTCGCGCCTTCGTCGCCGCCCTTTTTCGGAGCGGCCTTGGTGCGGAACGTGAAGCTCTCCCCGCCGTCGCGCCACATCGTTTCGTGATCGGTAATGACCAGTTCCGTCATGCCGTAGCGGTGCGCCTCGGTCCAGTGCTTCACGTCCGCCTCGCGATTGCTGGCTCCGTGAGCGCGCCAGACTCTGGTGCCGGTGACCTTCTTCCATGGCGAGACTGGATTGGGAATGTTCGGCAGCACTTCTTCAAAGCGCGGCGACACCGTAATGAAGAAGCGCTCAAAACAATCGTTGCGCTTGCCGTCGGTCTTTGGAATGTATCGCGTCCCGCCGTTGTACGTTACGCCGCTGGCTTCAACCGCGTTCGCAGCCCAAAGAGTTGACGCGTTGGAAAGACACCAATCGCTATGCCCCGCCAGAAAGAGCGGCATCTCGGGTTGCCCACTGACAACAATCGCCGGCCGCGTTCCGCCATAAAGATAGTACGGCACCGTCACCAGGCGCGGATTCTGCAGGCCCGTCGCGCGGCCGAACTGCACGCTCTCAATCAGGCCACCTGGCGCGAGCACATCCACGACCAGCGACTTGCCCCAGATGCGAAAGACGTAAGTGACGTCCGCTGCCGTCTCGCCGGCCTTCAGTTGCCAGCGCGACTCAACCGTCTCTCCTTTTTGTTCCGTCCCAAGATGAGCCGAAACGCGCGGCGCCGCCACGCCTTCCTTCGTTTGAAAGCGAATCCCGCCGCCAGCGCAGGGAACAATGGCCTCAGCGTGGCCAACCCATTGCGCCGTGATGTCCGTCAACATTCCGCTGCGCGGCCAGAAACGATAAACGAGCTTTCCATCGCTGCCGTCGTACTTGAAGAGAAAAGCATCGCGGTCCTTTTCGATCGCGTTCTTGAAGTCCTTCATTAAGTTGCTCGGCAGGATCGTCTCTGGCCGCGTCGGAAACGGCAGCTTCCCCGGCCCCGTGTTCGCTCCGGCGCTCTGCCCCGGGAACATCGCAATCCCGCGCTCCGGCCGCGGCTGAAACGACAACGGTTCGAACTTTTCGGTGAACACTGCGAGGTTGTCGAAGAACAGCGCGCGGTCTTTCTGATTCTTTCCGCCGGTGATTGTGAACCCCTTGAACGCCGCGCCTTTGTTCACGCGCGCAATCTGTTCGGGCGTCAACCGCCGGTGGCACAGATGCCACTCCGTCCAATTCACGTGAGCCAGCGGGATGCTGAACTCCTTGCCCTCCGAATCGTCGAACAGCGCCGCAACGCTGACCTGCGGCGTCTCCGGATCGTGCGTCCAGCCCCAGTTGTTGCCGTAGATCCAGCACGTCACCGCATCGAACGCCGCCGAAATCTTCACCGGCGCCGGCGGCAGAATTTTGACCTGCGGGTTGTTTCCCGTGCCGCGGTACGTGAGCTTCCCCACATACTGTCCCCAGATCTGCTGCTCGCGCGTCCGCTCGAACTTCGCCTCGGCTTCGCGGCATTCCACTTTCCAGCCGTCCAAGTTTTCAAAGTTCACCAAGGCCGGGTGTTCGTCCTCCGTGCGATTGGCCCAGTCCAGTTCATACGGCCGCACACCGATTTGTTCACCCGAGAGAAGCTCACCGCAGAGGACGCAGAGGACGCAGAGGAAAAAGCGGGAGGCAGGAGGCTGGAAGCAGGAGGCAGGAAAGAGCATACGCGATCCTTTCGATCTCAGGGATGCTTTCGTTCTATCAGCCGTCGTTCACAAATCCAGCAATCGTGACAAACGATGTTTTCGTGGTAGGCTAATCTCAAATATTTGTTCAGCGAGGGGCTCTACATGCAAACGTCCGCGCGCGCTCATCCGGTTGCTTTTTTCCGTTTGCCGTTTTTCTGTTTCTTTCGAATTTCGAGTTTCGGATTTCTCTGTTTTGCCCTGTGTTCATCTGTGGCTTATGCGGAAATGACCATCAAAGAGGACGCTGCGGCCGACGCTTGGACGATCCTCGACGACGGCAAGCCGGTCCTGCGCTACAACCACGGCATCGTTCCACTCCCCGAAGACGTCGCGCCGAAAATCGCCGCGGGAAACAAAAAAT
This sequence comes from Planctomycetota bacterium, assembly GCA_036504595.1. Classification (GTDB taxonomy): domain Bacteria; phylum Planctomycetota; class SZUA-567; order H5-PLA8; family H5-PLA8; genus DASXUX01. The sequence goes on along the minus strand of DASXUX010000047.1, from coordinate 75,917 downwards.
ACGCCGTTGCGCGAGCCGACTACATCCATCCGCTGTATGGTCTTTCGGGCGAAGTCCTGACCAACGACTGGGTTCCCGACCATCCGCATCACCGCGGCATCTATTGGGCCTGGCCCGAAGTGGACTGGCAGGGCAAACGCGGCGACCTGCACGCGCTGCAGAACGTGTTCGCGCGGCCGATCGGAAAAGTCCGCACCGAAACCACCGCGGACTTCGCGCTTGTCGAAGGCCAAAGCGAATGGCGCTGGGAGGACAAGACGCCCATCGTGACCGAAGTCGCTTTGATCCGCGCCTTCCATGCCAACGACAAAGGCCGCCTGATCGACTTCGAATTCCGCTTCACCGCGATCGACGCCGACGTGCAGGTCGCTCGCCGCGGCCAGAACGCTTACGGCGGCCTGAACCTGCGCTTCTCGCCGTCAAAGCACCAAGAGCTTCGCACGTTCAATGATGCTAATGTTCAGCCGCAGCGAACGTGGGGCCTGCACTCCGGCATCCGCGACGGCCAGACCGAAGCCTCGGGCATTGGGATCCTCCAGCACATCAGCAACCCGGACTATCCTGGCGAGTGGGTGAAGTATCCCGACCTGCCGTGGCTCCAACCCACGTTTCCCGCCAAGGGCACCCGCTACACCATCACGAAAGATAAGCCGCTCGTGCTGAAGTACCGTCTGTGGATACATAAAGGAGCGGCGGACGATGCGGCGCTGGGGGACCAGGCGGCTGTGTATAACGGAAAACGACAGTAGGCCCTTCGTACTTGAACCTTGTGCTCTTTGGGCAAGATCTGGAGGTGGACGAACGGAACTGACTTCAACACAGAGGCACAGAGAACGCACAGGGCGCAGGGAAAGAACAGAATAAAAAAACACTCTGTGAACTCTGTGTCCTCCGCGTCTCTGTGTTGAAGGCTGTTCTTTTGGACGATCGGACACCGGCTCACGTCCGGCTTGTCCGGGCTGGGCAGCGGTCGCTCGCCGAATGCTGAATGAGGAATGGTGAATGCGAAATTAGATCTTTGGCGTTGCCTCTCGCGCCATCGCAGCCATATTCATCATTCCGCATTCATCATTCATCATTTTGGAGGGAGGTGAAGATTATGCGAACCAGTCGGCGCAACTTCCTGCGCAACCTGGCCTGCGGCACCGTCGCCGCGCCCTATTTCATCCCCAGCTCCGCCATTGGCGCTGATGGCACCGTCGCACCGAGCAATCGCATTACGCTAGGCATCATCGGCTGCGGCGGAAAAGGCACCAACGGCATGCAGAACTTCATGGGCGTCAGGGACACCCAGATCCTCGCCCTCGCCGACCCGAATACTCAACACCGCCAGCGCGCCGCGGGCCTCGCCAAAGTCCCACCCGAAAACCAGCATCGCGATTTCCGCGAACTGCTCGACCGCAAAGACGTGGACGCGGTCCTCGTCGGCACCCCTGATCACTGGCACACGCTGATCTCCAACGCAGCGGCCAAAGCCGGCAAAGATGTTTATTGCGAGAAGCCGCTGGCCAACGTGATCTCCGAAGGGCAATACTTGCGCGAAACGATTCATCGCTACGGCACCGTGTTCCAGCATGGCACGCAGCTTAAGTCCAGTTTCGGCACGCGCCACGCCTGCGAACTCGTCCGCAACGGGCGGCTCGGCGAAATCAAAGAGATCAAGATCGGGTCGCCGCCGGGCATCGCGACCGGCTTTCATCAGCCCCAGCCCGTGCCGCCCGATTTCGACTACGACCTGTGGCTCGGCCCCGCGCCGTGGGCGCCGTACTGTCCGGCGCGCGTCGGAACGGCCGGCGGCCTGCCGGGCTGGTACTTCGTCTCGGACTACAGCAAAAGCGGCTGGGTCGCGGGCTACGGCGTACACGACATCGATATCGCTCAGTGGGCCATCGGCATGGAACGCAGCGGGCCGGTCGAAATCGAAGGCACTGGCGTTTACCCGGCCGAAGGCCTGTTCGATACGGTGCTGACGTACGAACTCCACTTCAAGTACGCCAACGGCTTCTCGATCACGATGACCGACACCGGCCGCAATCGCCACGGCGTGACGTTCGTCGGAACCAAAGGCACGGTCTTTACGCGCGGCGGCATCGAATGCGACCCGCCGTCGCTGATGCGCGAGAAATTCAGCCCCGGCGAAGTTCACCTTTACGAAAGCGCCAACCACGAAGCGAACTTCATCCAGTGCGTGAAGTCGCGCGCCGAAACGCTCACGCCCATCGACATCGCGCACCGCTCCTGCAGCACCTGTCTGCTCGGCGGCATCGCGCTGAAACTCGGCCGGAAGCTGCGCTGGAATCCGGATACGGAGCACTTCATCGACGACCCGCAGGCCGAGTCGCTGCTGACGTATCCGATGAGGGCACCGTGGAAAATGTGGTGAAACGACAGTCTGGAGTCTGGAGTCTAGAGTCTGGAGTCTAGAGTCTGGAGTCCTCGCCGCGCTTGCGACTCAGCACTCAGCACTCCGCACTCAGCACTAACTCGGAGGGGACATGAAGATTCTCATCGCGGACAAAGTCGCTGAAGAAACAGTGACGGCATTGAAGGCTCTAGGCGACGTGCGCGTGGATGCGGGGGTGAAGGCCGAGGATCTGCCCGCCAGCATCGGCGACGCGGACGTGCTGATCGTGCGTTCGAAGAAAGTCATCGCGAAGACGATCGATTCCGCGACGCGCCTCTCGCTGATCATTCGCGCCGGCGCGGGCGTCGATACGATCGACATGAAGGCGGCGAACGCGCGCGGCATTTACGTCGCCAACTGTCCGGGCAAGAACGCCGACGCCGTCGCCGAACTGGCTATCGGGCTGCTGATCGCTGCGGACCGGCGCATCGTTGATGCGACCGATTCACTTCGCAATGGGAAATGGAAGAAGGGCGAGTTCGGCAAAGCGCGTGGCCTGAAGGGCCGCACGCTCGGCCTGATCGGCTTCGGCACCATCGGCCGCTGTGTCGCACGGCGCGCCATCGGATTGGAAATGAAAGTGCTCGCCTGGAGCCGCAGCCTGACCGCCGAAGCCGCCTACGCTGCCGGCGTGTGTTTGGCCAAGAGTCCTGAAGAAGTTGCGCAGTTCTCGGACGCGGTCAGCATTCACATCGCCGCGACGCCGGAAACCAAGCAACTGATCAACGAAGCGTTTCTCTCCGCAATGAAGTCCGGCGCGATCCTGATCAACACGTCGCGCGGCAACGTCGTCGATACCGCGGCGCTGAAGAAGGCGCTCGCGACCGGAAAACTGCGCGCGGGGCTGGACGTTTTCGAAGGCGAACCTGGCGGCAGCGAAGCGGAGTTCTCCGATACGGCGCTTGCCCGTAGCGTCGTCTGCACGCCACATATTGGCGCTTCCACAGATCAGGCATCCGAAGCCATCGCGGACGAAGCGGTGCGGATCGTGAAAGTCTTCCAGCAAACCGGCATTCCACCGAACGCGGTCAACATCTGCGCGCGCTCGCCGGCAAAGTACACGCTGGTCGTGCGGCACTACGACCGCGTCGGCGTGCTGGCCAGCATCCTCGATGGGCTGCGCCGCGACGAAGTCAACGTCGAAGAAATGCAGAACACGGTGTTCGAGGGCGCTCAAGCCGCGTGCTGCACGCTGTCGCTTGCGTCGGAGCCCTCCGCCGAGACATTGAAAACCATTCGCGAAAATGCGGACGTGCTGCAGGCGGAGCTCACGACTCGATAGTTCTCACCGCAGAGACGCAAAGGCGCGGAGAACGACGCAGAGGGTTTTCTAGAGTTCACCCTGGGTCTATCCGCGTTCATCTGTGTTTATCTGTGGCTAATTCTTTTCGGATTCTTACACTGCTCAAACAGCGATATCTCCGAGGACGTAATGCCCGACGAACCCATTCCCAACGCAGATGCCACGCCAGCAGAGAGCAACCCGCCGCTGTCGCGCGGTTTTTCCTTGAAGGCCTATTTCCGCCTCGTTCGGCTTCCCAACGTTTTCACGGCAATCGCCGATATCGTCGCCGGCTTTGGCATCATGTGCGGGCTTTACGGCTGGCAGGGCTATGCGAATCTGTTCATTCTTTGCGGAGCGTCGGCGGCGCTGTATCTGGCGGGGATGGCGTTCAACGATGTCGCCGACCGCGAAATCGACGCGGAGTTTCATGCCGACCGCCCGATTCCGTCGGGGAAAATATCCGTCGACGGCGCGATTGCGTGCGGGGTCGTGCTGATGGCCATCGGAGTGGGGCTTTCGGCGCTAGCGGGGATGAGTTCGCTCATTCGCGGAGCGATGCTGGCGGCAGCGATCCTTAAATACGACTTTGACTCAAAGAACCACGCGCTCTCGGGACCGCTGTTTCTCGGCGTGTGCCGATTTCTCAATATGCAGTTGGGGCTCAGCGCTCACCCGGATTTCGGCAGCAGCTTGGTGACCGCGGGATTTCTGGAAGTCCCGTGGGGACCGGCCATCGCATCCGGCCTGTACGCGGCCGGTCTGACGGCGTTTTCCGCTCAGGAGGAAGAAGGCAAGCGCACCACGGCCATCATCGCCGGTTGGATCCTGGCTTTCGGCGGAATCCTCGTCGCCGGGATCGGCTCGATCGGCGGGACGCGCCTGGCGTGGGCCGCGCTCGCGCCGCTCACGCTGGTGCTCCTTTACCTGACCAAACGCCTGCGCAAGTTGGGCACGCCGCAAGCCGCGCGCGATCTGGTCCGCGCCGGCGTGATGGGCGTGTGCGTGCTCGATTGCGGAATGGTGCTGGGCTTCGGCACGCTCAGCGCCACGAAGATCGACTGGGTTGTGCTCGCGCCCATCTGGCCGTTCGCCGCCATCTGCCTGGGCCTGCTCGTCCCGGGACTGATTATTGGGAAGTGGCTGCGGCAAACGGAAGCGTGAACGAATTAAAAAGCAAAAATTAGAATCTAGAAATTCGGAGAGGGTGATCCGCCGCCTATTGTCCATTTTTAGTTTTGAATTTTTGAATTTAACCGTGAAGTCTCTTTTGCGCGTGAAGATTTTGTAAGGGTCTATTCAATCCGCAGCGTCGCTTCTGCAAGAAGGTGACAGAGATTTCATCTTTGTTTGAAACACAAACGCATGCACCGGTAAGTGGTCGTGGGAAAAATCGAATGAGTCCATAGTTTCAACGTCTAAAGGTAAGAGTTTCAAAAGGGACGTGATAGAGTTTGGTCGATAATGTTGGGAAGGGTTCTTTGCGGAAAGAGAGGAACATCATGCGGTACCTCGCATCAGTCATCTGCGCGATTCTACTGGCCGTGGCCGCTCATAGCGCCTCGGCATCCGAAGGCTTTGACGATTTGGTCAAGCTGATCAAGTCTGGGGCGGCCGAAGATGTCGTTCTGGCTTACGTTGAAGCCTCGAGGACTCCGTATCAGCTCAGCGTGGATGAGATTCTCTACCTCAACGACATCGGGGTTTCCGCCAAGGTCATTTCCGAAGTGATGAAGCACGGAAAGGACCTGCGCGACGTGGCAGCGGCGAACGCCCCGGAACCGGCCGTTCTTCCGCCGGCTGCACCCGTCGAACAGCCCGCTCCTCCGCCACCGGCCGAACCCGTTCGCCCGGCCGTCGGTCCTGTCGCCATCGAACCGCCGCCTCAGGATCCAGTCATCGGGCGGCCTGACCCGCTGCCTGCCGAACCGGTTCGCGAGGTGGTCCAACAGGCTCCGCCGCGCGAAATTGTGAGCGAAGTACCGGTCGATGCGCCGAACACCGTCGTCTACGCCCCGCCGGACGGCCAGGCGAACCTATCCTTCTTCTACGATTCACTCACGCCTTATGGAAGCTGGCTGGAGATCGATGGCGGCTATTATTGGCGGCCGACCGTAGTGACAGTCAATCCGGACTGGCGTCCGTACTGCCACAGCGGCCACTGGGTCTACACCGATTGCGGTTGGGCGTGGCACTCCGATTATTCCTGGGGCTGGGCGCCATTCCACTACGGCCGCTGGACACACCACGCCGCTCACGGTTGGGTCTGGATGCCGGACAACGTCTGGGGTCCGGCCTGGGTGAGCTGGCGCACGTGCGACACCCACATGGGTTGGGCGCCGCTGCCTCCAGCAGCACGCTTTGAAGCCGGTGTGGGTTTCAGCTTCCATAACAAGCATGTCGGGTTCGACTTCAACTTCGGCCTGGTCGAACGCGATTACGCCTTCGTGCCAGTTGAACACTTCTACGAGCCGCGGCTGGTGACTTACGCCGTTTCCCCCACTGTGGTCGTGAACGTCTTCAACCGCACAACCATCGCAAGCCGCTATGATTTCCACGAAAACCGCATCGTCAATCGCGGACCGGATGTGACGATTATCGTAAAGGCCAGCGGCAAAGAAATCCGCCAGACCCGCATCGTCGATGCCGACATCAAGCCCGGTCAGCGCCTGACTCGCGGCGAAGCGTTGCGCGGCGACTCGATGGCCATGTATCGCCCGGCCATCGCCAATGTTGCGCCGGAAACCCCCGCGGCCGTGCAGACCCGCCGCCAGCTCGAATACCAGAAGCAGCTCGCCGCGCAGCAAGCCGCCAACCAGCGCCGCCAGACACGCCTGGACGGCCAGGAAACCCGCAAAGACACCCGCGTGGAAGGCAATCAAGACCGCCGGACGGATCGCGAGCAGCACGAGGAAGCACGCAAGGACACGCGCCTGGATGAGAAAGTCGCACGCGAACAGCACGCTCTAGCCACCCGCGACGCCGAAAAACAGCGCGACGCCGCAGCCGCCGCGGATCGTGAACGCGATCGGCTCGAAAAAGCCGCCAAGCAGGAAACGGACGCCGTAAAGCGGGCACAGTTGAAAGCACAAGCCGCCGCCGCCCGGCAGCAGAAGGCCGACGCCGAAAAGCTCCAGCAGCAAGCTGAGGACCGTGCCGACGCGCAGCGTAAGGCCGCTGAAAATGCCGCGAAGGAAGCCGCCAAGGACCAGGAACGCCAGGCGCGCCTCCAGAAGAAATCGGATACCGAAACGCGCCAGGACGCCGCCGAAGCTCAGCGCAAAGCCGAAGCCGCCGCAAAGGCCGCCGCTCGTGCCAACGCCGCTGAACATGAGAACACTCAGGAAGCTCAACGCAAGCAAGCACAAGAAGCAGCGAAGGCTCAGGAACAGCAGGCTCGGCTGCAGAAGAAGCAGGACACGGAGGCCCGCCAGGACGCCCTCGAAGCTCAGCGCAAGGCGGCCCAGGACGCCGCTCGCGAGCAGGCCCGCCGCGATGCAGCAGCAGCCCCTCGCCAGGATGTCGCGCCGCGTAACGAAACGCCGTCCCGCGTGATCCAGCAGCCCGACGCTGACATGGGCCGCCGCAACGCTCCAGCGCCAACTGCCACTGCCCCGCAGCCGGTTGCGCCGCAAGACACCGGCGCCGCCGCTCGCCGCGATGCCGCTGCAGCCGCATCCGCCGCTGCCGACGCGGCCCGGCAGGCCCGCCAACAGGACGCCGCCGCTGCGGCCGCGCAGCGCAAAGCCGACCGCCAGGACGCACGCGACGCCAAGAAAGCCGGGCGTGACCAGTAAGCTAAAACCAGCCGCATGAAAAACGGCGCCTTCGGGCGCTGTTTTTTTGTGCCTTAGTCCGAGTTCGTGGCCGGTGTATCCGAGTCTATCGAGGCTCTCGTACCGGAGGATGTTCCATGCGCCGTCTCAAGTTTGCGGCAATTCTGCTCGCCATCACTGCCGGCATTTCCTTCGCTGTTGAACAGAAAGCTCCGACGGAAGGCGCGCCGCGTTCGTCTTCCGCACCCGTCTGCCTGCTGACCGGCTTCGAGCCCTTTGGCGAACTGAAGACCAACCCGTCGTGGGAGATGCTCAAGCCGCTGGCTGGACAAACCATCGCCGGCTACAAGATCGAGACGCTGCAGCTTCCGGTCGTTTACGACGCGCTCCATGAACCTCTGCAAAGCGCCGTCGCGCGCTGCAAGGCCGAAATCGTGATCTGCTTTGGTGTGGGCTCGAAGGTCGTCCAGGTCGAAACCATCGCTCGAAACGGCTATCATCCCCTGCTCCCGCTGGACAACAACCAGAAGCGTCCGCCGCGCGACGAGATCGTTCCTGGCGCAGCGGAGACCCTCGCGACCCAGCTTCCCGCCACCGCGATCGTCGAAGCTCTCAAGGGCGAGAAGATTGGCGCAGGCACTTCGGAGGACGCCGGCGGCTATCTGTGCAACGAGTGCTTCTACCGAGTTATGTCGCTGGACAGCAAGCTTGGCATCAAGCGCCGTGGCTTCGTGCATGTCCCGCAACTGGAGGAAGCCGATCCCGAAGGCGGCGTCTACACCATCGATAAACTGCAGCGCGCCGTCCGTTTGATCGTGGAACAGGCGGCGAAGTGAAGGAATTGCGGACTGCTTTCAAATTCCGCAAGTCCCTGCGGCGTCGCTTTCGAAGACAATTGTCTGTATATGACTGGCCTGCTTTCGAAGCGCGCCCACGCATCATTTCACCTCAAAAGTAGCATTGTCCGTACATTTTTCGATCACAACAAAGCCGCACTGTCGGGGTATGCCCTGTCAGGTCAACGATTGACAGCGTTTGCCGCCTGAGGAGGACGCCATGTTCCCGCATCGATTGCGCCTCGCATCCATTCTCGCGATTTCCGCCTTCGCCGTGTCGGCCGCCGACAAGCCGGTGGCGCCGGCCGTCGTCAGCCACATCAAAGTGCTCTCGGACAAGATCGAAGACGTCTCCAGCCTGGACGCGTGGAAGAAATCCTTCATCAAGGATGGCATGACCGACGAACAGAAGGGCCTCGCCGTCTGGGCGACAGTCGTGAAATTCCGCCATCAGGAACCGCCGCCGCAGGAGTATCTGCGGGGGGACGGAAACTGCGTGCACGATCCGATCAAGACCTTCAACGTCTACGGCTACGGCATGTGCTGCTGCGCCAGCTCCAACATTGAAGCCCTCGGCCGCTACGCTGGCCTGAAGGCCCGCGCGTGGGGCATCACGGGCCATAGCGTACCGGAACTTTTCTGGGACAACAGTTGGCACCTGCTGGACGCCTCGCTCATCTGTTACTTTCCGAAAGCCGATGGCAAGATCGCCGGTGTCGAGGAAATCCAGGCCAGCATCGCCGATTGGTGCGCGAAGAATCCCGGCTACAAAGGAAACGACGCCAAGCTTCGCGCGTTCATGCGTAGCGGCGGCTGGCGCAAAGGTCCGGACGTGCTCTCTCACACCAAAGCCTACGACGACAACGGCTGGCTGCCGGCCGCAACGCACGGTTGGTACTCCACAATGCAGGAATACGATGGCGGCGGCGGCGGACAGGGCAACAAAGCGATGAACTTCGAATACGGCTACTCGCAAGGGTACGAAGTGAACATCCAGCTTCGCCCCGGCGAAAAGCTGTCGCGCAACTGGTTCAACAAAGGCTTGCACATCAACGAAGGCGGCGGCCCGGGCTGCCTGAACGAAAAGGTCGGCACGGGTCAGATGCGCTACGCGCCCGCGTTCGGTGATCTGGCCCCCGGCCGCATCGGCAACGGGACGCTGGAATACAACGTGCCGCTCGCCAGCGGTGAGTTCCGCGGCAGCGCGCTCGCCGTCGAGAACCTCGCCTGCAAATCGGACGACAACGCGTCGCCTGCGGTCCACGTCAAAGATGCTGCTTCGCCTGCCACGCTGATCGTGCGCATGCCGTCCTGCTATGTGTATCTTGCCGGCGAACTCAACTACAAAGCCGTTGTCGGCGACGGCGGCCAGATCAGCGTCGCGTTCTCCGACAACAACGGCTTGGACTGGAAAGACCTTCCGACCGTCGCAGCTTCCGGCGAGCAAAAAGTTGACCTCAAGCCGCTCGTCTTCCGCCGCTACGATTACCGCCTGAAATTCACGCTGAAAGGCAAGGGCACCGGCCTGGACGCGCTGAAGATCAGCCACGATATTCAGCACTCGCAGCGCCCGCTGCCCGCGCTGGACAAAGGCTCCAACACGATCACGTTCAATGCTGGGACGCAGGAAGGCACCATAGTGATCGATGCCGGCGCCGGCGCCGAAGGAAAAGGCAAGCAGCTCACGATCGGCGACTTCCATCCAGTCCTGGAGAACGTGACGACCCCCGGCTACGTCCTTTCCAAAGAACAAGGCACCGTCACCCTCGACATTGCCACGCCCGGCGACATGACGCGCCTGCAGATGGGCGCCTTCTACCGCGCTCGCGATGAAAAGGACGGCTGGGATCTCCAGGTTTCCTTTGACGACGGCAAGACGTTTAAGACGCTCGACCGGATGCCCGGCCTGACCGGCTATGGTTCGACCAAGTACGCCACCACGACCGAAATTCCTACCGGAACGAAGAAGGCCAAAGTCCGCTACGCCGGAACTCAGCGCACCATCGCCATGCTCCAGAACGTCTGCATCCACGCCGACTACAAGGAGCCCGCCGGCGGCTTCCGCCCCGTGAAGATCACCTATCTGTGGGATGAGAACGGCCAGCCCAAGCAGGACGTCCACATCGCCAAGCAGGAGACAGAAACCTATACGATCAACTGCGCCGAAAAGCCCACAATGAAGTCGATCGTGCTGGAGTTGGCGGAGTGAACTGAAGTCTGGAGTCTGGAGTCTCAGAGTCTGGAGTCAACAGCAACGGCTCGCGCCACCACGCGTATAGACTCCAGACTCCAGACTGCTGTTCGTTGACGCATGTGGACAATCCTGCTACTCTGGCACTCCTCATGCCAGCCCCAAGCAAACATCCGTTAAGCCTGACGTTGCGAAACGTCGGCTACGACTTCCGCCACGACGCGGATTTTCTCATCGATCGGCCCCACGGTTCCGGCGATTACCTGCTGATCCACTTCACGACCCCGATTCTCATTCGCGATCGGCAGGGCAAGCACGTGATGCCCACCGGCACCTGCATCCTCTATGCGCCCGGTTTTCCGCAGTGGTATCGCGGCCAGGAAGACGGCTTTGCAAACGATTGGTGCCACTTCACCGGGCCCAGCGTCTCCGAACTGATCAAGCGCTGCGGCATCACAGTCAACCAGGCTGTTCATCCGGCCCACTTCGAACCCGTCGCACCGCGCATCCGCGAACTCGAACGCGAATTCCTGCGCCGCGAGCCGCACTGGAAGGAAGCCTGCGCCGCCTTGCTCGCGCAACTGCTGGTGGCAATGGCGCGCGGCATGGAAGCCAGCGCCAAAGCCAGCCTCACCCCGCGCATGGCCGAACTGGGCGCCACGTTCCGCGATCTGCGCTCGAAAGTCCACGCCGATCTGGAACATGCCTGGACCGTCGAGGAAATGGCGCGGCTCGTGCACTTAAGCCCTTCGCGTTTCGCGCGCCTCTACCAGACGTTCTTTGGCGCAAGTCCCGTCGATGACCTCATCGGAGCCCGCGTGGCACATGCCAGTTGGCTGCTTTCCAGCGGCACGATCTTCGTGAAACAGGCTGCGGCCGAAAGCGGCTTCTCCGACGTCCATTATTTCAGCCGCTGCTTCCGCGCGCGCGTCGGCTGCGCGCCCCGCGACTACCGCCAGCGCTGGCTCGCCAGCCTCCAAGAGCAATCCAAACAGCTTTCGTAACGACCTCGCGTTGCCGTCGAGCCCTTGATAAAATTGTAATCGTCTTTGGGCGGCTTTGGCACAGCCCGGAAAGCTTGTCCTGAAACCGACGGATTCCCGTACTATAAAATGGGTTGAACCTCGAATAAACCGTGCCAATGGTGAGATTAGCATTTTGAGTTTCGGCGGCGAATAGATGAAGAAATCAGGCAAAGCACTCACTCTGTTTCTCTCTGTCCTGGCCTTGGCAGCACTCCTGGGTGCCTTTTCCCTTTCGCGCCACAACGCTGATCCCAACAAGCCCAGGCTGATCCTGTACTGCGCCGCAAACATGCAGCCGCAGATGAACGCCATTATCCCTGCATACGAAAAGGAATTTGGCGTCACCGTTCAGGCCCAATATGGCGGCTCCGGACAATTACTCAGCAACCTGGAAGTTTCCCGCCGCGGCGATCTTTTTCTGGCGGCGGACACCAGCTACATCACTCTCGCACGACAGAAGAACTTGATTGCCGAAGTTTTTCCGCTGGCTCGCATGCGGCCTGTGATCCTGGTGCCGAAAGGAAATCCGAAGAAGCTCCAGAGTGTTGACGACCTGTTAAAGGAAGACGTTCGCGTGGCGCTGGCCAATCCAGACCAGGCCGCCATCGGCCAAACCATACGCAGACTGCTCAGCAAGAGCGGCCAATGGGACGCTCTGGCGAAGCACGCGGCGGTCCTCAAACCGACCGTCAACGATCTGGCCAATGATGTGAAGCTGGGCAGCGCTGACGCCGCGATCGTCTGGGATACGACCGCGCGCCAGTATCCCGATCTCGACGCTGTTCCCTCCCCCGTCTTCGATCAAGCCGTCCAGGACGTGACGCTTGCCGTGCTCTGTTCTTCGGAGCAGCCCAGTGCCGCCATTCGTTTCGCGCGCTATGTCAACTCGCCGGAGCACGGCCAGCAGACGTTCAAGAAGGATGGCTACGAGTTGATTGAAGGCGATACGTGGGCGCCGCAGCCCGAGATCGTCTTCTACAGCGGTGCCGTGAACCGCACCGCTATCGATCACACCATCGCTCAGTTCGAACAGCGCGAAGGCTGCCGCGTCAACCGCATCTATAACGGCTGCGGAATCCTGGTCTCCCAAATGAAGACGCAGCAGAAACCCGACGCGTATTTGGCGTGCGATATTTCATACGTCCCGCCCGTGGCAGACCTCTTCCTGGAACCCAAAATGATCTCCGAGACGGCGATCATTATCGCCGTGCCCAAAGGTAATCCGAAGGGCGTGCAGGGGCTCAACGATCTAATTAAGGAAGGGGTTCGCGTGGGTCTGGCCAACCCGCCGCAAAGCACTCTCGGTGCGCTGACAAAGACGATGCTCGAAGAAGCGGGACTGTACGAGAAACTCTTGAATAACGTGCGCACGCAAACGCCCACCGCCGATGTGCTCGTCAACCAGGCCGTGCTCGGAACATTGGATGCCGTCATCGTCTACGAAGCCAACGTCTCACAGGTGCGCGATAAGCTCGATATAATCCGGATTCCTTCTCGCAAGGCCGTGCAACCTTTTGCGATTGGAAAACAGTCTTCACACAAGCGCCTCGTCGAACGCCTCCGCAACGCCATTTGCTCCGACGTATCGCGAAAGCACTACGAATCGCTCGGCTTTCAATGGCGCGCTGAGGGCGCCGGAAAATGAGTGTGGACACCGAGCCGGCTTCGTCTGTGGTTGCGGCTTCGCGACAGGACACGTGGCGCCCCGCGTCCGACGTGCCGTTCTGGGTTGTCCTGGGCACCATCAGCGGCCTTTATATCCTGCTGATCGTCGCCCTGCTGCTGGCGGACACTTGCTTCACCTCGTTCGGTTGGATCGCCGAAGCGCTCCGCTCACCCGAAATTCGCTACGCAATCCTCCTGACGCTCATTTCGTGCACGATTACCGCGTTCCTCTCGCTGCTCGTCGCAGTGCCGCTGGGCTATCTACTCGCGCGCAAATTTTCCGGACAAAGCAACGGTTTGGCCTTCGCCTCTCTCAACGGCGTACTCGATACCATCCTGGATATTCCCATCGTCTTGCCGCCGCTGGTCATCGGCCTCAGCCTGCTGATCCTTTTCCGTTACGTCCCCGAATTCATCAACCGGCGCGTGGTCTACGAAATCCCCGCTGTGATCCTGGCGCAGTTCACCGTCTCCTGCGCTTTCGCGGTGCGAACGATGCGGATCACCTTCGACCAGATCAATCCGCGCTGCGAACAGGTTGCGCTCACGCTGGGCTGCAACCGCGCGCAAGCCTTCTGGCACGTGGTTCTGCCGCAGGCCCGGCGCGGGATTCTTGCCGCCGGCACGCTGGCTTGGGCCCGCGCGCTGGGCGAGTTCGGTCCGATCCTGGTCTTCGCCGGCGCCACCCGCATGCGCACGGAAGTGCTCAGCACCACCGTCTTTCTCGAACTCAGCATCGGCCGCATCGAAGTCGCCGTGGCCGTCTCGCTGCTGATGATTTTTGCCGCTCTCGTCGCGCTCGTCACGGCGCGTTTCCTGGGGTTGCGTGATCCAGCCATGAGGGCCACGACGCTGTGATCCGCGTAAGCAATCTGCATGTCCACGCCGGCGCATTCTCGCTGTGCGATGTCTCGTTTGAAATCGACGCGGGCCAGTATGTCGCATTGATGGGCAAGACCGGCGCCGGCAAAACGACGCTGATCGAGTGTATCTGCGGCCTGCGCGAGATCAAAAACGGCAGCATTGAACTGCACGGGCGCGACGTGACCGCGCTGCGCCCCGGCGAACGCGGCATCGGCTATGTGCCGCAGGATATCGCGCTGTTCTCGACCATGACCGTCTTTGAAAATCTAGCGTTCGCGATGCATGTCCGAAAACAACCGGATCAGGTCATTGGGCAACGCGTGGAATATCTGGCCGAAATGCTCGGCATCGCCGCCCTGCTTGACCGTCGCACGCACGGACTCAGCGGCGGCGAAGCTCAGCGTGTGGCCCTTGGCCGCGCGCTGGCGGCTGGCCCGGGCGTCCTGTGCCTGGACGAACCCCTCAACGCGCTGGACAGCCAGACGCACGAACAGATCTGCACGCTGCTCAAGCGCGTCTCGCGCGAGACCGGTGTCACGACCTTGCACGTGACCCACAACCTGGATGAAGCACGTCGGCTTGCCGATCGGACGTTGTTGCTGGAGAATGGGAAAATAACAGAGGCGTGAAGGTCTGGAGTCGCTGAAACATCTCACCACAGAGGACACAGAGGAAGAAAAGGGTTCAGGGGCCAGGGTTCAGGGAAGGCTTTGATGGCCTAAACGTGGAGCGCACATGACGATCACGGTTAAGTACGGCGCGCAGATTCGCGATGCTGCCGGCACGCTGGAGGAATGCGTCGCGATCAAGGAAGGCTGCACGCTGCGAGAACTGTTCACCGACTTGGCCGCGCGCCACGGCATGTCGTTCCGCGATCTGCTCCTGGATACCGCCGGGAACGTGCGGCGCTCCAACATGATTCTGCTGGGCGATGAAATGGTGCGCGCAAGCGATTCGCGCGTTCTGGAAGACAAAGCCGTAGTCACGCTGCTGTCGCCGATTGCGGGAGGGTGAACAGAAGGGTTTAGGGTTCAGGGTTCGGGGTTCAGGGTTTCGGCCTAGCCACGCACCAAGAACAATAAACCGTGAACCACGAACCATGAGCCAGAAACTCGAAGCACTCAACGACGACGAGCGCGCCATTTACGAATGGCAGATGACCGTGCCTGGCTTCGGGGAACACGGCCAGCGCGCGCTCAAAGGCGCCTCCGTCCTGATCTCACGTTGCGGCGGTGTCGGCGGCACAGTCGCGTACTACCTCGCGGCCGCTGGAGTTGGGCGTTTGGTGCTGGCCCATGGCGGAATGCTGAAGAAGAGCGATCTGAACCGGCAAATTCTGATGACCCACGACTGGCTGGGCAAGCCCCGCGTGGAATCCGCCGCTCGGCGCCTGCGCGATCTCAATCCGCGCGTGGAAATCGAAGCGGTTCCCGAGAACATCAGCGAAGCTAACGCGGAACGCCTCGTTTCTCAGGCCGATCTTGTCGTGGGCTGTGCGCCCTTGTTCGAAGAACGCCTGCTGCTCAACCGCGAAGCCGTGCGCCAGAACAAGCCGCTGATCGATTGCGCGATGTACGAACTTCAGGCGCAGATCACGTGCGTCCTGCCCGGCCGCAGCCCCTGCCTGGCGTGCTTGTATCCGGAAAAACCCGCCGGCTGGAAGCGGCAGTTCCCCGTCTTCGGCGCCGTTGCGGGAATGGTCGGCGCGCTCGGCGCGATGGAAGCGATCAAGCTCATCGCTGGCCTCGGCGAACCTTTGATCGGAAAAATGATGCTGTTCGACCTGCGCAATTGCAGCGTGCGACAGGTGAACGTCTCACGCGACCCGGAGTGTGCGGTCTGCTCAGGCAAATCAGAACCGCGACCGTAACGGAGCGGCAGGTTTTTCCGGAGATACTGCAATGTTCAGCCGCGCCTTCGCACTCGTTCTCGCCGCATGCGTTCTTGCCTCCCTGGTCAATTGCGGCTCCAGCCAATCCACGGCCTCCAAACCGACTCTACGCGTGCTCTGCGGAAGCTCGATGGCTGACCCGATTCAGAAAATCGCGAAGGATTTCGAGCAGCAGCAAAACGTTGAAGTCCGCCTTGACCTGGGCGGGTGCGAAACGCTGCTTCCCAAAATTCGCCTCGACGTCGCCGCGGACATCTTCGTCTGCCACGATCCGTATGAGGAAAACGTGCGCACCGAACACAAGTGGGCAGGCAGCACGCCCGTAGGCGCGCTGGAGCCCGTTCTCGTCGTGAAACCAGGCAATCCGAAGCAAATCAAGTCTCTGCAGGATCTCACGCGCGCCGACCTGCGTCTCGGCATCGGCGACCCGCGCTATTCCACGTGCGGCGAAATGTTCGTCAAACTGCTAGAGGAAAAGAACCTGAAAGAGAACGTCATGCCGCAGGTCAAAGCACAGATGCGCACGCACAGCGAATTGGCCAATGGCCTGATCACCGGCCCGCTCGACGCCGTGGTGATCTGGAATTTCGCGGCGATGCTGCACGAAGACAAGCTAGAGGTCGTCCATGTTCCAGAAAAATACCAAACCGTTCGCGTGACGATTGTTGGGCTGAGCAAAAGCGAAAATCCGGCGCTGCGCGACAAGTTCATCGAGTTCTGCAAGAGCGAGAAGGTCCAGACGCTCTTCAAAGAGTACGGCTACGTCGCGGGCAGCACGAAGTAGAAACGGAAAACTCGAAATTCGATAGGCAAAAGGACTGGGGGTATCGGGTATGGGGTATCGGGTATAGGGATTGCCGATATGCGTTTCCCGTGCCCTATATCCTATACCCGGCTGTTTTTCTTCATCCACTCGAGCATCCAGCGCCAACTGTTTTCAGAGGTGCGCGGCGGCGGTGGCGGTGGCAACGCCGCCTTGGGGATCACGGCTTCTTTTCCACGATACTGCTCGGCAAGCTGCTTAAACATTCGGCCGTGTTCTTTGACCTTGTTCTCGACGGTCAGCAAGCCCAGACCGTACTCAAGTGAATCCGAGAATGCGAATTTACGATCCACGTCGTGGCTGTCCCACCACGTGAAGTAGCTCACGCCCTGCTGGATCGCCGCCAGCGTCGCGCGTTCCATGAATACCGGGAGCAATTTGGCATCCATCCACTCATCCGACGCGCCATACTCCTGCACCCACATCGGCTTGGCCGGATCGTTGCCGTACGCTCGCGCCAATGCCGCCATCGCCGCCGCGAGCATCACACTTGGCGCATCCAGCGGCCCGCCGTGCTTGTACGCACCGGCCCAGTACGTCCAGCAGTGCAAAGCCACGATCGGCTGCTCTTTCACGAGCGCCTGTGGCGAGAACGTCGTCTCTTGCAGCCACGGGTTGTGATCGACCCCGTTCACGTGAACTTTTCCCGGGCAGAGTTCGTTCATCAGCCGCAAGACTCTGTTCATCCACGCGTCGCCCTCCGCACACGGAGCGCTCCAGCAGCAGTTCATTTCGTTGCCGAGATCGAAGCCGAAGAAGTTTTTGTGCGGCATGAGCGTCTTCGAGAGCTCGCGCACGTACAGCTCTTGCGCAGCCCACATCTTCGCCGAACTGTAGAACCGCTCCTTTTCGTGGAACGGCGGTTTGAACGCGAAGCCGCTCAGCCAGCCCGTGAAGGCGCTCACCTGAATGTCGAGTCCACGATCCGCGGCCAGCAACATCAGTTGAGACAAGCGGTCGAGGTGCGCCGGACTGACCCAGCCCGGGTTCGGCTGAAAGCTCGGCCAGACCAGCATGATGCGCAGATGATCCAGGCCAAGTCCCGCAAGCGCATCGAAGTCGCGCGCGATCGCAGATGGCTCAAAGTCGTTCCAGCAGTACCACCAATTTCGCGACGGCGTGTAGTTGGCGCCGAAACGGTGGCGCAGAAGGGCCGAGCTGCTCTCAGACATTGTTGATATTTCCCCCTCACCCCTAGCCCCTCTCCCTCGCGGGGGAGAGGGGAACCGAAGCGCCGCGCTGCTATGGTCGCGGTTCTGCCCGCGGCTCCAGGAAGTACGGGACGTCGCGCTGCGTGCGGCGCCGCAATTCGCTGGCGTAGTGCTTGCCGAGCGTGCTGGCGTTCTCGCGCGCCCAGTCCGTCAGTTTTGTCTGTCCGGCGGGCGGCGAGTTTGTGCAGAGATAGCCTTGCATCAGGCCTTGTATCTCATCGCGCGTGACGATCACATCGCCGAGCAACTTACCCAGAATCCAACTAGCCCAATAGCCGACGCGTGGCGAGACGGACATGACCGGACGCTTTCTGCCGATGATTTCGCCGATTTTTTGCACCAGTTCGCGGTACGTGAATGTCTCCGGCCCGATCGCGTCGATGATGCGCTTGGCGCGGTCCTGCCCCTGTTCAACCGCCAGCATCGCCAGGTCGTCCACATAGATGGGCTGCAGGCGATATTGTCCATCGCCAAAGATGCCGATGACTGGCAGATGCCGCAGCATCCAGGCAATGTTGTTGATCAGGATGTCCTCGCGACCGAACAGAATCGCCGGCCGCAATATGGAATAGCTCATGCCTGAATCCACCAGCGCGCGTTCGAGGCGCGCCTTCCCGCGGAAATATTCCAGCGGCGAATCTTCTTTCGGATTGGTGATGCTGACGTGAATCACGCGCTGCACGCCGACTTTCTTGGCGGCCTCAAACAAGCGCAGTGTGTTCTCCACCGCTTGCGCGTGCGTGAACATCTTTGTGTTGAAGCGCACCCAGTACGTATTGTAGAGCACGGTTGCGCCGCGCAGAGACTCGGCTAAACGCTCGGGCTGTTCGAAGTTCAGCGGCGCCGATTCCACGCGCCCGCCAAACGGATCGGGCCGGCGCGTGGAGTTCGTCAGCGTGCGTACGCGCCGCCCATCGGTGAGCAGCCGCGCGGCGATGTACTTTCCGGAATAACCAAAAGCGCCGGTCACAACATGAAGTTCGGATTCAGGCATAGGAACAGTCGCCCCCCACGACGCCCTGGATTATATCGCTTAGCGCAAGCTGGCGAAATGCGCGACATCTAAAATTCAGTTGCAATTCCATTTCGCACGGAAAAAGTTAGTCTGGGAAGGGCGGAATAGGAGAATTGCTGCATGGACCTTGATGCGTTGCTGGTTGAACTTGGTCAGCGGGGCGGGTCGGACTTGCACCTGAAAACGGGGCGGCCGCCGCTTTATCGGATCTCGGGCGATCTGGTGCCCCAGACCACCTACCCGGAACTCACCGCCGAGGACATGAAACAGACGCTTTCGCGCCTGATGGGCCCCGAACGCACGCGCGTGTTCACGCAGGAGCTCGAAGCCGACTTTTCATACGAAATCCCCGGCTACGCGCGCTTCCGCGTCAATGCGTTTATCCAGCGCGGATTGATTGGCGCCGTCATGCGACTGGTGCCGCTGGAGGTGCCCACCATCGACGGCATGGGGCTGCCGGACGTGCTGAAGGAGCTGTGCGATCATCCCAACGGGCTGTGCATCGTCACCGGCCCGACGGGCTCGGGCAAATCGACGACGCTCGCGGCGATGATCCAATACATCAACCAGAAATATCAGAATCACGTCATCACGATCGAAGACCCCATCGAGTTCGTCTATACCGACGAGCTCAGTGCGATCAACCAGCGCGAACTAGGACTCGATACGCACGAACTGCATCGCGCGCTCCGCGCCGCCCTGCGCCAGGATCCAGACGTGATCCTGATGGGAGAAATGCGCGACGCCGAAACGATCCACTTCGCCATCACTGCCGCTGAAACCGGACACTTGGTTTTCTCAACGCTGCATACGAACGACGCCAAGCAGTCGCTCGACCGCATCCTCGACACGTTCGAGGGGCCTGAGGCCAATCAGGTGCGCATGCAACTCGCGCTGGTGCTGCGCGGCGTCGTCAGCCAGCGCCTTGTCAAGCGCGCTGACGGCCAGGGGCGCGTGGCGGCCATCGAGATCATGATCAACACCTCCTACATCAAGCAGTTGATTGAGGAGGGCTCAACGCGCGACCTGGAAAAAGCCATGCTCGAAGGCTCGCATCACAAGATGACGACCTTCAACCAGGCGCTCTACACGTTGTGGAGCAAAGGCATCATCAATGAAGCCGAAGCGCTCGCCGGCAGTTCGACTCCGGAAGACCTGACGCTGATGATGAAGGGCATCCGCCGCGGCACCGCCGCCGACGACCTGGGCCAGGCCCCGCCGCAGGTCGGCCCGGCTGGCGGCAAAGCGCGTCCGGGCGGCCCTGCCGGAGGTTCCGGTCCGCGCCCCAGTGCGCCGCCTCCGCCGGCTGGTGGTGCGGGGCCGAAGAAGCCGAGTCGCGGATTCGATTTCTAGCGTGTGGCACGGGCAGGCCACGCCGCTGCTTCTAGCGGCGTGGATTGCCCGTGCAGCGACGCCGGAGTTCACGGGCAATCCGCTGGAGCAAAAAGACGCTCCAGCGGCCTGCCCGTGCCACACATCTCCTTGAAGGCAGGAGTCAGCAGTGCCCAAATATCGTCTGACAAAGATCTACACGCGCACTGGGGATGATGGCACCACGGGCTTGGGCTTTGGCCAAAGAGTGCCCAAGGACGATCTGCGCGTAGAGGCTTACGGCACGATTGACGAACTGAACAGTTGCATCGGGCTGGCGATTGCCTTGAATTTGCAGCCCGATCTAGAAGCCATCTGCAAGACGATCCAGCACAACCTGCTTCATGTCGGCGCCGATCTTTGCGTGCTGGAGCAAGACCAGAAGCCGGGCCAGACGACCCGCATGGAATTGCGCCACGTTGTGGCGCTCGAAGGCTTCATCGATCAGTTGCAGAAGTCGCTTAAGCCGCTCGAAAACTTCATCCTCCCCGGCGGGTGCCCGGGAGCGGCGCAGTTGCACGTCTGCCGTTGCGTTTGCCGCCGCGCCGAACGAGCCATTGTCAAACTGCGCAAGACCGAAACGATCGGTGCACAGGTTGTGCCGTATGTCAACCGGCTCAGCGATCTGCTCTTTGTGATGGCCCGTTATGAAAACCTGAAGAAAGGTGTACCGGATACTCTCTGGCAACAGGCCGAGTAGTTTCGGTGTCTGGTAGTCTGGTGGTCTGGCGGTCCGGTGGCTTGGCGCCGTTCACCAAGTGCGTTTCAACGGTCACCAGCTCCGTTCCTCTGGAAAAACAACTCCGTTCTATTACGATGTGCATTGCCGGAAGTGAGTGTTCACTTCCGGCATTTCGTTTGCGAATAAAATAGCGCGGTTTCCCGTGCCTTGGCGGGGTGACCTGGAGTGAATCATGAGCAAGAAGAAGAAGGCTGGCCGCGTTGAGGCCCAAAATGAACTGAAAAGCCTGGAATCGAAGTGGTTGAAGGACCACCGTGTCGATGAACTGAGCCCGGTTCCAACAAGGGTGATGGCCGCAAAAACGGCTGCGCTGCTGGAATTCATTACCAGCAACAAGCTGGGTGTGGACCTGGGAATGTGGCCGCTTCAGGGCGCCGAGGATCTCGTCAAAATGGACGAGCACGCCTTTAAGGAAGGCCTGACGAATCTCCAGAAAGTCGGTGTGCTCAACGACCGGCATGAGTTCCGCAAACAGGCGAAAGCCACGCACGCGCCGGTCGCTGCCGATTTCGCGGCCGAAGGCGGCGTACTGACTTATCGCTGCGCCAAGTCGGGCGGATTGAACGTCGCCGACCGGGACGAATACATCGCCGAAGATCAGGAAGTCACCTATACCGAAGAGGACATTGCTCAATCCCCCAATTTGCAGACCGCAATCGCCAACGAATGGCTGGTCCAAGTGGAGACAATTCAAAATTAAAAATTCAAAATTAAAAATTGAACATCGCGGCACGTGACAGCCTTTAAAGATCGGATTCACAGCTTAGCTGTTGATTTTGATTTTTTAATTTTCAATTTTTAATTTCCTCCGAGGATGCTCCGATGAATACAGACACGGTCATCCCGCAACTCGACCTTACTGAAGAGCAGGCGCTGGTGCGGCAGACAGCGCGGGCGTTTGCGCGCAATGAACTGGCGCCGCTGGCGGCTCAGATCGACGAACAGGAGCGGATTCCGCCGCAGGTCTGGGCTCGGCTGGCGGAGTTGCAGCTTCTGGGCGTGGCGTTTCCCGAAGAGTACGGCGGCATGGGATTGAACGTGCTCTGCTCGGCGACCGTGGTTGAAGAGCTGGCGTGCGTATGCGCCAGCACGGCGCTGGCGGTCTCGGCGCACATCGGCCTGGGCACTTCGCCGGTGATGCGCTTCGGCAGCACTGAACAGAAGAAGCGCTGGGGGCCGGAACTCTGCGGCGGGAAGCGCATCATCGCCTTTGGGCTGACAGAACCGGGGGCTGGCAGCGACGCGGCGGGAATCCAGACACGTGCGGTGCTGAAAGGCGACCGCTACATCGTCAACGGCGCAAAAGTCTTCATCACGAATGCGATCACCGGCAGCCTGTTTTTGGTTGCGGTCTCGACAAATCCAGCCGCTCATGCGCATGGCATCAGCGCGCTGCTGATCGAGAAGGGCACAAAGGGCTTCACGATCAATCCGGGCGCGAAGAAACTCGGCATGCGCGGCTCCGATTGGGCCGAGTTGGTCTTTGAAGACTGCGAAGTGCCCGCCGCCAATCGCATCGGCGAGCAGGATCAGGGATTTTCGATCTTTATGGATACGCTGACCGGCGGGCGGATCGGCATCGGCGCGCTGGCGCTGGGGCTGTCGCGCGCGGCGCTGGAAGCATCGGTCAAGTACGCGCGTCAGCGGCGGCAGTTTGGGCACCCGATCGGCACGTATCAGTCGGTCTCAAACATGATCGCGGATATGGGCGCGGGGATTCTGGCGGCGCGGCACTTGGTCTATCACGCCGCGACGCTGCGCGAATCCGGCAAGCCGCACGTGCTTGAATGCAGCACGGCCAAGCTCTTCGCGTCCGAAGTCTGCAATCGCATCTGCACCGATGCCGTGCAGGTCCACGGCGGCTACGGCTACACGAAGGAGTTCCCCGTCGAACGCTACATGCGCGACGCGAAGCTGCTTGAGATTGGCGAAGGGACGTCGCAGATACAGCGGCTGATTATCGCCAAGGAGTTGCTGGGGAAGATGGAGGACTGAGTTCGGGCTTTGGGCCTTGGGCTTTGAGCTTTGAGGCCCGGACCCAAATCACGCGCCGCAGAGTTTCAGCAAATCGCCCACATCCGCGGTCGCGAGGCACTCCACCGTATCGGCGGCGCCGTAGTATATTTTCACCTCGCCGCTGTCTTCGAGGATCATTCCGCCGGGGAAAATCACGTCGTTCCGGAAGCCGCCGCCAATTTCGTAGGGGGCTTCGGGCACGAGCAACGGCTCCTTCGAAATTCCGATCACCTCTTTCGGATCGTGCAGGTCGAGCAGCATAATGCCGGCGGTGTAGCGCTTCTTCCATGACGGCTCCCAGCCGTTTTTGCCGCGAGCGGGGTCGAGATCGACGGCGTGGAAGGTTGTCAGCCAGCCCTTTGATGTCTTTACCGGCGGGGCTCCTGGGCCGATTTTGTTATTCGCGAAAGGCACGTCTTCGACGCCCAGCAGAAGCTGCGAATTGCCCCAGTAGCGTAGGTCGGGCGAATCGGAAATCCAGATGTCGAAGCGATCTTGCCCCCCGCGGCTGTAGACCGGAAAGGGCCGCTCCAGGCGCACGAACTTGCCGCCCAAGCGCTCGGGAAAGAGAACCATATTGCGATTGTCTGGAACGGTGAGGCTGAGGATTTCGAAGCGCTCGAAGTCCTCCGTTTCCGCAATCCCGCCGCGCAGGCCATGCTTTGTATCGACGGCGAAGCACATGTAGCAGCGGCCATCGATCACCGTCAGCCGCGGATCGTACGCGCGCGAGACTTCCTGATCGGCTAGCGCGAAGCAGGGCTTCGGCTGCACCACCCACTTGATGCCGTCTTTGCTGAAGGCGAGCCCCAGGTTGGTGCCATCGAACTTCGTGTCGCCCCAACGGCCGTAGTCGTTGCGGAAGACCATCACGTAACGGCCTTGAAACTTCGTCACGCCCGCGTTGAAGATCAGCGTGGCGGGATAGGGGATGTCTTTGGCCGCAAGGATGGGATTGGCGGGGTGGCGGCGGATGACAGGGGTGCTTTTCAGGGGGCCGACGATGGGTTCGCTCATCCTTGTTCCTCCAGCCTTCTTACCGCTGAGGTTCAATCCAAAATCTAAAATCCAAAATCCAAAATCGCTACGGCTGCATCTCCTTCTTCGCCTGGCGGAAGGCGCGCGGGGAGAGGCCGGTGACGCGCTTGAATGTTTTAGACAGATGGAAGGCGTCGTGGAAGCCGAATTCCTGGGCAAGGCCTTCCAGCTTTGCGTCGGAGCGCTGCAAAATGAGCTGCACGCGTTCGATGCGCTTCCGGCCGACGTACTTCATTGGCGACAGGCCCAGCAACTTCAGGAACAGCGTGGAGAAGTGCGATTTCTCGTAATTGGCGATGCGCGCCAGTTCGGCGACGGTAATGCGCCGGCCGAGGTTCTCATCGATGTGTTTGAGCACCGGCAGGAATCGCTTGCGACCTTCCTGCTGCTCGCGAAGAGCGCCCGACCCAGGCTCCGGCGCGCGGAAGAAGGGCGCGATCAGTTGCAGCAGAATCCCGGTCGCTTCGAGCTGGTCGGCGGGTTGGGCGCTCTTGGCGGCCTCCAGCAGGCGCAGCAGACGCTGCTCCAGTTCGGGCAAAGCGCTGGGAACGCGTTCGACTATGTATGGCAAATGGTCGAACAAATCGATGCAGCCAAAGAGCGTCGCAGCGAAGTGCATCCACCAAATCTGCATGTTTTCGTAGCAGCCAAACGACAGATCGCCGCGCGGCGGCACGAGGTACACGCGCCCCTGCGTTAAACGGTACTCCTTGCCGTATGGCCTCAGAAAACCCGCGCCGTGCTTGATGTAATAGATGCGCGCGTAAGGCGTGTTGTCGTGCTCACGGTGCCAGTACGACGGCGTCAGGTTCGAGATGCGTGACTCCAGCATCTGAATTTCAATGTGGGAGAGGAAGTCATCCATTGTCCGTTGTCAGTTGTCCGTTGTTGTCAGTTGTCCGTAACTGTGCACCAGACACCAGACACCAGACACCAGCCCACCACTCACGACTCACCACTCCACCCCTCACCGAACCCAAGAAACATACATGTTTTCCCTCGTTTCGGCTATTCCCATTTCAGCACCTCCAAAGCTATGATTACGGTAACGTTCAAACTTGCGAGATTGCAGATGCACACAATGACGGGCAAAGAGCGCCTCCTGACGGCGCTGCGGCGTGAAACCCCAGACTGCGTTCCGACCTTCGAATGGTTCATCGACAGCGGCGTGACGAAGGCGCTGACCGGCACCGACGACCCTCTGCTGGTTGCCGATGCGCTCGATCTGGACGGTGTGAACGTTCGAGCCGATTATCGCAAGAACTTCATCGATGCCGAGACGTTTGTGGACGAATGGGGCATCAAGCGCAGGCTGACCGGCGACTGCATCCCGTGCGTCACTGAAAGCCCGATCACTGACATCACGCGGCACGCCGAGTACGTTTTTCCGGATCCGCTAGCGCCACACCGCTTGGCGACGCTGGAGAAGTCACTGAAGCACACGGCGGGCAGGCGCGCGGTCATCTGCAACCTGCGCGACGGCTTTTCGGACATGCGCGATCTGCTGGGGTACGAAGAAGCGCTTGTGCAACTGATGTTGGAACCGGAGCACTTTGCGGCGCTGCTCGACCGCTGCGTCGAATACAACCTGGCTCTGGCTTCGATCGCGGTGAAGAAGCACGGCATTCAGATCATCGCCACGACCGACGATATCGCCAACGCGGGGGGACTGCTGATTTCTCCGAAAGTCTACGCTGAAGTCATCGGGCCGGCGTTCCGGAAAGTCATTCAAGGCTACCGCAATCTCGGCTGCCACGTCATCAAACACTGCGACGGAAACGTTCAGCCGCTGCTGGATTTCTGGATCGAGTGCGGCATCACCTGCCTCGACCCGATCGATCCGGCCGGCGGGATGCACATGCCGACGATCAAGAAGAAGTACGGCGACCGCATCTGCCTGAAGGGCAACATCGACTGCGCGGGCGTCCTGCAAGACGGCACGCCAGCGGATGTGGAGACGGCAGTGCGCGAGTGCCTGGACGGCTGCGGGCGGTCGGGGATCATTCTTTCGTCGAGCAACTCGATACACCGCGGCGTGAAGCCCGAGAACTACCGGGCCATGCTGCAGGCGCTGCGGCGCGAAGGAACAACAAAAGCAGGCCAGAGGCCTGCGGTACATGCGGCGGCGGCGGTGTAAACGAAGGCGGGGCCTCGGGTATGGGGTATCGGGTGTGGGGAAGGCTTGCGACAGAGTCCTATCGCCCCAGACGCCGATGGCCTCAACCTGAATGGCACTCCAATACTGGAGGAGTAAACATGCAGCGCTCGTCCCAGACAGTCCTTGCGCTTGTTGTTCTCTTGGCGATCGCCAGCCCGGGCCGCTCCGCGGACGTTGGCAAGGACTGCTACGTCAAAAAGGGCTCGTGGATCGAGAGCATGCTCGCCACGCGCGCCAAGTTCCTCTCCTCAGCCGACGCGGCCAAGCTTGAAGCGGGCGCCGTCGGCTTCAAGCCCTACGACAGCGGCTCGATCGCCGGCAACGGTCCGGCGCAAAAGGTCTCCATCAACATCGCCGGCCTGAAGACGATTTGTCTGATGGCTCACTGCGAACAAGGCACGGCCAACTGCAACATCTGGGGCGAACCCAAGCTTATTGCCAAAGACGGCACAGAAGTCCGCCTGACCGCGCTCAAGCCGGCGTCGGTCGTCGTTGGCTGGGGAGAGATGTTTATCGACAAGAACTGGCAGAAGCGCCAGCTCCAGGTCGGCGAACAGAAATTCCAGTGGGGCATCTGGGTTCACGCCGACAGCGAAATCCGCTACGAGCTCGACAAGCCTTACGAGAAGTTCGAAGCGTACTGCGGCGAGGACATCGATCGCGCCAACGGCAAGCTGCGTTTCAAAGTCGTCTCGGGCGAAGCGGTCGACGCGCCGGCGTTCTGGGGCGAAATCGCGCGCGATTATCCGGTGCAGGCAAGTTGGCTGCTGACCGACGGCGGAATGACGAACGTTCGCGCCTGGTTCGCTCCGCGCCAAGACGCCGCTGTTGAAAAGGACATCTTCGACCGCCTGCTGCGGGAAGTCGCGCCCGGCGGACAATCGATCAAGGCGGAATTCGATGCGCTGGTCCAAGCCACCACGCCGGCCGGAGATGCAAAATGGCTGGAACTTTATGGCCGCGCCGGCCGGTACCGCGAATGCTTTGGCGCGCTGAAGGAATGCGGCAGCGACGCAAAGGCCGCGTTCGAGAAGGACCTCGATGCGCTGGCGGCAGGCAAAGCCGCCGCGGACGATCCGCGCTGGGGGGAGTTGCGCGGAAAACTGGTGCAGTTCCAGGAAGTCGAGCAGCAGTACAAGGTGTTGAGCTATGACATCAAACAGCGTGGCGCGTTCGCTAAGTACTATAAGGAGGTTTACCGGCCCGAAGCGACGATTCTGGAAACCGACCGCGACCCGCTGGACATCGTCCTGCGGCGCACCGCGGCGTTGCTGGCGGACCTGAAGAAAACGAGCGCGGCGGCGAAGCTTGGCCCGTGCGAAGAGCAGTTGAGCAAGCTTCAGAAGTCGGCGGAGGCGGTGCCGGTGACCTTGGCGGCCGGCACGGAGGCCGGCGCTACCGCGCGGCGGGCGCTGTTCACCGAAGCCTGCAAATTGCGCCGGCAGATTGCAATGAGCAATCCCTTGCTGAACTTCGATCAACTCCTGTTCATCAAGCGCCACCGCGCTCTGTACGAACACATGTGCGACCAGTATTACGGCATGGCGGCGACACCGGGCGGCGGGATGTATGTTCTGCAAAACCCATTTGGTTCCGATCCCCAGATCAAAGATGTGCTGGCCAGTTCGGTTGTGGAAAACGGACGCCTGAAGGGCCAGAAACTTTCTGGCGGGCCGTCCAAGCCGCCGCGGCAGAAGTTTGACGGAATGGGCAACCTGCACGGCGAAGAGGCTCAGGGCGGTTCGTTCTTGTCGCCGGAAGTTTCGTACGACGGAAAGCAGATCGCCTTCGCGTATGTCGAATGCCGTGGCGACCGCAACCACCGGCACCACACCGATGCGACGAAGGGCCACTGGGACGAAGGGCACTGCTACCACGTCTTCAAAACGAATGCCGACGGCAGCAACCTGACGCAACTGACCGACGGCACGTGGAACGATTTCGATCCGTGCTGGCTGCCCAATGGCCGCATCGCGTTCATCACGGAACGGCGCGGCGGCTATCTGCGGTGCGGCCGTGTGTGCCCGAACTACAATCTTTACGACATGGCGGCCGACGGCAGCCAGATCAACTGCTTGAGCTTCCACGAGACGAACGAGTGGAACCCGGCGGTCACCAACGACGGGCGCATCATCTACACACGTTGGGATTATGTGGATCGCTTTGGCTGCACCGCTCACCATCCGTGGATCACGACGCTGGACGGCACCGATTCGCGCGCGGTGCACGGGAATTTCGCGCCACGGCCATTGCGGCCCGACATGGAGCTGGAATGCCGCGCAATTCCAGGGTCGCACAAGTTTTCAGCGCTCGCCGCGCCGCATCACGGACAGGCGTTCGGTTCGATTATTCTTGTCGATCCGCGCGTGCAGGACGATGACGCGATGGCGCCGGTCAAGCGCGTGACGCCGGAAGTCGGCTTCCCCGAAAGCCAGGGTGGCGCGCAAGTGTATGGTTCGCCGTGGCCGCTAAGCGAAGACTACTTCCTGTGCGTCTACGACCCGTCGATGCAGGCAGGGGTGGGTCTGCAAAGCGGCAAGTACGTGCGCGGCAACTACGGCGTCTACCTGGTCGATGCGTTCGGCAACAAGGAGCTCATTTACCGCGATCCCGAGATCGGCTGCATGAATCCCATGCCGCTGCGCTCGACGCCGATGCCCGCGGTGACGCTCGCCCCGAGCATCGTGGATGCGAAGGCGGCTCACGAACCGGTTTCCCCTGGCGATCCGGGCGAGGCGACGATGGCAGTCGTCAACGTTTACGACAGCATAAAAGCCTGGCCAGAAGGAACGAAGATCAAGTCTCTGCGCGTGATGCAGGTGCTGCCGATGCCGGTGCCTTCCGGCGCGCCGCCGCACGACACGGGCAAGCGCATCGCCAGCGCAGGCGATTCGGTGGTGCCGGTGCGCTGGGTGCTGGGAACGGTTCCCGTTGAAGAAGACGGCAGTGCGCACTTCACGGTGCCGGCCAACCGGGAGATGTTCTTCCAGGCGCTCGACGATAAAGGCCTCGCAGTGCAGTCGATGCGTTCGGCCACATACGTTCGTAAAGGCGAACGCCTGGTCTGTCAGGGCTGTCATGAACCGAAACACCGCACGCCGACCCAGCCCAAAGCCCCGCCGATCGCATTGCAGCGCGCGCCGTCCACGATCAAGCCGGATGTCGAAGGCGCCAATCCGTTCAGCTATCCACGCCTGGTTCAGCCGGTGCTCGACAACAAGTGCGTCGGTTGCCACGTGGAGAAGAAGGCCTGCAACCTGGCCAAGGAGCCGATCAGCAAGAAGTGGTACGCCTCGTACAACACGCTCGTGAACTTCGCCTTCACCGATTACAAGGACGGCTACCGCACCACGCCGGGCAAGTTCGGCGCGTACGCCTCGAAGCTCTACGCGATCCTGCAGAAGGGCCACTACGACGTGAAGCTCACCGACGAAGAATATCACCGCCTGATGCTTTGGGTGGACTGCTCGTCAATGTTCTACGGCGTGTACGAGAAGGAAGGCGGAGAGTCGCAGTTGGCTGGCGGGACGGCGAAGCCGACGTTGGAGTAGAGTCTGCCACGGGGCGTTCTTGCCGTTCTAGTGCTCCTCTGTGCGACCGGCTGTTGGGTATGGGGCATCGGGTATGGGGTATGGGGAAGGCTGCTCCTGTGCGGCGTCGATGTCCGCGTTGTCGGGGCTCTGGTCGCCGGGGCGGCGCTGCGGGTCTAGCGAAAGGATGAGCCGCGTCAGCATCTTGCCGACGCGCTGAGAGAGATCCCAGGCTTTGCCTGCCTGATCTTTCGTCACGAACTTCAGACGTATTCCAGTTAAGAGCTGTGTTTCGAGTTCCATCAGCGATCCGCGCGCGATCGAAAGATGATGCACGTAGTCGCCACGATGGATCCGGCCGTAGCCTTCGGCGATATTTGAAGGGATGGAGGTCGCGGCTCTGCGTGCCTGCGCCGTCAAGCCAAATCGCTCATCGGCTGGAAACAAGCGTGTTAGAACGTACACTTCTTCAACCAGATCCATCGCCATCTGCCACACCGTCAGATCTCTGTACGTGTTGATCTGCATCGCCGGACCTCACTTTAACTGCAGGGTATGGGGTATGGGGTATAGGGTTTAGGGAATGGTGGAAGGCTTGATTCGAACCAACCGATACCCGCGGCACTACTTACTGAGGAATGCCTGACTTAAGCCACCCCGATACCCGATACCCCATACCCGATACCCGTTCTTTGCTCTTACTTACTCGGCGTGATCTTGATATTCCGGAAGGCCACGGGGCCGTGATTTCCCTGGAACAGCAGCGGGCCGGTCGGGGATTCCTTGCCGAGTTCGCCGCCGGTCGGCTTGGGTGAGTCGAAGTTCTCCTGGATCACTTGATCGTTGAGCACGATCTTGACGAACTTGGCGTCGGCGGTTTTCTTGCCATCGGCGTCGAATTTCGGCGCGACGAAATCAACGACCAGTTTCTGCCATTCGCCGGGAGCTTTGCACGCGTTGACTTTCGGCGCGGACTGGTTGTAGATGGCTCCCATGTCGCCGGGGCCGGGGTTCTGCTTGCCGAAGCTGTCGAGCACCTGGATCTCGTACTCGCCCATCAGGTACACGCCGGAATTCGAGCCCTTGGCGACCATCAGTTCAAGTTCCAAGTGAACATCGCCCCACTTCTCCTCTGTGTAGATGTCAACCCCTTTGCCGTGGCCTTCGACCACGTTCACCATCTCGTTGCCGCCGTCGGTGCAGACGAGGTGCTCCGCGTTGGCCGTGTCCAGCGACGCCTTGCCGACTTTCCAGCCGCTTTTGGCTTCGGGCCCGCGGAGTCTCCAACCCGTCAGGTCTTTGCCGTTGAAGGGCGTGACCGCGTCGGCAGCCAATGCACCAAAGGCCAGCAGGAAGACAGCCACGGACAGATGAACACGCTTCATAATGAACCCCTCCTTGGGATGAGCTTGTGCAGACGTTTGGTCTGCTCGTCGTGTTTTACTTACCCCGCGCGGGAGGGAAAGGCTGGTTTATGTAATGCGGGGTGGTACGCGGGCGCCACGATTTCCAGATGCGTATTGTATCACCGCAACTCGCCGATCAGCTATGCGTTGGTTCTATCCCGCAGTGCGCACACCTTCGCCGGTTAGCCGTCGCCGTCTACCCACGCGATCCGGTTGCTCATAGTCGACAACACCAAAACGGTTGATGAATTGGCACACAATCCAACGGCAATCTTTCGAACATTTGACGAACCACGGCACATACGGAATGTTAAGAAGCGTTGCCAATTATCGGTCCGATATCGGCAATACTTCCTTTTCACAGCAACTTCGCAGGAGTACTTCATTCGGCCGAGTCGCAACCACCCACGCCTCCCACCTCCACCACAACCCGCCCGCGCTCCCCGCCAGCACCACAAAGATAACCAGCGTCCGCAACGAAAACCGCAACCACCCTCGCCTCGCGCTTCCACCCATAGCATTTTATCCGTGAATACGTGCTTAGCCTACCACGCAATCGCGATGATACAAAAAAAGAGAGGAACCCTCCCGGGTTCCCCTCTGTGTCCTCCGTGTCCTCTGTGGTAAGCCGTCAGTCGATAATCTTCTTGTTCCCCTCAATCAACACCCGCGACGCTTGAGCCACATAATCCGCCGCACCCTTCACCCGCATCGGCAATTCCGCGAAGAACGCCTCGGCTACGATGCGCTTCCGCTCATTTCCGCTTGCCGCCTGCTCAGCCAGCAGCGTGCCGAGGAACAAATCCAGAGCGATCGCCACCAGCCAGCGCGCGTACAGATCGTTGAACTCCGGATCCTTATCGTTCGTGTTCGCCACCGCCATTGCCTTGTCCATAGCCGGCAACAGCTCGGTGATCTTCGCTGCCAGGTCCGCCGCGCTGCCCTTCGCCAGTTGCGCGAGCAACCCGTCCATGTGCGTGCGCAGCACGCCCGCGCGAATCCCGCCGATCGCGCCGACGACCTGAAGCTGCGTCGTGCCCTCGTAAATGTTGGTGATGCGCGCGTCGCGGAAATGCCGCTCGACCGGATAGTCCTTCATGTACCCGCTGCCGCCCAGCACCTGGATCGCGTCCGACGCGACCTGGTTCGCGATTTCTGTCGCGTAGAGTTTCGCCAGCGGCGTCAGCACCGTCGCCAGCCGCACCAACCGCTTGGTCTCCGCCTTGTCCGCGCCGGGAGAACGTTCGTGGTAGCGAAGCTGCTCCACCACGTCGGCCGTGTGATAGGTCAATGCGCGAGCGGCCTCGATGCGAATGCGCATCTGAGCCAGCAGGTCGTACACCGCCGGAATCTGCCGGATCGGCCGGCCGAACTGCACGCGCGAATGCGCGTACGCCGTCGCCGAGCGCATTGCTGCTTCGGCAATGCCCAGCGCTTGAGCCGCAATCGCGATGCGCGCGCCGTTCATGATCGCCAGCCCCACATCCGTCAGCCCGCGCTTGCGCTGCCCGACCAATCGCCCCGGCGCGTCATTGAACTGAATTTCGCACGTCGGCGAACCGTGAATGCCCAGCTTCTCTTCAATGCGGCGAATGCGCACTCCCTGGCCCTTCTTGACCAGAAACACTGAAAGCCCGCGCGCGCCCGCCGTCGCTTGCTCGCTGCGCGCCAGCACCAGCAGTATTTCGCCGCAGCCGTTGGTGATGAAGCGCTTGCTGCCGTTCAGCTTCCACAAGCCTTTGGCTTCATCGGCCACGTCCGCTCGCAACCGCACGCTCTGCAAATCGCTGCCCGCGTCGGGCTCCGTCAGCACCATCGCCGCTGTGTCTTCGCCCGCGCACAGCCGCGGCAGCGTTTCCAGCTTCATCGCCTCGTCGCCGAACTCTTCGATCGTTTCGGCGATGTCCTGCAAGCCGACGATGTTCATCAGCGCCGCATCCGCGCGAGCCACCATCTCGATCGCCGCCGTCTTCACCACGATCGGCAGATTCAGCCCGCCGTAGCAGCGCGGCAGCGACAGCCCCATCAGGTCCGCGCCCGCGAAATCCTTGATGCTCGCCCGGATGTGCGGGTGCAGAATCACTTCGCCGTCGCGGTACTGGTTGCCTTCAATGTCCACCTGCTTCGCCCGCGGCGCGACGAAGTTGCCCGTGATGTCGCCAGCCAGCTTCAGGATCTCGTCGTACTGAGCTTTCGCCTCGTCAGCGTTGCGGGGCGCGTGCTCGTAAGCCTTCGCCTCCGCGAAATCGCCCTCGCGCAGCAGCGCCGCTTTGTCCATGTCGAGCTGCCCGATGCAGAAGCGGATGTCCGGGTTATCGCTGTAAAAGTTCGGCATTATCCTGTCCTTTTATTGCTCTCGCCGCGCCACTCACCACTCACCAAGTACCAACCTACGCTTTCGCCCTGTACGCCTTAATCAACTTCGGAATCATCACTGCTAAGTCCGCGACGATGCCGTAATGCGCGATCGAGAAAATCGGCGCCGTCGGATCGGTGTTGATCGCCACAATCTTGCTGGCCTCCGCCATGCCCGCGCGGTGTTGAATCGCGCCCGAAATGCCGCACGCGATATACAGCTTCGGCCGTACCGTCGTGCCCGTCTGCCCGACCTGATAGTCGCGATCGATGTAGCCCGCGTCCACCGCCGCACGGCTGGCGCCCGGAGTGCCACCCAGGGCCTCGGCCAGAGCCAGGATCAGCTTGAAGTTTTCCTTGCTGCCGACGCCCGACCCGCCCGCGACGATGATGTTCGCCGTCGTCAGATCGACTTTCTTCACCGCGCTGACGCGCTCGATGACTTTCAGGATGAACTCGTCGCCCGTCAGGCCGGCATCAACCGGAATGATCTCGCCTTTGCGCGTCGCGTTCTTCTCGGACAGCTTCATCACGCCCGCGCGAACGGTGGCCATCTGCGGCCGGTGTTCGGGCGAAACGATCGTCGCGATCGTGTTGCCGCCCCACGCCGGGCGAATTTGGAACAAAATGTCCTTATAGGTCTTCCCGCCGGGAGCCTGGTAGTCGCCGATCTCCAGAGCCGTGCAGTCGGCCGTCAGCCCCGTGCGCAGTTCGCTGGCGATGCGCGGAGCCACATCGCGCCCGACCGGCGTGGCGCCATACAGCACCGCCACCGGTGAAGTCTGCCGGATCAGCCGCACAAGAACCTTGGCGTAAGGCAGCGTGTCGAAGTGCTTCAGGCGCTTGTCTTCGACAACAAACACCTTGTCGATGCCGTACGCGATCAGTTCCGCCGCAACCTTGCCGATGCCTTCGCCGCCGATCAGGTACGCCGCGGCCGTTGTGTTCAGGCGATCCGCCAGCTCGCGCGCCTTGCTGGCCAGTTCGTGCGACACCCGCACCAGCACGCCCTCGTCCTGCTCGGCAAAGATGGCAACGCCGCCGTTCTGTTCACTCATCCGAACTCTCCCGTTTTCTGAATGATGAATGCTGAATGCGAAATGATGAATAAGGCTCTTGCAGCCTCACTCGTCGTCGCAATCAGTATTCATCATTCATCATTCCTCACTCATCATTAGCCAAGGATGTGGTCGTGCACCAACTCCGTGATCAACTGCTTCGCGCCCACTTCCGTCGGCTCGATCTGCTTGAACTCGCCCGTCTTCAGTACCACGTTCTCGCACTTCTTGACCTTCGTCGGCGAACCGCCCAGGCCCACCAGCACCGGATCGATGCCCAGATCGTCGATGCCCCACGTCGCCAGCAGCAAGCCGGCCGCTTCGAGCGCCGCTTTCTCTTCAGCAACCTTCTGTTCCAACTCCGCCGGAGCGATCTTCGGCGCCAGAGCGTTGCGAATCTCACCCACCGTTCGAGCGCGCCGGTACTTCAGCAAGCGCTTCGCGCGCGGCGGCCGAACATCGCCCGTATCGGACGTCACGGTCACGAACGCCGGCAGCGGGCACTCGACCACTTCCGCGTGCCGGCCCAGCCTGCGGAACAGCGTCACGCGGTGATTGGTGATCTCACGCACGTCTTCAACATAGGTAACCTGCGGCCGCCCCAGTTTCTGAGCCGTCTGCGGCCCGGTTTGAGCCGTATCGCCGTCGATCGCCTGCCGTCCGCACAGCACCAGGTCCAGCGGCGAAATCTTCTGAATCGCGGCCGCCAGTGCAACCGACGTCGCTAGCGTGTCCGAACCAGCCAGTTTGCGGTCGGTGACCAAAATCCCCGCGTCCGCCCCGCGCGAGAGCGCATCGCGCAGAATGTCCGCGGCGCTCGGCGGCCCCATCGTCAGCAGCGTCACGTGCCCGCCCGCGCGGTCCTTAATCCGCAGCGCCAATTCCAGCGCGTGCAAATCTTCAGGGTTGAAAATCGGCGTCAACGCCGCGCGATTCAACGTGCCATCGGGTTTCATGACCTCAACGGCCACGTGCTTGGTGTCAGGAACCTGCTTGGCGAGCACAACCATCTTCAGCATGGGACATCTCCGACGTGGCGGGTGACGTGTGACGGGTGACGAGTGAAGCGGACGAAAATCCGCGCCACGGTACCGAAACGAAAGGCCCGCCGTTTCCGAAAACGAGACCACACTTTATGTGTGCGTCTGATCGTGTCAACCAGAAGTGAACGCAAGCATTTGGCGAGTGGCGAAACCGTTAATCACTGATCGAAGGACAGCTTGCCACGGAGGACTCAGAGGGCAATCAAGAAAGAACTACCTTAATGAATTCTCTGCGTCCTCCGCGTCCTCTGCGGTGAGCTGTTTTAGATCTTCCACGGCGCCCGCATCGGCCTCGAGCGCAGAGAATTCGCCTGCTCATCCCCGGCGAACTCTTCTTTCACCGGGTTCCACTTCAGCGAACGGCCAAGCCGATACGAAATCATCACCAGATGCCCCAGCGACGCCGACCGGTGCCCGATCTCCGCATGAGTGCTCGTCCGCCCGCGCGTGCGCACGCAGTTGAACCAGTTCTCGTGATGATTGTTGTCGCCCAGAATCACGTCGCGGCTTATAAAGCCAGCTTCTCTCAAAACGGGCTCCGGCCCGCCTTCGATCGGCCCGCCGGTGGACATGGACGTGATCCAGCCGCGCTCGCCGACGAACACGCCGCCAAAATTGCCTTCCAGACGCGCATTGTCCGGCACGGCTCCTTTGTAAAGCTGCTTCACCTGCCCCCAATGTTCAACGTGGTGGAGCAGAACGCCATTCGCGTACCGGCAGGTCAGCGTCGGAAACTGCCCGCTGCTCGGATGAATGACGTCCACCGGCCCGCTGGTCTCCATCCCAATCGACCACTGGATCACGTCCGCCGAATGCGAATGATACCCCGTGATCGCCACCGCCCCGAACGCATCGCAGAACACCCACGGCACCACGCCCGGAATCGGATTGCGGTGATACGCCTGATTGTAGTTGTGCCACGGCGCCGGCCCGACCCATTGATTCCAGTCGAGCCCTTCCGGAACCGGTTCGGCCGGCAGTGCCGGATCAAGCGTCACATACGAATGGCCGATGCCCTCCATGTTGTACTTGCCCCACAGCGTGAACACCTGCTTGATTCGCCCGAGCCCGCCGCCGCGCACGAACTCGCACACTTTGCGGATGCGCGTGATCGACCGGTACTGCGTCCCCGTCTGAAACACCGTCCCGTACCGCGTCATCGTGTCCGACAGCACGCGCCCTTCCTGGATCGTCAGCGACACCGGCTTCTCGCAATAAACGTCCTTGCCCGCCTTCGCCGCATCGATCGCAATCGGCGTGTGCCAGTGGTCCGGTGTGACGACAATCACGCCATCGATGTCTTTGCGTTCCAGCACCTCGCGATAGTCGTTGTACACATCGCAGCCTTTGTATGCGCCGCTGGCCCGCGCAGCCGCGTATGCCTCATCCGCGCGAGCTTTCGCTGTCTCGCGCCGTGAACGATCCACTTCGCATACCGCAAGTAACTGCACCGTCGGATCGCCGATGACGCGGTTCAAATGCCCCGACCCCATGCACCCCACGCCAATCAGGCCGAGCGTGACGCGTTTGCTCGGCGAAGTAGCGCCGTCAGCGCCCAGCGCAGACGCTGGCACAATCCAAGGCGCCGCTATCGCCGCCGCCGCACCGCGCAGAAACTCCCGCCTGCTTCTCTTCGGAGTCATTTGCCGCCCCTCCACGTGACGCGTGACGAGTGACGTGTGACGAGTGATGTGGTTTGAATTGTCGCAAGCCACTCTACTCGTCACTCGCCACCCGCTACTTCCCCAACTCCAAACTCAACTTATTGAAAAACTCCACGCTCTTCGCCACCTCAGGCATGGACTCCATCCAATTGTACGCGTACTCGATCCCAAACATCGTCGGCTTAATCCCTAGCTTGTGCATCTCGCGAATGAACTGCTCCGACTTCCCCATGCCCGAGCCCCACGGGACGTCGTGCCCTTGTGGCGTGAGCTCATTCAAATCATGCAGATGCACCGTGATGATGCGGTCCTTCAGCGTCGCCAATCCCGCGAGCGGATCAATTCCCGAGCGCATCCAATAACCCAAATCCGGACACGCGCCGATGCGCTTTCCGCGCTTCTCGATCACTTTCAGCAGGCTCTCGGGATTCCAGTAGATCGGCGAACCTTTCTGGTCGTGATTGTGAATCGCCACGTTGATGTTGTACTCGTTGCAGAACTTTTCGATCGTGTCGAGTGCTTCTGGAGCAGGCTCCGACATGAATGTCTCAATCCCGATCTTGCGGCCGAACTCGAAAATCTTCCGGCAACCCGCCTCATCGCCCGGAATATTGTGGATGTAATACGTGAGCAGCCGCACGCCCGCGCTGTCGAGCTTCAGCCGCACTTCCTTCATTTCATCATCCGTCAGGCCGGGCTCAAAGTTCTTCGCAATCTCCTTGCTGACCTTCTGGAAACTCAGCCCGCCCATGAACGGCAGCCCAAGCTGCGCCGTCTTCTCAATCGCTTCAAAGAAGGTATACTTCTGGAATGTGTACGCTTCGATGCCCAGTCGCCAGCCCAGCTTCTCTTGCGCGCGAATCGCCGGCGACAGCTTCGCGCTTGGAATCGTCGGCGCCTCCAGATCGCCCAGCGCGAACTGCGCCGCGCCGAGGTAGAATTCCAGCATCTTCGCATCCCAGAACACGTACGGATTGTGCGCGATGGTGCAGTAGAACAC
Source organism: Planctomycetota bacterium (assembly GCA_036504595.1). Taxonomy (GTDB): domain Bacteria; phylum Planctomycetota; class SZUA-567; order H5-PLA8; family H5-PLA8; genus DASXUX01. Next base: position 37,553 of record DASXUX010000047.1, on the reverse strand, counting down.
CCGCCCGCGCCCGTACTGCCGCACCCAGGCTATCGCGTAATCGCCGTCGGCTCGGAACGCGCCATCGTGCGGCTCATTTTTCAGGTCCGTCCTCTCCATATCGATGCTGAACAACACCCGGTCGCGATTGCGCGAATACGTTCCTTTCGGCCGAAAATATTCGTCGCGGAACTCAAATTCCTTCCCGCCGAAGCACTGGTTCAGCGGATGATCCGGATCATCGAACTTAAACACAACGCGCTCCGTGTTCGTGCGATGGTACGCTCCGCGCATCCCCAGCATGATCGCAAACTCCGGCCAATCCTCCTTCGCGCCTTCCGGCCAGCGCGTGAAGGCCACCGACGTTCCGTGCACGCCCATCAGCCCACCGCCGCCGTAGACAAATTCCAGCAAGCTCTGCCGCAGCGCCGGGTCGTCGAACAGATTCCCCACGTTGTTGTTCATGAAAACAGCATCGAACTGCTTCAAACTTTCCGGCTTGAAGACGTTCGGATCGCTGCTGACGGTCGTCTCGAACGCCCCCGTCTTCTGCCCCATCAGCGTGAACGCTTTGTTCGCCGTCTTGGCCGACGGATGCCCCCCATAGCCGACGTTCAGATCGAAGATGAGCAGCTTGCGCGGCTTCTTGGGCTGGACTTGAGCCTTCGCCGGAATCGCCGCCGCGATTTTCTCGTCCTCAGTCTCGGCCGCGAACAAGCCTGCCCCCAGAAACGCGACCGCGCAGAATGCGCAGAGTTTAGGATTCATGTTTTCTTCCTCGATGGAGTTCGAGTTCGCTTTGAAACCAACACGGGCACTTCTTCATTTCCATTCGACGGCGACGCCATCTCCCGCCGCAGATGCTCCACCAGCTTGTCCGAATGCAGCGCCAGCAATATACGCGCGCGCGCCCCGTGGCCCGCGTCCAGAGCGTCGGCAATCTGTTGGTGCTCGCGTGCGATCGCGACGGGGCTTTGCTTCGCGAGAAACTGAAGGATCGGCCGCGTGCGCACTTCAAACGCGAGCGTGTTCCACGTCTTCAGCAGCACCTTGTTCCCGGACGCTTCGATAATCGTCCGATGAAAAACCTGGTTGTGATTCTGGTACGCGACCAGATCGCCCTTGCGCGATGCTGCCAGAATCGCCGCGCAGCAGCGGTGAAGGTGACGGCATTTCCCTCTAAGCCGCGGGGCGGCCAAGCGCCCGGCAAGACCTTCGAGGATGGACTTTACTTCCAGCGCCTCGATTGTTTCGGCCAGGCTGACCTGCCGCACCCACGCCCCCTTGTGGTTGGCAAACTCCAGCACGCCCATGGCGACCAGTTCACGGATCGCCTCGCGGACGGGAATCGAACTGACCCCGAACTCGGTGCCCAACGCCGCCTCAACGATCCGGTCGCCGGGCGCAAGCTTTCCCTGGCCAATGCGGCTGAGCAGCGTCTCGCGAATCTGATCGCGCAGGGAGGGGCGGGGGAGCGTTCCAGGCTGAATCATATATGATATATACACCGGTCGTCACGCACAGTCACAAAAATTCAGGGACTGGGTTGCGGATGCGCGACCGTGTCAAGGCAGCCGCGCCTATTGTCGTGGAGATTGACCTGTGCCGCCGAATCTTCAGGCGGCTTCTGGGCTTTGCGTGCTGAGCTCAGCGAGGCACCCTCGCGTTCCGGTTCCCCTCTCCCCCGCGAGGGAGAGGGGTTAGCGGTGAGGGGGCCTCGGGTGCCCGCACTACAAGGTGGCGTCGCATGCAGCGAAGTGCTCCCGCATGCGCCCGCAAACCAGCGTAAACTTTGACACCCGCCGCCAGACCGTGTATGGTCATCTGTCGTCCAGCAGCATCGTGCGCCCTTAGCTCAACTGGATAGAGTGCCTGGCTTCGAACCAGGAGGTTGGGGGTTCAAGTCCCTCAGGGCGTACCAACGGAAGACACAACCGGCACCTTCGCCGTAAGGGTGACCTGCCGGTCAGGGCTGATCTCCACCCGCTCAATCACGTCCAACAACACCGAACGCAGCGACTCCGAATCCTTCTCACGTAGCACGCTCGTGATCTGCTGCACACGCTGGCGCAACCGCTTCTCCACATCAACAAGCGCCTCCTGCTCACCAGCACTGGAGACCGCCACTTGCAGCTCGGCACGCTCGCGCTTCATCTCGTCCAGCTCGGCCAGATAGTTCTCAAGGGCCGATTCAGGAATCCGAGCCAGACGGCGTTCAGCAGAGGCGATGTCAGTCTCCAGCTTGGCCAGTCTCCTCTTGTCGTTGGGCAAGCGCTTGTCCTGGGTTGAGCGCTGGCGCTTGAATTCCTCGCGAATCTCGGCCATCACGGTATCGACCCAGCCGTCATTGAGCACCCGCTGGAAAAGCTGGTCGAGCATCGTGTCGAGAAGGATATCCAGCTTCACGAGGTTCTTGCAATAGCAGGGCTTGGGATTGCCGGAATCTCGACCACCTTGACAGCCGTAGTAGATGTAGCGGATCGAGTGGTTGCGGTGATGGACGACCACACTAATGGTGAGCGGCCCACCGCACTCTGAACAGAAGAGAAGGCCGGTCAGCGGATACTTCTGCCGGAAAACCGGACTGGTCCTGGGGGCACCGTCCAACTTGCGGACTCGCTGCCACAGGCGGCTGTCGATAAGGGCTGGGTGTGCGTCATTTACGATGGTGTACTGCTGGCGCTTGGTCCGCTTCCCTTCCCCATCTTCCTGTATCTGGCCCTGAATGAGCGTTCCACGATACGCTACGTTCTTGAGGATTGCGTGAAGGCCGCTGATCCTCCATTCCTTGCTGTTGGGTGGGGCGATCTCATCCTTGTGGAGTCCACGTGCGATGTCGCGTAAACTCCTGCCATCAGCACGCTCCTGGAAAATGCGCTGGATGATCGGCGCTTGCTCGGGCTGTGGCTCGAATTTCTTGCGCTTGCTGCTGGGAACAGGGACAAGCTGATAACCGTAAGGAGCGGCGTGGCTGGCGTGGCCTGATTTGGCGATGGCGTCCAGGGCCAACTTGCAGCGCTGCCCCAGGCTGCGGCTGTAATCCCCGGCAACGCTTAACAGAATTTCCTGGACCAGCGGTGTCTCTGGCTCGGAGCAGGAGAGCACGCGGACTTTCGCGGCTTGGAGTGTCTTGATGGTGGTGAGGGTCTGGATGAGATTTCTACCGAGTCTGTCGAGTTTATGGCAGACGAGGACATCGCCGGCGACGACCTCTCGTTGTAGTTGGGCGAGTGCATCGCGTCCTTTGAGTTTGGTGCCGCTCTTGGCCTCGTCTGCGTAGAAGATGAGTGGTTGGCCGCGTAGGTCTGGGTGCGTGGCAACGAACTGCTGGATTGCCTCGCGTTGCACCGCGATGGAAGTCCCGCCGATTTGGTTTGCGCTGCTGAATCGGCAGTAAGCTCGTATTGTCATTTTTTCGCCCTCGCCAGTTCCTCTGCGACCAAGACTCTGGCGACGTGTTTTGCGAGCGTTCGCCTGAGGTGGTCGGCGTCAGGCTCTCGTGCCCAACGCACCTCCAGCGTAACAGGGGGCGCGTTACGAGACAATTTTTCGGATGGCTGCAAACGAGGGTTTCTCACCCTCGGTTTTATCTCTCCGGGGAGAGGTGTAGAGTACCTGTGCCGATGATCCCTTTCAGGACTTATTTAGGAAGGCGCTAACTCTCAGCCGCTCCTCGATATGGAACAATAGACTCCGACGATTGGTTTCGCTGGTGTGTGGTCTGCCCGTAGGCCGTCTCAGGCGAGCAGCACGCAAGAGGCGCTTTATTTGTGGTTCGCTGACGCCGACTATCCGTGCCATATCGGCTCGGCTGATACCGGCTTTGAACAGGATTCTGAGGACTGATTTGCGGCGGAGTTGGCGAATTCTGAGGAGTTCGGCTGATACTTTGCGTTTCCGTTTCTCGTGGTCCTGCTTGGCTTTGTGAACACTCTCTGTGATTTTTGTCATTATTGCCCAGAGTGGGCGTTGTGATTCCACACGGTCTCTGAATTCCTTGGTTAAGTAATACTTCTTGCGCGGTGTGCCTTCGGCTTTCTTGACGTAGCGCATGGTCCCTCCTCAACCAGAGCAGTATAGCAGAAAAGGGATCATCGTGCCAGCTAGATGAGAATCTTTCCCGCAGCGACACAATAGGCGAAGCGCAGCGGTGGTCGCTGCCAAACGGAGGAGGTTTTATGAGCAACCCAAACGGGTTGGAGAAACTGGAGAACATCCAGGAGCCATTGGGTAAGTGCATCGCAGACGCGGTGCGCGGAGTAGCGGAGTTCGACGGGCAGGTAGCCGATGGCACCTATTGCCAGGAACAGCAGCGACTTCAACTGCTGGCATTAGCAGCGCTCCATGCCATCGACGACATCGTGCCAGACGCTATTGGTCCAGAACACGAGGACCTAATTCTGGACCTACTTTACCAGATACAGTTGCAGGTCTTGCGGCATGACCAACGGCTACGGGCATTGGGTTTAGAGCATCTCAGGAGCAAGATCAACAGCAGAGAGGGGATGGAAGAATGAGCAGGAAGAGAGATTTACCATTCCCAAATGCCGTGCACTGGTGGGAGTGCGCACAGGAGCCACTCAGGCGAGAAATCAAGAACGCGTGCCGTGGTGTTAGTGATTTTAACGGCCAGACCGCTGGCGAGTCGTGTCTCAGTGCCTCAGAGCGGCTGCAACTTTTGGCATTCTATGCGCTGGGATTGATCGAGTTGGATGAGTACGTGCCTAATCTGATAACCGAGCAACGCATGAAAGCGATTAGCGCTCGGCTGTGGTTCATTGAGGAGATCGCCAAGGAACAGCGCCAAGCGGTGGAGAAGTCTTTCAAGAGCCGCCGAATGGAGGAGAAATGAGTAGACCAGAACTCAGACCAGAACTCTTACGATGGCCACCGACAAAGGAGGATGAGGAGATACTCAAAGCCGCGCAGTTCATCACGGCTGAGCCTTTCGCGGGATACGGCTCTGGTATGAAGATTCTCTACGAGGCACCAGGATGCAGACGCCCAATGGGTGGTGGTTGGTTGTTTGCCGCATCTAACGACAAATCGCCGTCGATCCGCATTAGGACGCACGAGGACATCAGACGGTGGAAACTGCTGATTCGAGAATTGAAAGCGAATCTTCCCCCACCACTACCACCAACTGAAAATATCTGGGAGTTAGCAACAGTGTCATCAAGAAGAGTCAGACGTTTCTCCCAGACGCTGAGGCGTTGGACGTTCAGGTCACTCCGAAGGATGGCGGTTTACTCGTGAATGCGAGGAACATTCGATCCAAGCCGGTCTGAGCAAATGATTCAACGTGGAGCATTTTCGGACGGGATTGAAGATAGGTCTTTTCTGTCTCTTCCCTCCCCTTTGGGAAAACCACGTTATTGGGGAGAGGAACTGTTGTTCTTACCAGGAGGAGAATAGGAGGAGAAGAAAACAACAAAAACGTGACACACTTAAAATGCCGTAGGGGGCACCCCGTGTGCCCCCCGCTGGCAGGCCGCGCAGCGACCGTGACAGACCCTGAGACGTAGATAGTTTCAGGAAAAAATAAGTCAGAGCGGCAGGCGTGGCGGTCTCCGTTCCGGAACTTGACGATGATAAACTCGAATCAACTTGCTCGCACCGGTGGACCAAAAACCCGTCATCGTCCGGGTCCGCCACCCACCGGTGCGAGCGAAATAAAACACTCCCTCCTCAAACTACTCAGCCTCTACCAACCAACCGACAACATCGCTATCAAATTCACCAACTGTGACGAGTTCATCACCGAACCAACCGCGAAGCAGAAGGAGATTGGTGTCACACCTCGCCAGTCATGGGAGCTTCACGTCAACGTTGGACGGTTCTTTACCCAGCGCTCATATCAAACGGCTCGCGTTCTATCGGTCTTGCGGCACAGCAACAAACGGCAACAGAAGTGTATGTTCCTCGCTCAGCCTGTCGTGTTGGAGGAGCAGGATAGGAAGTTCGCTGAGATTCAGGACATCTGGCGCGTTGCTTCGTTCAGTATCGACATTGACAACCAGGATGGTGATTGGCGCGGGTTCATCGGTGACGCCTTAGAGCCAACACTCGTTGTTCGGACCGGTGGCGGCTGGCAACTGCATTGGTTTGTGCTCGATTTTGTGCGTGCTGAACCTACCAGGTTTGGTCTGCTTTATCAGACGTTCATTAGGAAGTTCAAGCAAAGGGCCTCGTTCGATCCGTCCAATGTGCAGATTGCACAAGGGAGTAGGTTGCCTGACACCTGGAATGTGCGGCGTGGCCGGTTCGCGCGGATAGCCTTCTTCTCTGGTCGGAAGTATTGGCTCGATGAGTTGTGCGATGTTGACTCGGTGGTCTCCGATCTTGCGTGGTTGCACCGGGAGCGCCCGGAGGACAAAAAGGCTGTTGAGACCGTCCCAGCGCAGCCGACCTCAACGGAGACCAAGAGAACAAAGTCGGTCAGGGTGTCGGTGAAAGCGTTCCGCATTGACAAACCAGGCCAGCGACACAAGATGCTGGTTCGTCTAATAAGCGCCCTACTCAATCGCTCTAATAACACAGCAACGGAAGAGGACGCCTCACAGCTTCATGACGAATGGTACGATGAGAATAAAGATGCGATACAGTCCTCGCTTCGCTCTTCACAGTCTGATGCCAAGAGCATCTATAGGTCACTGAGAAAGAAGTTCGATCCATCGAAGCAGAAGCACAAACCCTCCCCGGAAGGGTCGATTTTTACGAACCATAATCCTGATGTTCATCACCCAGCAATCGAGCAGGTGCCAGAGCGGCTGCGGTGGTTGGTCGATCTGGTCTACACGCGGCAGCTCCATGGCGAGTTCAAGCGCGAATACTTCATTCCGGTTTTGAAGCTTGCGCGGCATTTGCATTGTAAGAACGCGGTGGCTGCTCAGATGCTGACCGATATTGCTGCTGGTGGCTGGGTGACGCTCTCTGGTTATGTTCCGCATAAGAAGTGTAGGGTGATTGGGATTCCGAATAGGTATCGTCCGGAAAGATATAGAGAGACTTCTGCTGATGGTCTGGTGGAGATAGCACAGCAGGAAGGAGGTCGCCATGAAAACGAAGCTGCCGAGACTGTTGCCGAAATTGCCGACGCGAGAGGAGATGTTGGCGAGAATCCGTGCGGAGCGACAGCGGCTGTCGGAGTCACGGGAGATCAAGCACTACAAGGTGACCGGGACGGTGCTGCATCTGGCGTTCGATCCGGCGACGTGCACGTTAAGCGGTGTGACGGACGAGGATATGATGCGCTGGATGTCATTGTATCCCACCATCGACATCAAGAGCGAGTTGCAACGTGCTGTGGATTGGATGGCTAAGAATCCGGTCAAGCGTGTTGATGAGTTTATTGAGCGGTGGTTGCAGCGGTCGGTGGAATTCCAGTTGGAGAAGAGCAAATGAATGCAGAGTCGATATCAACTCTCTTTGGGAAGTTGTCCACGGTAACAGAGGATTTCGGCTTTGGCGAGTTAAAGCTTGGAGTCGGTATCCACCGGCATCCAACTCATGACAAACACGATCTGATATTCATCGAGATAGACCTCGAAGAAGGCGGTAGAGGGATTGAGCTAGTTTGTTGTGATGATCAGAAGTTATCCTTTGTGATTGAAGGTGGAATGGAGATTGGTGTTTTACCGGCTGCGCTGCGCTCTCTTGCTGATGTTATTGAGTCGAAGAGCCAGAACAAGACGGTTGTCCGGTAGCCGCGAACTTGGTTAGCGTTGGCCCAGCGATACCAGGCCATAAACCCAAACTGGAGAAAGCTATGCTACGCAACCGTCGCTACCGATCAACCCGTGGTCGTCTCAGCGTTTTGATCCAGCTCGCCGACGAACGCGCCAACGACCCAAACAAACCGCCAACCGTGCGCCAACGCTGCATCCAGCGCTCCATCCTGCTCTATGAGCTGTTTACCATCATAAACAACAAAGAATATCTGGCAGTGCTCGCAGCTTCTACTAGTCTGTAACAGTTCTCATCCGAAAGCCTCGCGGTCAAAATTTCTGTAGGCCAAATCGCGGGGTAAACATGAGCGTTGAACTTGACGAACTGAGAGCCATACACGCCAAGGGCGGCATCTGTGATCAGCGCCACGACAAGATCAACGATAAAATCAACGAGCTGAACCTCAGGCTGACCAAGATTGGCGTCTGGTTCTCTGTCCTCGCAGTCATATTCTCAATCGTCGGACCAATCCTCGCCCAAGGGATTTACGAGAATAACTTCAAGACCGCTCCAAAACCGCAACAGACCAAGGCTCCTGCCGATTCTGTGCCTAGTTATGTCGTAGCTCCGACCGCAACAGCCAACAAGTAGCACGTAGCCAAACATACCGTAGCATGGCAAAGAATCTCACCGCCTCTATATCGAATCCTCGGGCGCTCGGCGGTGCGACTGTCTACATCACCGGACCAAGCGGAGCGACAGGCCCAGCAGGCCAGAGCTTTACTGGTCCAACTGGTGTTAAAGGAGATTCCCCAACTGGCCCCACAGGTCCAACAGGCCCGAGCGGTGATGATTCCGAGGTAACAGGCCCCACGGGTGGAATCGGCCCGACTGGTGTAAAGGGCGATTCAACAACAGGGCCAACTGGAACTACAGGCCCCACAGGTGGAATCGGCCCGACCGGCGTAAAAGGCGATTCCCAAACAGGTCCAACCGGAACTACAGGCCCAACAGGTGGAATCGGCCCGACTGGCGCGGCGTCAACAGTCACTGGCGCTACCGGTGCTGCCGGTGCCGCATCCATCCAGACAGGCCCGACTGGTAATATCGGCCCGACAGGTGCTGCCGGTGCTGCGTCCATGGTCTCTGGCCCGACAGGAGCGGCCTCTCAAACAACTGGCCCCACTGGTGCGACCGGCGCTGCGTCCATCACCACTGGTCCAACCGGCCAGAGCGGCGTTGCTGCTGGAAAAATCTTCTACCTCGACCACACAGACGCCTCCGATTTGGGCGGCTACTACAAGGCTCTCCCCAATCCGTCACCAAACGCAGAGACTACCATCGTCCAGGCCAACACCGGCACTGGTGATACGCTCATCGGTTCATTCGCCACAGATCCTGGTCAACCTGGTGTTTTAGCTCTCCCAGCAGGGACCGCGTATCGACATTTCCACGTGAAGACCAGCGCTTCCAACGAAGTAGCAAGACTCAAATTTGAACTCTATACATGCCACGCTGACGGCTCTAGTGAGACGCTAAGACGCACGGGCTATTCTCCCAATTTCTCTGGCACCACCATCACAGAAATGCAGTGGGATTTCACAGACAGCAACGGCTACACGATGCTGTCCACTGATCGTCTGGTGTTCAAGGTCTACACCGCGAGGGTCTCAGGTCCAGCAACTGCCACGGTCACTGTCTATCTGGAAGGGACAGCCAACGCTTCATACGTCCAGACCACAATCACTTCTGGTGAGGCCGGTCCGACAGGCCCAGCGAGTATTATCACTGGTCCTACTGGTCCGAGCACGGTTGGCGCTGGTGGTTCTACCGGTCCGACAGGCCCGACCGGCGCTACTAGCCAAGTCACCGGCCCGAATGGATCGGCAACCGGCCCGACAGGACCCTCTAGCCTGACCACCGGCCCGACTGGTGGAACAGGCCCGACCGGACCCGCCTCAAGTTCAACAGGCCCGGTAGGTAAACCCGGAGCAACAGGAGCAGCAGGACTAACAGGAACAACAGGTTCAGGTGGGCCGTGTGGAGCAGGAGGAGCAGCAGGAGCGACAGGAGCAACAGGGCCTACCGGTGGAATCGGCAGTAATGGCCCTATGGGTCCGTGCGGCAATACCACGGGGCCGACTGGTGGGACCGGCCCGACAGGAGCTACTTCCCAAGTCACCGGCCCGACTGGTGGAACAGGCCCCACGGGAGCCACTAGCCAAGTCACCGGAGCAACTGGTGGAACAGGCCCAACAGGAGACCGAAGCTCTCTAACCGGACCAGCGGGAATTACCACAGGCCCAACCGGGATTGGTGGAGCAAATGGTCCGCTCGGACCTACTGGCCCAACCGGGAATACAGGCCCGACCGGAGCTATTAGTCAGGTCACCGGCCCGACAGGTGGGACAGGCCCGACTGGCGGTACAGGCCCTACTGGTCCAATCAGTCAGACCACCGGCCCAACCGGTGTAACAGGCCCGACAGGCGGAACAGGCCCGACAGGCGCAGTAGCAGCCACAGGAGCTGCTGGCATCATCACAGGCCCAACCGGCTCTCGCACAGGCCCAACCGGTAGCACTGGCCCAACGGGAGCAGCAGCCGTTACAGGAGCCGCTGGTGTCGCCACCGGTCCAACAGGTTACCGCACCGGCCCAACAGGTCAGACAGGCCCAACAGGCGCAACTTCGCTAGTAACCGGCCCCACGGGTCCAACTGGTCGCACCGGTCCGACCGGTGGGACAGGCCCGACAGGTCCAGATTCACAAGTAACCGGTCCAACAGGCCGCAACGGTCCAACGGGAGTTTCCTGCACTATTACCGGCCCACCTGGAACGATCACTGGTGCGACTGGTGGTATGGGTCCGCAAGGTGCAGCCCCAACAGGCCCTGCTGGCATAACTGGACCCTGCGGAAATCAGGGGCCATGTGGCGGTCCTGGACCCACCGGACCAAGTATAACAGGCCCTGCTGGTTTCACTACAGGACCGACCGGCGCTGCTGGTATGACCGGTCCAACAGGCGGAATTGGCCCAACGGGAATGGGTGTCACGGGTCCAAATGGACTGACAGGCCCGACCGGTGGCTCACCAGCAGGAATCGGCCCCACGGGACCGGTTGCTCAACTGGACGCTGCTAGGATCGTCTCCTCAACGACACAGAGCATCATCCTCAACACGCCAGCGCAGGTGGTCCTTGGAACAGTAGACTTCGATGCCAACAACAACCTGACCGGCACTACTAACCAACTGACGATTCAGACGAGCGGTTATTACAGCCTGATCGGTTCGGTGATGTTCGATTACAACCCGAACGGCACGCGCAGAGTCTATTTCATGATCAACGACGTGATGAAGGCCATTGTTTCTGAGCCTCCCACCAACGACGGTGGCAGTCTCTGCGGCATCCAGACCACGCATTTCACTTATCTGGCTGCTGGTACTGTTGTTGAGTTGTGGGCCGATCAGAATGGGACGGCCAGCCTCAACATCAGCTCGCTCAGCGGCACCTCCGGCTATGAAGCAGCCCTCTGCGTTTCGAGGATTCGCTAAGGTCAAATCTTCAATAGAGGGTTCAGAATGGCGAACGTCGTAGACCTGACAGCAACAATCACCAAGGCTCGTGAGCTAACAGCTTCCATTCCACGCTCCGTAACGCCCGTCTATGGTCCCACAGGTCCAACCGGCCCAGCCTCTACCCAAGTAGGACCCACCGGAGATATAGGACCGACAGGACCAACCGGCCCTGCTGGTGGCGGTCAGGGTGACGGCTCCACTGGTCCGACAGGCCCACAAGGCGATTTAGGTCCAACAGGCCCGCAAGGTGATTTCGGTCCGTGCGGTCCCTGCGGTCCAATCGGCGATACAGGTCCAACAGGCCCTCAAGGCCAGCCCGGTCCAACCGGCGATACAGGCCCAACAGGCCCGATGGGCGACACAGGCCCATCTGGAACATCTGGCCCAATCGGCGATACCGGCCCGACTGGCGCAACTGGCCCTGCTGGTGCTGGTAGTGCCTCTGTCATGGTTCCGGCAACAAACGGAGCCGATGGTATCGCTGGTCTGGTCACCACACCGGCCTGCTTCGAACCATATGGAAACATGAAATTCCTCGGTTCCGATGGCAACTGGGTCTTCTTCAAGTTCCCAGCGCCGTTTATGGGTTCAATGCCGCCATACGGGACACCAGCCGCTGGCCATTCCTATTTCGATCCGAGCAGTGGCAATCTCTACATCTTCGATGGCTCGAATTGGAAGACCTTCACACCAAGCGCATAAGGAGTGTAACATGGCTGACGTCACTATTCCTCAGGGCGATAATGTTGACTTTAACATCACCGTCACGGTTGGCGAATCCCTCTACGACCTAACCGACGTGCTGGGTATCGAGTTCAGTATCAAGAAAGCGCCTGGAGCGGATATTCTGATACATAAGACGCTTGGAGCTGGTGTTGAGGTTATTGCTCCAGGGACCAACGGTGTGTTCCAGGTCAAGTTATCATCTACCGATACCGGCTCCATGAACCCCGCGATTGAATACTTTTACGAGGCTCGCATCAAAGCATCAGATGGTGAGGTTCTCACCTGCTCTAATGGGACCATCTCCGCCACGCCGCAGTTAGTGGCTATGGAGTAGCGATGAACTGGTACGACCTTCTTAGCACACGATACAATCAAGAATGCTACATCTACGGCAAAGGACCGAGCCTAACCTATTGGCTAAAAGAGGGTGTCGGCCTCGACGGTGGGGAGACCGATTCTTACCGCATTTGTATAAATGAAGCAGCCAACCTTGTCCCAAAGCCAGACTACATCGTCAGCCTGAACGAGTGCACCTGGTCCAACGTCCAACGCCAACCAGGTCTTAAAGCCGTCGTACAGAAGGACCTCCTACAGACGGTTAAGAAGCTCGGTTGGAAGGATGATGAGCTGATCGTGTTTAGCAGGGAGGCGAGAGCCGAGTGGGTCTTGCGTTGGTCTCGTGAGGAGATCGCGCAGACGCAATACCTTTACGCCAGCATTGGGAGCCTCATCACTGCTGTTCATTTCGCCTGGTTCCTTGGGTCTCAGACGGTCAATTTTGTCGGTATCGGTGGTCATGGGTATGCAGCTCCGTTTGGTGCAGCGCCAGTTCCTGATAACGTCTATGAGAAGATCTGGGCCATTACCTTGCGTGTGTGCGATACACTCGGCGTGGAGCCTGTTCTCTGGGCCGACCCGACAGTAGACGGTCTTGGGCCGTATCAGCCAACAGAAGCTCAACGGGAAAACACGGAAGCGCAAGGAACTATATCTGGGACGATGGCCGCATCTTCTCCTATCACGATACAGTAGAAATATACTCCTAGTTCGATATTCCCCCAGGAATAGTATATGCAGGAAGGCGCTACTTCTTTATATAAAGACGCATGTTTCAATTGTCTTGAAACGACCGAAACGCCCAACAGCAAACTTTAACGTAGGATGAATAAACCAGCAGAAACGCATGCTCTTGAACGACAAGTGGCTCAGCTTCTGTTCGATGGAAAGACTATGCCACAAGTTCAAGCCGAGCTTGGAATATCACGCGCAACGCTCTGGCGATACAGACAGAGTAGAGAATTCAAGCAGCGCTGGGCCTGTTTACAGGCCATGCACTTAGGACAGCAGGCCCCACCGGAAAAGCAGGAAGTGCAAGCACCACCACCAGAGCTGTTAAAGCAGCTTGGTGAGATCTTGACGGCAGAGAACCCAACCAAGGCGGCTAGGAGCTTCGTCCGAAATCTGGCCTTGGTGCATGCTCTGCGGGTTTATTACGACTCGCTATTACCAGGTGCCAAGCCGAACAAGACCCAGGCCACATTGGCGCAGACTCTCCTTGACAAGTTGGCCTTGTTGGTGCCAGAGGAGGAGAAGGACCTGGAGAGCGCCGAGATTCAGTTCGGTATCCCTGTCAATGTCGAGGGTGAGGAGCTGGACCTGTCCGAATCCGACCACAATCGGCCTGATTTCCAGGTGCCAACGGAAGACAAGAGGACAGCTTGAGGATTCGACTTACACCGGAGCAGCAGGAGACCGTCAACGATCCCCACCGCATCTGTGTGTTGGTTGCGGGCAGAGGCTGGGGTAAGGGTACTACCGTTGAAGCTCTGGCTACCATCGTTAGCCAGAAGTATCCCGGCGCATATAGTGAGCTGATTAACCCAAAATACTCTCAATCAGTCCGGACGATGGACGAGATGCTTTCAGTTCCAGCCTTCCGGCAGTTGGTGCGGCGTGCTCCGTTGGGGTCTCCGCATCCCAGGATCATGTTCAAGAATGGCCACATTCTCGGCATTAGGTCTGCGGAGAAGCCCGAGTCCCTACGTGCTGGCCGTGACGTTTTAGCCATAGTGGATGAGGCCAGCAACATTCCCGAATGGGTTGTCCGTCGCGTTATTTGGCCCAAGCTGTCTGGTATTGGGGGCAAGCTTTTTGTTACCGGCACTTTAGCCGGTGAAAATGGCTGGCTCTGGAAGTGGTTTAGGAAAGGGCAGAAGGACAGTCCGATCTATAAGTCATGGCTCTATCCATCGAACACGAACAAGGTCAGGTATGGTGGGGCTGCTGGCCTTCAGAGGCTTATTGAGGATAGAGCAGGCGTCTCTGAGGACGATTGGCAGCAGGAGTACATGTGTATTCCGATTGCTGACAAGGCTGCAGTCTTCCGCTACGTGATGAAATGCTGTCTGAAGGACCCGGACAATGAACCGCTCCTTGACGAGCGGAAGAAGCTGCTACCTGTGCTTGGTCCTCGCAGGGGCTGCGCTTACATCATTTCCATCGATCTGGGCCGCTCGCGTGATTTGACGGCGATTGTGATTCTTGAGTTCGATCTGACCACGGAGCAGATTCGGGTGGTCTATACTCTCGGCTTCGAGAAGTTGACTGAGTACAACGTGATTGCCCAGCGTGCGCGCCAGCTTTGGAAAATCTGGGGCAATCCCACGGTGATCATCGACTATACCGGTGGGGCCACGGGTGGTAAGGACAAGGTCACTAACCGCTTCACCCAAGAGTTTGAGAAGGTGATTCCCGGCGTTCGGGCCTTCTATTGGACCTACCAGAACAAGAGGGACATAGTTGATTCAGCGGCTCTGCTGATGGAGCAGGGAAAGGTCGAGTTTTATAAGACGGATATTGATCTTCTAGACCAGTTGATGGCTTATCAGTGGATCAGCAAAGGCGATTTTCAGACAGCCGGTGCTCCAAAGGGTCAGCATGACGACTATGCAGCGGCGTTTTTGCAGGGGGTACATGCCTGTCAAGAGCGTTGGTTCACTGATGGCAGAGCGGGCGGCATCAACTTGACATTCTAAGTGGAGTCGTAGCCAAACTTACAGTTGGAGGTAATTCGATATGGCTGATGCTGTCGAGGCCCAAGAGGCGGCTACAGACGAGGCTACTGGTCTGCTCGTCAAGGAGTTATTGGTCGTACATCCAGAGTATCGCCGTGATCTGATTGAGAAACACACCGATTTTTACGAAGGTGGCGACAGGTTCGAGCGCAACAAGGACAAATACCTCCGCAAGCGCGAGATCGAGTATAGCTCTCTCCCAATCGGGAAGGTCATTCGTCGTACACGGTTGGAGACGGCCAGCTATACGCCGCACGTTGCCGGGATGATCGATTGGTTGGTCTCTGCCTGTATGCAGTCTGAGCCTGCTATTCTGGCTGATGTCGTTGATAAGGAGCACAAGACGCCGCAGCAGGAGAGCAAGATCGCCTTTTACCATTCGCTCAACGTTGATTGTGATGGCTGCGGTAATGACCTGGTTAGCGTCGTGCGCTCCAGGTTGCTTGAGGCGATGGTTCATCACCGCTCTTATTTCCTGATCAATTGGCCAGCATCTGACGGAATGGAGTACACGGACATTGGTGCCCAACGAGACGCAGGCCAGTTGGGTGCCTGTATCTGCAAGCTCAACGCCATAGACGTTGACGATTGGGATAAAGAAGGTGACGAATATACGATGATTCGCACCCACCACGTAGAGCTTGCTCGTGCCACAAGGTGGGGTCCGCGTAACATTGAGAGACACACCTGGACCTATTTCACTGAAGATGCCATTTACGAGTATCAGGCTGAGAAGCTGGCCGGGAAGGAGTGGGAGAAAGGCGCAGTCGCTAGGCTGATGCGGACCCAAGAGATTGCGGCGTTTCCAATCACGCGCATTTGCATTCCAAAGGGAATGTGGGTTATGAACCGGTTGTTCCCCACGGCGTACTCGTTGTTTAATCGAGAGTCAAGCTTGGACTATGCTTTGGACACAAGCGCATTCGCTCTACCGGTTGTCATGAGCAAGAAGTCCTTGGGTGGTGTTGTGGCTAATGAGCTGGCTATTTTGCAGCTTGATGTCGGCGATGACTACAAGTGGGCCACTCCTCCGAGCGGGCATTTTGAGGCTCTGGACAAAAGTTCTGATACGAAGAAGGATGATCTGGCCAGCGCGATTCAAGCTATCGCCCTTCAGTCTAAGGATGCGTCGGCTGGTCGTCAGTCTGGTGCTGCTAAGCGTTTCGATAACGGGATGATTTCCACACTCCTGTCTTCGTATGCTGGTGCGTTACGTGACGCGCTTGAGAGGACTCTTGCCAAGATTCAGACCGCGCGTGGCGATGATGACATCATTCTGACTATCACTGGTCTGGACAAGTTCGATGTACAGGCTCTTGAGCTGATGTTGAAGGAGTACCAGATTTTCTCGGGAGTGAAGGCATCGGAGACTGCCAAGCGGTACGCAGCTCAGAAGGTTGCTTTGGCTGTGTGCGCTGATGCTCCTGCTCCTACCAAGGAAGAGATTCGGGTGGAGTCGGACAAGTTGGAGTTTGATGAACCGAAGGCCACGCCGGAAGAGCCAGACGAGACCGATACACGACAGCCTGATACCGAGGAGGTTAAGGGCTTCTCGAACAGTACGGTGCTGGCGAATGGTAAGTAAGTGATCGGCAAGGAAAAAATAGGGTTATGAGTGATACTAACGCGGGCACCTCCGGAACCGCGCAAACAAACGGAGCGGGTAACACCAACTCTCAAGCAGCTACCGGAGCTGAAGGTGCTGCAAATCAGGCGTTGACTCCAGAAGTAGTACGCGGCTGGATTCAAGAGGCGCTCAACCCGTTTGCCGCTCAACTGCGTCGTGTGACTGAAGGCAAGGGCAACACCCAAACTCAGACGAGCACAACGAGCACCGATGGGAGTTCTGAGACCAAGACGCTTCGAGAGCGATTGACAGCTATTGAGGCCGAGAGGGAGCAGGACAGGGTTTACCTCGCGAATGCAGCGATTGGAGAAGCGGCACAGGAGCTTGGTGTGCCTGCTGGGAGGATTAAGGCGCTCACGTCACTCATCAGGGCCGAGCACGGCCAGAGTGTGAAGCTCAATCCAGACCGTTCGGTGGCGTTTCACGATACGGTTATGGACAGAGACATTCCGGTCAAGCAATTCCTTGGTGACTTCCTGAAGAAGAGTGATGGTGAGATGTTCCTACCACCGGTGAAGACTGCAAATGTTCGCACCGGTTCCGGCACTGCTCAATCTGGTCCGCGTCAATTCTTCCACGAGTTATCGCCAGAAGTCCGCGCCAAAATGACTCCCCGTGAGCAGAGCGCTTACGTTGCGGAGGACATGCGGCGTAGTAAAGGGTAACTCAAATGAGCAATCTAGTAATCACAGAGAGCACTCTGGGCGATGAAGGTCTCAAATCGCTCATGATCCTGCTCGCCGAAGGGTTCTTGGCCGCGAAGCGTGCTCGTGGCCATCCGATCAACTTCGTCAACAGCAACTCTCCCTCGCAGGCGATTGCTGAATTTGGCCAGACGGCTCGCGTTCTGCTCAGCCCGTCAGTGGCCAGCACCTTGGTCAGCCCTGGTGCTGATCTGGTGTACGATGATACCGTGGGCACTTCGGTTGACGTGACCCTGAACAAGTTCCGCCGCACGGCTTTTGGTTACAGCCAGGTCGCGGAAGCCTTGGACGGCGGGCACAGCGTTGCCTCGGTCACCGAAGGTCACATGTCTGGTTTGTTCAACGATATTGAGGCTGATGTCCTCTCTATCGCCACCAGCCTACACACCAACGTTGTCGGCACCTACGGTGCTGATGTCACGGATGAAGTAATCGCCGCTGCGTTTGGTAAGCTGGCTGATGCTTACGTTCCGGAAGGTGCGCCGCTTGTCGGCTACCTGCATCAGGGACCGAGCGCTTGGCAGGCGTTCACAGCGATTCCTTACGTTCGGCAGTATTACAACACCGGTGAGAAATCGCCTGACAAGATCGCGACCTACGGCAGCTCGCCAATCCTCCACAAGAGCATTGGCTGGATGCTTTCTCAGTCGGTGAAGCGGACGAGCGGCACGTTCACCTACGCGCACACCAACAATATCGCCTTCCATCGGGATGCAATCCTGATGGCGATGAAGCCCCTGCGCGTTCCGACTGTCAAGGGCGTTGAGGCCATGAACTTCCGGGATGCGGACTCTGGAATCGAGTTCCAGATTCTTAAACAGTGGGACCCGAAGCAGACTGCTGAAATTCTCGTGATCCAGGCGCTGTACGGTATCGCCCTGGGCCGTGAGGATTGGGCGGTTCTGATCAAGTCCGGTGAGTAAACAGCTCAATTTGACCCGGTGGGCGAATGACCCACCGGGTCATTGGGCAGGAGAAAGACAATGCCACAGTCTGGCCTGATGGTTTTCAATCCTGAGAGCACCGCGGTTGAGGTGCTCTCAACAGTCAGTAGCTACAAGGATTATGAGCAGCGGATTCGGGAGATGGGCCTGAAGCTCGTAGAGAAGCGCAAGGCCCTTGGCGCTGCGAAGCCTTATTTGATCCCGATTGTCAGTCGCCAGAACGCGAATGACTTCCGGTATCTTGATCTCTACAACATCGACAAGGACCGGAAACAGAAGAAGAACCCTGATACCCACCTGAACGATCTTGATGTTCTCGCCAGCAATTTCTGGCGGGTGCTGTCTGTCGAGGAAGAGAAGGTCGCTGCGGCTGCACAGGCCAGGGAGCGTCTTAACGCGATCGATAAGTCTGCTGAGAAGCAGATTCTCAAGGCTTCCGCTCAGATTTACGACACCCTGGTTGAGGGTGCGCAGCACCGGCAGAAAGTTCCCGTGCCGGAAGTGGCAGAAGACGATGTTCTGGCGGCTGGTGCGGCGGCTGGTGCCACTCCTGCAACCAGCAACACTCCGCCGAGCAACGTGGCCAAGAAAGTTAAAGGCTAACAATGGCTAGGCCAGTATTGACCACTTCTCACAGGATAACCTTATTCACCGTCCTCGAAGTGCCGTATGCGAGCACCTACAACATCGTTGACGCGATGGCTACTCTGGCTGCTGCGGTCGAAATGGGCCGAGCGGCCATGACCAGCGCCAAGGCGCAGATCGAGCAGTATGTTGACAACGATCTTGATGCCGGTGCTCTGGCTGAGCTGATCACTTTGCTTGATGATTGGAAAGCTGCGTCCACGAAGACCAGCGAGCTAGCACAGGGCGCTGTGGGTGATATTTCGGGTATTTCCTTCAATTGGGGCACCAAGCGGCAGACGATAGCAGACCGCATCAAGATAATCGTCCCGTTCTACAGATTACATGAGGTGCTTGCCAAACAAGCGGCCAGCGCTGGTGCTTCTTACATCCAAATGATTCGTTAGACGGTCCGTTAGATAGTCCGCTAGCAAACTTACGGTATGGACGATCTCCGCTCTGATATCCGCGATACCGCCGCAGCAGCAGCTCTTGAAATTGCCCAAGAATTCGGTGCTCTGGGTGAGTACAGCAACCGAGGCGGCGCTCCGGTCTCGATCTGGATGGTCCCAGAGAAAGTAATTCGGGTCCATACTGAGATTCTCAACAATCGCACACAGGTTGACACTGAATCTTTTTGTGTTCCGGAGCAGCCTGGTTTCCCTCCAGTCGCTGGCCCAGAGACAGAGGATGCGCTCACCTATAAGTCGGAGTCATGGGTTGTCCGTTCGGTCGAGATTGACTCGGTTGGTGCGCTTTACACCCTACGCTGCGAACGCCGGTGCGTCCGGGGAGTCAGATAATGGCTGCAAGCAGCAATATCGGCAAGACCTGTGAGCGGATTTTGGCGATTGTCCAATCTGCTGCACCTAGTGTGTTGAAGCCAGAGCGCGTCAAGCTTGGTGTGGTCAATACCACTGATTGTGACTGGTTGAACACCTTAGCAGTCGATGGCCCCTACGCAGTTATTCCCATCCCGAAGCAGACAGGCACTGAGAACCACCAAAAGACCAAGACCTTCGACATAGACCTTAGAATTTACTGGGGCTATTCAGCGAATGCTGATTTCGACTACATCGCGCTTGTTGATTTGTGTGAGGCGATTACTCCGGCATTGTTGACGTTCAGCAGCTATTTGGACAAAGAGAGTATCCCATACAACTCGATCACGTGGGAGAAGGTTGATGAACTGAATGACCAGGACCCACATGTGGTCGTGGTCGAGTTTCATCTGGAGTTTAGCGGCAACATCTGAGGCAAACATCTTAGTAGGACTTTTCTAAGGAGAACGTCATGGCTGCTGGGGACCTGGTAATAACCGCGTGCGGGTTTGGTGGTGCTCAGTTCGGTATCGCCCAAGACATCGAAATGAGACAGACCGTTGGCACTGCTCCCCTACAGAGTCAAGGTGCCATGGGCATCGGCACGCTCGGAACGATCATGAAGGGCGGAACGGCAACGGTTACTTGGGTTGCTGGTTCTGGTGCCTCGCTGATTGCTCCCATGACCAAGAATACTCTCTCCTTCACCTGCGCTAAGGCTTCGGGTGTTGGCAACGTTGCCGGTAACACGTACTCGATGAGCAACATGGTTGCCTTGGATGGTGCGATTATCCACAAGGACCGCACGTACTGCATCATGCAGCAGACCTTCATGAACGTCTCGGAAGATGGAGCGCCTTTCGGCTAATAGCTAAGTCAGCCAGGTCAGTACGCGGTGTTTGGGTCGATCCCCGGTTCGCGCGGGCCTTAGAAGAAAATCGGGGTGACCAACTGGAGACGGAACATGACGAATGGTAACTGGCAGAAGCACCTGAAAAATCTCGGCAAGTTCTGCTTTCTAAATGACAATGCGGCGGCGAGCGTAGCGACTCTGAATCAGTTGCGTGCTGCCACGTTGGACCAGCTATCTGATGACCTGATTACCTCGTTGCCGTTGGTCGATAGCTTCACGTCACAGCAAAACGCTGCTTTCGCTCAAGCGATTGATTCTGGCCCAACGGCTTTGCAGAACGTGGCCAAGAACTCTGCCATCAACTACCTGACGAACGCCGCTTTCATCGCGGACTTGACCAACAAGCCTGCAAACCCTGTGACTGCTGCCACGGCTATTGCCGCTCTGGTCGCGGAAATGACCGCTGATGTTGTGACCTTTACCACGAAGTCTGGCACCGGCATTTGCAACTTCCTGGACATGATCTCTGGGACGACAAACGCTTTCCCACAGGCAAGCCCAGGAACGTACCCTGATGCCACCTACGTTGTTCTGACCGTTTTGTAGAGGCTTAAATGGACATTACGCGCACAGGGCCAGATGGTCAGCAGGAGCAGATTGGTGCTCCTGCTATTGCATGTGGGAGCCTTGAGGCCGCTATTGCTGCTTTGCCGCTGTTGGAGCAAGGGAAGAAGCCGGAAGAGATCGTGAAGGAGCTACAGGGGAAGTTGACAGAGGAGCAGGTTAGTGCTCCGTCCTTCAAGGTCCAGCAGATTCCACCGCAGAGACCAAAGCAGGAAGAGGAAGCCGATCCGGCGCAGGAGCTTGACCAGGAAATTGAGGAGCAGCTCCGTGGTCGTTATCTGATGGCTAAGCTCCGTCTGATTACCGGCCAGATTTATGGCCTCTCAAATCCGGAAATGGACGACATTTCGTGCGTCTCTTTGGCTCAAGTTGCCAAATATGGGGAGTGGAAAGCTCGCAAAGGCTATTGAGGGTTACTCGATGGCCAGGAAAACTCCGAAGTTCATAATCGACCAAAGACCGCTTCAGCAGATGGAGCAATATCTGTCCGGTGTCGATGCGTTCCTCGCACAGAGAAACGAGATTTTCAGGCGAGTCTGCCAACGGCTGACACCATTCGCCCAAAAGATCATGCTGGACAGCCTGCACAAATCGGGCCTACACAACAGGTCCGGGAATCTGGAAAAGGCTGTCAGGAACACGATCTGCTTTCCAACAAGATCAGGCTTCCGGATTGGTATTGCGCGTGGTCTGTCGGCACATGAGTACGCGAAGGACGGCGCGTTGCAGTATGGCAGCGTTCATGGCGCTTCTGGTCTTAGCGCCAGGTCAAAGGCCAAGTTGAAATCTGCCCTGCTTGCATCTGGTGGTAGCGGTGGCGGTATGAAGGCCCACGCTCCGCATCCGTACTACACCTTGGACGCTGGGCAGCTCCAGCAGATCGAGGCCGAATTCAACCGGCTCCTCCAGGAGGAGTTGGATGCCTTCATGGCCAAATATGGTCAGGGAAGGAGCTAAAATGCCAGTCGGAATCACCATAAAAACAAACGTCTCTCCACTCACCAAGCTAACGAACGAGGTCAAGGCCGCTCGTAAGGAGGTCCGTGAGGCTCAGAAGGAGGTCGATAAGCTCAAGAAGGAAGGCAAGCAGGTCACCGATGATGTCGTTAAGCGGCTGAAGGATGCTGAATCGAGGAAGTTTAGCCTTGAGAAAAAGCTGAAAGAAGACGGCCTGCGTATGCGGGCAGAGGAACGCTTTGGTAAGCAGGCTGCTGATCATATCGACGCTCTCGCACGAGACCCATATAGCGTCAGCAGCTACATGAGCGTGATTAACGACAGGATTGAAGGCTCACTCAATAAAGTAGCCCAGAGTAAAGCAGTCCAGACCTTTCTTACCAACAACAGCGTCGTGCAGCTCGTTGGTGGAAAGGCTATGGCTTCTGCGGCTCAGAAGTATGGTTGGCGTGCTATGGGTGAGGCTGCGATGGCCTCCCCTGCTGGTGCTGTTGCCGGTGGTATCGCAATCACAGGCGGTTTGCCATTCGCGCTCTCCAAGATCGACTCGGCACTTGGTGGCCCAAAGTATTCAGATGCTCTACGGGAAATGCGGCTTGAGCAGTCCGTAAATGAGCGTACCAGCGGCAATCTAGAGCAGAAAGAGATTGACCGAGAGAAGCTTGGCTTAGCGGAGTACAACGCCAAAGGCACACTCGCGAAGAGCTGGTTTGGTCGCACGGACAGGGAGGCCAATATCGCATGGCTGGAGACAAAACAATCTGCCCGCGCTGCTGGTATGAGTGAGGCGGACGTATCATCAAACTCCAAATTCACCGAGTCTGTCCTTAATCGCTTCTATCTGGACAAGTACGGCTCAATGGGTCCGATTATTCGCCGTAATCTGGTCTCACAGGGGATGATCGCTCTCTCTGGTGGTGACCAGAAAGAAGTTGAGGAGATGAAGAAGAAGGCTATCGAGGCTGCGGTCAAGTTCCGTGATAAGGGCGATGCGCTGGTCTTAGCAGACGATGGGTTGAGTAATATTGGCGCTGCCAACGCTGCTTATGCGGCTGCTGGTCAGAGTATCAGCAGACCCTCGAATTGGCGTGATGCTATGGAGGTCTGGAGAGAGAACCAGGATGCCCTGAAGGGCGCTGCTAACTGGAGTATCCAGCAGTGCCAGCTTCCTGCTCTTAGAGAATGGGAATAACCCTATTCAAACTTACAACAGGAATGGGGAATAAACAATGCCCTACACGTTCAGTGCCAACGGAGTGACCTTTCAGCCGCTCACCAGCGGCATCAACACCGCTGCTATAACCCTGAACCCAGGAACCTACTACGACAATACAGGACTCTTTGGAATCATACCGATTGACGGCTCGCCACAGTTCGAAGATATGCCAGTTGTGTTCCCGGCAACAGGCGGTGTACGCACAGTCCGTATGGGTTTCCGTGGTAGGCCGGTCTACGCAACGCTGATCTTCGTTGGCGCTCCAGGTGTTGCTGAAGCATCTCTACACTCGGTATTGGCCACGCTCAAGGCCATGAACCGCTACACGGTCACCCTCCCTGGTGGAACCTCAATTCCGAACTGCAAACTGACGGGCGAGGGCCAGCCTCATTGGCAGAACTGTAACGGTGGTGGCTTCTGGATTCTCGCAGTTCAATTCACACAGCTCAACCAGCCTTAACCGGAGGCCGTAGTGAGTAGCATTCTCAGTATCAAGGCTTTTTCAATTGGTGGTGGCATCCAGTGTGACGTGACCATCAAGCCAGAATTTGTAGAACAATACTTCTGCGTCTTCGTCAACGGCATCTACATCAAGTACGTCTACGCCGACAAAGAGTCCTTCAGCTTCGTGATCGTTGGGCCACCGAACAACGCAACCAACACCATCTGGATTGAGGAAGCCGGGACGAGCGTGCCAGATGAGAGCACGATTGCCACGTTACAGGCCCATGCGGTCACCACGGACGCTGACACGGCTGATCATCTGAAGTTCCTGTGGACTGCTAATTTTACAGGGCCAGAGATTTGGGAGGGAGGAGCAACCCCTCAAATATCCAGTGTGGCCCTGACGGGTCTGTCGCGTGGTCTGAATTGCCAGGTGCAGAACCAGACGCCGCAGCGGGGAACGCTGTTCTACACGATTGAAAAGACGCTCCAATAAAGGGAAATCCGATGCCTGCCAAGTCAACCTACCTTTCCGACAAGATTCTGGACCACGTGCTCGGTGTGTCTGCCTTCAGCCCACCGGCCACTGTCTATATCGGCCTGTTCACCACCCTCCCTACTACCGGTGGGGTCGATGGTGTCGAGGTTGATGGTAGTGTGACCTCTGGCACGGACTACGCCAGAGTTGCCGTCACCAACGATGGCACGACCTGGGACACCGCATCGAGTGGCAGCACCAGGACCATCATTCCCGTGACTTTCCCGGTAGCGGGTGCCGATTGGGGCGAGGTCGTGGGCTTCGGCATCTTCGACGCTGCCACTTCCGGGAATCTGCTCTATTTCGGGACGCTGAATACAGCGCGTTTGATCCTTACCGGTGATGAGCCTGAGTTCTCTGCGTACTCTCTGGTGGTCAGTGAGGAATAAAAAGCGTGGCAACGGTCTACTTAGCAGGTAGAGCCAGCGGTTCAAGCACAGGGACAGCCTCCCTGAACGGCGTTGTGTCTCTTGGTGGTGTTGCTGCCGGTGGTTCCTCTGCTGTTGGCACGCTCAGCATACCCGCCTACGTGGTCCGTGCTTGGAATGGTGACAAGCTGGTCGCCGAGGGTTCACGGCGCACACCCTCTGGCCCTGTCACCATGAACGCCGTCAATGCCTCTGGGGCCAGTGGCACGCTTGAGCTGAATTACACAGGGGATGTTGCCCTTGGTGATGCTTGGTTGGTCTATCAGTGGCCAGCGAGCTACAAGATTTTCTATTCACAGCTCGCCATCGACTACAGCAGCCAGCCGCAAGCGACCATCACAGACAATGGCGGTAACGACTACCGGTACATCAGCCCTTCGTTGCCTTCTGGTGAATATCTTTACAACATAGTCCCGGTGGACGACGAAGGCGATCCGTTGAGCAGCCCTGTTGACCTTGGGCCGGTCTCTATCTCCGGCCCACCGGCAGCAGCCGTAATCACCAACGTCGCGCAGCCAGTAACAGGAGCACTAAGGCTCTACGCCTCAACTCCTGCTGGGACTAAGGCTCGTCTTTATATCAGCGGCATCAACGATGAGGTCGATTTCACCAGCCCGATAAGCGCAAGCAGTACCAATCCGCTCTATTTCAATTTCTTCTTACCAAGTGTCACGACTGAGGACAGGGAGCCTGCTTATAACTCGCTTGCCTCAACCTGGGACGCGGCGGTTGATATCGCTGTTCGCCAGTATCTGGCCTACAACGTGATCCCCTTCGTGCCATCCTTTGTTGATTTGACGAACGCGGTTGAGGGTGCGGTTGCTTCCTTCGCTTCCAGCACCGGCTATCCGCTGACCAGCCTGAGTGCTGAGTTGACCAGCCTGGGCGATGTCACTTTCGCTGATTTTGGGGCTATTGCCGGTCTCTCTGGTGACGCTTGGGCGCAAGCTGCCGCTCCTCTCTTCAACCGTTATTTGCAGACTCTGGGCCTAATGCTCTCTGGCGAGGCGCAGCGCTACAAGATGGTTGACGGTTCTGTGCAACAGCCTGGTTTCACTGGTAAATCCCTGCTCGATACGGTGACGCCGTTTAAGAAGCCGAACATCTTAAACGCAGTGGTCAGGTCGGCTTGGATGGTCGGAACGTTCACTATTCCCGACTACACGCTCATTTCCGGCATCACGGTCTCTCTGACGGCTGTCAATGGTGGCACAACCTTTGGCCCTTACACCTGGAAGGCTGGCACAGATTACACCATCGGCAGCAGTAATGACCAAGCGGCTACCAACTTGGCCTCTGCGATCAACGCCACTCTCTCTGGTCTCGGCACTGGTTGCGTGGCGGTCCCTGTTGGTAACGTGGTCCAGATTGTCCAACACGGTGTGACCATCACTCTGAATTCCGACAACACCGGCATCGTTCCTGGTGACATCCCCGGCCTTGAGGAGACGAACGATATCGCGTGGGAAGTTGAGCTTGCCGACGATCAGAGCGTCGTCTGGCCGAAGCCTTCTACGCCGATTCCAACGAGCGTATCTGCCACGCCGTTGGTCACACCGGCCAAGGCTTTCTTCCAGGTCCTTGACCATACCGCGCTCTATAGCGTCTCTATTGGCGTTGGTGTTGATGGCCACACACCAGACCAAGCTTACGGGGCGATCTATGGCATCGGCGGTAACAACGCCGCGTGCGCTGCCAACATCGCAAATTACTTCACCTCGCTTTACGCCGGGACTTACACTGGCCTCACTATCACTCATAGCGGTGATAAGGTCTACTTCTCGCCAGCGTCCAGATTCGCCCTTAACAACAATGGGCATGACTCCGCTGCCATAGTCGGCAGCGTCCCTGCCGTCACGACTCATGGACTTTCAATAAAGGCCACTTACTTCGTAGAGTCCTTCACCAACGATCTGGTCCCAACGGTCACCGTCGAGGCCGATATTGGCGCAACCACGGTCTCGGCTGCGATCTCTGATTCTCTGCATGGAGCTGCTGAAGTAACGCTTCCTGCGGTGCAACTCGCTGATGGTTGGTATGAGATCAAGCTGAGAACTCGGGCTACGTATGCTGGCGGCTCGTCTGTTAGCGATGACTTCGTTTTCTATCACCATATTGACAGCGCTGGGACTGCAGCTCCCACCATCACAGCTTCTGCGGCGAGGGGCCTCTAAATGGGTAACAGCGTAACCGTTGCTAATACCAACTCACCCTTTGACGGTCTGGGTCGTGCTCTCATCGCCAAGTTCCAATCAGCCAGCAGCGGTTATGGCCTTCCTGGTTACTACTGCTCGGCTGTTGTCCAATCAACAGGCACGAATCCCTCATACGCTCTGGTTGGCATTCCGATCAAGTCGGCGGCTTGGGACCAGGAGCCTGGTGTCGCTCTTTCCACCGCTGTTGCCGGGAACATCAAGCTTCTGGCCCGTGCTTCTGCCGGTTATTACGAGGGTGGAAGCTACGTCTGTCTGATGAACGGCTGGGTAATGAGCCACGGCCACAATCTCTATGAAGATTCGATTGTGACCTGCGTGATGGATGATCGGGCGATCTGGGCGCAATATTTCACGGTGATGGGCCGTCTGTCGTATAACGTCGAGAACGGCGTCGAATACTACAATAGCAATCCGAACGATCCGTTGGTCCTGAATGACTTTGGGCATGGCAACTGCATTTTGCACAATGGCAGGCCGCGTTTCGTGCTTGGTTACCGGTATGGCTCTGGCACTGGTGGTGGTGACAGCGATCCTGGGACAGATGAGGCTCCAACAGAGAGTTCTGCTGGTAAGTGGTCAGTGAAGTGGGCCTTAAAGCTCTTGCGGGACATGTTCTACAACACAGCGGCTCGGCCCTGGATCGATCCAAAGTTCGGGCTGCTGGACATTCCTAAGGCCGGTATCCTCTGGGATGACAACATTGGCGACGTGATCAAGGAAGACAGGACTTTCCACAGCTTCAGTCTTGAGGGAAAGAACCTGCTCCAGGCTCTACAGCAGGTGGTCCAATACGCTGGCCCTTATGAAGTGGTGCTAATGCCGATTGGTGAGTTCAGGAGCAAGCTGCTGATTGTTGACGTGAGCACCAGAGCCAACACTGGCACGAAGATTTACCATCCGAAGTATTTTGGTGGTCTGGCCGAGGTCGGCGACAGTCCGGTGGTCGCAGTTGACGCTCACATTAAGCAGAGCGTTCTGGGTTACGCTTACAACGCCGCTCTGACCGGTGATAGCCACTGCATCGAGTACACGGCGCAGACTTCTGGAGCGACGACCTACGCTCACAACCCCCATCTCAATGATGCTGAGGATTGTCTACCACAATCCTTATCATTTGGTTGGACTGCTGGAGAGCAGGCTAAATTTCTCGCGAGAGTCGCACAGGGTACTTCTCTTGGCGGCGGCGCTTTCCACGGTAATGCCGAGAGCTTCGATTTTGCCTGTCGGAAAGTACCAAATTGCTTTGCTTGGTATAAACTTAACAGCGCGACCAACCCTTTCACGAACTGCAAGTGGAGCGCGAAGCCTGAGGCTGCTGGTGCTTGGCGCATCAAGCCGCACCTGATTAGCTGCTATAACGATAATGTCCAGTCCCCTGCTGGTATCGTCCCACGTGAACACGTGATTGAGTATCGGTTGACTCAGTATGAGTGGGATAAGATTTGGACGGCGAAGACGGCTCAAGATATCAACGACGCATATTATGGCAACACCCCTACTCCCGGTTATGATACTGACTTCAATAAGGGCGAATGGCGACAGGCTAAGCGCTATTCCGGGCTGACTCTGACTCCAGATGGCCGCTACGTGAAGATTGAAGGTTCTCGCGATGGTCTCTCCCCGTATATGGAGGGTGCTGGCGCTGCGGCAGGTTCAGGTGGTTATACTTGGGGAAGCAACCCACCGCATAAGATCAGTTGGAGCAATAGCACTCCTTCTATACCGTACGTCGAAATCACCAGAAAATACAACGGCTACGATGATTATTACCCACCGTATGACTCCCGCGATATAGTGCCACGCGATCTGCGGATTACGTTGGTGGCTGAGTCGAACAACTGCTTGGTTCAGCTTGAAGAAGGCGATCCGAACAACGCGATGCAGCATATCGACGCTGCTGCTCCTCACTTCACTTTCCTTCAGCGTTCAAGGCCGATGCAGTACGTGGATTGGTTGAGACGTAATCAGGATTATCCGCAAGGGATTGGCGGCTACGAGCGTAGAGAACAGGATTCGTTGCGATTACAGTTCCAGCCGAAACAGTCTGCGAACAACGAGCTTTACACGAACGTTGCCGATGGCAACATCGCCAATCCGAAGAATGTGCTGGGTCGAAGTGCTAAGCGTTACCTGGACAACCACAAGCGCATCCAGTGGGAAGGCCACTTTGTGATTGGCCGTCTGACTCCGTGTTACGTTCCTGGTCAGTACGTTGAGTATGAGGGGCCAGATCGCTTAGCGGGGGCTGGTGGCATCATCAAGTGTCTGGTGTGGAGCGCCAGCAAGCAGACCACGAGCATTGAGATTGGCCCACCGGCCTTCAGTTCGCTGTGGGATGGTCCGCTAGCTGTGCAGTCTAGCAGCAACTCTGGTAGTGTTCCTGACTCTCCAGCTTCTGCGACGACCGGCAGCGGTAGTGGGAAAGGTGGTGGTCCAAATTCCCCACAATCAGGCCAGCAGCAGCCAACCACCGGTTACCAGCAGCCAAACACAGGAAGTCCGGGCAGTTCTGGAAACAGCGGTCAAACTGGTGGTGTTGGGGA
The DNA here is from genome assembly GCA_036504595.1 of Planctomycetota bacterium. Lineage (GTDB taxonomy): Bacteria > Planctomycetota > SZUA-567 > H5-PLA8 > H5-PLA8 > DASXUX01. Next base: position 7,992 of record DASXUX010000047.1, on the reverse strand, counting down.
TATGGTTCCTCCGCCAGTTAGTGGCGACGAAACAACTAACCGCGAACATGCGGAATGGTTGCGCAAGCAGCAAACCGGTGGTGGGCAATCTGAACAACCTAAACAAGCCGAGCAAGCCGCAAAGGGCCAGGAGAAACGTCCTCTTACGGCGAAGGAGGAGCACCGCTTACAGAAAGCCCAGGATGCAGCAGCTAAGGCCCAGGCGAAGAATACCCAGCTTAATGAAAATCATGGTGGGATGACCTCGTCAACTGGTCAAAAGATTAAGGCTGGTGAGCTTGGTAGCCTAACTAGCGGTTGGAAGGATTTGATGGACCACGAACAGAAGAAGATGGGCGGCGCAGTCGCTGGCTACCAGAAGATGTTCGATAGTGCCATCAAGGATAATGCCGTCAGCCGTGCTTGGAAGGCGCGTACTGGTGGCGGTGATCCACGTGGTGGTACAGGGATGTTCGATACCAAAGCTGCCGATAAATGGGCTAATGAAAATGAACGCAAATTGACTGAGGAGGCGAATAGGCCGAAATTAGACCCCACGAAGGATATGTGGACGAGGGACGCATCCGGTAACGTCATTAGGAACCCAGGATATAAGGGTACTACGCCAATGGCTGCTAAAGCTTGGAACGATAAGCAAGCAGCGTATCAAGAATCTAGACGGAAACTAGATGACAGCCGTAACATGTGGACGAGGGACGCATCTGGAAAAGTCATGCGCAACCCGAACTACGCTGGAATGTCCCTGTATCCCGGACAAGCACAAGCCGGAGCGAATGAGCCAATGGGGAAAGACCCAACGCGCTTTGCTAGAGACAACTCCGCATCCGCAGCGAAAAAGAGTGTTAAACCTCCCGAGCCGCAGGAGGAATAATGAGAGAAAACGAGGCCGTAAGGTCACAGACGCTGCGCCAGTTCCTCCCTGCTGATACGTCGTGGATGCACGATGAGATCAACCGTAGCGATCTAAACCCGAAGTACACGACCAGCGCTGGTCCTGGTCCACGGCCAGAACCAGGGTCTCTGTGGGGAAATGTCATTCAGCAGTGCGCTGCTCCAAGGCGATATTTCTATTGCCCCCAGACTTGGGGCCTCTAATTTCGGTTCATTGGTCTTGGGGCCATGCGTTGAAATGCGGGCTTTGCCATTTACAGCCAAGGCAAGGCAGGTATGGCTCGAATGTGCGGAGCGCTGGACCTTCTCGCTTATCGCTCATAGGGGCCTCTCGTCCCTGGCCTCGATCACGTAACAGCAGCGCTGGGTGTCGTAATGAGCTGCAGTGACTTTGCCGGTGAAGACGACTCCAAGGTAGTTTGTGATGGAGATCGGAGAGTCGATTGCTGGGAGCTGGGTAAGAGCCTTGGTCTTGACTCTGGCCTCAACTCGGGCCTTAGCTTTCTCGTACACCAAGTTCCTTGGTGGGAACTGTAGCTCGTCGTTCATCGTCTCCTCCTCTTGTAAAATACCGCGTGCAGCTTCTCAACCGTCGCCATCAGCGTTAAGATCGTCGGGTGACTCGGTTCTCGTCGTGCTATGCTGGCCAAGCAACTAACGCAGACTCCTCTAAAAAGCGTCTTGTTTGCTGGGCTGCGCCGACAGTGTTGACACTGGATCATGGCACACCTCTAGTGCTTCAGAACACGGCTAACAGTTGGGCTGGACATTCCAACGATCTCAGCAATCTCTTTCCTCGACAGTCCCTGTGAGAACAAGCGATGGACTCGGCGATAAAACTGCTTATCCCATTTCCAGCGCTCGCTCGTTTTGCCGTTATTTGTGAGCGGCCCACCAATCTGCTTCCATGCACGGCCTGTGGCGATCCTAGTCACAGTATCAAGACCAACGTCGTATTTCTTCGCAAGGAAGACCGCAGGGTAACCCTTGGCGCGTAGCTGTCGCAGCCTGATGATCTGTCGCGGAGTCAGGATTCGGCCAGTGGTCTTGCCACTCTCTTCCTCGTGTCTGAGCTGTCCACGTGGTGTTACGAATTCCAGGTTACTGAGCCGATTTCCCCACGGCGCTAACGGCTCACAGTCTTTGTGGTTGACTTGGGTCTTGATCCCTTTCGGCTCACCGAGGAATGCGCGTGCTACCAGTCGGTGAATCAAGACCGTTGTCACTTCACAATGGTGGCTCAAGTGCGTTATGAAGTACATCTTATGTCGCCGATTACCGGCACTTCCACCCGTGAAGCCGTGCGGGTTGGGTAGTATTCTTGGTGTTTTGAGTGGTCGGTCATAGTTGTCAGTCATTCGGCGGACTCGGCCCCAATTCGAGACCTGGTAATGTTCCCAATCTGGAATCGGCTTCCAGATTTCAGGATAGTTCGGGCGGTTGGGTGACTTCATGTCGTAGGCTGCTTCAATCAAGGCTCGCTTGAGCTTCTTGTTTTCTTCCGGGCTGATCTTCGGGCTGAGTTTTGGATTCATGCTATGTTCCCCTCTTTACTCTAATATTTGACTGACCCCTTTCTGCTTTCAAACATACGTAAAAGGAGGATTTATGAGGAGTCCATCAAAGAATCGGTACAGAGCCAGACGCCGGAAGACTGAGAAGTACAAGGTCTACATGCGGGCCTACTTGAAGAACTACAGAGCCAAACAGAAGAAATTGAAGAGGAAGAAATGAAGATCGAGGTGTGGCGCTCTCTTCCTCGCCTTCCCGGTGAGCCGAATTCGCCTCGCTCTTGGGAGTGCCACATCTACACTATTCGAGACGAGCAGCGGGCAGAGTTCTATCAAACCATCAACGAGATCAACGCTCTTGGTCTTGACGCCGAGAAGGGATTCGAGCTACTACGCCGATATTACCCAGACTGACTTAATCAGCGATTCGTGGCGACTGGTTCGGTCTACTGAACGCTCGCCGATAAACCAATCCTAAGTGACTGTGGCTGCACTCCAAGTACGTGGCGTTGCCTTTTAGTTCTACGCAGCGTTTGCGGAATGCTGCTGCGCTGGCTGCTAGGGAGTAGAGGTCTTTGACACAACGGCCCATGGCTTCGATTGGGTCTGCTCCTGGGACGATGTAGGCCGCTGGGTTGACCATCGTGAGGTTGCTGATGTCGAGTGGGTGGAGGAGGTCTCTGGGTAGCTGGGATTTGTAGGTCTTGTGGCCTGTTCGTCTTGTTTGGTACGCTCCTCTCCAACAGGCTCTGCTACAGTAGCGGGTGTGACTCCATTTGGCTCTCTCGGGTGGTAGGAGAAGTCCGCAGTGTTGGCAAGTGGCTGGGCCGGTGGTGGGGTTGATAGACGGGTTGGTGATGCGGCCTATTTTGCGGCCTCGGTAGGCTGCTTTTCCGCACTTTCTGGAGCAGTAGCGGACGGTCTCGCGTTTGGCTCTTCTTGCCGGGATGGGTAGGCCGCAGTGTTGGCAGGTCTGCTCGGTCGGCTCGTTCGGCTGGTCGGTGGTGGGGCCGGTGTCATCCATGACCTTATCTAGCGCTGTCGGCTGGCGGTCGGCGGGCCTTCTCCGTGGCCCGTCGTGGGCCTTCGTTCTTTTCCCGTGAGGCTCTGGGGCCTCGGTGGCTGTTCTGGCAGGGTCCGGACATGAAAAAGGCCGGTCGCTTGACCGGCCTTCATCCTTAAAGCCAACTAACGGCTACCAGGTGAACTGCGCCAGCTTGCCCTTGGCCTCTCCCAAAATCTTGTGATCGCCAGAGCCTTTGACGATCCAGGAGTGCACGAGGACCGAGCCGGATTTGAGGAGGTCGATGTGGCTGACGATCAGAACCACTTCGTGGTTGCCGATCTTGGCCAGCACCGTGTCACCAGGCTGCGGAGCGCCTTTGGCCTCTGCGCGGAACATCGTGCCGACCGCTTCTGTAATTGGGGCCAAGCCACCGCTGCAAATCGGGTGGATTTCCGGCTTGCTTTCCTTCTTGGGCTGCTTGGCCGGTCCTTTGGCTTCGAGCATCGGCTTGCTGGCCTTGGCGCTCTTGGTGGACTTCGTGGTGTTGTTCTGGCGGCTGTTGCGGATCATCTTTCCCTCTCCTGGGCCTCTGGCCCCTTGAGCCAACCGGATTGGTCGGCGACGGAGAATTTTTTAACAACCGACGTGCCACGAAGTCTGCTGTGAAGGCATACGACGACTAGGATTCCTCGACCGGAGGAATACAAGCGCTTGGGATAATTCGTCTTTAGGTGGAGAAGCTGGTAACGTTGACCGTTCTCCCTGGTAACAATCGCGTTACCGAGAGAACCACTTATTGCGATACTAACGGGAAGTTCAGGATCGCGAAGCTGCCGTAGCGCTCCTGTGCAGCACGGTCATACGCTCGGGCCGCTTCCTCTTCTGTTGCGAACCGGCCAATAAAGGAATGAGTGTGGTCTCCAAGGCTGGCCTGCCAGGGCTTCGACTTCCGGCCTTTACAGAGAGCCACACCCTTGAATCGAGACCTGCAACCAGGACGTTTAGTTGTGTTCATCAGATTCTGCGCATTGGTCGCCATTCGCAGGTTGCACTTACGGTTATCGAGTGGATTGCCGTTGATATGGTCAACATGGATATGGCTTGGCGCGTAAGCCAGACCCAAGAGGAAGCGATGGAGGAGCAGCGTATGTGTTGGCTTGTCTTTCGGTCCGTCGTTCAGGAAACGAATTACCCGCAGCTTTGATTTACCAGATGGCATGATTCGCCATTTTTGCCAACCCGTGGTGTGTTCCTGAAGGATTGGTAAGTCTTCGTCGTCAACGAGGACGGTCTGCTCTGAACCTTTGTATCGAATCGTGAATTCAGCCATTTGGCACGCTCCTTTGTTCTTATGTTTTACTTTGAGAGCGTGCCACGAGGAGTCTCCCCTACAGAACTGCTCAAGGCGGACCGGCCCAACGACGACACAAGGAACATGGCTGCGTTCAAGAACCGGAAGGCCGTTAAGAGGATTGCGGAGAGGCACTGCGAGTGGTGTGGGTGGTCCTCTGGTCGAAGGCACTGCTGTCATATCGTCGATGAAGTCAAGGGCCACCCAGAGTGGAACGCCATTTCCCTCTGTCCGAACTGCCACTATGTTTTCGAGGAGAAGGTCAGGCCGCTGCTTTATCGAGCGCTCCTGGAGTACGGCGCAACGGGCCTTCCGCACTCCTGGAGCAAGGACAACAAACTCTCAGTGATTAGTGTTCCTCGGGCCTGAGAATTACCCAGCACGGCTTGCCTTCCTCAACTTCTCCGTATTCGACCCAGAGCGTACCTTCTGCATCTGGAAAGTCGGTGAAGGGTATTTCCTGTGAGAAGGCTGTGTTGCCTTTGTCGCGGTCGCACCTGACCGTGGCTGTCCTGTCGGGCCTGACTGTCAGGTGCCAGAATTGGCAGTCGTGGAGCATCGGGTCTTTGCGGGCTTCGGCTTGGTACGAGAAGATCACGTCGAGGAACCACCAGCACTTCTTCTGGTCGCAGAATTCGCGGACGCCGCAGGTTAGGAATAGGCTGTTGTTGTATTTCTGCATTCCCTGTCTCCTTCCATGAAAAAGGGAGGCGATTGCCTCCCTGAGATTTGTCTCCTTTCTTTGGTTTACTTGCTCTTGGCTGGCTCTTTGGGCTGCTCGCCTTGGTGCTTGGCGCGGTATTCGGCCATGGCCTGCTTGATGAGTGCTCCGCCGCGTTTGCCGTTGTGGCTGAGCCACTCGCGGACGGCTGGTGGGACTTCTTGGGTTGCTTGCTTTGCCATTTCTCGGTCTCCGTCTCCAGGGGCCTGCCGTCGTGGCTGGCCCGACAGGACCGATTGGACCAGACGGAGCGCAGGCGAACAATCTGTCGCGTGGCGAGGGACTTCGGTTTATGCTGTGCGCTTCGGGGGCAGCACGTAGCGGATCGCGGTTGTGCCCGGCGTTCGAACGCCCCAGGGCGTACCAACGGAAGACACAACCGGCACCTTCGCCGTAAGGACCACCTCCCGCTTCGGGCTGATCTCCACCCGCTCAATCACGTCCAACAACACCGAACGCAACGACTCCGCGTCCTTCTCCCGCAGCACGCTCGTAATCTGCTGCACACGCTGGCGCAACCGCTTCTCCACATCAACAAGCGTCTCCTGCTCACCAGCACTGGAGACCGCCACCAGCAACTCGGCACGCTCCCGCTTCATCTCGTCCAGCTCGGCCAGATAGTTCTCCAAAGCTGATTCGGGAATCCGAGCCAGACGGCGCTCTGCAGAGGCAATGTCGGTCTCCAGCTTGGCGAGTCTCTTCCTGTCGTTGGGCAAGCGCTTGTCCTGGGTTGAACGCTGGCGCTTGAACTCCTCGCGTGTCTCGGCCATCACTGTATCGACCCAGCCGTCATTGAGCACCCGCTGGAAAAGGTGGTCGAGCATCGTGTCGAGGAGGATGTCCAGCTTCACGAGGTTTTTGCAGTAGCAGGGCTTGGGATTGCCAGAATCTCGACCACCTTGACAGCCGTAGTAGATGTAGCGGATCGAGTGGTTGCGGTGATGGACGACCACGCTAATGGTGAGCGGCCCACCGCACTCTGAACAGAAGAGAAGGCCGGTCAGCGGATATTTCTGCCGGAAAACTGGACTGGTCCTTGGGGGCACCGTCCAACTTACGGACTCGCTGCCACAGGCGGCTGTCGATAAGTGCGGGGTGTGCGTCATTAACGATGGTGTACTGCTGGCGCTTGGTCCACTTCCCTTCCCCGTCTTCCTGTATCTGGCCCTGAATGAGCGTTCCACGGTACGCAACGTTCTTGAGGATTGCGTGAAGGCCGCTGATTCTCCATTCCTTGCTGTTGGTGGGGCAATCTCGTCTTTATGGAGTCCGCGTGCGATGTCGCGTAAACTCCTGCCATCGTGACGATGAACGAAAGGCGACCGCCCGGCTTCAGCACGTTAAGTCCGAGCTCATAGAAGTAGACGTACAGGTCTGCCATGCCATGGAACGTGCGGTAGTGCTCCTGAAGGAAAGGCTTGACCGCGGACAGCAGCTCCTGACGGACGTATGGCGGGTTGCCCAGAGTAACGTCGAACCCGCCGGCGGCGAATACCTCCGGGAAAGTAGTCTGCCAGTTGAACGCACGAGGGTGAAAGGCATTGTCCGAAATCAGGCTGTTGCCGCAGCGTATGTTGTGATCGAGGCTGGTCAGGATTTTTCCGGCCTGCGCCGTCTTAATCCACAGGCTCACCGTTTCTTCTCCCCAGTGTTCATGGTACAGAGCCGCAAACTCTTCCTTGGGGATTTCGAGTTCCGCGGTCAAGGACATGAACAGGCGAATGGTCTCTTTGCTGCCGCTGGGACGATAGGAGATCATCCGTAGGATCCAGGTCTTCGGCATATCCGGACGCGTGCGCCGGTAATTCCGAGGAATCGCCACTTCCACAATGGCATCGCCCGGTCCCAGGCGCTTGATCAGACGCGGCTTGATGTTCCTGGGCACGCGCACCAAAAACTCGCGCCCGGAAGTCCACAGATCCCACAGGAAATCGTAGGCGAGAAAGTGCCGGTCCATCAGGGTCAGGGAACCGACCGGAATTTCCGACAACAGTTCGCGGGCCAACTGGATTTCGCAGGCCGAGTAGCGCATTTGTGGATACGCGGCTGGGCCGCGGCTGGCGCCAGGCTTGCCAAAATGCTTCCGGTTCTCATCGGTAGTGCATCGAAAAAGGAGAGCTGACGCGATCAGGCGGTTGAAAGCGTGGCGCTGCTCCGTTTGCGCCATGTTCTCACATGCGCTACGCTCTGCCGCATGTCTCGATCCCGCGTGTTACATCCCGTGTTGCGCTACGCTGGGCCGCTCGTGTGTATTGTCCTTGCCCTCGGGACAGTGGCCCTCTCGGCTGTGAACAACCCGGCGTCAACAAGTTGGCTCCTGGGTTTTTATGCAACTGTCGCGCTGCTTTTTCAGGCATTCCGGCTCCCAAAGTCGGAGCTCAACTCCGCGTACAGAATCTATCTGGTCATGCTGAACCAGTACCTGTTGATCGTTTGGGTTCTGCACACGTGGCGACCGGGAGTTGATCCACAACGAACTCACCGCCAGATACTGTGGTTCGAGCAGGCATTG
>DASXUX010000046.1:0-19019 GCA_036504595.1 Planctomycetota bacterium | reverse complement strand
TCTGGGGCCAGAGCGATAACGCGGAACTCGGTCTGTCCCAGCCAGAAGGAGACTCCAGGGAGAACAACCGCTTCGCTAACAAGTCTCCCGGCCACCTTTATGAGGTGGCCGCCGAGACCTTTGAGCTCGATCTCGCCTTGATTAACCGTGTTGGAGGAATGGGTCAAGATGGCGTGGCAGTCAGCGACGCTCGGATCGGGAACCTGGATATCGCACCGAGCGCTCCGCCCGATTCGCCAAGTGAGCCGATCCTGCAAAGGCACTGTCCAGACCTTGGTCTTGAAGCAAATGGCAAGCTTTAGTGCCCCGCCTTTGACGAACGCCTTGGAACGCCCACGAGCGGGCTTTGTCATGTCATCTGCCACTGGGGGATTCCTTATGCCGCCGTGCCTGAATACGCTCGTAATATACACCATCCGATTATCGGATGCAAGAATCCCAATATCGGATACTCGAAATCGCTTCGGTTGGGCGTCGTCGCTCGTGTCTCTCTGGAGAAAAAATCGTGAGGGTTTTGGATTGGGCGCGGCGTGTGCTTCCGTGGGTTGGGGACGGCGCAGTCACGCCGCCGCAATTGCGTGGATGGCCGTTGCTTTTCAAGGGAGACGTGTTTGAGCGCTAAAGGGATTCAGTATCATGCGTGCGGGCCAAGGGTCAGAAATCAGGGCGTCGTCGCCCGAACGCCTGGTCGCCCAAAGGCATTCAGGACCGTCGATGACCTTTTGGATGCCGCGCAGCAGATGTTCATGGCGCGGCAGCGTCTTCGCGAGGCCCCGTCGCCCCGCGCCCACGGTCGCGCCGCCAAGTTGGTTCAGCAATGGTCCGGCTGCTACCATCGCAGCTTAGCTCTGACGGGCGACGACATTTTGCTCTGCAAACGCTTCCGCGCTGCGCAGCTCTCAGCAGTTGAACAGGACATTCTAGTCGCCCTTCTTTTGGCGCACCTGTCTTTGATCGACGACGAGTTGGACACGTGCGCGGAAGTTTTCCGATTCGTGGGCGTGACGGGTACGCAGGCGGTCCAAGTGCAGCGCACGCTCTTTCGCAACGGGCCACTGGCCACGACGGGATTGGTGACGCTCGGCGACGTTTCCGACGAACCCCGCAGCCGGGGAATCTCCATCGATCCCTTTTTTGCGGATGACGTCCTGGACAATCAGGACAGCCAGACCATCGGGTGGCCCGTCTCAACGGAAAAGGAGCTGTACGAAAGACTGACCATTTTGAATCGCGTGTTGGAGGCCAGTGTCGATGAAGCAGATGGCCGTCGCTTCCGCACGCACAGGAGAGCTCGCAAGACATTTCATCAGATAACATTTCTGTGGGATGGACTTATGCGGACGTTGAGCGCCCACCCGGACTGGAGACTCGGCCCATTCTTGAGCCAAGAGGGAGCGCTTGATAATTCGGAGCAGAAAGTTCTCGTCCTGCTGCTCGGGCGGGAACTTGGACAGCTTTCCGACGGAGAGTGGTTCTGCACCGGGCAGAACCTGTCGCGCGCGGCATGCGGAGGCGACGATACCCTAGCCATCTTCAGGCCCGATTCGCGGCTGATCCGGAATGACTTGATCCAGCCGTGCGAGGGCAAGCATCCCCTCATTTCTGATGACCCGGAGGACTTGGGCGATACGCAGTTCGAGCTGACAACCAAGAGCCTCGAACTGATGCAGATCAAACGGTCCCGCCCGAGAAGACGGGATGGCGACAGCCACCTGCGTGAAGGCAAACTGCGGCTGGATCAGTTGGTGCTGAGCGAGAACGTGACGCGGGCGCTTACGATGGCCATCGCGCAGGCGCGCCACAGCCGGGTGCTGATGGACGAGTGGGGCTTGGCGGAAAGCTTTGCCTACGGCCGTGGAGTGACGCTCCTGTTCTCGGGCCCTCCGGGAGTTGGCAAGACGGCCGTGAGCGAGGCGCTGGCGCGAGAGTTGGGACGTCCCCTTCTGGCCATTGACTACTCGCAGGTTCAAAACTGTTTTGTCGGCCAGACAGAGAAGAACGTGGTGCGGATGTTTACGAAAGCTCGGCAGGCGGGGGCCGTGCTCTTCTGGGACGAAGCCGACGCGATGTTCTGCGACCGGGACAGCGCCCATTACAACTGGGAGGTGCGGGACGTCAACGTGCTGCTTCAGGAACTGGAGAAGTTCGAGGGTGTCTGCATCCTCGCCACGAACCGGAAGGTTACGCTCGACGCAGCTCTGGAGCGCCGCATCAGCCTGAAGATCGAATTCGAGCGGCCGAACCGCGAAATGCGATTGGCTATCTGGCGAAAACTCATGCCGTCAAAGCTCCCTATCGCGGCGGACGTGATGATCGAGGAACTGGCCGACACCGACCTGACCGGCGGAGAGATCAAGAACGTCATCCTGAATGCGTCGCGGAGTGCGCTGGCTCGCAACCAGACCGGTCCGGTGAATATGGAGGACTTTCGCAGGGCAGTGCGGCTTGAAGTGGGTGGGCAGTGGTGCGAGCACAGCCGGGCGCGCGCCGGTTTTGGCGCGTACAGGCAAGCAGATTGTCCAAGCGGCAACGGCGCGTCGGACAGACGGAGGCCGCAGTAGCGAGGGGGACATCGGGCGCACGCGGGTGGAGTGGAACGGCGTGCTTGGGATGGATTAGGCCATGCTAGAGGCAAACCACACAAAAGTCTTCTTCGCGGCTCCCTTATACACTCTCCAAGACCGGATGATGTGCCGGATGGTAGCCAAGGGCGTTATGAACTGGCTGCCCAACGTGGACGTGATAGTGCCTTTCGATAGCCGCGCCCAGTGGCACTTAAAAAACCGCAAAGCGCTGGGACTGCTGTTCGAAGAGTCGCTTGACGGCATCACCAAGTCCAAGGCCGTGATCGCCATGCTGGATGGCCCGGATGTCGAGAGCGGTGTAGGGTTCATGGTCGGCTATGCCCGCGCCAAGGGTTTGCCGGTCGTGGGGTTCCGCACCGACTGTCGCCCAAGCAGCGAGAAGGGCCTGAGCGTCATGCTGAACCATGGCTGCTCCGCCGTAATTCACCAGCCGATGTTTGACAACTACTACCTTGCACTTGCCAAAGACATCGCACGCACGCTTTGCCCATTGCTCAAGGTGTAACTGGCAACCAAGCGGCAAAGACAAGAACATTACGTTCCTTGGCCCAGAGGCGAAGGAGTTCACAAGACTGAGGCCCTGCTGGGCTATCGATACGGCGCGCTGGGCCACAGCCCTTGGCTCGCGGTTGTCCGGGCGCTGGCTGGTGAGGCCCTGCAGTATCGCGAGCACTGCGTCGAAACGGACTGGTTTCTGCACGACAAGGATGGCGACGGCGAAGCGTTGGTGCGGCTCTCGCACTTCCTCTCCAGGATCGGCGCGCGCGATTTCGATGCATCATCATGCATAGCGGCGGAGAAACTCATTAAGAAATTGTGCCGAAAAACGGGGCGCAAGGCCCATCTGCAACACTCGAAAACGCCCGCCCGTAGAATGGGCAAAGGAATTGCGAAGACAGTACGCGGGAAGAAGCGAGACCATGCTGACGGAACATCCATCGAGCAGGCGCGAGAGTAAAACTCCGCGTAGACCGGAAAGAATGAGGAGGTTCTCGTCTTGACCGAAATGGCCTGGCAGAGAGCGGATGTCAATTTTTGAGGAAGCCGTGCGCCGCATATCGCCGCGTTTCAAACTGTCGGGACTGCGTCGGCGTTGCCAACAGCCTGCAAAGGCCAGGAGAAAAGCATGGCAAAACGACGCCAACAACGCAGCCCCCCTCCGTTTGATGGAATCTGGTCAAGCCTGTGCGGTCGGCACTACCGGAAGCTGAGGCATGTGACCAGGCGTTGCCCGGACTGCAAGCAACAACTTCTCGTCACCTTGTATACGGACAAGGCGAGGCGGCGGTACTACTGCTGGTACTGCGATGTGTGGTTCAAGGACGCGCCATCGCTGCGGAACAAGCGGCGGTACAGATTACCGTATTGCCAAGGTTCGCGAAAATGCCGCTGAAGTTCATTTGCCTATCCGATACGCACGCACAGGTGCCGCCCAAAGCCGACGAGCGCGACGTGATAGCATGGCTCCACGCAGGCGATTTCTGCAACATGGGCCTCAGGACGGTCGATTACGCGCGCCTGCGCCGGATCGAAATTTGGGCTAAACAGCGGCGCGCGCCCATCATGGCCGTTCTGGGGAATCGCGACTGCGGCCACGGCACGGATTTCTTGCGGAAATGCGCCCATGACATCACCGGCAAGGTGGTCCAAGTCGCGCCGCACCTCTTCGTCGCCGGTATTGGATGGTGCGGCATTAGGTTCTTTGACCTGCCCGATGAGGCGGCGCTGCGGCCGGTGTGCGAAAAGGTGCTGACGCGCGCGCGGTTCGAGATGTCAGCCGGAGACCGCTGCATTCTGCTCACGCATTACCCGGCGTACCTGCCCCTGCTCTTCCCCTGCGACGGCGACCGGGCGGGATTCATGTTCGATTGCGTCCGAGAGGTGATCGACGTGCTTAAGCCCTTGGCAGTCATTCAAGGACACGCGCATCACCTGTTCGCGTCGCAGGGCTTGTTCAAAACCGGCGGCCAGGACGTCGTAATCGCCAATCCCGGCCCGGACGGCGGATTGCTGACGGTCGACGAGGAGAAACCAACCGCTGTTTTCGAGCCTTGGCTACCGGTGCCGAGGCGCTGACGCACATGAGAGGTTAGAGAGCGCCCGGAAGTTGCCTGGCGGTGATGGAACTGTGACGGGCACCTCACCGCCCGTCACAGAAATCCGAGACGGGCAACACCCCCACCCGTCACAGAAAACGGCGCAATTCTCATAGGGAGCAAAACCCCTTGTTACTGTGACGGGCAGCCTCATGTCACGCGCGCGCGTGAGAAAAGGGTTTACCTGCGTCTTGCTCACGTCACGTTCAGACTTCTCGCCGCAAGAAGTATCCCTACGGTGCCGATTTGGCGCAGCGAAAGCCAACATAGGGGTGCTTGAAATCCGGAACTGGCCGAAAACGGTAGGTTACATGCGAGATGAAGGGCTCGCCCGTGAAACTGCCTCCGCGCGCCACACGGCGTTCCGGCGACTGCGGATCTTCCCGCCCGTCTGTCGCGAGGTACGGATAAGCCTTGAAGACGGTGCTGGTCCATTCCCACACGTTCCCGACCATGTCCAGACAGCCAGACGGAGAAGCGCCCGCTGGGAAGCTGCCGACCGCGGACTGGTTCTCCGAGCCGTGGCGGGCTTTCTTGTCGTCCCATTCGTTGCCCCACGGGTACTTCCGGCCATCGCTGCCGCGCGCGGCCTTCTCCCATTCCGCTTCGGTGGGGAGCCGTTTGCCGGCCCACTTGGCGTAGGCGCTGGCGCCATACCATGAAACGTTGACCATGGGGAAGTTCGCTTTGCCGGTTTTGGGTTGCCATTGGCCGTCTTTCTGCTCCAACTGCAGGCCGGGGTTGACGGCAACGTACTCATTGCCGGCGGCATCCTTGGCCGCCTTGACGGCGTTGAGGAAAGCGGCGTACTGAGTTCGCACCTGTCGATGTAGTAAGCGGGAAGCGTCAGCTCATGGATGGGCTTCTCGGCGGTGTCCTCGTCGATCGCTTTGCCGGAGCTGCCCATAGTGAACTTCCCTTCGGGCACCAGAACCATCTCGTCGGCAGCGTTCTTCTCGGCGCTTTGCAGCATGCTTGCGCAGAAGAGCAAGCTGACCGCGATGAGAGGGGCTGTCCAAGTTTGTCGCTTCAGCACCAGTTGACTCCTGCGGGGGCGGGCCCGCGCTCCAGCTATTTCTTCTTTTCCGGCGCTGGCGGCGTCTCCATCGGCCGGACGGTGTGCTCAACCGGCCACGACGCGCGACGTTTGTCTTTGTAGAGACCGATCTTCTCAAGAGGTAGGCGTTTGAAGCCGAGCTTGTAGGCTGGCGAATCGTCCCGCAACTGGAAGTTCTCTTTCGCCGCGTCTTCAAAGAGCGGGTCCACCTGCACCAGATTGTCCTGCATGCTCACGCCGGGTTTGGCTTTGCCTTCGATGCTGGTGTCCCACTTGCCGCCCCAGCAAATGTTGCGCAGGACCTTATCGTTCTTCGGCGCCATGGGGTCTTCATCGAGGATCTTGACGAGTTCCGGATATCGCGAAGTCCACGGCTCGCTCTGGTACGGCATGCTCTTCAGGCTGTGCACCATTCCGTCGAAACCGCCCTTGGCCCAGCCCAGGCCGCGAGCGTCGATGTGCAGCGCCGGACTACAGTCCACGAAGATGTTGTTCTCGATCGTGCAGTCGCGCCCGCCACCGATGAACGCCGGCCGCATGGTCTTATAGAACAAGTTGCCGAAGATGAGCGCCGAGCTCATCTGGTCGTCGAGGTAGATGCCATTGCAGCCGCGGCCCTGGAAACCGCAAAGATGGTGCAGGTAGTTGTATCGCAAGACGTTGCCGCGGAAGGTCCAGTCGCGGCCGGTGTAGATCGCGCCGGCATCGTTCGATTCGTAGCAAACGCTGTGGATCTCGTTGAACTCGATAACGTGATCATTGCCGCCGAAGCCCATTGCCATGTGCGGGGCATTATGGATCAGATTGTGGGAGGCGCGATTGCCCACGCCATTGAGCGTAATGCCGGGTTTGTAGATGCGGTTCACGCGACTGTAGTGATGGATGTGGTTGTTCTCGGCCACGTGCTCCGCTGGCGTGAGCGTCTTACGATCGCCACCGCTCAGCGAGATGCCGCCATCGCCGGTGGCGTAGATGTCGCAGGCGACGATGGTGTGTTTGCTTCCGCCGTTGACGGTTACCGCCCAACTCCCAACGTTTCGAATCACACAGCCTTCGATCTGATTGCTGGTTCCTCCGGCGATGTCGATCGCGTTGCCGCGAGCGCCTTCGAAGATCATGCCAGCGAACGTGACATGCGAAGCATCTTTCATGTTCACCAGCGCAGGCAGCATCGAAATCATGACGCGGCCTTTTTCGATCGGCGCGGGCGGCCAGAAGTAGAGCACCGCGCCCTCACGGTCCAGATACCATTCGCCGGGCGCGTCCAGTTCCGGCAGCAGGTTCAGTGCGTAGTACCACTGGTCTTTGCGATAACCATAGGCATGCAGCGGCAGCGCGAGCGTGATGATACGTTTCTCGGCGTCGATCGATTCGATGCGCTGTCGCTGGTTCGCCCAGTCCCAGAACCAGTAGCCGTCCAGGATCACGTTCTTTTCGTTCACCCAGCGCTTCGGCCGGTCGCCTTCGTAGGTGAAGATGCCGAGTTTGTCGCCCAGCACGCCATGGATGCGGTGCGGCGCACCGCCCACGACGTCTACAATCTTGACGAAACCCTCGTTCGGCCACCGAGCCAAGGTCATCGGCTTGTCTTGGAAGAACACTTCCAGTCCCGCGTCGGAGGCTGCCCAGCTTTGCCCGGCCTTCATCTCCCCCAGGTCCGTCACGCCTTGTGCTTTCAGGTCGGCGCGCAACACGTGGGCTCGCGCACCCTCATCGATCCGGGCCAATGCAGCCGGGTCGCTGACCGGCGACCAACCCGTGATCGCCCGCCCGCCGCAGATGCGCACTTCGTCATCTTTTTGGGCCTGGAAACGAACGGGAGCCGCTGCGCTGCCCGAATCCTCCTTCGTCAGTTCCAGGGGGCGGCCGAGTTCGTATGTTCCGGCCCGGATCTCGACCGTCACGCCGTGTTCTGAGAGAGCGCCATCCTTCCGCAATTTGCGCAGAGCGTCGCGCGCGCTCTCAAGTGTGGCCAGTGGGCCGTCGGTCTTCTCGTCATTGGGCTTTGAGCGCCTGCCAGACCAAGTGTTGTTGCCGGTGGGCGCGACAAAGAGTTTCTCAACATCGTGATCGCCCTCTGCGGCAGACAGCGGGCACACCAGCCACGCGAAACTCACGGCGATCAACACGCTTAGTCCTGCAGTCCGGCGCGGCGGGAGCACCATCCGTTTACTCCTTGTGAAGCAAGCAGCCATGTCCGTCTACACCGCGCATACCGGTTTTCCGTCCGGAGAGAACCTGACGCTCCGAATGTCTCCCCGGTGACCGCTGAATGTCCGGATCTCACGTCCCGTCTTAAGCTCCCAAAGTTTGATTGTCTTGTCCTCGCTTGCCGAGAGCGCCAGCTTGCCGTTGGGTGAGAATGCGACGGCATCCATGCGTTCGCTGTGCCCAAAAAAGAACACGCAGTTCACGACCGCTCGCAACCTCCCAGAGTTCCTGCTCGTGGGTGAGCTTACCGTTCTCGTCGTTCGGTACCGGATGGCTCTTTACGCGCGCGATTTCTTTCTGAGACTCAGCGACCGCGGCTGCGGCCCGACGTGTCGAGCACCGCCCGGACGCGATCCGTCGTCGTCGCGGGCAGATTGTCAGTACAGAAGAGGACACCCATCTGGTTGATCGTTCTCACGGAAATCCTCCTTGAAAGGAAAAAGCCGTCCGGAATCAGCGGCGAGGGTGAACAACAGATAACGGCAGCGACAGCAGCAAGGAGATCGCGCGGGGGTGCAGCGTTATGACGCGATCGAAGGTACAGCGGAAACAACTGCTGGCCTCCGAGCGTAAGGCTGTGGAGGGCAACGTTGACGGCGACGGACTCCCTGGCGGCGAAGTCGCGCTTTACGGTCGTTGCGACGATGCACGAGCATGCAGTTGCTGGCATTCGCGCTGAGGGCAATCCGTGCAACCGTGCCGCTCAGCAAGACGATGGCTGTAGGAGGAGAAGGTGCCGGCCCCGGTGTCGCTGAACCGCGCAGAACTATGCGATCGGAAAATGGGCACATGGAGCGCGGCAGCTTACTGCACCTGTGCAACAAGTTTGTCGTAATTCTTGCCGCTTTGCACGGATATCTGTTGCACCTCGCATAGCAGAGCTTAATCTGAACCCCGAACACTCAACTTAGACTCGATACCTTGGGTTGTGCTTCGAACGAATGCTGCGCGGTCGCGCCTTCGTGTCTGCGTACCTGAAGATTGTGATACGTGGCCCAGCGCCGGTCCTGCGCTGGGTTTTCTGGAGGGGATCGCAATGCAGAGCAACCGCCCGCTGTCTTTCATCTTCGTTCTGAGCTTGGTTCTGGCCGGCCTGGTCGCGCCGCAGCTTGCCCACGCCGCTGGCACCTGGACCTCGGCGGGCGACCTCGCTACCACGCGCTCTAACTTCACCGCGACGCTGCTGCATAACGGAAAGGTTCTGGCCGCTGGGGGCGCATACGGCAGCGGCTATCTCGCCAGTGCTGAGGTGTACGATCCTGGAACAAACACCTGGAGCGCGACGGGCAGCCTCGCCGCCCAACGCTCCTTTCATACCGCAACGCTGCTGCCCAGCGGGAAGGTGCTGGTCGCTGGAGGCTATATCGACACCGTCGCACTCGCCAGCGCGGAACTGTACGATCCGGGAACGAACACTTGGAGTGCAGCGGGAAGCCTAGCGACTGCGCGCCTCAGTCACACGGCGACTTTGCTGGAGAGCGGCAAAGTGCTCGTCGCAGGAGGAGGATATTGGAGTGCAGGTGTTTATTTACCGATCGCCAGCGCAGAGCTGTACGATCCTGCAACGAACACTTGGAGCGCGGCGGGCAGCCTCACCACCGCGCGCAGTGGCCACACCGCAACGCTACTACCCGGCGGCAAAGTGCTTATCGCGGGAGGCGATAATGAAAGCGTCTATCTCGCCAGCGCTGAGATTTACGATCCAGGGACGAACACGTGGAGCGCGGCGGGGAGCCTCACCACAGTGCGCTCGCGGCACACAGCGACGCTGCTGCCCAGCCGCAAGGTGCTTGTCTGTGGGGCAGCCGGCGGGGCAACCAGCGCCGAACTGTACGATCCTGGGACCAACACCTGGGGCGTGGCCGGCAGCCTTGCCACTGCGCGAGAGGCACACAGCGCAACGCTACTGCCCAGCGGCAAGGTGCTTGTCGCGGGAGGCAGTAATGGCAGCGGCTATCTCGTCAGCGCTGAGATTTACGATCCAGGAACAAACACTTGGAGCACGACTAGCGGCCTCTCCAATGCGAGAGCTCGCCACACGGCGACGTTGCTTCCAGACGGCAATTTGCTTGTCGCTGGGGGGCGAACCAGCGTCAACCCGTTATTTCTCTCGAGTTGCGAACTCTTCGACTACGCCGCCGGAAGCGGAAGCTGGAGTGCGACGGGGAGCATGGCCACGGCGCAAGCTAATCACACGGCGACACTGCTGGCTAACGGCAACGTCCTGGCTGCGGGCGGAGGTAACAGCGGTTATGTCGCCAGCGCGGAGATCTACGATGCCGGGACGAACACGTGGAGCGCAACAGGTAGCCTTGCAACTGCCCGGACTTACCACACTGCGACACTGCTGCCCAATGGCTGTGCGCTCGTGATCGGGGGATATAACAGCGGCGGCAGCACTGCAAGTGTGGAGTTGTATGATCCAGGGACGAAGACGTGGCGCGCGATGGCCAGCCTTGGCACCCCTCGCTCGCAACACACCGCGACGCTGCTACCCAACGGCAAGGTGTTTGTCGCGGCAGGCTCGAGCGGCCCCTCCCTTGCCAGCGCGGAGCTGTACGATCCGGCAACAAACGCGTGGAGCGCGGCGGGTAGCCTTGCCACCGCGCGCTACTGGCATACGGCGACGCTGCTTCCCAGCGGCAAGGTGCTTGTCGCGGGGGGCAATGGCTCTAGCATCACCGACAATCTCGCCAGCGCGGAGTTGTACGATCCGGCGACGAACACTTGGATCGCAACGGGAAGCCTTGCCACAGCACGCTGGCTACACACTGCGACGCTGCTGCCCAGCGGCAAGGTGCTCGTCGTAGGGGGCTTCGTAGGGGGCTGGGACGGAAGCGCCACTACAAGCGCGGAGCTGTATGATCCGGGGACGAACATGTGGAGCGCGGCAGGCAGCCTCGCCTTCGGGCGCAGGGCCCCCACAGCTAGTTTACTGCCTAACGGCAAAGTGCTGGTCGCGGGAGGTTATAACGGTACCAGCTATCCCGCCGACGCAGAGCTGTACGATCCGGCGACGAACACATGGAGCCCAGCAGGCAGTCTTGCCACCGCACGCGAGACTCACACCGCCACGTTGCTGCCCAGTGGCAAAGTGCTCGTCGCCGGGGGGTACAACAGCAACGGCGGCTTCATGGCTTCCTGCGAGCTTTTCAACCCCGGCTATGGCTACCAGAATTCCTGGCGGCCCGTGATTAAAAGCGTCACCTCGCCTCTCGGCAACGGCCAGAAGCTGGTCGTCAACGGCAGCGGGTTCAAGGGGATTTCGGAGGCGTCGGGCGGTGGGTATCAATCGTCGGCCACGAACTACCCGCTGGTGCAACTGCGCAGCTTGGTGAACGATCAGACGGCGTTTTTGCCGGTGGACCCGGCTTCGGGCTGGTACGAGACGCGCTTCACCTCAGCGCCGGTGAGCGGGTTCCCGAATGGGCTGGCCACGGCGACTGTCTTCGTCAACGGGATTCCCAGCGAGTCGAAGACGCTCGAAATCACCAGCCGGCCGGTCATCGACAGCATTTCGCCCTTCGCCGGGCCGCCGGCTGGCGGGACCAGCGTGACGATCCGCGGCTACGATTTCACCGGCGCAACCGGAGTGACCTTCGGCGGCGTCGCCGCGACCGCTGTCACAGTCGTCAACGACAACCAGATCACCTGCACCACGCCCACTCACGCCGCCGGCTTCGTCGATGTCTCCGTCACCACCCCTACCGGCACTGGCACGCGCACCAACGGGTTCTTCTATGATGGGAGCACGTGGCGGACAGCCGGAGGCCTTGCCACGGCGCGCTACGACCACACCGCCACTCTGCTGCAAAACGGCAAGGTGCTTTTTGCGGGGGGCTCTCCGGATAATGGCAGCACCTTCCTCGCTAGCGCGGAGATTTACGACACGAGGACGAACACGTGGAGCGCGGTCGCTAGCCTCGCCACCGCGCGCTTTGGGCACACAGCGACGCTGCTGCCTAGCGGGAAGGTGTTGGTCGCGGGGGGCGCGAACAACAGCGGTAATCTCACCAGCGCTGAACTGTACGATCCGGCAGCGAACACGTGGAGCGCGGCGGGCAGCATGGCCACCCGGCGCGAACATCATACCGCGGCTTTGCTGGCGAACGGCACGGTGCTCGTGGTGGGGGGCCGGGATGCCAACGCTCTCGCCAGCGCCGAACTGTACGATCCGGGGACAAATACCTGGAGCGCAGCGGGCAGCCTCGCCACTGCGCGCGTCCACCATTGCGCGATCCTGCTTTCCAGCGGCAAACTGATGGTTGTCGGAGGGGAAGAACCGTCGGTGGCGGTGTACAGCAGTGTGGAGCTTTACGACCCCGGCTCCAACGCCTGGAGTTCCGCGGCCAGCCTCGCCACCGCGCGCACAGGTCACACCGCGACGCTGCTCCCCACCGGCAATGTGCTCGTCGCAGGGGGTGCGAATGGCAGCGGCTATCTCGCCAGCACGGAGCTATATGATCCGGTTGCGAACACGTGGAGCGCGGCGGGCAGCCTTGCCAGTCCGCGTACGGTTCACACCGCGACGTTACTGCCCAGCGGCAAAGTGGTCGTAGCGGGTGGGCAGAACACCAATTCCCAAACCTGTCTCGCCAGCTCGGAGCAGTACGATCCGGTAACGAACACTTGGAGCGCGACGGCCAGCCTCGCCACCGCGCGCCAGAATCACACCGCGACGCTGCTGCCCAGCGGCAACGTGCTCGTCGCGGGTGGATGCAACTTCAATGGGAGTAGCTGGGTTTTCCTCGCCAGCGCCGAACTCTTCGACTACACCGCCGCCGGAAACTGGAGCGCGGCGGGGAGCATGGCCAGCGCGCGCGGCGGTCAATCGGCGACGCTGCTGCCCAACGACAAGTTGCTAGTCGCGGGCGGTTACAACGGCAGCTATCCCCTGGGCGTCGTACTTTACGATTCTGGGACGAACACTTGGAGCGCAGCGGGCAGCCTCACCACGGGCCGCGAGGGTCCTACGGCTACATTGCTGCCCAACGGAAAGGTCTTGGTCGCGGCCGGCTGGAACGGCAGTTATCTTGCCAGCGCGGAACTGTACGATCCGGGCACGAACACGTGGAGCGCTGCGGGAAGCCTCGCCACCACGCGCGCCAATCATACGGCGACGCTGCTGCCCAACGGCAAGGTTCTGGTCGCTGGCGGGCACCACGGCAGCTACATCGTCGGCGCGGAACTGTACGATCCGAGCACGAACACGTGGAGCGCGGCGGGCAGCCTCGCCACCGGGCGCAAGTCTCCCGCGGCCACACTGCTGCCCGACGGCAAGGTGCTCGTCGCGGGGGGCGAGAATGGCAGCGGCGTTCTTGCCAGCGCGGAACTATACGACCCAGGGACGAACACGTGGAGCGCGGCAGGAAGCCTCGTCACTGCACGCTTCGGTCCCACGGCGACGCTGCTGCCCAACGGCAAGGTGCTCGCCGTCGGTGGCTGGAATGGCGATTCTCTTGCGAGCGCGGAGCTATACGATCCCGCGACGAACACTTGGAGCGCTGCGGCCAGCCTGGCGACCGCGCGTTCGGACCACGATGCTACGCTGCTGCCCAATGGGAAGGTGCTTGTCGCGGCGGGCTGGTACGCAAACGGCTACAATGCTACCGCCAGCGCCGAGCTCTACGATCCACAGACCAACACGTGGAGCGCTGCGGGCAGCCTCGCCACCGCGCGAGGTGCTTTCACGACTACGCTGCTAGCGAGCGGCAAGGTGCTCGTCGCGGGGGGCGCTGCCACCGGCAATGTCGCTCTCTCCAGCGCGGAACTCTTCGACCCCGGCCAAGCCATCAACGATTCCTGGCGGCCGGTGATCAACACGCTTCCGGCAACGCTGACGCTGGGGACGAAGCTCACGGTCGGCGGAAGTCTCTTTAAGGGCATTTCGGATGCATCGGGCGGCGGGTATCAGAGTTCGGCGACGAACTACCCGCTGGTGCAGGTGCGCAGTTTGGTGAACGACCAGACGGCGTTCCTGCTGGCCGATCCCAGTTCAAGCTGGTCGGATACCAGCTTTACTTCGGCGGCCGTGACGGGCTTCCCGCTGGGGCAGGCGCAGGTGACCGTTTTCACCAACGGGATTGCGAGCGTGTCAAGAATGCTGGAGGTTCGCGAGCAGGTCGCCACGCCGACCTTCAATCCTGTTGCCGGATCGTATACGGGCGCGCAGTCGGTCACGATTTCGTGCGCAACGAGCGGCGCCAGTATCTATTACACAACCGATGGCAGTACGCCGACGACCAGCTCGGCGCAGTACACTGGCGCAATCAACATCACTGCAACGAAGACTGTGCAAGCTCTCGCGGTAAAGTCCGGAATGACCGACAGCACGGTGGCCAGCGCGACGTACACGATCAATATCTCCCCCGCCAATCATGCGCCGACGATCTCGACGGCTGCAGCGGCTTCGCCCAACCCGGCGGAACTCAATCAAAGCGTCTCCTTCAGCGTGTCGGCCAGCGATGTTGACAGCGACGCACTGACGTACAGTTGGGACTTCGGCGATGGGGCCAGCGCAAGCGGGGCGTCGCCGTCGCATGCGTATGCCGCGACAGGAACTTATTCCGCAGTGGTCACCGTCAGCGACGGCAAGGGCGGAACAGCAAGCAGCAGCGTTTCGGTCACAATCAAACAAAGTCCGCCAGCCATCACCAGCGCCACATCGGCGTCGGGAACGATTGGCATTGCGTTCAGCTACACGATCACGGCGAGCAACAGTCCGACAAGTTTCGGCGTTATCGATCCTCCAAACGGCCTGTCGCTCGATACGGCAAGCGGGAAGATCACCGGCACGCCCACGGCGGCCGGCAAGACGAACGTGACGATCAGTGCAACGAACGCAGCAGGTACCGGCTCGGCAACGCTTGTCCTGACGATTTCGTCCCAAGCGCCGTCGATCACGAGCACGCTCAATGCAACGGCCACCGTCGGACAGGGGTTCTCGTACGAAATCACCGCCAGCGGAACGTCACCGATGACCTATGAGGCCGCGCCGCTTCCCGATGGCCTGTCGCTCAGCGGAGCCATTGTCAGCGGCACTCCAAAGAACGACGGCACGGTGAATATCAACCTGAAGGCAACGAATTCGGCGGGCAACGACAGCAAGACGCTTTCGCTGACGATCAACCCCGTCGGAGCGCCGGCGATTACCAGTCCGCTCCTGGCGACGGGGACGGTTGGCATGTCTTTCTCCTACACGATTGCCGCCAACGGCAACACGCCGATGGATTTCAGCGCCAACGGACTGCCGGCAGGGCTGGTTATATCCGGCGCGACGATCAGCGGCACGCCGAGCGGCGTCGGGAAGACGGACGTGAGCATTTCCGCGAAGAATTCCGTCGGCACCGATTCAAAGATTCTGACAATTACCATCAACGCGGTCGGCGCTCCGTCAATCACGAGCAGCCTGAGTAAGAATGCGCGCGTGGATCAGTCCTTCGACTACACCATCACGGCCGACGGCACCGGTCCGATCACCTTCGGCGCCACACCGCTGCCGGGATGGCTGACCTTTACCGCTGCGACCGCCAAACTGAGCGGCACGCCCAAATCCGGTGATGTCGGCACCATCAAGATCACGCTCACCGCCAGCAATGACAAGGGCACCGATAGCAAGGAACTGCTCCTGACGGTTGCTCCGTCGGTGACCGATCCGCCGGTCGTCACCGATATCTACCGGTCGCGAAATCCAGTTCGCACGAACACGGACGTCTCCTTCACGGCCGATGCTGTTTCGCCCTCGGGACAACCGCTGAGCTACACTTGGTTCTTCTTTGATTCGGCGAACAAACAGGACGGGCCGCCGATGGCCGGGCAGACGGTGACGCGTTCGTTCCCGGCCGAAGGAAAGTACACGGTCGTGGCGATCGCGTTCGATGGTTTCAGCAAGAGCACGAACTTTACGAAAGTCTCGGTTACGCTCGCGCCGAATTCCGGCAGCGAGGACAAGAACGCGGCGACGGGCATGATCGTGGTGAATCCGCTCAACGGGCTGGGCTTGAAGATTCCGGACAGCCTGGGAGGCGTCATCGATCTGGACCTGGTGGACGAGGCCGTAGGGAAATCGCGCGAAGAAGAGACGTTTATGACACGCGTGGCGACGGGGCAGGATTCCTACGATGGCCGCGCGGTGGCGGGGAAGTATTCCAATCCAAGTATCTTCGTGGTGGAAAGCACCGGCACGACGATCAGCGGCAAGACTCGGAAGGCGCGGTTCATGGTTCCCATTGGCAAACGGGAGACGGAAGCAGGAGCGCCGAGCGATACGCGCACCAAGAAGGGCGCGGTTTCCTTCCAGGTCACGGGGAAATTCAATTTCGGTAAGAAAGTCGATGGGGTGACGTTGGCGACGGAGATCGAGTTGCCGGCCGGCATGAAAGTGAACGGGAACCAGGACATTTCGGTGGGCATCGGCAACGTGGTCGCGGATGCGGTGGTGGACGCGAAGGGGAGAGTTTCCGGTTTGTCGAGCGGCTTCAAGAGAGTGCAGATCAAGTTCCCGAAGGTAGACAAAACGACGGGCCAGACAAAGGCGGGCGACAAAGCGAAAGTGACGATCACCTTGCAGGGTTCAAATCTGCACACGGCTGGCTTCGAAACGGAGGGTATCACCAATAAAGGCATGACCGAGAAGCTGGCGCTACCGCGGAAGATTCAGGTGGCTCTGGTGATCGGCGGCGTGTCGTACTTTGAATCGGTGGACACAAAGTATACCTACGCGAAGTCCACGGGCGTGTTGACGGGGCGCAGTGGGAAATGAAGCTCGGACTTTGATCTTTGAATGCGGACCAAGGCCGCAGCACCTTCACGAACAGTTGGCTGCGCTTAACAGGCGTGGTCATGGTGAGACTTGGGCGAGACTGCGCACATTCGTTGAGAAGGCGGAGCGGGAGCAGAAGCGCAGCGCAGCTATCGTCCCGTCCGCTGCTCGCATACCGCCGTAACGATCACCGGCCCTTCCCCAGGCCCGCCAGTCTTGGCCGACATCTCTTTGCCCGCGAAAAACCGGACCACGCGCCTTGGCGGCACCTGAACCTCTGCGCCGGTTCGCGGATTTCTCCCCTTGCGCGGTTCGCGCTGCCGGACCTCGAACACGCCAAAGTTGCGCAGTTCCAGGCGGCCCTCGCTGACCAGCACGTCAATGATGCCGTCGAGCGTGAGCTGGACGACCTGCTTCACCAGTGTCTGCTCGACGCCGGTCTCTTTGGCGATCTGGATGGCGATGTCGTACTTGGTCATGAGCTCGTCAGATCCTCGCCTGTTTCAGGGCGGCGATGGCCATGTCGATGGCCGCATTGACCTGCTGCCGGACAGTCTGCGCGACGATCTGCGAGATCGACTCCAACCCCGCCGGTGCCTTCGCCTGCATCGGTGGCCTGCCCCGCCGCTTGCCTGCGGGCCTGCCCGACTTGACCGCCGGCCTCTGGCTGGCCTTCCCGAGCTTGGCGTTCCGAATCATCTGCTCCAATCCGGGGCGTGTGCCGGTGTAACCGGCCTTCTGGGCGGCCTTGAAGGCGTCGTTCCACGTCCTGCCGCCCTTACGGGCGGCGATGGTAGCGTCGATGATGGCGGCCTTGGTCTTGGCGTCATAGCGCTTTGCTGGGGCCTTCGGCGCAGCGACCGTCGCCGCTGGCTTGGCCTGGGCCTTGGGCTTCGCCTTCTTCGCTGCGGGCTTCGGTGGCATCGGTGCCGCCTCCTGCGCAACGGTGGGTACTGCGGGAGCCGAGGAGGCCTTAGCCGGGGCTGCCTTCTTTTCCGATGCAACCTTCTTGGCGGCCTTCTTGACGCCCTTCATGAACTGTATGAGACTGTCTAATCCGCCCTTGTAGCCAATCTTCCGCGCGGCGGCGTGGGCGTCCTTCCAGGATCCAGTCTTCCTTGTTTCGATGACGGCCTCGACGATCTTGGCCTTGGTCTCGGGGCTATACTTAATGCGTTCCTTTGCCATCTTCTCTCTCCTCCATGATTAGGAAGGTAGGGATGGTGCCAGAGTGGGATGGCAAAGTCAATTGCGCCTATGGAAGCCAATGGAAGACAAGGTGGCGTTCAGGGTGCGATCAAACTCACCTTGATGGCCCGCAGTCCTTGCGCGAAATCCCTCACTCCCGTCTCGATACTCGAATGGCGGACACCCTGTGTGCTAGGCCGTCCCTATGCGGCTCATCTGTTGACCGTCAACAGATGAGGGGGCGTCGGAAGGAAAGCGGCAACAGCGGGCAAGCCTTCACGCCGGTAGCCCATTGCTTGCGTCCAGGAGGCCACCAGGTTCTCCGGCCACTGCCGCATCAATGTTCGGGTTCGGAGGCCGGCCATTGCTGCGGCTCCAATGCGAACGGCGGCATGCGCCCGTTGGCGGCATATGATCGGTCCGTCCCTTCGACTGGTTTCCGCTCCGGATTCCAGCAAGCGATTCCCCAGGCCCTGATGATTGCGCTCCTGGTGGTAATGCGCCGGCGTAGCGCACAGACCCACAACGGATGCTGGCTACCGCGGGTTGCTGGCATTCGCGCTGGCGGCCGCGTAAACACGGCGCGTGTACGAGCGATCATGAATGGCGGTGCGGAGTGGGACGCGCACGCAGAGTTGAACGTGAGCGGAATTGTTTGTGGTAAAGCGCGCGAGGGCGCCATAGATCGATGTCACGCATCCGAATGGCAACGATCCTTCGTGGACCTACTGCGATCCCGTTCTCTCGCGGCTAAAGGGTTCACAGTTCTCAATCAGTTCGTTGGCTCTGGCAAGTATCTGAAACACGCGATTCTGGGCACGCGACCATCGGGACCGCACAGTCCGCCTTTGCTTACAGTCCGCGATTCAGAATGCGATCAATCTCCTGCTTCAATATTTCGGCACTCGAATGACGTTTCAAGAATCCCTGTGCCGAAAGCTCCAGGGCACGCGCAGCATCTGCTTCCGAAAGATCGGAGTTGGCCATCAGCAGAATCGGCACACCTCGAAGGGCCTTTGTGTCGCGAAGCTTCTCTGCAAGCTTCCACGGGGTTACCTCGTGAGCAGAACAGTCGATGATGAACATCGCGGGATGGTGGTCCAGTGACTTAAGCAGCGCGT
>DASXUX010000045.1:0-6751 GCA_036504595.1 Planctomycetota bacterium | reverse complement strand
TCTGGGGCCAGAGCGATAACGCGGAACTCGGTCTGTCCCAGCCAGAAGGAGACTCCAGGGAGAACAACCGCTTCGCTAACAAGTCTCCCGGCCACCTTTATGAGGTGGCCGCCGAGACCTTTGAGCTCGATCTCGCCTTGACCAACCGTGTTAGAGCAATGGGTCAAGATGGCGTGGCAGTCAGCGACTCTCGGATCGGGAACCTGGATATCGCACCGCATACTCCGCCCGATTCGCCAGGTGAGCCGATCCTGCAAAGGCACTGTCCAGACCTTGGTCTTGAAGCAAATGGCAAGCTTCAGCGCCCCGCGTTTGACGAGTGCCTTGGAACGCCCAAAAGTGGGCTTTGTCATGTCGCCTGCCACTGGGGGATTCCTCATGCCGCCGTGCCCGAATACGCTCGTAATATACACCATCCGATTATCGGATGCAAAGAATCCCAATATCGGATACTCGAAAGCGTTTCGGTTGGGCGTCGTCGCTTGTCTCTCTCTGGAAAAAGATTCGTGAGGCGTTTTGGATTGGGCGCGCCGTGTGCTTCCGTAGGTTGGGAACGGCGCAGTCACGCCGCCGCAATTGTGTGGATGGCCGCTGCTTTTTAAGGGAGACGTGTTTGAGCGCTAAAGGGATTCAGTATCATGCGTGCGGGCCAAGGGTCCGAAATCAGGGAGTTGTCGCACGGACTCCCGGTCGCCCAAAGGCATTCAAGACCATTGACGACTTGTTAGGCGCTGGGCAACAAATGTTCATGGCGCGGCAGCGTCTTCGCGAGGCCCCATCGCCCCGCGCCCACGGTCGCGCCGCCAAGTTGGTTCAGCAATGGTCCGGCTGCTACCATCGCAGCTTAGCTCTGACGGGCGACGACATTTTGCTCTGCAAACGCTTCCGCGCTGCGCAGCTTTCAGTAGTTGAACAGGACATTCTCGTCGCCCTTCTTTTGGCGCACCTGTCGTTGATCGACGATGAGTTGGACACGTGCGCGGAAGTTTTCCGATTCGTGGGTGTGACGGGTACGCAGGCGGTCCAGGTGCAGCGGACGCTCTTTCGCAACGGCCCACTGGCCGCGACGGGATTGGTGACGCTCGGCGACGTTACCGACGAACCCCGCAGCCGGGGAATCTCCATCGATCCCTTCTTTGCGGATGATGTCCTGGACAATCAGGACAGCCAAACCATCGGGTGGCCTGTCTCAACGGAAAAGGAGCTGTACGAAAGACTGACCATTCTGAATCGCGTGTTGGAGGCCAGTGTCGATGAGGCAGACGGCCGTCGCTTCCGCACGCACAGGAGAGCTCGCAAGACATTTCATCAGATAACGTTTCTGTGGGATGGACTTATGCGGACGTTGAGCGCCCACCCGGACTGGAAACTCGGCCCGTTCTTGAGCCAAGAGGGAGCGCTTGATAATTCGGAGCAGAAAGTTCTCGTCCTGCTGCTCGGGCGGGAGCTTGGGCAGCTTTCCGACGGAGAGTGGTTCTGCACCGGGCAGAACCTGTCGCGCGCGGCATGCGCAGGCGA
Source organism: Planctomycetota bacterium (assembly GCA_036504595.1). Taxonomy (GTDB): domain Bacteria; phylum Planctomycetota; class SZUA-567; order H5-PLA8; family H5-PLA8; genus DASXUX01. The sequence continues at coordinate 5,233 of DASXUX010000045.1, read as the reverse complement.
GAATAACCTGGCCATCTTCAGGCCCGAGTCGCGGCTGATCCGGAATGACTTGATCCAGCCGTGCGAGGGCAAGCATCCCCTAATTTCTGATGACGCGGAGGACTTGGGCGATACGCAGTTCGAGCTGACAACCAAGAGCCTCGAACTGATGCAGATAAAACGCTCCCGCCCGAGAAGACGGGATGGCGACAGCCATCTGCGCGAAGGCAAACTGCGGATGGATCAGTTGGTGCTTAGCGAGAACGTGACGCGGGCGCTTACGATGGCCATCGCGCAGGCGCGCCACAGCCGGGTGCTGATGGACGAGTGGGGCTTGGCGGAAAGCTTTGCCTACGGCCGTGGCGTGACGCTCCTGTTCTCGGGCCCTCCGGGAGTTGGCAAGACGGCCGTCAGCGAGGCGGTGGCGCGTGAGTTGGGACGTCCCCTGCTGGCCATTGACTACTCGCAGGTTCAAAACTGCTTTGTCGGCCAGACAGAGAAGAACGTGGTGCGCATGTTTACGAAGGCTCGGCAGGCGGGGGCCGTGCTCTTCTGGGACGAAGCCGACGCGATGTTCTGCGACCGGGACAGCGCCCACTACAACTGGGAGGTGCGGGACGTCAACGTGCTGCTTCAGGAACTGGAGAAGTTCGAAGGTGTCTGCATCCTCGCCACGAACCGGAAGGTTACGCTCGACGCCGCTCTGGAGCGACGCATTAGCCTGAAGATCGAATTCGAGCGGCCGAACCGCGAGATGCGATTGGCTATCTGGCGGAAACTTATGCCATCAAAGCTTCCTATCGCGGCGGACGTGACGATCGAGGACCTTGCCGACACCGACCTGACCGGCGGAGAGATCAAGAACGTCATCCTGAATGCGTCCCGTAGTGCACTGGCTCGCAACCAGGCCGGTCCGGTGAATATGGATGACTTTCGCAGGGCCGTGCGGCTTGAAGTGGGTGGGCGGTGGTGCGAGCACAGCCGGGCGCGCGCCGGTTTTGGCGCGTACCGGCAATCAGATGGTCCAAGCGGCAGCGGCGCGTTGGACAAACGGAGGCCGCAGTAGGGGCATACAAGGGAGACATCGGGCGCACGCTGGTGGAGTGGAACGGCGTGCTTGGGATGGTTTTTGGGTCCAGGCGCGGCTGCAGCAAGTACAAGTTTACGCTAGTCCAGGGCCGGTGAGAATGATGGAAACAAACACAACTTCGATTCTCGCCTTGGTCGCGGCCGGAAGCATTGTTGGGGTCATCGTCAGTTTTTGGAGCAAGATCAAGAGTTTCTTCCAAAGCATCTCGAACTACCTGGTCATCACTGTTTCCTTGGACTGGCGCTCAACGCACATCGTCTCGTCGTATCTGTTCGCCCACTGCAAAAGGTCCAAGTTTAGCAGCTTCTGCTACCACTGCCTGGAACTCTTCGTCAAACCCATCAGGCGGAAGCAGTACGTGCCCATGGAGGGCTTGGGGAACGGCACGCTGCTCTTCTGGAAGGGCTTCAGGCCTCTCTGGATTTCCTCCGGCAGGAGCGACAGCGAGGGCTCCGCCGATCGCAAGGTCGTGTTCATCCGGTGGACGTTCGAGGCAGACAAACTGATCCTGGACTCGTTCGCATACTGTAACAACCTGAGGGCCAACGACAACGACCGCAAGCGTTTTTACGTCAAGCACGTTACGAAGCCCAAGAACTTCGATGGCGACGACCAGAAGCGCAGGACTTCTTACGAATCATCTGACTACAACGAAGACATTTCCTTCAGGCAATACCGACCGCTGAAATGGGATTATGCCGATCTCGGAACGAATGCGGCCATAGACGACCCCGTATCCGTTCTATGCCTCTCCTCCGACATGCAGGACGCCGTCGAGGAGGCGAGATTCTGGATCAGGAGCGAGGATTGGTATACGACCCGAGGTATTCCGTGGAAACGCGGATGGCTGCTTTGGGGATCACCGGGTACGGGAAAAACGAGCCTCGCAAGGGCGATTGCCCAAGAACTTGATCTTCCCGTTTACTCCTACGACCTCGCCTCCATGGCCAACGACACGATGCTGAACGCTTGGTCGGAGATGATGACCGCTGCCCCTTGTATGGCGCTAATCGAGGACATAGACTCCGTGTTTGCGGGGCGAAAGAACGTGCTCGCCGCAGGCAAGATGAAAGACTCCCTCACGTTCGACTGCCTGTTGAACTGCATTGACGGCATCGAGCAATGTAACGGGCTTTTCGTCGTAGTCACCACGAACACGATTGCGAGCCTCGATCCGGCCCTCGGCGGCTCCAGCGGCGGCGAAACGTCATCCGCAAGGCCGGGAAGGATCGACCGCCTCATCAAGTGCGGGCCGCTCGACAAGACCGGCATGTTCAAAATGTGTAAGCGCATACTGCCCGGCAGCCCCGCCGAATGGGAGCAGGTGATCGCAAGCGGCTTGCAGGCAATCGATACGCCAGCGCAGTTCCAGGAACGGTGCGCCAGGGCGGCATTCGAACTCGGCAACGAGAGACTAAAACTTAAGGCGAAGGCACAGGGCTAATGCTCCGCTTGTAGGGCGTCTGCTTTGCCCAACCAGCACCAGCCGTCTGGCTGGTGCCTGTTCGTGAACCGTCTGGACGCCTCGTGGTTTCTGGTCCGCCCAGGAAACCCGGGTCACTAAACAAATATGTCGGTTACGTTACACAGGAGGGCATGGCATGAAGTGGGTGTACTTCGAAAACCCCGATGGTGACTTCGAGCTCCATTGCCCAGTCTGCATGAACTTCGTTGCTAACGAAGATGGGACTGTTCGGGCGTGCGCACACCTGCGGTATAGCTATCGATTGCCGGACATGTATACGGAAGGCGATAATCCAAGGGCATTGCCTGCAAAAGTTAGAAAGCATCTCCTTGAGATTCTGCGGAAACAGCCGGACGGTGATAGCCGGGTGAAACTGGCCGACGCCAGTGTGGAAGATGTCGTCAAAGCGATCAAGGCTTCTGCGAAGGATCAGAAGAACCTCTTTGGCATCTGGGTGACAGTGGGCGAGGACCTAGAGGCGCTGGGTGGTTTCACGAGTGACTTCCTATTCGTTTTCAATACCGGTCAAAAAGCTGTCAAAGGCACTTCTTTCATGAAGTTTGGCGAGGACGAGGCGAAGGATGATGATGGGCGCGAATGCTAAGCGCGAAGCTGTTCGCGCAGCACTGGAACAGGACCGAAAAAAATGAGCAGGCGGGTTCCGATCTATTGATGAACCAGCCTGGTAACGCCACTGCGAGCAAACTGGCCGGTAGATTCGGGACGAGGACCAAGCTCAAGTGCCGCTGAAGTTCATCTGCCTATCCGATACCCACGCCCAGGTGCCGCCCAAAGCCGACGAGCGCGACGTGACAGCATGGCTCCACGCCGGTGATTTCTGCAACATGGGTCTGAAGACAGCCGACTACGCGCGCCTGCGCCGGATCGAAATTTGGGCTAAACAGCGGCGCGTTCCCATCTTGGCCGTTCTGGGGAATCACGACTGCGGCCACGGCACGGATTTCTTGCGGAAATGCGCCCATGACATTACCGGCAAGGTGGTCCAGGTCGCGCCGCACTTCTTCGTCGCCGGTATTGGCTGGTGCGGGATCAGGTTCTTCGACCTGCCCGATGAGGCGGCGCTGCGGCCGGTGTGCGAAAAGGTGCTGACGCGCGCGCGATTCGAGATGTCAGCCGGAGATCACTGCATTCTGCTCACGCATTACCCGGCGTACCTGCCCCTGCTCTTCCCCTGCGATGGCGACCGCGCGGGATTCATGTTCGATTGCGTCCGCGAGGTGATCGACGTGCTTAAGCCATTGGCAGTCATTCAAGGACATGCGCATCACCTGTTCGCGTCGCTGGGCTTGTTCAAAACCGGCGGCCACGATGTCGTAATAGCCAATCCCGGCCCGGACGGCGGATTGCTAACGGTCGACGAGGAGAAACCAATCGCTGTTTTCGAGCCTTGGCTGCCTGTGCCGAGGCGCTGACGCAGACGAGAGATCAGAGAGCGCCCGGAGGTAGCCAGGCGGTGATGGAACTGTGACGGGCACCTCGCCGCCCGTCACAGAAATCCGAGACAGGCAACACCCCCACCCGTCACAGAAAACGGCGCTGTTTTCATAGGGAGCAAGACATCCTATTACTGTGAGGCGGCCTCATGTCCCGCGTGATCATCACAAGCATCATTCCGTCCAAGCACCGGGCACCAAACGCAAACCAGCTTCGTCGGCTGTACGGGTGGTTCGCCCGCAAATGCCTCACTCGAATCTAAATTCGCCCCACGTTGCCGAATACAACCACGCTTCCGCAGGCATGTCGCTGGTTAGATTCGTGGCCTTAACAGTCGTTGCGACGATGCACGAGCATGCAGTTGCTGGCATTCGCGCTGGCGGCCGCAGAAACACGGCGCGTGCGCGAGCGATCATGAATGGCGGTGCGGGGTGGGACGCGCACGGAGAGTTGAACGTGAGCGGAATCGTTACCACGTTGGTAAGTTTCGCCGTTGAACGGTGTCGGGAAACACCTTCCCAAACGTGTACGATTTTAGCCGTTACCTGGGCGGCATTTCGTCAGGTTCTTTGAGTCCTGGAAACTGGGTGCCATTTGCGATTAACAACGATGCGCTCATGTACCCGACGCCGGCCACGTGGATTCTGCTCGTCACAGGAGCCGAGGCTTCGGGCGGCGCGTGGGCGACGGACATAGACCATCAATCGTATTTCAACGTCAATCTGCTCGGCGGCTGGCCAGGTGGGCTGCGGCTGGTGCACCCTTGATGGCGCGTTTGTGGTAAAGCGCGCGAGGACGCCGTAGATCGCTGTCACGCATCCGAATGGCAACGATCCTTCGTGGACCTACTGAGATTCCGTTCTCTCGCGGCCGAAGGGTTCACTGTTCTCAATCAGTTCGTTGGCTCTGGCAAGGATCTGAAACGCGCGATTCTGGGCACACGACCATCGGGACTTCCGCATAGGCCGCCTTTGCTTACAGTCCGCGATTCAGAATGCGATCAATCTCCTGCTTCAATATTTCGGCACTCGAATGACGTTTCAAGAATCCTTGTGCCGAAAGCTCCAGGGCACGCGCAGCATCTGCTTCCGAAAGATCGGAGCTGGCCATCAGCAGAATCGGCACACCTCGAAGGGCCTTTGTGTCGCGAAGCTTCTCTGCAAGCTTCCACGGGGTTACCTCGTGAGCAGAACAGTCGATGATGAACATCGCGGGATGGTGGTCCAGTGACTTAAGCAGCGCGT
>DASXUX010000044.1:0-132113 GCA_036504595.1 Planctomycetota bacterium | reverse complement strand
CGCTTTGCATTTCATAGACGGCCGGGATCTTTTCAAAGCGGCAGCTTGCCGGCGCGCACATGACTTCTTCGCTGACCGTCTTGAACTGCGGCGGCGTCGTAATCAGACACCAGACCTCACCTGGCTTGGCGTGTTCTGGATAGGCTCCGCCGGTATACGCGACATCATCTGCAGCCCGCGCTCCCCCCACGAACACCAACGCCAACGTACACAGCAGCAAACAACCCACGCTATGGATTTTCATCTTGCACCGTCCTTCTCAAAACGTGGAGCCCGTCGCCAGGTCGTCCACAAGCCAGGAACTGAACACGAAACTCTTCACCCTCACAGGTAAGTCGGTTCCATTGGGAACGCGGAGCCGTTTCGCAACTGCGGGGCCGCTCAACATAAATGCGGCGGACTCCCATGTGGCTCGGGGGGGCGGATGACGCCTTCCTCGGATGAGAGGTGCTCCCGATTGCTCGAAAATCGACGCAAGTCTCCGAAATTCGATGGGCATCGTTGCTTTGACCTGCTTCAGCCTGAAGCGAATGCCGCCTCTCCTTCACAGGAGCATTCAAGGTTTGTTATGCGCAAGAGCCGCGACGCGCGACGCTTGGCCTCTAGATTGTGTATGCTCGTGGCGATAACGGTGACCGACCATGGAGGCAAGAACAATGTCAGACAGAATCGTTGCGCAACGGTGGAATGAGAACGCTCTAGATCTGGTGATGCCGATAACTCGCTTGGGCCTCGGGGGCATACTGCTTTACGCCGGCGTCTTGAAGGTGCCCAATAGCGCGTCCTTTGGTGAGGCCATCGCAAACTACGATCTCTTGCCCAAACAGGTCATCCCGCTTATTGCCATGACGCTCCCATGGGTGGAAATCCTCGTCGGCCTTACTCTTCTTTGCGGACTCTGGGTGCGCGCCTCGGCGTCTGTTTCGCTGCTGATGTTTACGGTCTTCAGCGCGGCGGTGATTTCTGCGTTAGCCCGCGACCTGAACATCGAGTGTGGCTGCTTTGATACGGCGACGGGTACACGCGTAGGCTTGAATACGGTGGCCATTGAAGGAGCCTGCATGCTCGCCTCGACGCTCGTGCTGATTTTCTCGCGCCGCTCAATGATCGGACTGAAACCTATAAATGTGGTGCTTGCGCCACCGCGGCTAAAGCCTGCGTTCGTGTAAGCGGACCGACTTGGAACCTTGTGATGGGCATTTGGACTTGGATTTCTTGGGAGAACGTCATGCGATACTTTGGATTTAGTGCGGTGCTGGCAGTGTGTATCATGGGGTTGGCAATTCGGAGCGCTCCGGCCGAAGACTCCAACACCGAGATCAACCGAAAGGACTTGAAGCAGGCGATCGCAGAGAAGAGCGTGACCCTGATCGACTGCTGTGGGACAGAATATTTTGTTAAGGGGCACATTCCTGGAGCGATCGACTTTGAAGCCAACAGCGACCGCCTGAGCGAAGTGTTGCCGAAAGAAACCGGTAGCCTGATCGTGGTGTATTGCAGCGGGGGCAACTGCCCGAAGTACAAGCGTGGCGCATCGGCCGCCGCCCGTCTCGGATATACCAATATCAAATACTACGGCGGCGGAATGCACGGTTGGAAGAAGGCGGGCGAATCGGTGGCGAGTAGCGAATAGACGATGTGAATCATAATCCTGAGCACATAGAGCCAACCTCGCGAGAAGGACACCGCGAGGTTGGCTGAATTTTTGAGTGACTGAACTTCGGGCAGTGCTTGTCGATTATCGGCACTTGCCTGTTGCTAATGCCGCGTTCAATGCTAACGTGACTGGTGTCGTAATGAGGCACTCTCCTTGAAAGCACAAGATCCCGCCGCTTTGAATGTCGCTAATTCTCACCTGATACAAGCTGGCCTGCTGGCTAAACGTATGGCCACGCAGTCGGCGATCTCTCAAGTTCTCTCTCAAGCCAGCACGTTGCGCGAGGCCACGCCGATGATACTCCGCGAAGTCGCGGTCGCTCTCGGTTGGGAGATGGGCATCTTGTGGCGCGTGGATGACGAAGCCCAAGTGATGCTGTGTGAAGACATATGGAGTTCGCCGGCTTTGAAGGCCGAAGCATTCATTTCAAAGATTCGAGACATCAAGCTGCCGCGCACAAAGGGCCTGCCTGGCCGTGTGTGGGCCAGCGGAGAAGCGATCTGGGTCGCCGAGTATGCCGATGTGGACGTTCCCGGCACTTTTATCGCGGCTAAGGAGAATATTCGCGGCGCCGCTTGTATTCCCATCAAGCTCGGCGATCAGGTGCTCGGTGCGATGGAGTTCGTGAGCCGGGATATAGGCCGCCCGGATCCGCAGATTCAGGAGATGATGGCGATCATCGCCACGGAAACCGGGCTTTTCATGGAACGCTTGCGCGCCCAGGACGCGTTGGACGCGAGCGAAGCGCGCTACCGCCTTCTGGCCGACACCTCCGTGGACGTGCTCGTGACGGTTGACAATGAAGGTAAGCTCTTGTTTGCGAACAAAGCCGCAGAGCGGGTTTTTGGCTACACCAATCGCGAGCTAGTAGGGAAGCCCTTGTCGCTTCTTATCCCCGGCCAGCATCCACATAACGACGAACTGATCAGAAAACCCGGCACGAGTTCCGATCCTGTTAGGTACCTGGAACTATCGGGAGCGCACAAGAATGGCAGTTCGCTTAGCCTCGAAGTCGCTTTCGCGCAGCTCCTTGGCAGAGAGAAAGCTTACGCCACGGGCATTATCCGCGATGTCTCCGAGCAGAAGCGCGTGCAAAGTGCCTTGCTAGAGAAAGAACGAAAGCTGCAGAGCGTTCTGGCCAGCGGTCCGAATGGCCAGATCGTCGCAGAGGCGCCCGCGATGCTGGGGTTGCTGGAGCGGGTGAAGAAAGCCGCCGCAAGCTATGCGGGGATCCTAATCCAAGGCGAAACCGGGAGCGGCAAGGAATGCATCGCTCTGTCGTTGCATCGCCAATCACCGCGTGCGGACAAAGCATTCGTGGCGCGCAATTGCTCGGCGATTCCAGCGACCTTGTTTGAATCTGAGATGTTCGGACACAAGAAAGGCTCATTCACCGGCGCCGACCGAGACCGCAAGGGCGCGTTCATGGAGGCCGACGGCGGAACGCTGTTTCTCGACGAGATCGGCGATTTGGAATATGGGCTGCAAACCAAGCTGCTGCGCGCGATCCAGGAGAAAGTCATTCGCCCGGTGGGCAGCGACAAGGATGTTTCGGTAGACCCGCGCATTATCTGCGCGACGAATAAGGATCTGCGCGAGGCGTGCAAGACCAATGAATTCCGCGAGGATCTGTACTATCGCCTGGTGACAGTCGTGCTGATCGTTCCACCTTTGCGCGAACGGCGGGAGGACATCATTCCGCTGGCGCGCCATTTTGTGGGACTTGCGAGCAAATGGTCGCGAACGCTAACGCCCGAGGCAGAAAAACGCCTGCTTGACTATCCTTGGCCGGGAAACGTGCGCGAACTTCGTTCGCTGATGGAGCAAGCCTGCATCTTCGCGGCAGGCAATGAGATTCGCGTGGACGAATTGAATTTTCCAACAGCGGACGGAGAAAACGGTGGTGAAATTGAGGGTGACACCCAGTCGCTGGCGAATGTAGAGCGGCGCCATATTTTGCACGTGCTGAAGACCTGCGATGGGAATAGGAGCAATGCCGCGAAAGCGCTCGGATTGGCTCGCAGCACTTTGGTGCTAAAGCTCAAAAGCTATAATTATGACATGCCAGCCAGCCCGGACTCTGCCGCCGATGTCTAAGCAACAATTACTCTGGCTTGCGCCTGGCGGCGATCACAAGGACTAAGCCGGCGCCGACAGCAAGTCCGCCAATAACCGGAGGAATGGCAAAGGAATGTTCCTTGTCGGCAGACACTTGAATCGGTCCTGCATCAATGACCTTTTCGCGCGTTGTGTAGGTGAAGCCATGGTACGCCAAAACAATGGCGCCGAGCACGATAAGCACGATTCCGATCGAGGTTCTGGTCACAACACTCCCTCCAAAGCTATTTCTTGACGCTCTCTTTTATTTTAGCTGCAGCGTCGCGCGCCTTCTCCTCCGCAGCCCTGCCAAGATCCTCCACGTCCTTTTTGGCTTTGGTCGCATCGTCTTTGAGCTGCGTTTTGTCCAACCTCAGGTCAAGCTGGCCGTCATTGTTGCTTGAGGAAAAGCCAAACCAGCCCATGTAAAGAAACAAGCCGAGCACTACTGCTAGGAACCCAATGATCGCCAAGACCTTTGTGATAACCACTCGCCACCTCGATTCCTTTGAAACTGTCCCACTGAACTAGTCGCAATCTGTAGGCCAAGGTCCGCAGGTATTGCTTTCGAAGCACCCGCAGGGCTCAGGATTGATGATCAAACTGCCTCTGACTTGTTTTCGTTAGTTCGACAATGATTATCGTACGGCGCGCCCCCGGCCGCCTATTAGCCCTCACCGCATTCAACTCACGCCGGCATCGGGTTCCTGCAGAGGTAGTTAACGGTTACCCAGGCAAGTGGACACCGTTCGTTTGCGATTGTCGTAACTGGCGCACCAAGTGCATATCCAGATCCTGCGCATCGGCTGACCACGAGTAACGGGTGCAGCAGTTCTTGTATGACCTGCAGTGCGGCGGCGATTCAACGTTCGAGGAGAAAGCACATGGAGAGTTCGGCAGTTGTGACGAGATCCATGACGGAAGAGTATGCACAGTGGCCTTTCGACGGAAAGATCAATAATTGGGCGGAAGGCACGTTGATGTCGATCGATGCCGACGGCGCCACGCTCTCTATCCGTGGCACGAAGCGGCCGTACGCGTCGGAGTATGCGAAGATGCTGCAGAGCATCCAGGAAGAAACCGCAAAGATGACGCAGGCTGAACACTTCAGAAATCCGCCAGAGTTGGGCCACAGCCCTTGAGACTGCGCATGCGCTGGGCGTGGAGGAAGACAGCGACCTGACGTTCCACCTTCCGAGCAAGAACCACAAGCTCGTCGTCGTGGACGAGACGGCCTTCTACGATCGTGTGACGGTGTGTACAGGGTCAACGGCGAGTTTGACCGATGCCGAGTGCGCCGCGGTGCGTGCGATGAAGGATCTGAAAGTGGGCGAATGCGTGGTGGTTGGCTATGAAAGCGGCCTGCTGAAGAATAGCGTCTACGCGGTGATCAAGGCCAACAAGTGCGTGGCAAAGTAGCTGTATCCAATATATATCGCGAATCCTTCATCTCGGCGTGAAGCTTGCTTTGAATGAATTGGTCCTACCGGATAAAGGCCACTCTGAGTGCTTCAGTCTGGTCTGAAACCGACTCCTCGCAGTCTTCTTACCCTTGCGCTTACGGGCTGAAAAGTCCGTAGGCGCCGCCTATTAAGCTCAGGCCGGAACGTGCCGCCTTAGAAAAGGCGGAATTGCGGACATCTTCACAATCAGACACCCGCTGGACGATCTTCAGTTAGTCGCCGGCGCCAGAGCGGCTTCTTAGGTTAGCAGCCCGTTGAAAAAGGGGTCAAAAAAACGTGGCGAAAAAGTTTGAGGGAAAGGCCTGTTCCGCGCGACAAATATAAGGGACTGGTGAGGGGCAAGCATGGCATTGGGTGAGAAGCAGCAGCCGCAGCCAGAGTTCTGGATTGCGACCGAGGCGCTGGCCAAAGCGCCGGGGCATCCATTCTACAAGCAACTGAATCAGGTTCTGGCGGCGGAGAAGTTCGACAGCTGTGCCGAGGATCTGTGCCGCAAGTTTTACAAAGAAGACGGGCGGCCGGGCATCCCGCCCGGTGTGTATTTTCGCATGCTGCTGATCGGGTACTTCGAAGGGTTGGACTCGGAGCGGGGCATCGCGTGGCGCTGCCAGGACTCGCTGTCACTGCGGGCGTTTCTGGGGTACGCCTTGAACAAAGACACGCCGGACCATTCTTCGTTGTCGCGCATCCGCCAGCGCATCGACCTGGAGACCCATCAGGAACTCTTCACCTTCGTGCTGAAACTGCTGGCCAAAGCGGATTTGGTCAGCGGAAAGACAACGGGGATCGACGCGACCACGCTGGAAGCCAACGCGGCGCTGCGCAGCATCGTGCGGCGCGACACCGGCGAAAAGTATCAGGACTTTCTGATCCGGCTGGCGAAGGAATCGGGGATCGAAACTCCGACGCGGGAAGACTTGGCCAAACTGGATCGCAAGCGGCCGCACAAGGGCTCAAATGACGATTGGAAGAACCCGCATGATCCAGATGCCAAGATCACGAAAATGAAAGACGGCAGCACGCATCTGGCGCACAAGGCCGAGCATGCGGTGGACATGGACAGCGGCGCGGTATTGGCCGTGACCCTGCAGGCTGCAAACCTGGGCGACACGACGACCGTCCTGGCCACGGTAGCTGAGGCCGCGGAGAACATGCTCGCGCTGCAAGAGGAACCGGAGGCACAGGACAAGATTCATCCCAATTGGCTAAGCGAGTTGGTGACAGACAAGGGTTATCATAGTAACGAAACCTTGATGACCATGGCGGAGGACGACATCCGCACGTACATTCCTGAGCCGGAGCGCGGCCAACGCAATTGGGAGAACAAAGAGGAGCAGAAGAAAGCGGTCTACTCCAATCGTCGCAGGATCAAGGGCACGCGCGGCAAGGCGCTGCTACGCAAGCGTGGAGAGTTGGTCGAGCGCACCTTTGCCCATTGCTATGAAAGCGGAGCGATGCGGCGCACACACTTGCGCGGACATGCCAACATACTCAAACGGCTGCTGATCCAAGTGTGCGGATTCAATCTCGGTCTGATACTCCGTAAACTGATCGGCCACGGCACGCCCAAGGAGCTTGCGGAGCGGCTGAAAAGCCTCGTTTTGGCCATTTTTGCCGTTATCCGCGTCTGTGCAGCGCTCCGCGCAGATCGGCGTGACATGACGCAGATAGATTTGGTTTCAAGGTTCGGCCTTGGCCGCATTCGAACGGCGGGCTGATCGGCGGCAAAATCGGCGATTTTCAACGGGCTGCTAACGCAGCTCACCAGCGGTCAGTCGCGGTAAACTTCGACCACAACGCCGGCGGGCCTGGTGGTGAACTACACCTACAACGACTCTGAAACGGCGCCCATCACGTCCGGTGTGTATTCCGTGACGGGAACGATCTCGTCATGGACTTACGCCGGGAGTAGTAGCGGAACGCTGATCGTCGTGCCTCCTCCGACCGTTACCAGTGTTCTGCCCAATCACGGCGCGCCGGAAGGTGGCGGCAAGGTGACAATCAGCGGAAGCAACTTTGTCTTCGGCGCAGGTGTCACGTTCGGCGGAATTGTCGCAATAAATGTCAACGTCATCAGCCCCACCCAGATCACGTGCATGACGCCTGCTCATGATGCGGGCGCCGTCGATGTGGTGGTGACGAACCCCGATGGCCAGAGCGGCAAGAATACGGACGGCTTCAGTTACGTGGCCGGTGGGGTGCCGAAGATCATGGCTATGGTCGCGTCGCAAAACCCCGCGAAGGAAGGTACGCCGGTGCAGTTCACCGCCACGGTGGAGCAAGCGAACACGCTGCCGCTTCTGTACACCTGGGACTTCGCTGATGGAACAGCGGCCGGAATGGAAAATCCGGTCTCGCATACCTTCGCCGGGCAAGGCAGCTACACGGTCACGCTGTACGTCACTGATGAGCAGTATACCGCCTCTGCTGCGCTCACCGTGACCATCTATGCAGCCGCCTCAGGCGGTGCGACCGGTAGCGCCTCCATAGGCACGACGGTTACAAACCCGTTGAACAATATTGCGATAGAAGTCACCGGAAACGAGGGCGGCCTCGTAGAACTTTATGTCACCATGTGCGGCGTGATTCCCACGTACACAGTGACCACCGTCGCCTATTGTTCAACAGGAAAGGTGGCTACTGTAACAGGCGCGAACCCGGTGTTTCAGCTTACGTTACCTGGCATCTACGTGATCGTGGCCACTGTAACTGATCCCACAAACGGCACTGTTGTGGGGCAAGAGTGTATCACGTTGCCCGTGGGCGGAGCCGAGCTCGGCAACAATTCCGAAGCCAGCATGCCGCCAAGCACAACAGGCATCAGCAACAGTACGATAAAGGGAAAGTTCATGTTCAACATGCTCAAGCTAGACGCTGTATCGTTTCGGGGAACGATCGAGTTGCCGGCCGGGCTTGACCTCACCAAGGAGCGCGTCTGCGCAATCAGTGCAGGCAACGTGGGCGACGCCGAGATACTGGATTCCCGAGGAAAAGCAAAATCAAAGGGGGCATTTGATCGCCTGAAGAAGCTGCAGGTGAAGTACCCACGTTTGAAGAAACCCTCAAAGACGACCGGCACGGGTATGAAGGCAACCATCCAATTTGCAGTCGCTGCGCATCGCATGGACCTGCTTGGATTTGGGACGGAAGGAATCGCGCCGGAGTTGGCGCCGGGAGAAACGGGTTCAGAGTCGGCGCGGCGCTCAATACAAATCGCCGTTATGCTGGGCGACACAGCCTATCGAAGCGACGTGCCGGTGCAGTTCAAGCTTTCGCAGAAACAAGATGTTGGGCAGATTTCAGGGCCCCTGAAGTAGTCAGCGCCCACATAGGAGTCCAAGGCGGAACGCGTTGAGCCGGATACGTCAGAATCCGGCACCCTTACGCAAGCCGTCGCCCCCGACCGTTATCAAGCGCGCCAGCGCGTCGCTTGCCCATTCGCGTTTCCAACCTATGTGAACATGAACGGACGTTGACCCGGTGACCTTTGGCTTGGAGTATCTTGAGAACTTCGGCGATCTGGAGAAGCCCGGCCTCGCCTTGCAGGATCGGGCTTACGATCGCACATTTCTCGCCGCCGGCGCTGTTGTCTGCTGAAGCAACGGTGGAGGTCATCACCGTCGAAGGCTGGCGCGCCAAGGCCACGCTTCGCCACGCAGACAGCAATGTCCAACTTGAACTCTCCAGCGGCAAGAAGGCGACGCTGCTGCCGGGTACCTATGTTCTTGCGGCAAGGGTTTGGAACGGCATCGCGCACCAGGAGAAGGACGAGCATGCGGAGGATGTCGCCCTATACCCGTTGCCGTTGGTGAAGTATGTGCCAGTTCAGATTTAGGAAGGCACGAACAGCTTGCGGGTTGGGCCACCGTTCCGCCTGGGATTCGTGGGAAGAGTGTCCAACGACAATAACGCTGACCTTGAAATTAACGAAGGGGTGTTGTTGGGTGCGAGTGGGGAGGTCTACTGCTATCCAAGAGACTGCGAGATTTCTTTGCTGGTCAGGGAGCGAAACAGAGAAAAGGAAGTCGGTTTTGCTCGCGCAGAAGACTTTGGCTTAATGTGAACGGGATTTGAAGACTCGGTCCGAGTCCCAGCGGAATTCAGCCTGACGGATAGCGAGCTGGTAATGAAGCTCAAATGCAAGGGCTTGGGAAAGTTCGAAGCCGCCAGGAAGCTCACGGAACTGCCCAAGCAGCAGCTTACTTTGTGGGGGTTTAACCGCATAGCTCGCGGATTGGAGAAACACAATGATGAGGCGGCGCGTTGCGAGTTTACGAGTCCGCGCTGCGCCACTATCCAGATCTGAATCAGGGCGACGCCACCATTGTGCCTCTCACCAAGTTGCCTTTGAGCGCCAAGCACAAGGAACTCCGTAATCCAAAACGTGCACCCGAGTCGATGCAACTCTCGGCGCCGTATACGAAGACGACCTGCTGGAACGGCACACGGACACATTGGTGGCAATCCAATGAGCGTCAGGTGGCAGCGGCGCGATGCGCTAGCCACGGAGGAGAAATGCGAAGCGTTCGCAGTTGCGCTTCGGCAGGTCCAATGGCAGCAGTTGTTCCCACAGGGTTGCGCATTGCCGAAAAGCACTTCAGCACGCGCCGGAAACCGGCGCACCTCTGGGACGAGGCTCAGCCACTCGCCGAAAGCGTACCTTTTTTGACACTGGTGTCAAAAAAGAGCCCTATTTCGAGCGATTCTTGCAAGTCATTGTAATATCATTACTTATATGAGTTTCATGAGCAAAAAAGCCACCGCTGATAGTATCTATTCTCAGCACTCCTTGCATCTTACCTATGAAGAACGACGTGATTTTCCATTCAGCCGTTTCCAGAAGTTATGCAAATTCGCCTATGAAAATCGGCGTAGTTTTCGAATGCGCTGGGTTCTCGGCGGCTTCGCACAGCGTTCAGTGTCTATCTGAGTCATCCTCTTGCAGTCTAGTCCCGGATCCTTGCTTCAAGATTCCATCGTTACCTTCCCTCTTCGCCCTTTATGCACCATTGGCCCAGTCTCCTTTACCTCGTCCTTCTTGACGTTCCTGAAGCCACATCGACGTCCCCTTTGTACATATCCGTTGCTAATACGCAGCGCGCTAACGTCTACTGCCCGGCACGACGCCGGCAGACGACGTTGCGCTGTTCTTAGGTCGCGCATCTCCATAGTCCTGAATCACGTGTTCGATGAGTCTCAAGCCGCGGTTTCCCGCTCTATGGCGCAATGCAAAGTGACTGATGGCCGGCCGTTTCGGATATGAGGCAATCCGGCTGACTGAACTCGCCGCGTGCCCAGGCGATGCATATCGGTCACTCACCGTCCGACCGCCGCTCGTTCTCTCATCGCGGTGCTGCCCGGTTGGCGTGGAATTCCGCCGACTAGAACGGCCAGGGATTCTGTCCCGAGCGTTTCCACCTCCGAGTTGCGCGTCAGTTCCGCGAACTGTCGGCGTAGCTCGTCGTTCTGCTGACGGAGTCTCTGCAGATCAGAGTGGAGTTCCTGCGACATCTGACGGCCCGCTACGCAAGTTGCCCTCTGCGTGTAGCGAACCGAACACGGAACCTTCGTCAAGTTCACGCTGTGCTTTACATGCTTTATGCCCAGGGCTTTTCACGGACCCAGTGCAGGCTATTCTCGATGCGCCAATCATCCGCCTAGCCCGAGGCTAAGAGAACCGAACTTTGAAAGAGTTGTGACGCGTTGTCGTCCACGACGACGAGGATCATGCGCGCGCTTCTCCACTCTCAGGCCGGGGCTTCAGATACTCGGCGACTTGGCTCCTGAACGTGTCGGGGTCAATGGGCTTCTCAATGTACCCGTCGCAGCCCGCCTCTAGAGCGCGCTCCCGGTCGCCAGGCATCGCGTAGGACGTGACCGCCACGATGGACACGTCCTGCAGGGCAACGTCCCGTCTCAACGCTCGCGCAACGGCGTAACCGTCCATCTGCGGTAATTGGATGTCGAGGATAATGAGGTCGGGATGGATGCGGCCGGCAAGTTCGATCCCCTCCGGTCCACTTCGGGCTGGGACCACCTCGAAGCCGCTCTGTTTCAGCAAGAATGTGGCGAGGTAGAGATTCTGCTCATTGTCTTCGATAACAAGAATGGTCGGTTTCATGACTCTCTTTCCGCGTGAAGTGGCAGGGTGAAACTGAATGAGCTGCCCTGGCCCAATACGCTCTGAACCATAATCGCACCGCCCATCCGCTCGACCAACCGCTTGCAGATGGCCAGCCCCAGGCCCGTCCCTTCGTGCTGGCGCGTCAGGCCGGTGTCAAGCTGGCGAAACGGCTGGAAGAGTTTGCCCAGATCTTCGGATTTGATGCCCATGCCGGTGTCGGCCACCGAAATCATGACTGCGCTTGGCACGACTCGTGCCGACACGGTTACCTCGCCGCGTTCTGTGAACTTGATCGCATTGCTCAGCAGGTTCAGTAGTACTTGCTCGACGCGCCGGCGGTCGCTGTTCACTTGCCCCACATCGGCCGCAACGTGAGTCACTAGCAATAGGTGTTTCTTGTCGGCGAGCGGCGCCACGGTTTGGACGACTTTCTGAATGGATGCAGACAGCTCGAACGACGCGCGGTAGATCTCGACTTGGCCGGCCTCGATCTTGGAGATGTCCAGCACGTCGTTAATGAGAGCCAGCAGGTGTTGCCCGCTGTCCTTCACCATGCGGAGTTGTTTGGTTTGCTCCTCGTTCAGTGGCCCGGCGATGCCCTGTAGCATAAGCCCGGTAAAGCCGATGATAGAGTTGAGTGGCGTGCGTAACTCGTGGGACATGGTAGCGAGGAAGGCGGACTTGGTTCGATCGGCGGCTTCGGCGCGGTCCCGGGCCACGGCCAGTTCTGCAGTGCGTGCGATGACGCGCTGCTCCAGGCTCGTTTGGATCGCTCGCAGTTCTTCCTCCGCCTGCTTGCGCGTAGTGACGTCGTGTACTGTCCCGATCAGTTGCGTGCAGTGCCCGTCCGCATCGAAGACCGGTGCTACAGTAACATCGCCAGTTTTCTTCCCGGTAGGATAGACGGAAACTTCCTCCCAGTGGACCGGCTGTTTGTTCCGAATGGCATCCTTGTATCTTTCCACAACGAGAGCGCACGCCTGTTCTGGAATGATTTCTTGAACGAGCTTGCCGACCACCTGATCTTGTCGCAGCCCGGTCGCTTCCGTGAATCTTTGGTTGACCGAGACGAACCGGAAATGATCTTCGGGTTCTACGCCAATGGCGAACATGACATCGTAGCTGTTGTCATGAATTATTGAGAGCTGAGCTTCTCTGGCGCGCAATGCTTCCTCGGCCTTTTTGCGCGCCGTGATGTCCGTGCCGATGCTTAAGATTTCCGATACATGGCCTTGCGGGTCCAGCACAACCTTGTTGGTCCAGGCGATCCAGACGCGTTCGCCGTTGCGACGTATGTTTTCATTGACGTTCTGCTCGAACGCCATTGGGTTCGCACAGATCTCGTCCATTAGGTAGGACAGATCCCGGCCGCCGGTCTCGCCTTTTGGGACGATTGTGCCGATTACATGCCGGCCACATATCTCGTTTTCCGTGTAGCCGAAGAAGCGCTGGCCAAATTCGTTCAGGAAGATGATCCTCCCGTCGCGCGTCCAATGCAGGATAATGCTGTTGGCATTCTCCACCAGTTCGCGATACTTCCGTTCACTTTCGCTGCACGCCTCTTCTGCTTGCTTGCGCGCGGTGACGTCTGTGGCCACGCCGTCCCACAGGAATTGTCCGTTGGATGTCCGGCGGGGGCGCGAGCACACTTGCACCCAGCGCCACTGTCCATCGGGGCGGCGCATGCGCAGTTCCATCGTGAAGTCCGTCAGATTCTGGAGGCTGGCCGCCTCCGCCGCGTGCATTGCCACCGCCTGCTCGGAAGCGATCTGCTGCAGCAGCACGCTCGCGTCGCGCAACACGCCTTCCACTTTGACCCCATGCATGCGTTCTACGCCGGCACTGAGATAAAGGAATTGTGGCGTTCCGTCCGGTTTAGATGTGTATTGATAAACGTAGCTGTCGGGCAGGTTGTCGCCGAGCAGACGCAACCGTTCCTCGCTTATTCGGAGCGCTCGGTTCAGTGTGTACAGATCCTCATTCGACCGCCTTCGTTCTTCTATTATTCCTGCGAAAAAGAGGGCGCAGATAATGGTCACACCCAAGAATGAATTAAGAAGCAGGAGTGATTCATTGGTCGTGCCCCCCACGAAGGGACTGCTGCCTCGACTGGTGCCGATCGTGGCAAGCAGTGCAATAATGGAGGCTGTCGTTGACGTGCCGCGCATACCGAAACGAAATGCCGCCCAGAGCAACAAAGGCAAGAGCCCATATTCAAAGGGTGTCTTCCGAAAAAAGACAGAGAAGCAAACCAGCAGCGTCGTGCCTCCTAGCGCCGCCGCCTCTAGAACACGCCAGACGTTCATGCGAAAATGGAGACGCTGCTGCCACGCCAGGATTAGCGGAGCGGCGATCAGTGTCCCGGCCGTATCTCCAACCCACCAAGTCACCCATGAGTAGCCGAACCGATCCCAAGGAACATCGCCCTCCAACGACAGACCAAGCACTCCGATCGTAGGGCTAATCGTACAGCAGGCTAATGCGCCAACCGACACCAGGATCAACACATTCCGCCCCCCTAGCAGGGGATGTTCGTCCTTGCAGAAACGCCGGACCAGGAATGCCGCCGCCGCCGCGCCGGACATGGCGCCAAGACCAATAAATACCCCCACCAACAGGTCTGGCAGCCGTCTGGGGGCGGACGACAGCGAGCCTTCCATCAACGAAATGGTATTTGCCAAAAAGGCGCCGAGCCAGATCCCGATCAGGGCCTTGCGCCCCAGAACCATCACGGCCGCAAGCGCGACGCCGGCGGCTGGGAAGATTGGGGAGATGTTGCCTGGAGGAATGGTAAACAAGAAGCTTACCTTGGCCGTCACAGCATACACGGCAGCAACCACCAAGATGCCGATTAGCGATGAAACGAGACGGGACTTGGCGCCCAAACTATTCATTTTCGCATTTTTCAAATGGATGGGGTCCGCCCGTGCTCGCTGTCGCCAGCACGCGCATCAATGCCGATACGTCAACTGGTTTTGTCATGTGCAGATTGAAACCTGCATCTTGCGCGCAGCGCTTATCTTCATTCTGGCCATAACCCGTAATCGCGACCAAATAAATGGGGTGGGTTTCCCGGGAACTGCGAATAGCACGAGCGACAGCGTAACCGTCCATTCCGCCGGGCAGCCCAATATCACAAAGCACAATGTCTGGCTTCCACTCGTTGGCCTTTCTCAGGCCCGAGATCCCATCCGTTGCGATTTCCACGAGGGCACCGTGCATATCCAGAAGCATGCGGAGGCTCTCCGCGGCATCGAGGTTGTCTTCTATCACCAGAACTCTTTTGCTGCCAATTGCCACACCTGCTGTGGCCTCCGGCGTTCCCACAGAAGATCCATTGATGAGAGGGACATGGATGGCGAAGCGAGATCCTCGCCCCAAGCCCTCGCTTGCGACCTCTACGGTTCCGCCGTGAAGTTCCACCAATTGTTTTACTAGGGCTGTTCCCAATCCCACGCCGCCGCCCCGACTCCGCGCCAAGTCCACGTTGGCCTGCACAAACGGCACAAAGACCCTCGCCAAGGTCTCTACCGTCATGCCGATTCCCGTATCTTGTACGGTCAACACGCCGGCCTTGCTGTCAGCGGTGGCCTTCAAGTCAATCTTGATGCTCCCTTTGTCGGTGAATTTCTGGGCGTTATGCAGAAGATTAGTGACTACTTGCGCAATGCGAGTGGCATCGCCCTCCATCCAGAGCGGGCAGGCAGGAAGATTGGCCTGCAGTTGTAAGCCGCGCCTTTCAATTTCGTCGCGAAAGTCCTCTATCGTTGTGCGAACGATGTGCGCCAGATCGATTCGTTCTTTGTGTAGCATAGTCTTGCCACGAGTCAGCCTGGCGACATCGAGTAAGTCGTCTACGATCTTACACAGGTGATGTGCTTGTCGTTCGATCATTTCTCGGGCGTGCTTCACCCGCGCATCCGTTGAGCCGAGCAGTTTCAGTATGTGGACGGCATTGCAGATCGGAGCCAAGGGGTTACGTAACTCGTGACCTAGCATCGCCAGGAACTCGTCTTTGTGGCGTGCTGCGTCTTGGAGCAAAATCTCAGCCTGTTTTTGTTCTGAGATGTCGAAATAGGCCAGTACTGCCCCACCAGCTTGCAGTGCGAGCGGGCTTACTCTGACTAGAAACCAACGCCGGCCCTTTACCGTTTGACAGTCGAATTCTGCCTCGACACTTGCTTTCTCGCCGCGCAGTACCTCCTGAATGCCAGTGGCCAATTGCACCCCAACGGTTCCCGCAGCACCAAGGGCTTCACAATAATCGTTGGACTGGAGTGCATGGGCTTGAACACTATCGTTATGCTCGCGCGCGAATGAAGACCATGCCGAGTTTGTGCTGACGAGTTTACCGTTGCTGTCCAGCACCGCGATATGCGCACCGACTGAGTCCATTACTCCCTGGATTAGATTCTTCTGTTCGAGCAGCGCGCAGTTAGCTTCTTCCAACTGCGCGACCTTGTCTTCAAGTTTACGGATCAACACGGTATTGTACTGCCGCAAAAGACCCGTTTCTTCGAGCTCGGGCGCGCGGGCCGGCTGCAGTTCCCCCGCCTGAGTTGTTTGCAGCGCGCAGCGAATTGCCTGCATGAAGTC
This sequence comes from Planctomycetota bacterium, assembly GCA_036504595.1. Lineage (GTDB taxonomy): Bacteria > Planctomycetota > SZUA-567 > H5-PLA8 > H5-PLA8 > DASXUX01. The sequence continues at coordinate 116,176 of DASXUX010000044.1, read as the reverse complement.
TTCCGGCTCGATCGGTTTTGCGATGAAGCTATCAGCCCCCAAACTGATGGCAAACGCTTCGTCCTGCGGGTCCGTATACGTTGCAGTGTAAAAGACAAATGGGATTTTCCGCAATACCGGGTCTGCTTTCCATTCTCGGCACAATGAAAAGCCGTCCATTACGGGCATCAGGATGTCGGAGATGATCACGTCGGGCGGAAACTGGCGCGCATATTCCAATGCCTCGACACCATTCTGCGCCTGAAAGACGGTGTAAGAATTCGCTTTCAGAACCGCGTCAAGTAGGTAAAGGTTCTGGGCGTTGTCATCAACAATAATCGCGCGGGACATATGCACCTCTTTCCGCAATCAACACATTCGGCATACGTTCGGGCGCTCCGTTCCTACCGGCGACTTCCGCCAAACTCCAACCGTTCGGATCGACGGGTTTGGTCAGATGCGGATCGAAGGCAACCTCCTTCGCGTATTTGCGGTCTTCTTCCTGCCCATATCCAGTCATCGCAATCAGGTACGCTGCCTTGAGCGCTGGGTCAAGCCGGGTCGAAGGCAAAGGCATAACCATCCATATCGCCGGGGGAGAGCGATGTTGGTACAAACCTGTGTTGTGCTCCAGCGGGCCATCGAGATGCGCCTTGACTTAGGCTCGTAGTCGAACGAGTCACAAAATCCCCCCTGTGGATATGTTTTAGTGCGCCGCGGTTCTTCCAAGTTTTGGAAGACTTCTCAACCAAAATGGGGCGACCCACATAACCGCGCTAAACAAGCGCGCGGCGAAGTATCGCTAAGCCCTACTCGACTATGAGCTCTGTGGACGATTGTGGCTTGGCAGTCATCACAACTCGCGTTCAAAGGAGGGGACTTGGCGCTCGCGGGAAGCCGGCCCGTCCCGCCTTGGAACTGATCACGTGATACTGCGCGGCGGCCAAATTCAGATTGCGGTGCTGAAAAGTAAGATGCTGTTTTGCATTAACCCGCATTTCTCACCGAATGAATAAGACAAGGCCGCTGTTTCTGACACAAAGTGTTTGCTTGGAACATTTTGATGTCTGGAAACGAGGACGGCCTTGCGATGACAGAGTGTAACCAGCGCAGTTTCGATTTCCACAGCCTTGGCCGGCGTGCGGTAGTGGGGCGATTCGACGGCGGAAACATCACCTCCGACGCCGGGGCGGCGCTGTTGCGGGAGGTCGAACTGCGCACCGGAATCATCCGGCAATTCGCGGCGTGTTTCACCGACCACCGCGACCCGGAGCGCATCGAGCATTTGCTCTTCGCGCTTGTGGCGCAGCGCGTGTATGGCCTGGCGCTCGGTTACGAGGACCTCAATGATCACGACGAGCTTCGCGCCGATCCGTTGATGGCCGTGTTGGTCGGACACTCCGATCCGCTCGGTGAAAGCCGCGTCCAGGCGCGCGATCGGGGCAAGGCGCTGGCGGGCAAAAGTACGCTCAACCGGCTGGAACTGACGCCGGCGGATGCCAGCGCCGCGAGCCGCTACAAAAAAATCGTTTACCATCGAACGGCAATCGAGGATCTGTTCGTCGATCTCTTTCTGCAGGCGCTCGCGACGCCGCCGAGCGAGATCGTGCTGGACCTGGACGCGACCGACGATCCGATTCACGGGCAGCAGCAAGGCCGGTTCTTTCACGGCTACTACAAAGAATACTGCTATCTGCCGCTTTACATTTTTTGCGGCGAACATCTGCTCTGCGCGCGCCTGCGACCGGCGAACATCGACGGGGCCGCCGGCGCGCTCAAGCAGCTTCGGCGCATCGTCGCGCGCATCCGGCAGCGCTGGCCGCAGACGCGGATCATCCTGCGCGGCGACTCAGGGTTTTGCCGCGAGCACTTGATGACGTTCTGCGAAGACAACGGACTCTATTATATCTTCGGCCTCGCGCGGAACGTTCGGCTCGAGCAGGAACTCGCGCCAGAAATGGAGCGCGCCAAGCAAAAGTTTGAAGCCATCGGCAAGGCTGCGCGCGTGTTCAAAGATTTTGTTTATCAGACGCTGAAGACTTGGCGTCAGCCGCGCCGCGTCGTGGGCAAGGCGGAGCACCTGGAGAAAGGCGCCAACCCGCGTTTTGTGGTGAGCAACTTGCCGCTGCGCGAACAGGACGCACGGACGCTGTACGAGGACACCTATTGCGCGCGCGGCGAAATGGAAAATCGCATCAAGGAGCAACAGCTTTATCTGTTCGCCGATCGCACGAGCGCCGCGACGATGAGGGCCAACCAACTGCGGCTGTGGTTCTCTTCGATCGCCTACGTTCTGATGCACGCGCTGCGCAGACTCGGATTGCACGGCACCGATCTTGAACACGCTCAGTGCCAAACCATCCGCCTGAAGCTGCTGAAAATCGGCGCGCAGATCAAGGTCAGCGTGCGCTGCATCTGGCTCTCGCTCGCGGCCGGCTACCCACTGAAACAACTTCTGTCTGACGTGTACCAGCGCCTTCGCGCAATCCCGCTGCGGTGCTGAGAACCTTGGCAGTCGCCACACAAGGCTCAAATATAACGAACGCAGAGATACTCCGCCCCAAAGCCGAAAAAACCGCTTTCTGGGCGGCCATCGCAGCCGCGCCGGCATGCGTCATGATCTTCCTGACGCCCCAGCTATCGCCGAAGCCCGCCGATCACCACGTTCGCGCTCAAGCTCCGCAGCAGTGAGAAATGCGGGCTAGCTGCGGCGGTGTTCAGTCCTTCTGTGGAATCGTTGTGTCGCCTCTGCGAGGCTTTTGACACGCAAGGTCATGCGACCCCGCACCTTATGCCATTCGTTTCTACACAACTCTGAGTGCGCTTATGTTTTGCCCCTGCAGGGCGACGGAATCATGGGGCGCTGGGATCCAAGGCGGCGCTCACTTCGTGAGCTTTTATAGTGCGCCCCATTTGGGGCTGTGTGGCTGCACTGTTTCGAATCTCAAAGTCTTCGCCAAAAAACACAAGATCCACGCACGAAGGGACTACCGCTGCTGCCTGTTTTCCGTGCGCAATCCAGGAGGATTGCGCTACTTGACTCTGCCACGCCGTTTCGCCCCGTCCCCGCCGTTCTTCGCGCCTTCGCGCCTTTGCGGTTCAAAAAACAGCGCCGGAATCCAGGAGGATTGCGCTACTTAAACGGCCCGTCCACCCCATGCGGCGGCTGCTTGTCCGCGAACTGATCTTCGTCCTTCAATTCCTTCTTCAACCGGTACATCTCCGCCTTCAGTTTCTCCACGGTCTCCTTCTGAGCCGGGTCGGCATAGATGTTCTTCAACTCCATCGGATCCTTCGTCAGGTCGTACAGTTCCCACTGATCCTTCTTCCAGAAGTAAATCAACTTGTGGGTCTGCGTCCGCACGCCGTAATGAGCGCGCGTGTTGTGATCGCCCGGATCGTGGTAGTAGCGGTAGTACATGCTCGTCCGCCAGTCCGCCGGCTTCTCTCCCTTAAAGAGCGGCACCAGACTTCGCCCCTGCATGTCCTCGGGAATCTTCAGCCCAGCGATATCCAGGAATGTCGGAGCGAAATCGGTGTTGATCGCCATCGCGTCCTGCACGCTACCGCCCTTGATCACGCCCGGCCAGCGAACCAGGAACGGCATCCGCAGCGATTCCTCGTACATGAAGCGCTTGTCGTACATGCCATGATCGCCGAGATAAAATCCCTGATCGCTGCTGTAGATGACGACCGTGTTTTCGCTGAGCTTGTTCTGCTCCAGCCAGTCCAGCAGCCGCCCCACGTTGTCATCGACCGACTGCACGCAGGCCAGATAATCCTGCATGTAGCGCTGATACTTCCACTCGTTCAGTTCCTTTCCCGTCAGCGTCTTCTTCTGTCCATCAACGACGATCTCCACTTCCTTCGGCTTGGCGCCCAACCATCGGCCGCGCTCCGGCCCCTTCAGATCGTCCGGCGGAATCAGCTTCAAGTCGTTGCGCGTCAAATCGTCGAAGACGCGCTGCTGGTTCTCGTGAATCGCATCCGTGCGCGTCGCGTAGTCGTCCCACAGCGTCGGAGGCTCGGGAATGTGCTTCTTCCGGAAATCCTCCGCGTACTTCGGCTCAGGCTGCCAGTTGCGGTGCGGAGCTTTGTGGTGGCACATCAGGAAGAACGGCTTGTCTTTCGGCCGGTTCTTGATGAAGTCGATCGACAGATCCGTGATGATGTTCGTAACGTAGCCTTCGACCACGCGCCGTCCGCCTGGTTCCAAAAATGCCGGATTGAAGTACGCGCCCTGCCCCGGCAGAATCGTCCATTTGTCAAACCCCGCCGGATCGCTGCCCAAGTGCCACTTCCCAATCATTCCCGTGTAATACCCGCCGGCCTGCAGATACTTCGCCACGTTTGGCTGGGCCGGGTCGAGCCGGTTGAACGTCGGACAACCGTTCAGATGGCTGTACTTCCCCGTCAAAATCGTCGCGCGGCTTGGCGTGCAGATCGAGTTCGTGCAGAAAACCCGGTCGAGCCGCATTCCGCCGGTCGCCAGACGATCCATGTTCGGCGTCTGGTTCACCTTGCTCCCATACGCGCTGATCGCGTGAGCCGCGTGGTCATCCGTCATGATGTACAAAATATTCGGCCGGGTGGCGCCGGCGTCCCTGCCGGTGTCGCCGCCCACCGCCTGCGAAACCGCCAGCAGCCCCACCATCCACACAATCGCCACGTTGAGTTTCAGCATGTTCGAAAAACCTCCCTCCAGTCCGGATACACCGTCTTTGGTGAGTGGTGAGTGGTGAGTCGTGAGTGGCACCGAACCGACGCGTGCTAACGTAGACCACCACTCGACCACTCACCACTCCCCAAGTACCACTCCCAAAAACTTTTTTCACCTTCTTCCCCAAAAACTCTTGCGTTGAATCGGTTTGCGAAATAACTTTGCACATATGGCAGACAACGCGGCGTGTGGGGGCGCCCGTCGCACACAGTCTCCGCACAATTCAGGAGGAAGTCTGGACAGTGGAAAGCTGGTCCGTACAGGACGCAGTTGAACTATACGGCGTAAACAACTGGGGCCGGCAGTTTTTCTCGGTCAATGACCAGGGTCACCTCGTCGTCCATCCGACGGGATTGAAAGACACTGGCATCGACTTGAAAGTGCTGGTCGCGGACATCGAGGCGCGCGGAATCGGCTCGCCGATGTTGATCCGCTTCCCGGATATCTTGAAACACCGTGTCGAAGAACTGAACAACTGCTTCAACACCGCCATTAAAGAACAGAACTATCGCGGCTTCTTCCGCGGCGTGTACCCGATCAAGGTGAATCAGGAGCGTCACGTCGTCGAAGCGCTCGTCAAACACGGCCGCGATTTCCATTTCGGGCTCGAAGCCGGCAGCAAGCCCGAATTGATGACCATCCTCGCGCTGCTCGACACGCCCGACGCGCTCTTCATCTGCAACGGCTACAAAGATGAAGAATATCTCGAGCTGGCGCTGCTCGGCAGCAAGCTCGACCGCAAGATCGTGATCGTTCTCGAAAAAGTCACCGAGCTCGACCTGGTGCTGCGCATGGCCGACAAGCATAAGGTCCGTCCGATGATCGGCATCCGCGCCAAACTCAACGCGCGCGGAACCGGCCGGTGGGAACAGAGCAGCGGCGACAAATCGAAGTTCGGTTTCACCGCCGAAGAAATGCTGCAAGTCTGCGAAGTCTTGCGCGCGAAAGAAATGCTGGATTGCCTGCAACTGTTGCACTTCCACATCGGCAGCCAGGTCAGTGCCATCCGCAACATCAAGTCGGCGCTCAAAGAAGCCGCGCGCTTCTACGTCGAACTGAACAAGCTCGGCGCCGGCCTGAAGTACCTGGACGTCGGCGGCGGCCTGGCCGTGGATTACGACGGCAGCAACACGAACTTTGACGCATCGATGAACTACTCGATGCAGGAGTACGCCAACGACGTCATCTTCCAGGTGATGGAAGTCTGCGACGAAGCCGGCGTGGAACATCCCAGCATCGTCAGCGAATCCGGACGCGCGCTGACCGCTCACCACAGCATGCTGATCATGAACGTGCTGGGCGTGGCGGAGACCGTGCCGCAGAACGGCGGCGGCGAAGACCCGCACATCGAACTGCCTGAAGACGCCCCGAACGTGTTGTGGAATCTGCGCGAAACCTGCGCCTCCGTCACGCGCAAGAACTTCCTCGAAGCCTATCACGACGCCGTGCAGATGCGCGATGAAGCCGTGACGATGTTCAACCTCGGCTACCTAAGCCTGAAGCAGCGCGCGCTGGCCGAAAAGCTGTTCTGGCTGACCTGCAAGCGCGTGCTGAAGATCGTCAGGGTCATGCCGCTCGTCCCGGAAGAACTCGACCGGCTGGAACGCAGCATGGCCGACACCTACTTTTGTAATTTCTCGCTCTTCCAGAGCGTGCCTGACCATTGGGCCATCAACCATCTGTTCCCGATCATGCCGATCCACCGCTTGAACGAACGGCCCGCGCGCCGCGGCGTGCTGGCGGACATCACCTGCGACAGCGACGGAAAGATCGAGAACTTCATCGACCTGAAGGACGTGAAGAGCGTGCTCGAAATGCACCCGCTCACGCCCGAACCGTACTTCCTGGGGATATTCCTCGTTGGAGCGTACCAGGAAATTCTCGGCGACTTGCACAACCTGTTCGGCGACACGAACGCCGTCCACGTGGCTCTTGACGAAAACGGCTACCGCGTCGAACAAGTCGAGACTGGCGATACCGTAGAAGACGTGCTCCATTATGTCAGCTACGACAAGAACGAGATGATCCACCGCTTGCGCTCGGCCTCCGAAGCCGCCGTCCGCGCCGGCAAGATGACGCTCGAAGACCTGCGCCTGTTCACTACGATGTACCAGAACGGGATGGATGGGTATACGTACCTCGAAGGCTGAAACTTTTCACCGCGGAGGACGCAGAGGAACAGCGGGGGTATCGGGTATGGGGTATAGGGTCTCGGGGTCGCTTGCGATAAAAATCAACCCCCATACCCTATACTCGATACCCCATACCCGTTTCCGTTCTCCGCGTTTAGAAAAAGAGTCCTCATACAAAGGAGCTCATCCATGAAACTCTCATTCACCACGCTCGGTTGCCCGGATTGGTCATGGGAACAAATCGCCCAGAACGCGAAGGCGTATGGGTACGACGGCATCGAACTGCGCACGAAGGAAGACAAAAACCACTTCTATCCGGACGCGCCGCTGGACTTGGCGAAGCAGTGCGGAAAGGTTTTCCGCGATGCAGGCGTGCCCGTTATGAGCATCATGGGCTACTGCACCTTTGCGTTCGCCGATAAGGCAAAGATCGCCGAGAACCAGGCGCTGATGCGCAAGCTTCTGGCGATTGCCGAAGCGATGGGCGCCAAGTACGTGCGCACGTTCGGCGGCGGAATTTCGAAGGACGCGAACAAGGACGAGATCACCGCCAAAGTCGCGAGTGCGATCAAGCCGCTGGCCGACGAAGCCGCCAAGCGCGGCGTGAAGATCGGCCTGGAGACGCACGACGACTGGTGCTCCGGCGATCGCGTGATGCAGATCGTCAACACGGTCAGCAATCCGGCGGGGTTTGGCATCGTCTACGATATTCTGAACGCCTACGAAACGGGCATCGAGCCGTGGGATGTGACGTACGACAAAGTCCGAAAGCACATCTGCTATTGTCATCTAAAGGACGGCTACAGAGGCCCCGACGGAAAAATCACCTACGTGATGGTCGGCGCCGGCGACCTGCCGCTCGAAAAAATTCTCGGCCGCTTCAAGAAAGATAAATTCGACAGCTTCTTCAGCTTCGAATGGGAGAAGAAGTGGCACCCAGAGCTTGAACCCCCCGAACGCGCCTTCCCCCATTACGCCCACAAAGTCCGAGCCATCTGGAACGCTGCGAAGACATCCGGGCGCGCGTGAGGACTCACCAAAGCCTATAAGGGGCAGCGGGCTTGCGCCCGGCTGCTTGGGGCCGCTGGGGCGCGCCTGCGGCACTTAATCGCCGCTCCCTTACGGTCGCGGTTCTGATACAGCCTCCTGCCTACTGCCGCTGCCTACTGATCAGTACTCCAGCCGTTCGCCGGGCTTGAGGATCGTGCACTTCTTGCCTTGCTTCTCGATTTTGAAGGCGAAGGCTTTGGCGTCGGCTTTGATCACCTCGTACGTGTTGTAGTGCACCGGCACGCAGCGTTCCGCGTTGAGGAACTCATTGGCGCGCGCGGCGTCGTCAATTCCCATCGTGAAATTGTCCCCGATCGGCAGGCAGGCCACGTTGATCGTCGTCTTCTCGCCGATGAGTTTCATGTCGGAGAACAGCGCTGTGTCGCCGGCGTGGTAGAGAACCTTCTTGCCGAAGGTGATGAGGTAACCGACGGGCATGTTGGCCGGCGGAGTGACACCGTCCACGTCAGGTTCGCCGCCGCAGCCGTGCAGGGCGGGCGTCATCTTCACGCGGCCGAATGGGAAATCGTGGCTGCCGCCGACGGCCATCGCGTGCACCGTCACTTCTTTTTGCTGCAGATACAGGCCCAGTTCGTAGGTGGCGATGACGGTTGATTTATGGCGCTTGGCAAGGGCCACCGTGTCGCCGAGGTGGTCGCCGTGGCCATGCGTGACCAGGATGTAGTCGCATTTTTCGATCTGCGCGGGCTTGATGGGCGCGAGCGGGTTGCCGGAGAAGAACGGGTCGATGAGCAGCGTGAATTTGCCGTCTTCGAGCTGTATCGCCGAGTGGCCGTAGTACGTGAGAAAGGGCATTGAAAGTCCTCCTGAGTCCGCCGGAGTCTTTTATACAGAGCGGGAGGGAAAAGCAATCGTTCAAAAGAAGGCTTGGGACTTTGGACTTTGGGCTATGGGCCTTGGGTCTCTGCGATCAGTGCCTAAAGCCCAATGCCCAAAGCCTAATGCCCAAAGTCCAAAGCCTGAAGCCCTTGACCCTTGCCTGTGCTGACGGGTATAAACGCGGCTTAGTAGCGCAATCCTCCTGGATTGCGCACGCCGAGGACGCAATCCGGGAGGATTGCGCTACAGGAGATCCCGATGGCCTTCAATGAAACGACAGAAGCTCAGCCCCCGGCGATTCAAGGCGGCGACGATCTGGCGATTGTCGAGACGCTGCGCAAGGGACACGACGCGCTGCAGACCGAAATGGCCAAAGTCATCGTCGGCCAGAAGGAAGTGATCGATTCAATGCTGATCGCCCTCTTCTGCCGCGGGCATGCGCTCATGGTCGGCGTGCCGGGGCTGGCCAAGACATTGATGGTGCGGACCCTGTCGCAGATTCTGAAGCTCAGCTTCAATCGCGTGCAGTTCACGCCGGATCTAATGCCCAGCGACATCGTCGGCACGGACGTGATCGAAGAAGATCAGCAGACGCGCATGCGCAGCTTCCGCTTCATCAAGGGCCCCGTGTTCGCAAACCTGATTCTCGCCGACGAAATCAATCGCACGCCGCCAAAGACGCAGGCCGCTCTGCTCGAAGCGATGGAAGAGCATCGCGTGACGGCCGGCGGGCAGACGTACCCGCTGCCGGAGCCCTTCTTCGTGCTGGCGACGCAGAATCCGATCGAACAGGAGGGCACGTACCCGTTGCCGGAAGCGCAGCTCGACCGCTTCATGTTCGAAATCCGCATCGACTATCCGACGAAGCAGGACGAAGTGGAGATTGTCCGTTCGACGACGGCTCTGCGCGATATTCAGCTTGCCCCCGTGCTGGATGACGCTCAGGTGCTGGAGATTCAGCGCGTGGTGCGCAAGATTCCCGTCAGCGACGCCGTGATCCGCTACGCCGTCGATCTGGCCGATGCGTCGCGGCCGAGCAGTGCGTCGGCGCCGGAGTTCGTCAAAATGTGGGTGCGCTGGGGCGCGGGGCCGCGAGCCAGCCAGTTCCTGATTCTGGCCGCTAAAGCTCGCGCCGCGCTGCGCGGAAACTACGCCGCATCCTGCGCCGACGTGGAAGCCGTCGCTCCGCTCGTCCTGCGCCACCGCATCGTGACGAACTTCCATGCCGAAAGCGAGAATATTACGACTGACGAGCTGGTCAGGCAGCTTCTTGGCGCGGTCAAGAAACCTGTCTAACGGCGCGGCCGACTCTTGGCATTCGGGACGGTGCCGGGGATTACCCTCTCCCCCGGGAGGGAGAGGGTGGCGCGCAGCGCCGGGTGAGGGGGATCCTTGAGACCCACTATTTCTGTTTTCGTGTTGGTATTCACGTTCGTTACGTTGCTTAGCGCCGCCGAAAGCAAGCTGGTCCTCTACCCCGCGCCCGAGGGCGAAAAGCCTTCGGCCGATTACACCTTTGAGGCCGACGGCAAGCCCGTCTTCGTCTACACGGCGGCAACACTCCACGGCGGCCCCGCGTCGTTTGCGTATTTTGATTTTTCCGGCGAGGTGAAGCTGAAGGTGAAGTCCGCGCGAAAAGTGGAGAAGGCAGTCGTGCGTCCGCTTTCGTCCGGTGTTACGCCGACGCTGGAAGGTGACACGATTTCGTTTTCGCTGAATCAGCCGCGAAACCTGAGCCTGGAAATCAACGGGAGCTTTATCCGGCCGCTGCTGCTCTTTGCGAATCCCCTGGAAACGGATGTGCCGGACGCGAAGAACCCGAACGTTCTGTATTTCGGCCCGGGCGTGCATGAAGTTTCGACGACGAAAATCGGAAGCGACAAGACGATCTATGTCGCGGGCGGGGCGATCGTTCGCGGGAAGATTCTGCCGGACGAGAAGCCGGTGCAGGAGAAGAACTGGGCGGGGAACAAAGTCTACCAGAACCTGTTCTGCATCGAGAATGCGAAGAATGTGAAAGTGCGCGGGCGCGGGATTCTGGACATGAGCGGCCTGCCGTGGCATTCGAAGTGCCCGATCGCCATCCATAACTGCACGGATGTGCTGGTCGAAGGGATCATCATCAAGGATTCGCCGTGCTGGTGCACGCCGATCTTCAATTGCACGCGCGCGACGTACCGCAACGTGAAGGAGATCTGCCACCGCGAGAACAGCGACGGGATCAACATCGTCAACAGCCAGGACGTGCTGGTCGAGAATTGTTTCCTGCGCAACAACGACGACGAGATTTGCGTGAAGACGACCGCGGCCCCGCCGGCCCCCGAATGCAAAAACATCACCGTGCGCAACTGCGTGGTGTGGAACGACCGCGCCTACGGCATCGGCGTCACGTACGAGACGCGCAACAACATCAGCGGCGTGCTCTTTAAGGACTGCGACATCATCCACGATCACGGAATCGGCTCAATCGCCATCCACATGAGCGACGGCGGGACGGTGAGCGGCGTGCGCTTTGAAGACATCCGCGTCGAGGACACTCGCAACCGCCTGGTGCGCTTTTGGATCTGCAAGGACATGTGGGGCCACGATCCGGAGCGCGGCCACCTGCGCGACGTGGTGCTAAGGAACGTCTCCGTCGTCGATGGCCCGCACGCCATCTCCGAAATAATGGGCTTCGACGCCGCTCATCTGGTGGAGAACGTCACGTTCGAGCACTTCAAGGTTGGCGGAAATGTGATTAAGGACGCAGCGGGCGGGAAGGTGAAGATCAATGCGCACGCGAAGGAAATTCAGTTCAAGTAGGAGCTTTCAGCGTGATCGTGCGGGTGGTTGATGGCGATCTGCTCGACCAGGACGTTGATGTCATCGTCAACGCCTGGAATCGCAACATCATTCCCTGGTGGCTGCTGCTGCCGCAAGGCGTTTCGGGAGCAATCAAGAAGCGTGCGGGCTACGCGCCCTTTTGGGAGCTTGGCAGGAAGGGCTCTATTCCATTAGGCGGAGCTGTAACGACGGGCGCCGGCAAGCTGCCGTTCAAATCCATTATTCACGTCGCCGGAATCAGCATGCTGTGGCGGTCGTCTGAGAAGTCAATTCGCGGCAGCGTGCGCAACGCGCTCTCGCTGGCGAAAGAACATGGCTGGCGCTCCATCGCTTTTCCGCTGATTGGCGCCGGCACCGGCGGCGGCAGCCCTGAGAAAGTGCTGGCGCTGATGGAAGACGAACTGAAGCATCTCGATTACGACGGCGAGGTCAGGATTGTAAGGTTCAGACGATAACGGATATTGCAGGTTATGCTTGGGGCTGACTTTGCGCTGCGAAAAGCGACGGTTTCAGCCAACAAAAAAGGGCCGTCGCGTGTATCCATGTAAAGCGAAAGAAGCACAAGTGCAGTGGTGTATGTGGGCGCTGGGTGCGGGCTGTCTCTGTAAGGGGGGACGAAGCATGAAGTTTAATCACGCGCAATATGGCTGGCTGGCGGCGCTGGTGGTGTTCTGCGCGGCGAATCTGGCGGCTGAAACGACGACGCCGAAAACCGAAAAGGAAGACCCCATCAAGGGCATCCGGCCGGTGCAGAGCTCGCAGGAGAAGCTCGGCAATCAGCTTCTCAAGACGTCCGACAACATGCGCGATTTACTCGAGGAGATTCAGCAGAATCTGCTCGAACTGCAGTCCAAAGAGCCCATGAAGAACGCCACGGGCAAGCTCGACAACCTCGGCACCAAGCGCGTCAAAGAAATCATCGACGTCATGCACCGCGCTCGCAAGGAGCAGGCGGAGGCGAAGGATCGCCTGAAGGACGCGATGGGCGGGCAAGAAACGGTCGTGAAGGAGCTCGAAGAAATCCTCCGGACGCTCAAACGCGAGATCGCTCCAGCCATGGGCCAGAAGGTGCTTGCGCAGGCGATCAAGAAGCAGATCGAAGCGCTCGAAAAGCTGAAGGACACTCGCGCGCAGAAAGAAAATCTGGAAGGCAAGCCCAAGAGCCAGCTCAACGAAGAAGAGAAGAAGGCTCTGGCCGAGACCAACGAGAAGCAGAAGGAAGCGACCGACGAGCTCGAGAAGGCGGTGAAAGAGCTGAAGGAGCAGGCTCAGGACAAGGCCAACGAGCAGGCTCAAGAGAACGTGAAGAAGGCGATGGAGAAACTGGAGCAAGCTCAGGCCGAGAAGAAGTCCAACGAAGCGCAGAACGACATCACCGAAAATAAGACGCGCGCGGCCGAACAGAAAGAACAGGACGTACTCGCGGCGCTGAAGGAAGCCGACAAGCAGCTTAGCCAGAACAACGACAAGACGGCCAAGCTTGAAGAGAAATTGGAGCAACTGAAGGCGGCCAAGGAAAAGCAGGAGCAGGCGCTCAACGAAACGAAGAACCTCGACCAGAAGAACGAGAAGGCCGTCAACGAAGCGGTGAAGGATCAGGGCGACGTGTCGAAGGCGCTGGATGAGTTGAAGAAGGAAGATAAGCAACTCGCGCCGGCCGAACAGAAGTCCGACCAGGCCAAGGAGCAGATCGCCGACAACAAAGCTCCCGAAGCGACAAAGAAGCAGGAAGAAGTTTTGCAGGCGATCAACGATGCGATCAAACGCACCGAAGAGCAGATGGCCAGCACGCAGGATCAGCAGGAGAAAGTCGCCGAACTGCAGCAGCAACTCGACAAGATCAACGAGCTTCGCGAAAAGCAGCAGGATCTGAAAAACCAGACCGATCAGGCCAAGCCGGAGAACGCTCAAAGCCTGGCTAAGCCCGAGAAGAACCTCGCCGAGCAGGCTCAGCAGGTGGCCGACCAGGCCAAGAAGGAAGAACAGAATCAGCAGGACAAGCCCGTCGCCGACGCGATGCAGCAAGCCGAGAAGGCGATGGAACAGGCCGCGCAGCAGCTCGCCGATCAGAAGCCGCAGGAAGCCGCGAAGTCCGAACAGCAGGCAATGCAGGCGCTCGACAAGGCCGAAGCAGCCGCGATGAAGGAGCTGGCTCAGGCCGACCAGCAAGCGGCCGACAAGGCGATGGATCAGGCGATGCAGAACATGCAGGCCGCCGAAAAACAGCTCGCCGACCAGACCGCTCAAGCCGATCAGCAGCAGATGCAGCAGCAAGCTCCGCAGCAGCAGGATCTGGCCGATCAGGCGAAGGAGCTCGGGCAGGCCATGCCGGAGGAAGCGCAGCAGGCCATGCAGGAAGCTCAACAGGCGATGCAGCAGGCGGAGAAGTCGATGGAGCAGGGCCAGAAGCAGCAGGCTATGCAGCAGCAGGCTCAAGCGATGCAGGCCATGCAGAAAGCGCAGCAGTCGATGGCGCAATCCAAGACCAAGGAACAGCAGAAGACCGCGCAGCCGCCGCCGCCGAAGAGCGAAAGCAAGGACCATGAGGCCGGCGTGGGACAGTTCCAGTACGGCAAACTCGGCGAAGTGCAGCAGAGCAACTGGAACGTGACGCTGGCGCCGAAGGATCGCGCCGAAGTCGAACAGGCCATCAAAGGCAAGATGCCGGCGAAGTACGCGCGCCAGATTCGGCTGTACTACCAGAACTTGGCGGGCGCAAAGCCGGAGAACTAGACGGATTGCGGATTGCGGAATTCGGATTGCGGATTGAACGGAAAGCCTTCACATGCGCCTGACGATTAGATTACTCATCTGGACGGCGGTGCTGAACCTCGCGCTGGGCTGTTCCGTGGCGCAGGCGGCCAACGTCGGCGAGGTCGAGCTTTCGCGCGAAGGCAAGACGTCGATTCAGATGGCGTTGCAGCTTCTGGCGTCGCGGCAGCGAGCGGACGGGTCGTTCGCGGGCGATCGCGGCGGGCAGACGGGCATTGTGGCGGCGTGCGTGCTGGCGTGGATGGTGGCGGGCAATCTTCCGGGCGAAGGGCCCTACGGAAAGAACGTCGCCAAAAGCATCGATTACCTGCTGGCGAGCGCGCAGCCTTCGGGGCTGCTCTTCCGCGGGCGGACCGAACAATACGTCATGTATCACCACGGGCTGGCGGCGATCTGCCTGGCCGAAGCGTGGGGCCAGACGCGCGACAAGCGCATTCACGACAAGCTAAAGAACGCGATCGAACTGATCATTCGCACCCAGAACGACAAAGGCGGCTGGCGCTATCAGCCGCGAATCTACGATGATGATTTGTCCGTCACGGTCATGGAACTGCTGGCTCTGCGCGCGGCAAAGGACGCGGGCATCAACGTTCCGCGCGATGTCATCGACCGCGCGATCGCTTATGTGAAAACCTGCGGGTCGGAGCGCGACAACGACGGGCTGTCGGGGTTCTCCTACCAGCCGCACGGCGGGAAGACGTGGTCCACGACGGCGGCCGGCCTGATGAGCATGATGCTGTGCGGTCAATATAAGGAGTACGACCTGAAGGGCGCTGTCGAGTACCTGATGAAGACGCGCGAGAAGAAAGAAGACAAGCGCTGGTTCATCTACGGCCATTACTACGCCGCTCAAGCGATGTACCAATGCGGCGCGCTGAAGGACTTCAAGAGCTACTGGACGAAGTGGTACCCGGACATCGCGCAGCAAATCGTCAAAGGCCAGAAGACCACCGGCCCCGAGCGCGGTGAATACAAAGTCAGCGACGAGCGCTATGGCCTCTGGGACAGCGCGATGTGCGTCCTGATCCTGGGGATTCCGTACCGGTATCTGCCGATCTATCAACGCTAATTTTCACCGCAGAGACGCGGAGGCGCAGAGAATAGAAAAAGTTCTCTGCGTTTTCATTTGGTGAGATCTTCTACTGAAGACAGACGCCGCAGGCTCACGGATTTCCCGCGCCGCTCGGCACCGATCGCACCGGGCAGATCGAGCTGTTTCGGCCCGCTGTGCGGTTCGAAGAGCGCGCGCAGAGCGTCGGAATGTTTGCGCGTGAAGCCGCCGCCGGGGAGACGCCAGAGCGCTTGCAGCGTCTCCAGGATTTCGGTGAGTTCTTCGGATGTCGGTGGCAAAGCGGTGATCGGCAACGTGAGTTCGTCGTGATTCGCAGCGCTGGCGAGTGCGATGAGCCATTGCCGGCGCCAGATGCGAGTCTCGGCTGCGCACTCGGCCTCCTCCGCCAGACGCCACAGCGCCGATCGAACGCCCGGATGAGCTCTTTCTTCGAGCGCCGGAAGTATGAGGTTGCGAATCGCGTTGCGCGGAATCGACGTATCGAGATTGGACTTGTCGGTGCAGAACGGCTGGCGCTTCGATTTCAGGTACTCGAGGATTTCAGCTCGCGTGCAAGCCAGCAGCGGGCGGACGACGCGAGGATTCCCCTCTCCCCTTGCGGGAGAGGGCCGAGCGAGCCATTCGGCTGCGGCACCGCCGCCGAGACCGGAGTGAGGGGTAGCCCACTTAATCCACTCTGCCACGTCCGGCTGCCCTTCCAGCCGCAGCGGGCCCGTCCAGGAAATTCCTTGCAGGCCGGCCAGGCCGGTGCCGCGGCAGAGTCGGTACAGCAGCGTTTCGATGCGGTCGTCAGCGTGATGCGCGACAGCCACGCACGTGCTTTGGGTCTGTGCGGCGGCTTGCGCGAGAAATTCATGGCGAGCGATGCGCGCGGCTTCTTCGCGCGAACGCTTCAGATGCTTCACCAGTTTGGGCGTGTCCACACGAGCACAGAGCAGCGGGATGTTGAGACTCGCGCAGAGTTTCTCGCAAAAACGCTGGTCGGCGTCGGCGGCCTTCCCGCGCAGGCCGTGATGCAGGTGCGCGGCGGTCAGCGTGAAGGCGAGATCGCGTTTCCGCGAAAGTTCGAGCAGGCAGTGCAGCAGCGCGACCGAATCAGGCCCGCCGCTGAGCGCGATCAGGACGCGTTCGCACGGCGCGATGAGTTGACGAGCGCGGATTTCAGTAGCGACACGCAAAGGAAGCCGCATATGAATCTCCTCTGCGTCATCCGCGTCCTCTGCGGTGAGCCGTTACCACGTGGCCGCGCTGCGCGCGCGGCTTAGGGCTGGCTTAGCCGATCCGGCGCCGCGCTTGATCGAGAAGAATTCGCCTTCCAGGAAATTGCGAAGCAGTTTCACGCCGTCGATCGTCAGGAAACTTTCGGGGTGGAACTGCACGCCTTCCAGCGGCCAGGTGACGTGCCGAATGCCCATGACTTCATTCTGGTCCTGCGTGCGCGAGACGACTTTCAGGAACGCCGGCAGCGTGTGCTCCTTGACGATCAGCGAATGGTAGCGCGTCGCCTGAAACGGATTGGGCAGGCCTTCGTAAAGCCCTTTGCCATCGTGAACGATCTGCGAAGTCTTGCCGTGCATCAGGCGGTCCGCTCGATCGACGACGGCGCCGAAAGCCGCCGCGATGGATTGATGGCCGAGGCACACGCCGAGAATCGGAAGTTTTCCGGCAAAGGTGCGGATGGTTTCGACCGAGACGCCCGCTTCGTTCGGCGTGCACGGGCCGGGCGAAATGATAATCTTCTCGGGCTTGAGCTTCTTGATGCCGGCGATGGCGATCTTGTCGTTGCGAACGACCTTCAGATCCGCGCCGAGCGTGCCGAGGGCCTGCACGAGGTTGTAGGTAAACGAATCGTAGTTATCGATGACGAGGATCACAAGACTGCTCCTTTTCGGCTAGCGGCATCGGCAGATATGTTAGCGGCTGGGCCGATGGTTTGCAAAACGCGTAGCACAACCCTCCGCTGTTCTCCCCTCCCCGCCGAGGGGAGGGGCCGGGGGAGGGGTTTGCGGCAGCGCCGCAAGTTACAAGAATGAAGCGGCCAGATGCCCTCGCCCCCGCGCACGGCTCCGCACCTTCTGGCAACAACGCTCGAAGAACGTATACTCGTTCTTATGGAGAGCCAGTGACTACGACCGCTAACCCATCCTTCGATCCCAAGAGAGACATCGCCGACGTCGCGGTGACCGGCGCGGGCGGAGCGGGGCTGCTGGCGGGCATCGCGGCGGCGCGGAGCGGCGCGCGAACGGTTGTCTACGAACGCATGAAGACGCCGGGCAAGAAGATCGCGATCTCCGGCGGCGGGCGCTGCAACTTCACGAATACGCTGGAAGCGCGCGAGTTCGTTCGAAAATTTGGCGACAAGAACGCGGGAATGCTCGGCCATGCGCTGCGCGCGTTTTCCAAAGACGATCTGATCGCGATGCTCGCGGCCTATGGCATCGAAGGCCAGGTGGAGCGCGATTATCGACTCTACACAAAAAGCGGACGTGGAACAGATGTTGTGCGCGCGCTGGTTTCCGAACTGGAGAAGGCCGGCGGAGCGCTGGTGCAGAATGCGCGGATTGTTTCGCTGCGGCGCGATGCGGAATCGTTTGTGCTCGAAGGAAAGTTCGCCGATTTCGACGAGCAGCGGCGCGCGAAAGCCGTCGTCGTGTGCACGGGCGGGTTGAGCTATCCGGGCACCGGTTCGACGGGCGACGGTTACGATTGGGCGCGCAGCTTTGGCCATCAAGTAACGGAACTACGCGCGGCCCTGGTGGGACTTGCCGTCCAGGAGTCCTGGCCGCGCACGATTCAGGGCTTGGCGTGGCCGGATGCGGAAGTCTCGCTGTGGAGTATTCCGACCGGAAGCAAGCCCCTGTGCACTGAACGCGCCGAGATTCTTTATACGCACTTTGGCATTTCGGGGCCGGCGATTCTCGACGTGTCGAATGTGTTCGTCGCGTCCAAGCTGCCGAAGGCGCTGCTGACGATCGATTATTTTCCGGACTTGAAGCGTGAGGATCTCGACAAACAGTTGCTCGAACGCGCGCGGCAGTTTCCGCAGCGCACGCTCGCGCGTGCGCTTGATGGAATGATGCCGGCGCGATTGCTGGAGTTCCTGGAAGCGAACTTGGGCGCTGACGGCAAGCTGGTGATGTGCCGACTGCCGAAGACGGCGCGCGCGAAGACACTCGACCTGCTGAAGAAGACGAGGCTGACCGTCACCGGCACGCGCGGCATGGAATACGGCGAGGTCACGGCCGGGGGCATTGAATGGAGCGGCGTCGATCCGGCCACTCTCGAATCGAAACTTTCCCCCGCGCTGTTTTTCGCCGGCGAGATCCTCGACCTGACTGGCCGCTGCGGCGGCTTCAACCTGCAGGCGGCGTTTTCGACGGGCTATCTGGCGGGATTGAAAGCTGCCGAGAAGAGCAAGTCGGCAGGAGGCAGCGGCGCCAGGTAGACTAATGACTAATGACCAACACCGCCGAACCGCGAAGCGCATCATCCTTGAGCGCGATCCCAGTTTTCAGAATCATCGTGCTTGCCTTCCATAATTCCCGGACCATCATTCTAGTATGACGCTGCTCGCCCAGAAACATATTGTCGAGCCCTACACTCGCCGGTCTCTTAGCCGCCGTCAGGCGGCTTCTGGCTGTTGTTTGCCACCAGCTTTAGCTGGTGGTGAGTGGCTGCGACAAAGTACTCAGCCGGCTTTAGCCGGGCTTGCGGTCCTTTTCGCGCCGCTCACGATCATGCTTGCTGCCTCACTCTGCGCCGCTGAGGAGCCCTTGAAACCCGCGACGCTCCTTCCGCCCGTGGAGTTCATCAGCCCTTTGCCCAAAGCCATCGATGAATCCTCCGGCATCGCCAAGAGCAAGCGCTACCCCGACAAGGACATCTTCTGGACGCACAACGACTCCGGCGACTCCGCACGCATCTTCGCCATCGACGGCAAGGGCAAGCTGATTCGCGAAGTGCCCATCCCCAACGCGACCAACGTCGATTGGGAAGAAATCTCGATGGACGAAAAAGGGCGCATCGTCATGTGCGACATCGGCGACAACTTCAAGAAGCGTGCATTTATCGTGCTCTATCGCTTCGCCGAACCCGACGCGCTCGATGCGAACGATGCCGTGAAAGACGTGCAGGCCTTCCGCTTTCGCTACCCGAAAGGCCAAGGCCCCTTCGATGCCGAGGGCCTCGTCACGCGCGCCGGTAACGCCTACCTCTTTACTAAGGAAATGGACGGCACGCGCTTCTACCGCCTGCCGTTGCCGGAGGCCTGCCCTACCGAGGCTGTCGAAGCCGAGTTCCTCACCGAAACGAAAACCTTCAGCATCGTCACCGCCGCATCCCTGACCGACGACGGCCGCCATTTGGCGCTGCTCAATTATCTCAGCGTCGTCGTGATCGATCTGCCCGAGCCCTTCGAGAAGATCGCTCAGACCCCCGAAGGCATCGCCTCAATTTTCAAGCTCCTCCGCCGCGTGCGCCTCGGCTTCCACGGCCAGACCGAAGGCATCTGCTGGGACAAGAACGACCTGCTGATCACCAGCGAAAACGGCAAAGACATGCACCTGGGCAAGGAATTCGGCGAGATGTTCCGGGTGAAGGGAGTGCTGGGGGAGTAGTCAGTAGTCAGTAGTCAGTAGTCAGTAGTCAGTTGCGGCGAACCAAAGCTATCGCGCGCACGTAACATCTGCGGAGCGAAAGATGGCCCGTAAGTGCTGGTTTCTTTGCGCTGGTGTGTTCCTGGTGCTCGCCTTCGCACAGGCAATCTGCCTTCCAGTCATTAATGGGTGCGGCTCAGAGTACGTCATACCCCTGATCAAGTGGTGCCTGTGTGTCAGCCCTCTCTGCGCCACGGCCGGGGTGTGCCGCCCGAAAGCCCATCATTCCGCGCGCCTGCAGATCCATCTCAGCACAGCAGTGGTGCTAATGTTCGTGGTCGGAGTGCTTTATTGGACGAACGCGACACCCAGAGTCCGTTTTCCTGAGAGCGCCTATTACGGATGGCCAGTCGAATTCCTGGACGCACAGGTGCTCAAATGGTTGTCAGGAACTCCCGATGTGCTCGGCGCGTGCGACTTAAACCACCGTGCGCTAGCCGCCAATTCACTAGCCGCGCTCACAATCCTGCTCACCGTCTACTGCGCGTTGGAGTGGCTGGCCACCCGCAGGCGCAGCAATTGCAAACCATGAACCATGAACTATAAACCCGCCTCTGTGTCCTCCGCGTCCTCTGTGGTTAGATGTTTTTACTTCCGTTTCGCAATCTCCGCCTTGATCTCCGACACCGTCTTCGTATGCAACCTTGCCGCGCCTTTCCACTCCTTCGTGAGCACGCGCTTGCAGCTCTTCAGGCGCTTCTTGGCATCGAGGATCGCGTTCTTGTACTGCGGCAGCCAGCGGGCTTCGGCCACGAGCATCTCGTCGGCCATCTGCCAGATTTCTTCCGGATCGCAGACGGCAGCGCACAGCGGATCGTGCAGCATGGCCTGCTTGAGCAGTGTCACATCCCCACGCACGGCCGCTTCCTTCGACATGCGCTGCACGTAGACGCTTGCCTGACACGTGGCGGCGCAGGCCAGTGGCAAGTCGCCGACGCGCGGAATCGAAATCCCGTTGTGATCGACATAGCCCGGCACCTCGACGACGCAATCGTCCGGCAGATTGCTGATGCAGCCGTTGTTGCGAACATTGAAATGCCCGCGGTACACGCGGCCCGTCTCGCGCGCCTCAATGATGTAACTGCCGTGTTCGCCGCTGCGATTTTCCTTCGCGATCGGCTTGTCCTCTTT
This sequence comes from Planctomycetota bacterium, assembly GCA_036504595.1. Classification (GTDB taxonomy): domain Bacteria; phylum Planctomycetota; class SZUA-567; order H5-PLA8; family H5-PLA8; genus DASXUX01. The sequence continues at coordinate 95,002 of DASXUX010000044.1, read as the reverse complement.
CTTCATCCACTGCGGAAAATCAGTCTCAAACCAATTGCGCCCTTCGGTGCAGACGCGCAGGTAGCCGCCGGTCTCGCCGTTGATCCAGCTCGACAGGTCGATCCACTTCTTGATTTCCTTGGAGCGCTTCCGGTACCACGGCACGTACTCGGAAAGATGCCCGTTCGATTCCGTGCAATAGCAGCCGAAGCGTCGCAGCACGTCGATGCGGCATTTCTCCGTTTTGCTGTATTCGGGATGTTTCTCGAACCCCGCAAGCAACTCGTCGGCGCCAATCAGCCGGCCTTTGTACTGAATGCGGACGTACCAGGTCTGATGGTTGATGCCCGCGCAGATGATGTCCACTTCGTCTTTGTGCTTCGCGCCGAGCACGTTGGCGATCTGCCAGTGCCCGCCTTCCACGCCGTGGCACAGGCCGAGCATCTCGACGCCGCCGTGGTCGAGGGCGGCCCAGGTGTTCATCGCCATCGGATTGGCGTAATTGAGGAACAGCACGTCGTCCTTCGAAACGTCGCGCATGTCTTTGCAGAAATCGAGAATGCACGGAATGTTCCGCTGCCCGTACATGATCCCACCCGCGCACAGCGTATCGCCCACGCACTGATCGACGCCGTACTTCAGCGGGATTTCGACATCGAGCTTGAACGCTTCCAGCCCGCCGATGCGCGTGCAGTTGATAACGTAATCGGCCTCATCCAGCGCCTTGCGCCGGTCGAGCGTGGCTTCAACAGTCGCAGGGAGCTTGTTGACGCGCAGATCCTTCAGGCAAAGCTGCGTGACCAGATCCAGGTTGCGTTTGCTGATGTCATGCAGAGCGAAATGCGTGTCCTGCAGTTCCGGTACGCTGAGCACGTCGCGGAAAAGCGTCCGCGTAAAGCCCACACTGCCCGCGCCGATAAATGCAACCTTGATCGCCACGCTTCAGTCCCTCCCGACGATTTGCCCCAGGTCATAGAAACCACAGACCGGACGTTTTACTGGAGGCCGCGGGCGCGGGACAAGCGAGAAAACACGCAATATTGTTTTCTTCGGAACATGGAGGTATATTGCGGTTGGAGACAGCGAAATATGAACAAAGAGCTGCTTGAACGCGTCGTCGTCGATCCGCGCATTTGCGGTGGAAAACCTGTCGTTCGCGGAACGCGCATCTATGTATCGATCATTCTGGATAGCTTGTCCGAGAATCTGACGCCCGAGCAAATCATCGATCATTTCCCGAACCTGAAGCTGGACGATATCCGTGCGGCGCTGGCCTATGGTGCGCTGCTGGCGCAAGAGAACACCTTCAAGGTTGCCGTGTGAAGCTCAAACTAGACGAGAACATCTCCCGTCATTTGGCGCCGGATCTGGCAGCACTCGGCCATGACGTGCAGAGCGCGTGGAGCGAAGGACTTCTGTCTCAGCCTGACGATGTGATCTTCGAAGCCGCCAAACGCGAAGGCCGAATGCTATTCACCCTTGATCTTGATCTCGCCAACATCAAGAAATACCCGCCAGGCTCGCACCCCGGAATCGTTCTCTTCCGCCCGAAAAGCAAGGGCGCACTGTCTGTCGCAGGTTTTGTTCGCGAGTTCGCACGCTCGGCAGACCTGAGCGCATTTGCCCGATGCCTGGCGGTCGTAGATGAAGATCGGATTCGCGTTCGGCGCCCTGATTAGGCCGAGCGCAGCCAAACGACCTTTGGCCGCTCTTCCGGCCGGTCGAAATGACAACGGATGGCATCCAGGATCATCTTCTTGAGATCCGGGATGGATTCCGCTTCGGTCGTGATTCCATGCCCCAGCGCCTGCGCGACGTAGCCGCCATCCACCGCATCTTCTTCAATCTGAAAAATAATCTCGGTCATCGCCTCGCCCTTCTATGCCATGAATCTATCATCTTCTTGAGCGACAGGCAAACCGGATCACTCCGCGAACGCCTGCAATTCCGCGCACGAGGAAAACGCCTGCTGCGGCCCGTCCCCGCTGGCCGGTTTGCCGGTAATCCGCACGCCCACAGCTTTGATCGCTTCATTCAACTTCAGCGTGAAGATCTGGCCGTCCTGCAAGCCTTTTGCGTCGGCGGCCGTCGTCGCGGGATAGTCGGCCAGCTCTCCAACCTTCTCCCACTCGCCGCCTTTTTCGCGCCGCACCTGAATCTGCGGCTTGCCGGCCGAAGCATCGAACCAGCCGCCGTCGTGGAACGATTTTCCGTGCGCAAAGACAACGCGCTTGAACGTCGCCGGCTGATCGAGTTCAACCGAGTACCAATCCTGCTCAGCAGCCTTGCCGTTGAATGTGCAAGCGATCGTGGCCACGTCGCCGTCGTTAATCGATCCTTGCATATTCCCCGCGCGCGAACGCTTCTCTTTGCCGTCCATCAACAGCGACGGCGCGGGAAGCTTCTCCACCGACCAATGCAGCCAGACCTGGAAGTATCCGCCGTCTGCACCCGCGACGGCAAAGGGCACCAGCTTCGCGTTTTTCGGCTGAGCGTCCCCCGCGCCGCGCATGGGGACCTCGAAAGCGAGGGCGGTCGCGGCATCTACTCCGGCCGGCAGGGACGCCGGCGCTACCGGCTTCAACTCCGCCGCCTTCACCGGTTCCAGCGCCAGCGCCAACTGCGCCGCCGACGGCTGCCCCGGATTTTGCTTGGCGTCATGCGCGAGGACGATCGGGCCCCATGTCAGCGCCGCCTTGCCCGCGTTGCCATGCTCGCCGGGGACGAGTTTGGTGGCCAGGCTGAAGGTCAGTGTGATCTGGTCGCCGTTCTTCCATTGATGCGCTGGAAGAACCGACCAGTCCCCGGCGTCAGCAGCAACGGTGAAGTCAGGGTCGCTGACATGCAATCTCAGGCCCAACGGGTCGCTCCATTTCGGTGCACGTACCTTTAGGTCGAACTGCACCGGCGCGTCCATTTTCAGCGTGATCACGCTGCTGCCCTTTAGTGGGAAGTCGGTCTTCTGCTCGATCGTCACGTTCTGCCCGCCAAGCTTCATCGTCACTTTCGAGGTCTCGAAGAAGTTCACGATGACGCCGTCAACGCCTTCTTTAGTTTGATACTTCAGATACGCGGCCTGCGGTGCCAGCGCCATCGCGCGCGGACCGCTCGAGAGACAGCAATTCGTGCTGTTGCCGTAGGGCTTGGTTCCGACGAGCGACGTGTAGTAGCACCACTTCGAGCCGTCCGGAAGCTGCGCTGAAGAGAGGTGATTGAGGTAGCTGCGCTCAAGCTCATCGCCGTAACGCGCCAGACCGGTCAGCCGCAAAAGCTGCAGATTGAGCTGAATCCACGTGGTCGTCACGCACGTTTCGCCAACGTTGGCTTTGGCGATGTTGGGCAGATCGTAATCGGGGCCGAAGTGCTCGCCGCGGCTGCACGAACCGGTGATGTAAAGCTGATGCGCGACGATGTCTTCCCACGCGTTGAGGCACGGCGTCAGGTATTGCTTGTCGCCGGTCACGCGCGCCAGTTCGCACAGGCCGACCAGATTGGAGAGCATCTCGTATGCTTTGCCGTTCGCGGTCTTGTTCACGGCTTTCACGTCGGTCAGCGTCTTCAGCACGTTCGGTCCGCCGGGCTCTTCCCACGACGCGATGATGTACTTCGCAAAATCGAGATACTTCTCTTCAGCGGTGAAGCGGTAAAGCTGCACGACCGGTTCAAGGACGCTCGTCGCCGCCATCCCGACATGCTCGCCCGCTTTGATAATGCTACGCTTGCCCGGGCCAAACGTGTTGATCAGCAGATCGCCAATTTTGCGCGATGCCTCAAGCGCCGGTGCATTTCCGGTGAACTGATAATAGGTGAGCAGCCCGAGGAGATCGTACTTGTGGCACCACACGTCCCAGCTTGTCCATTTTTTCTCGGGCGCGTACGTGCCCATGTAGCCGTCGGCGTCTTGCGTCTTGATCAGCTCGCTCGCGACGCGGTCGATCTTCGCGCGCAGTTCGGCGTCGTTCGTGTTGACCCACGCCAGCGTCGCCGCGTGCAGGAACTTACCGACGTGCTCGCCAATCCACGCTTGCTTGCCGGGACGCTTGCGGAACCCAGCGAGCAACTCTTCTTCGTTGACCACCAGCAGCCGGTTCTTCTCGCTGTTGCTCACGCGCGTGCCCAGGTAGCCTTCCAGCTTCACGTCCGCCGGACTGAGCAACTGCAGCACGTCCGGCATCTTCTCAGGCACTTTGTACGGAACGATCTCCGCCGCGAAGACACTCGCTTCCGCCAGTGCAGACACGGTTACGATCACGCAAGCGCAGCGTTGAAAGCGCGACATGGATTTCTCCTCCGGAAGGCAGCTAAAACGTTTTAGCAAAGCCTAGCTGCCAGCTCCGCGGAAGTCAATCTGAAAGTGGAGCGGGCGGTCGTGGAGATAAGCCGCGCATGCAACGATCGGCACGCTTGAGTCCGCGCCAAGGCGCGAACACAAGCGTGGCACCGCTTTACCGCGTCGCGATGAGCCGATAGATCGGCCGGCCTTCGCGCAGGTACTTCACCTCGTAGTTCGTGCGGCCTTCCGGAGCGTCCGGCCAGGGTTCGGGATGCTCCGTAACCTTCAGCGTTGCGCGCAGCAGAGGGAGCAGTTCGACGAAATAGTCCTGATGGTCGGTCGCGAAGTACAAAATGCCGTCGGGCGCGAGCGTCCGGCGCAAATCACGGCAGAACTCTTCTTTGAACAGCCGCCGCTTGTGATGGCGTTTTTTCGGCCACGGATCAGGAAAATAAATGTGATACTGCGCGACGCATGAATCCGCAAAGAACCGATTGACCAGATACGCTGCGTCGATGCGCGCCACGCGCAGGTTCGGCAGCGCGCGTTTTTCGGCTCGTTCGTGAAGGATGTTGTAGTACTCGCCGGCCTGTTCGATCGCCAGACAGTCCCAGTCCGGATGCGCCGCGGCCATGCCGATGATCGTGCGCCCGCCGCCGCAGCCGATCTCCACCACCAGCGGCGCCAACCGCCCGTACACGCGCCGCCAATCAGCGGGCTCGCCGAGTTCAGCGAGCGGAGGAAGTTCCGATTTTGGATTTTGGATTTTGGATTTTGGATTGGTTGGCGCAGCGCCAACGCCCTCAGGCTTGTCTGTCATTTACAAACAACTCCGACGATCAGATCAATGAAACAAGAAACCACCAACACGACGCGCCATTTTCATTCCGCAATCCGCAATCCGCAATCCGCAATTCAACGAAACGGGCGACCCGAAGGCCGCCCTCGCACGACAATCTGCAATCCGCACTCGTTAGAACTCTCCGGCTTTCTCCGGCGGCGGTGGCGGAGTCTTGGGCTTCTCCGTTTTGCCCGGATCGCCGATTACGGCTCCGCCGACCATGCCGCCGCCGATCTGAATCGTGATGTTGCCGTTGCCCAGATCGATTTTCTTCTCGACGACACCATCGGCGTTTTTCAGAACCTGTGTGATGATCCCGTTGACTTGCGGATCCGCGCCATCCAGTTTTACAACGAAATGGTCACCAGCCGCGCCGTCTCCCTGAGGCAACGCAATCTCGAACGTGCCATCGGGCCCTGCCTTGACGGCGCCGGCGTTAGCCTGGACTCCAGCCTCGGGCTTTGCTCCGTCTTTTTTCTCGGCAGCGGTCTTAGGGTCGCCAAGTTTCTCGGCGCCGGAGGCCTTGAATGTGATCTTCGGCAACGTGATCGCCATGTTCTGCCCCGGCTGGCCCAGTTGCTTCAGCATCTCCTGCACCTGGGGCCCGACATTTTTGGCTAACTCTTCCATTTGCTTGGGATCGACGTTGTGCGCGAAATGGCGCACGATCGGGAAGCTCGAAAGGTTTGGCTGCTGCTTTTGTGCCTCCGCCAGTTTGGCGCGCAATTCCGCTGCGTCATTTTTCGTAAGCTCCGCCTGCTGCTGCAAAGCGGTGAGATCGCCGCGCGCCGCGGCGAGCTGCTTTTCGAGTTCGGCGGAACGTTGGCGGGCCTGCTGAGCGGCCGCGTTGCTCTGGTTCAATTCCTGGCGCAGCGAATGGATTCGCACTCCTTCCACCGCGACACTGCTCAGCAGCAGCAGCGCTGCGACGCCCAACGCAATTTTCTTCGCCATAAACACTCCACCTCCGATAACGGCGACGCCGGTCAATGTTGGAGCCGCCGGACTGCTTAAAAGCGCCTGCCACGCGGCCTGGCGCTGAGCGTCGAGAACGAGCGTATTTGCTGAAAGAGAACCTTCCGCCGCGTGCGCACTTCCGCCCGCCAGCCCACTGCTGATTACACCGATGCCCGCCAGAACTCCAAGAGCGGCCATGCGCGAACGCAGGCGTTCGACGCCGCGCTGCACGCGCTTTTTAGCGGCGTCGCTGGAGCACGAGAGCGTTTCGGCGACTTCCGGGTATTCCATCCCGCCGTAGTAGTGCAGGCACAGCGGCAAGCGCAGCGATTCGGGAAGCTGCTCCACCTCCTGGCGCAGCAGCGCGAGCTGTTCCTGGCTCATCGCAGTTTCAACGGCCGCGGGCGCAGCCATCTGGACGAATCCCGCGGCGGTGGCTTCGCGGCGGCTGGACCGCCCACGTTGGCGAAGAAACTTAAAGGCGGTGCAACACGTGATGCGCATGATCCACCCTCCGGCGGAAGCTTCGGCATCGCAAGGCGGCCGCGGCGCCCGGAACGCTCCGGCGTGCTCGCGAATCTGCAGCAGCGTTTCCTGGCAAATGTCCTCGCAGAGCGCCTCATCGGGCGAGATGCGCCGCGCCATCTGCAGGATGCGCGCACCATGAGCGGCGATGATGGCCGACCAGGCTTCGGCGTCGCGTGCTTGAGCTAATCGCTGCAACGCAGTAACGGTGCTCATCGTGCAGGTGGCTGAGTCGCATTCCATGGCCGCGACAGTCATCGGCAACCTCGCTTTCTCAGAGGGTAATTCCCACCAAGTAGGACGCCGGGACATGGTTTTTTGCGAATTTTTCTTACGGATTCAGCGCCGCCGTGCTCGCGATGCTGTGTGGCGCGACGTCCATTTTGCCGAGCGGCTTGCCGGCCTCAAAGAACTGCACCGTCTGCGCCTTGGCTGTCGGATTCCAGGCGATGAACGTGCGCGCCTTGGTCGCCTCGTTCGCGTAGACCATCGATGTCGGGCTGCTGCCGTGGCAGGAAAAGTCCGCTCGCCCCAACTCGCACAGCGCGTTGGCCTGGTAGTAGATGTTCGCCATCCACGGGTCGTGAGCGACCTTGTCGCCGGGTTCGGCCCAGAGCTTGTCGATTTCTGCGACCGCCCACGGCGCATCGGCGTGCATCACGAAGCCGAGATGGTAGCTGCCGAGTTCCCCGCCGCGCGATTTGATGTCAGCCGCTTTTTTGACGTACTTCGGGTTTTTCGACTCGCGCTCTTCAAACGCAAGCTGCTCGCGCTGCCAGTCGGCGTAGGCCTTCTTAATAAAGGAGCGGTCGTGGTCGTAGAACGCCGCGTGCGGTCCGCTCGGAATCCATTGGATGCCCAGAATCCACGCCGGGTCGCCTGTGAACCACGTGCCCCACACGACGCTGTTGCACCAGATCATGCCGCAGGCCTTGTGCTGATAGGTGGGAGGAAAAACGTCGCCGTGCGGGCCGAACCAGTATTCCAAGTTCGAGCGGCTCTCGAACGAATAGCCCATCACGCCCGCGGCGGTCAGCTCCGGGTCGCTCAGCGCTTCGCCGAGCAGAATCATCCCCGCCCAACTGTTGACCGCTTCGCCGGTCGATTCCTGATTGTTTCCGTCGGGAAAACCATTGCCGTCGGCGAAGGAATGTCCGCGCCAAATGTCGAAGGTGCGGAAGAACGGGAAGCGCTGGTCCTTGCGGTCGTAGTTCGCGTACTGGCGCGCGATCAGCCGAGCCATCTCGCCGTACTGCACTGCGAAGTCCGGCTGGAGTTGGCTCAGCAATCCCGAGGCGTACACGAAGTAGCCGTAATGGAAATGATGATCGGTGAAGTGCTCCGAACCATACGACGCATTGAAGCCGACGAGCCCTTTGCGCCGCGGGTAGTACGCGAAGAAATGATCCTTTTCGCCCGGCGTGTACGTCAGCCAGTTCTCCAGTTCGGCGCGCAGCTTGCCGACAATCGTCTCGTACGAGGGATCCTTCGTCTGTGCGGCGATGAACGCGGCCTGAGCGTAGCGCTCCAGATCCTTGCCGCCCCAGTACGTGTCGGCGGCCATCTTCTTCTTCGTGTCAGTAAAATGCTGCGCAAGCAGCGTCTTTACGCGCTCGCCGTCGTAGCTCTTTGCCTTCGTCGGCGCCGGCAAATTCGGAAGGATGCCATTGAACGGCTGGCAGATGGTGAATTCTTCGCCGGCCGCGCACTTCATCGGGCCGCGGATCGTCGCATAGTTGATGCCGTTGAAATCGAGCTTGCTCGTGTTGTCGCGCCACTGGTGCGGCAACCAGCCCTGAATGACGCTCTTGCCCGCGCCTTTCAGCGCCTCTGTAGCGACCTTCCACGTCGTGGTAATCGTCCCCGCGGAGCGGTCGTAGTTCCACGAAAGTTTTGTGTCGCGCGGAATCGCGAACGCGTGCGGGTGGAACGCGGCGATGTCCTTCTCTGCCGGCAAAACGCAGATGACGAGGAATGCGGCTTTGCCCGAAAACGTCACGCCGATGTCGCTTCCGCTTTGCTCGAACTTCGTTCCGTCCGGCGCAAAGACGGCGTAGCTTCTTCCATCGTACGTAATGCCCACCGCGTCGCCTGTCGTCGGCAGCGAAGCTGCTTTTCCAGTTAGATCGAAGAACTTCGGCGGGATCTTGCCGCGCGTGCCTTTGCCGTTGTTCCCGCCAAACGCAATGACGGGCTGCACGCCGGTGAACTCGCACCACACCGCCGGCATGCCTTCGCCCAGCGTCACGTCCATAAAACGGTTGTCGCTTTCGAACATGCGGAACGCGACGGTCCAGTCCGTCCACTGCTTCGCGCGCGAATCAACGGGCTTGAAGTCCTTGCCCGTGACGACCAGCGGAAACTCCGCGATCATCCGCGAACCGTCGCCGCTGAATTTCGTCGAGTAGAAAATCTCGATGCCTTCGGCCGTCGCGTCCACCTTGTGCGGCATGGCCCACAAGCCCGTGCCGTACTTTTGGAAAATGAGGTTCTGATACCACTTGTTGCTCGGGATCGGCGCGCCGTCGTCTTTGACCAGGTAGAGCTGCCGCTTCTCGGTCTCATCGACCAGATCGCGCTTCTTGTCCATCATCTGTCCCGGCGGCGGCGAGGATGCATACGAACCTTTGCCGACCGGAACAGGTTCCCCAGCCAGCGCGAGAGTTTGGAGCGTCTCGCCACAGAGAACGCAGAGGGCACAGAGGACGATCGTACTCTTCATCATTTTGTTTCCTGGTTTAAGGCAACGTTCGCCGCTCCCTTAGGGTCGCGGTTTTGATTTCGCGAATCGTAGCAGCAACGCGCGGCATATCCACGCACGAAGACACGGCAGAGCGGGCCGGCTTGCTCACTCGTAGCGCGGCAGCACGTCGGCATGTGCGCGCAGGCATTCATCTAGCGCCCGAATCCCGGCAGCTTTGTCCACGATCGTCGGATCAAGCTGCGCGGCCTCATGAACCAGTGAGCAGCGGCGCTGCAACGCGGCGCGCACGATGGCGTCCGTCACCTTCGCGGTTCGAGTGCAGTGTTCGAGAATCGGTTGCGGCAGTGAAAGCTTTTCGGGAACGATGCCGTCGCGCGATGCGACGGCCGGCGTTTCGACAAAAACATTCGCAGGGAGATTCGGAATCTGTCCGTCGTTGATCAGGTTCAGCGATGAGAATTCCATGCGCTTGTCAAAAGCGAGCGCCGCGACCAGGTCGATGGGCCGCTCCCACGACGGATTGGCAAGGAACTCGCTGAAGCCCGTCTCGCCACGCGCGATTTCGCCCAGGAGAGCCAAGCGTGCCGCGCGCTGATCTTCTGATCCGTGCGACGCCTCGGCGCGCGGCCGGCTGTTTTCATCGGGCGCCAGAAAATCGCAGCAGTGATTGTCGGGCACGGCCAGCAAGTAGCCGGTCGAACGAAATTCCTTGTCCACTCGCGGCGCGCCTGTGCCTTTCGCGAGAAGGTCAGTGCGCAAGTCAGTCAGCAAGTCGTTGCCGGTGTTGAGATCCACCAGCGCCAGCAGCCAACTGAAGTGATTGAGGCCCGCCATGACCGCGCGCCAGCTCTCGCGTCCCTCCGCGAATGGATAGCGCGTCTCGTCACCGGTCAGCACGCGCCAGAGCGTTCCATAAAGACTGATGGACACCGAGCAGAAACCCACCGTGCGGATGCCCAGTTCGTGCGCGGCCTGGCAGACGCGCGGGAGCGGGTTCGCGGAGTTCAGCAGCCACGCGTCCGGACAGCGGCGCTTCATCGCGGAACAAATTTCTTCAATCAGCGCGATCTGCCGCAGCGAGTAGCTGATGCCCGAAACGCCGCCGAATTCGGTCGCGCAGTGTCCCGGCGCGTAGCGTTCGATGATCCGGCAGTCGGTCGCAAATCGAGTTTGAAGTTGGCGCGCGGCACAGCAGATGACGAAGTCGGCGCCATCCAGCGCGCTGTCCAGTTTCGTGTGGGCGCTCAGCGCCGCATCGACGCCGGCTTCGCGAGCCATGCGCCGGCCGACGCCGGCCAGCAGTTCAACGACTTGCCCATCTACGTCCATCAGAGCGAGCTCGATATCGTTGAGCTTGTGATCGAACAGCGCGTCGTTCAAAACGCTGGGCCCGAAGACGTAGCTGCCTGCGCCGATAATTGCGAGTTTTGTGCGGGCCATCGAGGTACCTCTATGTTGGTGTCTGGTTGTCTGGTGAATGCCCTGACGCTCGCACAGCAGCGGGCGAGACGCCCGCACGACGGGTTCACTTCGGCCGGAACACCTGGAACTCCTCGATCGTGGGCACTTCGTTGGCTTTCAGAATGTTCAGGCGAACGTAGCGCGCGTTGACGGCAGGGAACTCCACCCATTTTTCACCGGCGATGGTCGTTCCTTTGGCCAGTTCCTTCCAGTTCTCGCCGTCTTTGCATTCGATCGCGAATTCTTGCGTGCGGTGGAAACCGAGCTCCTTGATGAGTGCGCGGCCGACCTGCATTTCTTTGCCCAGATCCACTTCTATCCAGCCGCTGCGCGCGTCTTTTGCGGCGCCCCAGCGCGTGTTGTCGTCATCGTCGCACGCTTTGCCAGCTTCGTAGCCCGCGCCCCACTCGCTGGACGCTTTCGCGGCCTTGCCAGTGGAGAGTGATGGTGGTGGAAGCGGCGGCGGGTTCTTGATCATTTCGCCGACTTTGCGCAGCGTGGTCACGTCGATCTCGCGCAGTTTGCCCTCATAATTCGGGCCGACGTCGGCCGAAAAAATGTTCCCGTACTTCACGGCGCCAAGGTAATCCTTGTAGAGCTTCTCGGGCGCCATGCAGAGATTGTCGTGTTTGGGCAGCGAGTAGAACCACATCGCTCCGCCCTGGTGCGGGGGCAGAATCGGATATGTGAATTCCGCGAGCAGATAGCCTTTGTGCTTGGCTTCGTTATCTTTGTTGTAAGACGCAGCGACCAGATCGCCGAGAGGACCGGGCTTGCCGACTTCGCGCAAGCTCACTTCGCCGGCGGGCGCGCCGTGGTTGAAGCCGATCAGCGTGCCGGGTTGGCACTCATGGCACCACGCGACGGTGTCCACATGGTTGAGGCCGCCGTCGCCGACGGCGTGATCAAACCAGATGTATTCAACCGGGCCGTACTGCGTGAGCAGTTCTTTGAGCTGCGCTTTCTTCATCTCGGGATTGCGGCCGCCTTTCCCGCCGCCGCCGTCCACCGCTTCGGGCCAGTTCCAATCGCCTTCGGAAAAATAAATCGCCAGCTTGATGCCGAACTTATCGCAGCTCTTGCGCAGGTCGGCGAGCACATCGCGGCCGAGCGGCGCCTTGGTCACTTTGCGGTCGGTCGTCTTCGTGTCCCACAGGCAAAAGCCGTCGTGGTGTTTGGTCAGAAAGAGAATGTAGCCCATGCCGGCGTCTTTGGCCGTCTGAGCCCACTGATCGGTGTCACAGCCGGTGGCTTTGAAGAAGCTGACGTCCTTAATCCCCGGCGTCCACTCTTTCCCGGAGAACGTGCTGAACGACCAGCAGATGAACATGCCCCACTTCAGCGACTTGAGTTCTTCGGCGCGCTTAGTCAGATCGACATTTTCCGCAGCCGAAAGAGCCGCGGCCACGATCGCCAAGCTTGCGACAATCCGTTTCATATTCCCCTCCTCTAAGCCATTCTCTGCGCCTCGGCGTCTCTGCGGTGAATAGAACGTCACCTTTTCTCGATGGCGAACAGGTGCGTCTGCCCGGCGATGTACAGCACGCCGTTGGCCGCGACGGGCGTGCCGCAGAGTTGCGTGTCCACGTTCACTTTGCTCAGGATCTTTGCCACGGGGCCGGCTTGCATGACGAAACTCTCGTTGCTTTCGTTACCGAAGTAAACTTTGCCGTCGGCGACAAGCGTCGAACCCCAGATGTGCGCGCCGCTGTCGTGGACCCACTTCACCGCTCCAGTCTCGGCGTCCAGGCAGTGAACGAAGCCGGAGAAATCCGCGACGTAAAGCAGACCGTCGCTGATCGACACCGTCGCGTTGCTACGATTGATCTTGTCGTAGACCCACAGCTTGCCGGTGTTGGTGGTGTCGCCCGTTTTGGTCGCATCCAGGCACGTCAGCACGCCCACGCCCGCGCGCTGGCCCTCAGGTTCCTGGCCGTTGGCGACGTAAACGCGGTTCTTGTACAAAACAGGCGTGGCGTTGATCTCACTGGGCCCGTTGGCGCTGTCGTATGGAATGAAGCCGTTATCGTTCTTCTTGTGCGCTGGCAGGACGCAGTCGGCCCACCAGAGGGTTTTGCCGGTTTGCGGATCGAGCGCGTAGCAGCAGCCATCGCCGCCGCCAAAATAGAGCTGCTTCTTGCCATTCACTTCGCCCAGCGATGGCGACGACCACTGGCCGTGGAAGATGCGACGCTGAAGTCCGCAGTCCGGGCGCGAGCCCTTCGCCAGATTAAGCTGATCTTCCCACAGCACCGCTCCGGTCTGCTTATTGACCGCGATGATGCTTGGCGCATTGGCGCCGGGAACGGTGATGTGGCTCCAATCGGCGGCGTTGGAGGTCGCGCAATAAACGACGTCGCCATCCACCAGCACGGAACAATTCGCGGCGTTGTGCGGCAGGACGCCAAGCTGATCCATCATGTCCAGACGCCAGATGATGTCGGCGTCTGTTGGATCGACCGGAAGGCTCGCGAATTCCTCCGGGCCTTTGCCTTTCAGCTTGTCCGGGTCTTTGATGTATTGCCCTTCGTTCTTGAATGGACCATCGTTGCCGTTGGCCATTCCGTTTACGTCGAGGCAAAGCAACTCGCATCGATTGGTCACGATGTAAACGCGCTCGCCGTCCACCGCCGCACAGGCGCAGATGCCGATGTCTTCCCAGTCGAACGCTTTTCCGGCTTTCAGCTTGGGGCAGGCGAGTTGCCACAGAAATTTCCCGGTCGCCTCCTCAAAGCACATCAGGATGCCACGGTCGCCCGTGTCGTTCGGGCCGTTGGATCGAGCGGCGATTTTGGGGTTTCGTGGATTTTTGTTGTTGGTGCCGATGAAGACTTTCCCGCCGGCCACAACGGGGTTGCTATAGGTCGTCTCGCCCAGCCGCGCAATCCACTTCACGTTCTTGGCCGTCTTCAGATCGAATTCGCCCGTGGCATCGTCTTTCTTCCCGGGGCTCCAGGAGTCCGGCAGATTTCTTTCCAGCGAGACCATGTTGCGCGCGGGCGTGCCGCCCCACTGCGGCCAGTCGGCGGACGAGGCGGAAAGGAGCGCCAGCGTGTTCAGCACTAGCAAGGGGTACAGAAGGTGACGGGAAAACGCGGAGACAGGGGGACGGGGGGAATCAGAACCGCGACCGTCAGGGAGCGGCCGAGGGCGCAAGCGAACGGGGTGGGGCGCATCGGACTTCAGTTGCAAGGCAAATCTCCTCCTGCTGCCATAGGTACTATCCGGCAGCAGAGGGCACGTGCGCAAGAGCAGAACTGAGATCATTTCTGAATCACAAACTTGAACGTCTGCTTTCCCATTCGGGACGCATAGAAGACGTTGTGAACCGGGTCCCACGCGAAGTTCGGGAACCAGTTGCCGCCAAAATCGCCCGGCGGAAGCGGTGCAACCACTTTCCACGTTTTGCCGCCGTCAGTCGTCTCTTGAAAGCCCGGCTTGCCGACGACGACGATGTTCTCCGCGTCCTTGCCGAAGTACGGACCAAAGACGGCATCGACGGCCGTTCCTTGCACCGACCACGTCGCGCCTTTGTCTTTGCTGACGAGCAGGCCTTCTTTGGTATTCCAGTAGCCGGCGCCACCGAAGAGCACCATCACGCGCGAGGTGGGATTCGTGTCGCAGACTTTCGTCCATGTCGCGGCGTTGTCGGTGCTGCGCAGAAGGCCCTGGCCTTTGCTGGTGATGAGCGTTTGCGCGTCGAAAACGCCGAACGCTTTGTAGCCCTTGTCGAGCACCTTCCAGGTCTTGCCGTCGTCGGAGAGCAATCCGATCTCGCCGCTTTCGTGCCGCACGCCCCACATAACTTTGGGCACTTCGGCCGTCCAGTCCACGGCGGCAAAATCAAACCCGCGGCTCTTGTCGTTCATCGGTTCCCAGGTTTTTCCCGCGTCGAGCGTCCGGGCGCTGGGGCCGTCGAGCATGAAGCACGCCAAGCGCTTGCCCTGCGGGTCGAAGTTCAGCGCGAAGCCCGTTTCGCAGCGCCCGCCCACTTTCCCGCCGTCCACGCGTTCGAACGACGCGCCCTGGTCGGAGCTTTTCCAGCAGCCCTGGCCGGAGACGATCATGTACACATCGCCTGTCGTGCGGTCAACGGTGACGCCCGCCGTTCCGCCCGGCCAGGCCGGCTTTGTCCCGGCATCCTCCAGTTTCTTGATGACAGTGTCGGAGATAGGGAGCCACTCGGCGGCAAGTCCATCGACTGCGAAAAACACGAAGGCGAGACTTGCGTAAAGCTTCAGCATGAAGCTTCTCCTTTAGCTATAGTGCGCCCAAATGCAATTCAGCGAAATGTGCTGCTTTATCCCCTCGACCGCGTCCGCCCCTTCAGCACCAAGGTTCCGCAGAGCAAATCGTGGAGAGTGCGTTCGTTGGGGTCGATCAGGCCTAATATCCAGCCGGGGATCAGCATCCACTTCAGCAGTGCGCGGATCAGCAGATGCAGCGCGCCCAGTTCTTCACCGTACGCGTTGCGCGTGACGATCACGACCAGTTTCTTGCCCAGGCTGCCGCCCCAGATCACGTGGATCAGGCCGTCGTTGAGCACGCCGGAGAGCACCAGCAGCGCCAGCACCATCTCCTTGGAAAGGAACAGCGCGGGGAGAACGTCGTGGCTGGCCAGCGCGACGATCGTGCCAGTCAGCGTCGTCGCGAAGGTCACATCGATAAACGCCGCCAGCGCGCGCGAAAGCTTGCCTGCCAGCGGCCAGGCGCTGATCCGCCCGGCATCGTAGCCGTGGTCTTCCGCGTGATGAGGACGCAGGCGGTCGGCGGCCGTGCTGGCGGCGGCGCGAGCAACGTCAGTCGGTTCGGGCGCGTCATCGTCCGCCAGGAGCGGAATCGTATCATCGTACGCCGGCTCATGCGGCGTCTCGCCGGCCGGTTTGTCCACCGAGACGGCCTTTTGAAGAACGGGCGTCTCGTATTTCTTGATATCGTTTTCCGCCGTCGCAAGTGCCGCTGCATCTTCGTTCAGGGCGGCCGTTGGCGGCGTGTTTCCTTTGGACTCGGAGCCGTTCAGTTTGATGGTTCGCGAAGGCGCCGCCAGCGGGCCTTGGCCCGGCCGAGCGGAGATGAGGAACGGCCGGCCGGAGAGCAGGTACCCTGGCAGTTTCATGCGCCGGCCGCATTTGGGGCATCGGCCGTAGGGCTGGTCAATGGAGGCGGGCGAGCGCACGTGTTTGCCGCAGAAACACGTCAGCTTCCAATACTCCTTCCCATCGGCATCGTGGACTTTTTCGCAACGCGGCGGAGTCTCGACGGCTCGGGCCGGAACGTCTTCGGTCTTAAGAGGAGGCCCGTCGCTGACCGAAGGCTCTTCGCTTTTAGCTGGTGGCACTTGGCCTGCTTCCGAAGGCGCAGGGGTTTGAAGAACTTCGGCGGGCGCCGTCGCGGATGTCTCTGCGATGTCGGCCGGCTCGGGTGCGGGTTCGATGACCTCCGCCGCAGGCTCGGGCTCCGGCACGTATTCGCTGACGGCCAGTTCATCGCTTTGCGCTTCAGTAGCTGGCGGCGGCGGCGCTATGTTCAGGGGCTGCTCAGTGGCGAGCGCCGACGCTTCGTTCCGTTTCTCGGCGTCTCCGCGTCCCCGCGTCCACGCATCCGCGTTGTCGCTCCCACCTCCTGCCTCCTGCCTGCTGTCTGCTTGCAATTCCTCCGATGCGTCGGGGATTTGAATGGTCTTCTTGCACTTCAGGCAATACGCCTTCCGGCCGCGCGTCGCGTCGGGCACGACCAGCTTTTCACCGCAAGTGCAGGAGAACCGGATCGACATGCGTTTTGCTCGTCCTTCAGACCGTGTTCAGTATAGACGCAACCGGCGCGGATTTGCGACCGCAAATTGAAACAGGGAAATCCGAAATTCGAAATCTGAAGGAAAAGGACAAACGACAAACAGAAAACTGCTAACCGGGTGCGGCGGCAAGTTGGTTATCCGTTTTGCAGTTTTGCGGTTTTGCAGTTTGCCTTTTCCTTCGGATTTCGAATTTCGAGTTTCGGAATTTTAGCCTGAGACTTCTTCGGCCAAAGGCGCCGGGACTTCCGGTTTGGGGGCGCGAGCGGCCACTCGAGCGGAGCGCAGTTCGGGGATGAGGATCAGCGACGCGAGGAGGATCAGGCCGGCTCCGATGCCGCTGACGAATTGGAACGAGAGCACTTCGATCAATTCGAAGGCCAGCACCGGCGCGAGGATTCCGCGCAGGCCGGTCAGGAACGTATGCACCGACATATATTCGGCGACCTGCTCGGGTTTTGCCAGCTTCGTCACCCACAGGCTCCAGGCCACGTCACCGCCGGCGTTCGAAATGCCCAGCACAATCGCTCCCAGCACCATGCCGGGCATGTCTCGGCCCGCGAAGAATGCCAGTGCGCCGACGGCGAATCCGACATTCAGGATGATGCGCATCGTCAGGAAATTCATGCGGTCGAACAAGCGGCCCCAAACGGGGCTGAGCATCATCCGCGCGACGTTGGGAACGAGGATTGTCAGCATGGCGATTTCGCGGGGGCTGAACGCCGGGCCGTATTTCGCGTTGGCCATGTATTCGACGCGCAGCATGACCATCATCAAGTTGGCCAGGCCCATCAGCATCCATGAGATCAGCATTTGCCGGAACAGGGCGTCGTTGCGGACATGCCGCAGTCCTTGAAACGGGCTGGTGCGCGCTTCCGGCGGCAGCGGACGGGAAGGACAGCGCGCCAGACAGACGGCCGCCAACAGCAGCGAGGCGCAAAAGGTTCCGAGCAGCACGGGGAAGTTGGCGATGTTCTTCTGAAGCAGTTCGCCGGCTGCATAACCAAAGGCGATCACAGTCCCGATGCGGACCATCACTGCGTTGGAGAACAACCGGCCGCGGCGGGCCTCCGGGTAGTTCTCCTGATAGATCTGCGTCATCAACGGAACGAAGGACGCGGAGCAGATCAGCGCGAGCATGCTGCCGCCGACGAAGACGGGCAGCGTCGGGACTGCGGCGGCAGCGGCGAAGCCCAGAGCGCCGATCAAGCACAGCGCGGCGCCGGCGCGCGCGGTGCGCCAATTTCGCGCAGCCACCAGGAAGACGACAAGGGGCGTGAGGACCAGACCGCAGTTGCCACCGGCGCCAATGAGAGTCTTGGCGTTGGCGCCTGCATGGAAGTGCGCGACGGCGATCAGGAACAGGAACGTGCTGCCGGCAGTTTCAACGACGCCTGTGGCTGCAGCGCGCCAGAGTTCACAGCGGAAAGTCGTCCGTTCAACTTGATTGTTCGG
This sequence comes from Planctomycetota bacterium, assembly GCA_036504595.1. Lineage (GTDB taxonomy): Bacteria > Planctomycetota > SZUA-567 > H5-PLA8 > H5-PLA8 > DASXUX01. The sequence goes on along the minus strand of DASXUX010000044.1, from coordinate 77,016 downwards.
TTCGTCCGGCAAAGCCCTGTTCCCGTATTCCGGAAGCGGATTGTAGCGGCATCGACGCGCGTTGGTAGCACATGATTGGTACGTGGTGAGCGGTGCAGCGGTGAGCCAGATCCCCACTCGCCCGCTAAATGTGCACCGCCTGCTGCCATTCGGGTGGGGGCAGGGGATAGTTGGTCAGCAGGGAATCCATTTCTTCAAGCTGCTTCAGACTGTAGGCGACACTTGATTCGATGTACTCCTGAATCTGACGCTCACTGGTCAGCCGCAGGGCCTGTTGCTGGAAGCGGGCGATGACATTGCCGGCTTTGGCTTTGGCATCCAGCACGCGCCAGCGCAGGCGGCCGGAGTTGAACGGGTCTCCGCAACCGGCCAACAGGTTGGAATAGTTGCTGCTGACATCCGTTTCGAAGCTGCGCACGTAATCCTTCAGAGCGCCAATGGCGCACCAGCTTTCCAGGAAGCCCAGCGTGTTTGCGCCGCGCGGAACCATGTTCAGCAAAGGAGCGAGGTACTCGCGGGCCTGGCGATAATGCTCGCGCAGAATCAGGTCCATGCCGGCCCACAGGCGGCTCTGCAAGGCGGCATCTTTTGCGCCGAACATGCGTACGACGAACCGCTGCGGGAACTGCTCGCGCGGCAGGCCCTTGATGCCCGACCACATGCGTTCGGCCGCGTACAAGGCCGCGGGCCATGTCGTTTCGGAGGGGGCGAAGAGTGGGCCGAGGGTGTGATCGCGCGTCCAGGCGGTGGTGACCAGGCCGTCCACGTAACCCATCTCGGCGGCTTCGGTCCAGGCGTCAATGTTGTCGAATGCGTCGTAACGTGCCGCCGGGGAGCGCGTCGCGGCGCCCCACACGCGGCGCCCCAGCCGCCGGTAGCGGTCCAGGTTGGTGAGGATGGCGGGAGTGGCGTGGCCGCCGTGGCCTTCATACTGCCAGGAGTTCAAGATGGCTTCTTCCGGCAGCCATTTCACCTGCTCGTCGCTCATGCGGCGGAACATGTCGTCCCAGAGCATGGGGATACGGCCGCCATTCACCAGGTAACGGCTCACCTTGCCGACGTAGTCCAGGTACAACGCCGCTCGGCCACCCAACTGCTTGGCGCGCGCCTCGCTGGCCGGATGCGCGCCCAGCAGGCGAACCTCGTCCCCGCCGGCGTGGATGAACTTGCCGAGATGGATACTCGCCAAATCTTCCATCATGGCGGTGACGATGCCCAGCGTTTCAGGCAGCACCGGGCAATACTGCTGGAAGTATTCGGGATGCTCCCGCAGCGCCGCGTAGGACGGCAGCCGGAGCACGTGATTCACATTGCCCAGGCAGGGGACCAGGGGGATGAGCGTGACGCCGAAATCCTGCGCGTGCAATTCGATCTCGGACACTTCCGCGGGCGAAAGCGCGCCTTCGGACGCCAGGCCGGGCTGCGAAGGAAAATCAAAAAAGGACTCGTAGTCTAGGATCAGCGCGTTGATCTTGAGGTCGGCGAAATTTGTGATGATCTGCTTGAGGTGCTCGGCCGTCGGCGCCCAGCCTCTGAAATCGAGGTGCATGATGCGCCACGGCAGGAGCGGGTAATCTTCGATCTCCATGCCCGGGATTTCAGGGCCATCCAGCAGGAGTTGTTTAAGCGTGGCGCCCGCATGCTGCATTCCCTGGTCGTCGGCGCTATGCATCAGCACGCCGACGGACGTCACGTTCATCCGGTAGCCTTCGGGGGCGGCGCACTGTCCGCGCAGCGGGCGTTCGAGGCCATCCCACTTGGGCATGGTGGCCGCGGGCGTGAACAGGGCCTGGGTGGGGCTGAGTCTGTTCGTGCTTTCAGGGTTGGTTCGGAAGCCGCATTCATAGAGCTGTTTGCACAGCACATGGCAGCGGCGGCGCATATTGACCGTGGCATTATCGGAAATGTACAGGTAATTCGATGGCGCCGGGCGGAGCGGCGCGCCGCGTAAACTGATGTTTCGCGGGTAAGGCAGAAGGTACAGTCTGGTCTCGGAAAGTTCCTGTGGCATATGCCAGGCCTCGCATCAGAAGGGGTGTGCAGCCGTCGTTCACCGCCAACGTGCACTACATATGTACCTTAGCACAACGAGTCTCGTTACGCTATGCCTTGACGTGGTACTTGGTGAGTGGTAGTTGGTGAGTGGTACTTGGTATTTGGTGATTGGTGACTGGTGCGCGCACGCGGCTGCGCTTGCCACTCACCGCTCACCACTGACCACTCACCAGAGAGACCCATGCCCAATCTTGACGATATCCGGCTTGGACAGCTCGCGGTGGCCCAGGGACTCTGCCAGCCCGCCGAAGTCGAAGAATGTCTGGCGCTGCAGCATCATTCCGAGCAAACCGGCAAGAATGAGCGCATGGGCGAATTGCTGATTGGGCGCGGTTATCTCACGCGCACTCAACTCAGCCGGCTGCTCAATGTTCAACGCGAAGCCGACCAAAAAGTCTCACGCATCGGACAGTACGAATTGATCCGCAAATTGGGCGAAGGCGGCATGGGCGCTGTCTATCAGGCTCGCGACACTCGCGACAGCCACGTCGTCGCGCTGAAAGTGCTTCCCCGCAGCCGCGCCAAGGACAAAACGTTCTTGCAGCGCTTCGAACAAGAGGCGCGGGCGGCATTCGAACTCGATCATCCCAACATCGTCCACGGGCTCGATGTCGGCCAAGCGGACGGCTACAACTTTCTGGTGATGGAGTACGTGCAGGGCTACGACGTCTTTGCGCTGCTGGAACAGAAAGGCCGGCTGACCGAACAGGAGACGCTGAATATTGTCGAGCAGATCGCGTCCGCGCTCGATCACATTCACGGCGAACACCTGGTTCACCGCGACATCAAGCCGGAAAACATCATTGTGACCGAGCAGGGTGTCGCCAAGCTGACCGACATGGGCCTGGCGCTCGACAGCGAGATGCAAGGCCGGCGCCGCATCACGCAGGCCGGCATCGCCATGGGCACGCCGTTCTATCTTTCGCCGGAACAGATCGAGGGGAAGTCCGAGGCAGATATTCGTTCCGATATCTACTCGCTGGGAACGACGGTTTACGAAATGGTCACGGGCCGCCCGCCGTTCGAAGGCGAAACGCCGGCGGTCGTCATGATGAAGCATCTGAACGAGCAGGTGCCCAGTCCGCATGAGATCGATCACACCATCTCGCTGAATTTCTGCCACCTGATCGAACGCATGATGGCCAAGAACATCTCCGAACGGTATCAGACGCCCGCCGAACTGGTCGCCGACGTCCAGCGCGTCAAGAAGGGGCTCGCGCCACAGGGTGCACGCCCGGCGCCGGGCCGGTCCAGCGTCTCGCGTCCGGATGTTCCGTTCTACAAACAATCAAAAGCGCCGGGCTCGCCGCTGCCGGAAGTCCGCACGGAGAATGTGGACGCGCTCGAACCCATGCTGGCCCACGTGCCCAGCCCGCACGATTCCCGTTTCGGCAGCGCGCCCAAGACGCGCAAACCGCTGCATCCTCCTCCGCCCGCGACCGAGACGCCGGCGCCAGCGAAGAAGCGCGCATCGGCCGACGCGGGATCCAATGTGAAGCTCGCGATTTTTGTGGGTTTGTTTGTGGCGCTAGCCGCACTGGCCTTGCTGATCAGCGTCGTAGTTGCACGCCAGTAAGTCCGCGCTTAATGCCTCCTACCTGCCTTTCACCAAGTACCACTCACCAAGTACCACGCACCAATCACCAACTAATGTCCCAGCATCACCAGCACCGCGACCAGCGCAGCCGAAAGCATCACGCCACCGAGAGCGAGCATGCAGACTTTGCGCTCCTGAGCCTTCTTCTGGCGCTGGGCTTCTTCGCGCCGGCGAGTGACGCGTTCGCACAGGTCGCTGTTCAGGTAGTCCTCGGTGTCCGCTTTTCGAGGGGAAATATTCACGAAGGCTTTGACTTGGGCGGCAAGCATGTCGAGTTCGTGCTGCTTGAGCGCAGCGCTTTTTGCCGTGTCCAAGTACGCCTTGAACCGCTCGTCCCGTGATTCGCGTGCGACACCGGCCATGACTGCGCGCGTGCGACTGTTGCTGCGTTCTTCGTCCATGTTTCCCGCCTCCTTTCTCGCGTTCTTTTTTGCCTTGGTGGCGGCATTCGGATTCGACCATCACCACAGGTAGTGTTGCGCTTGGCATATTCCGCGCCATTGCACTTGAGCACATGAAAGCCGCACTATTTCGAGGTGCAAAGCCGCCGATCTGAAAAGTTCAATTACCGTAGAGTGATATAGGCGGGTAGGTTTGCAGAATGCGCGTAGTGTCGTTGCCGAAAGGACACATGTGCAGAGTGAAAAGTTTCCTATCTGGAAGGCGATTGTCTTTTTTTGAGCAGAACAAGTGGCAGAGAGTGCGGTGTGGCTATTTCCAGGTCCAAACCAGCGCCGCGACGATGCTTTCGCTGAGGATAATGGCCCCCGCCAATGCGAGCCGCCAACCCGGCTCGCGACGCAGGTAGGCGCGCCAAGCGTGATAGCCGGCAATGGCGCCGATCACGACGAAGCTGGCGCGAGCGGCACCGAGCCAGCTTTGGCCGCCTTTGATGAAAGCTGCGACGACCATCAGTGCCATCATGAAGATGATCGCGCCGAGCGTCCAGAGCATCGCGTGACGCGTGTGGCGGACTTTTCGGCTGGTCCAGCCGCTGACCACCGCGTCCGTTTCGCCCTCTTCTTCGAGACGCTTGAGCCGCCGCGCTCGTTCCACGAACAGAAAGAAAACGCCCGGCCCGAAAGCAAAGAGCAAAACGGAGAGCCCAGTCGCCAATCCCAGAAACGTGCCAAAGCCGGCGCAGCAGTCGTTCCGATGCCGCACGTAAACGTGGCACGGTACCGCGATCAGCAGTTCGGCGATGCTGCCGCCGATCAGACGGTCCAGAATCTTGCGCAACGATGAGGCGGGGTTCTTGTTGTAGGCGTACCGAGAGAAGATCACGGCCCACACGAGCCAAGCCATCGCGCCCAAAGCGAGCGGCATCCAGGCGCGCGAATCGCCCTGGCCAAACACATCCCAAAGCGCGAACCCAAAACCGACGAAAATCAAACCGACCATCAGCGCGGAAACGATAGCAAGTAACGTCCAGCTTGCGCGGGTTGGTCGCTGCCGGCGTGCAACGCGGACTGAGATGAAGAGCAAGGGTGCCTGCAGGAGCACCAGACCAACCAGAATCGCCCAATACCAGGGCCACAGGTAAAGTTCACCGACTTCCGTAAGGTCGCGCGGCAGGCTCTGCGTTGTCGGTTGCCAGAATGCCGCGAAAAGCAGCGGCAACGTCAGCAGCGCGAGCGTGAGCATGTACAGAAACGCCGTGAGTAGTGCCCACTGCCTGAGGCCGCTGCGCATCTGTCCCATCCTGATTTTCGAGTGTCCTCTGCTGTCTATACTCCCCAGAGCATTCCAGTCAACCGCGCCCGTTCCCTCACCAGACACCAGGCACCAGGCACCAGACACCAGACCACCACTCACCAAACACCACTCACCATTCACCAAGTACCAAGTTGCACTTTGCTCCCGGCCGGATTATCGTTTTATCAAGTGGGACGGAGCGTTCATGGTCTGGCATTTCCAGTCGGTAGCGAAGTCTTTGATTTGCGCGGCAGCGCTCTGCGCCGGCATCGCCGTGGCCGCTCAGCCGCCGGGCGTCACCGAGGCCGCTCAGCAGCAGGCCCGCACGCTGGTTCAAGGGCTCTCCTCCGCGAACTGGGCCGAACGAAACAACGCATCCCAGGAGCTGCTGCGCTTGGGCCGGGCCTCCGTCGAGCCACTGGAGTATGCGGTCAAGTCGGACGATCCGGAAGTGCGCATGCGCGCGCTGGAACTGCTGATCGCTTTGAGGGGCCGGGGATTTCTGGGGATTGGACTTCAGCAGAGCGACGACCACGCGGACGCCTTCGGTATGTACATCGCCGATCCGGAACCGGACGAGAACAAGAACGAACGCCCCGGCGTCGTGCCGCGCCCGGTTGTCAGCGCCAACCAGATCGTCAACTCGCAACAGCCGCTTTATGACGGCATGCGCGCGACCAAGCCCTTCCCGGCCGCGGCCGCTGGCATGCAGGTCGGCGATAAAGTTCTGGCCATCAATGACCGGCCGATTTATGGCGTGAAGGACTTAATGCGCGAAGTCATCACGGTTGGCCCGGCACGCCTAGCGATCCTGCTGGTTGAACGCGATGGCAAGCGCATCCGCGTGCCGGTGACGCTCACCCGCAACCCGCTCACGACGCGCACCATCGGCATTGGCGCCGGCTACCAGATCGAACGCGAAGCCAATCCGCCGGTGGATCTGGAGCGCGAATTGGACGGCGGCAACCCGCAGCAGCACAGCAGCGCCGCACTGCCCGCCAATCAACCGGCCATCCAGCAGCAGGTGCAGATTCTGCCGGGCGGTCAGATTCAGATTCAGCCGGGCGCACAGATTCGCATCATTCGCCGGTAAAAGCTGGGGTATCGGGTATGGGGTATAGGGATGGATGCTCCTGCTGTAAGCCGCCCGTAGACCCGCAACCCGAGACCCGCCAAAGGAAAAGGAGCTCTCCATGACATTGAAGATCGTCGTCCTGCTGGCCTGGGTCGCCTGCGCGTTTTCCATGAGCGCGGTGCGAGCGGAAGACAAGAAGCTGGTCTTGATTGCCGGCAAGCAGAGCCACGGGCCGGGAGATCATGAGTTCCGCGCCGGGTGCATGCTGCTGAAAAAATGCCTGGAGAAAGTTTCGGGGCTGCAAGTCGTCGTGGAAACGAACGGCTGGGTCGCGGACCCGAAAGTCTTCGACGGCGCGGCGGCGGTCGTGCTGTACTCGGACGGCGGCGGCGGCCATCCGTATATCCAGGCCGATCACAAGGCCGTGATCGATGCTTTGGCCAAGAAGGGCGTAGGCATCGGCATGATGCACTTCGCGGTCGAGGTGCCGAAGGACAAAGCGGGGCCGGAGTTCTGCAACTGGACGGGCGGCTATTACGAAGACAAGTTCTCGTGCAACCCGATGTGGTCGCCCGAATACAAGGAGTTCCCCAAGCACCCCATCACCAACGGCGTGAAGCCGTACAGTTGCAAAGACGAGTGGTACATGCACATTCGCTTCCGGCCGGAAATGAAAGGCGTCACGCCGATCCTGGTCGCCAAGCCTTCCGATCAAGTCCGCGACGGCCCGTACGTCTGGCCCAAGGGTCCGTACAAGCACATTCAGGACGACAAGGGCAAGGACGAAATTATGATGTGGTGCACCGAACGCGAAGACGGCGGGCGCGGCTTCGGCTGGACTGGCGGACATTTCCACAAGAACTGGGGCGACGAGAATCTTCGCAAGACGATTCTCAACGCCCTCGTCTGGGTGTGCAAGCTGGACGTCCCGCCCGATGGCGTCTCCTCCGCCGTGACCGAAGACGACCTGAAGCAGAACCTGGATCCGAAGGGGAAGAAATAGGGGTCACTGCTGGACAAGCCAACAGTGGCACACGTCTCGGCCCCCTCACCCCTAACCCCTCTCCCTCGCGGGGGAGAGGGGAACCGGAGGGCCGCTCCCTTACGGTCGCGGTTCTGATTTGTAGCGCACGAGCAAGCTGCTGTGTCGATCCAACAGGCGCAGTTCGAGAGTCGAGAGTTCGCGGCCAGTCATCGTTTTTGTCGTGGCTTTATGCTGATCATCGATGAATGAGACGCTGTAATTCCGCTCGGGGTTGATGCCGCGGAGTTTCGCTTCGAGCGCGGGATACGGGCAGTCCTTGCGGCGGAAGGCGAGGACGATGCCGGCGTCGAGGTCAGGGCGGTGAAACTGCCAGGCCATCCACTGATCGTGGCTCATGGACCAGTGCGTCAGCGGGTAGTAGTCCCCGGCAAAGAACGGACGGTTCTCCTTCATTTCAGCGATGCACGCGCGCGCCTGATCGAACGGAAAGTTCTTGTCGAGAATGTCCCACTCCGCACAGAACCCCGCGGCGGCGCTGCTGCGGCAATCGTACGTTGATGGATCCCAGCCGATCGTCGCGTGAAGCGGGAGGTACATGCTTAGGCCGTGCGTCTGCGACTGGTCCCACTCCGAACGACCGGTCATGCAGGCGGTGTCGCTGCGCGTTTGCACGACGGAGCGCATCAGCATTTCCAAGTCGATGCGCCGGCCTCCGGAGGCGCAGTCGTCCAGGTACATGTTTGGATACTTGGCGCGCATCTCGTCCCACATTGCCCACAGGCCTTCGACGTACCGGATTTCGGTGATGCCCTGCCGGTCGGGCGCGTCGTTGCCTCGCCAGAACGGCAGCGGGTCCATGTTGAAATCGTTGCGATAGGTGTGGATGTGGAACTCGGCGATCTGCTGAATCAGCAGGTCCGTCATCCAGCGCCGTGCTGTCGGATCGCCGAGATTGAACAACCCACCCTGCCCCGCAGCCTTCTTTTCTGGCAGCACGAACTCTGGATGTTCGCGAGCGATCTGCGTGCCGTTGCCGACGCGCTCCGGTTCGTACCAGACCAGGAACTTCAGCCCGAGTTGTTCGCATGCCAAGCCGACGGGCTTCAAGCCGTTCGGAAAATCCTTGGGTTTCGGAAACCAGTTGCCGACGCCGTTGGGGAAGTTGCCTTCGAACCAGCCGGCATCGAACCAGTGGGTATCGCTGCCGAGATCCTTGGCGATCTTCGCCGCCTCGATCTGGCCTTGTTCGGTGGCCCAGTTCGGCCGCGTGCCGCTGGCCCAGCGGTTGAACGTCTGCGCGGTGATCGCCAGATCGATGGGCTTGCCACCGAGCTTCGGCTGATAGTGCGTCATCAGCAAACGGCGGAAGCTGTTGTGCGCGTCGAGGCGATCGCCGCTCCAGCGCAGAAGCATGATCCGCGGCGTGCGAATGCTTTCGCCGGGATGAAGGCGCAGATGCGTCAGTTCCATTCCGGCCTGAACGCGAGTGGCTCCGCCCGCATCACGAGCCAGCCGCGCAGACCACTGACCGGTCCAGCCGATCGCGACAAAAAAGCCACCTTGGCGCAATCCTCCGGATTGCGAACTCTGCGACGCAATCCCGGAGGATTGCGCCACTTCCACATTGAAGAACGGAAACGTCCCGTTGGACGGCCGGCCGCCGACGGGCGCCAGGGCGGCGTTCTGGCCTGGCTTGAGTTCGCGCTCAACCGGCACGAAGCTGCGCTCCGAGCAGTCGTCCCCGTTGATCTGGTCCAGGACAAGGCTCTGCTCTTTGCTCGTGCCAAGCAACATATCCAGAGCGAGGACCTCAGAGAGAACCGGCGAATCCTCCGCGCCGGTGTTTTCAAAACGCAGCACCCAATCGACGGCCGGAAAGTCTTTGAAGGCGATCGCGGTGGCGATTACCTGCAGCCCCGTCTTCGGGTCGGTCCAGCGGCTGACGAACTCCGTGCGGTCTGCGCCGTCCTTGCTTTCTGTCTTGCGCGTCCACGACGGCAGCAGATCGGCCGACGGGCGCTGGTCGTACTTAAAGGAGAACGGCGGCTGCCCAGCCGGCCAGAGTTCACTGGAGTCCTGGACCCGGTCGTCCAGCCAGACGATGCGATTGTCCTTCATGGTGAGCTGCGCCTCCGCCCAATCGGCATGATCGTGCGCCGGCCCGTCGGCGGTGGGCTCGGCTTTCAGCACCAATTCGCCGCAGTCCGCCGGGAGATCGATTTTCACGGCTACCGGTTCCTCGCCGCTGCGCAGCACCTTGGATCGGAATGCTTCTTTTCCGCCAATGGCTGCGCTGAATTCAACCGTTCCATGCTGTCCCTGTGTATCGTGGTTGTTGTCCACGCCGCAAAAGGCTTGGAATGAAAGCGCCGATCCCGGCGGGAAAGTCACCGCGATGACGCTGGCGGCGTGCGTGCCCAGCCCGCGCTTGAATTCTTTGCTGCCGATCTTCAGCGGTGTGCCGATGCAGGACTGGTTCCGGCCCAGTTGTCCGTGGTCCTGCCGGCGGAGAGTCAGCGTCGGTCCGCTGGGGCGCGCGGCCGGACGGGACTCGCCGAAGACGCTGGCGGCCCAAATCGCGGCGGACTGATCCGTGGAAGCGTTCTCTGCGCTGGCGCTTGCAGCAAGAACGATGCAGAGCGCTGGCCACAAGCTGGGAGGCATCGCAGGAGTTCGCATTCGACATCCTTTGAAAAGGGAGGTGCTGCACTGATGTACACCGGCGGAGCGGTCTGTACTACCTTCGGCGCGGGTGATAGACTGAGCGCACTGAGAATGAGGCCGGGAAAATGCGTTCATTGGATACCGACCCTTGGGCCGAGGAGATGCAGCTCGAGATCTTGCGCAAGATGACGCCTCAGCGGCGGCTGGATCTGACGTTTCAACTGAGCGCGACGACGTGGAACTCGGTTCGCGCGGCGGTAGACCGCTTGCACCCTGAAGAAACCGAAGACCAGCGCGACCAGCGCTTCTTCAGCTCGATTTATGGTGAAGAGCTTGCCGCGAAGTTCATCGCGTACCGGCAGAAGAAGCTGGGGCCGCGCAACGGGACTCTGAAATGACCAGCGACGCGTTTGTGGCCGTCACGCTGCAAGTCGTCGGAGTGCTCGAACGACTGGGTGTGCCGTATGAAATTGGCGGCTCGGTCGCCAGTTCCATTCGTCCAGTCGAAATATATGTAATGTGAGCGGAATATTAGGGTTGCTTGAAGAGTTATCAATTCGCCCAGAGAGCGTGTAGCTTTCGGAAACACTGAGACCAGAGGACACATGAGCACTGCTGCAAACATACACGGCCACAACATTCTGCGCCTCGTTCATAAAAGCGGAGCTTTAAGTCGCACGGCGCTACGCGGCGAAGTCGAGCGCCAATTCGGCAAGGAGGCGCGGTTCTGCACCTGTTCGACGGAGAACATGACGATCGACGAACTCGTCGGTTTTCTGCTTGAGCGCGGAAAGCTGATCGAGACCGGCGGCAAGCTGCAGGCGGACATCAGCCAGATGTGCGGCGACGACGAGCACGGCCACGACCACGACCACGCGCACAAGCACTAGCTGCGTTGAGGATGTCCTGAAACGGATGATGGTGCCACTGGCAAGCGCCCGCCGTCCGTTTGGCGGGCGCTTGCCAGTGCTGGGTTCATTCCTGTGTCCGCACTGGCTAAGCCGGCCAAGAAACCGGCCGGCTGAGCCAGTGGCACCAGCTAAATCGGCGGTTCGGCCGAAGGTTTGCCAAGTGCAGCAGCGGCGCAGCAGTTGAAGTATACGAAAGCGAGGGATTTGTGGTCGTGCTGACACCGAAGAAATCCGAAAAAAGACACGGCGTGCGGATGCGCATCACGAAGGGTTTTGCCAGGATTTACCATCCAGCCATGCCCAGTCTGCGTTGCATTTTGCTGGATGTCAGCGAAGGCGGGGCGCGTTGCCGTGCGGATAACGACATCGTTCCTGATGAGTTCATCCTCTCGAGCTGGCGGCGTGTGCTGGGGACCGAGGCGGCCTTCCACGTCGAATTTCTGGTTCCAGGTGACGACCAGGACAACCGGCTGGAAGCCAAGGTTCGGCATCTGAAAGTCGATATGGAAGGTTCGGTGGATTTCGGTCTCGAGTTCTCCGGGATGAATCGCTACAAACAGCAGTTACTGGAAAAAGCGACCCGCAGTTTGACCCGCGGATTGCCAACTCCGGTGGCCAGCCGTGCGCGGCTCGCCACTCCGACACCTGTGGTCAGCCACGTGCCGCCGCCTGTCGTGGTACCCAGGCCAAAGCCTGCTCCACGGCGCGGTGGAGTGGCTGGTTTTGCCCGCAGTCTGTGGAACAGCGTCACCGGTGCGGGAACGTGCGATTTCCGCAAAATGAAGATTGGCGAAGTACTGCAGCGCATGGGTAAACTGAGCCCGCCGCAGGCGATCGAGGCGTACGAAAAATCGCGAAGCAGCGGCGTGAAATTCGGCCGCTATCTGATCGACCAGCACCTGGTCAACCCGGCGGAACTGTGCCGGGCGCTCTCGCTGCAAAGCGGGCTGCCGATCGTCGATCTGGTTCATCTGTCGGTTCCGCCGGGACTCAAGTCGCTGTTCCCTTACGATCTGCTGACGCAAAGCTGCTGCTTGCCTTTTAACAAAGTTGGCAACGCGATTTATGTCGCGGCGGCCCAACCGCTCACCGGCGTCACGCTTCAGAAGTTGGAACGGCAGTGCCACCTGGCGATCAAGCCGTTCCTGGCCCCGGAAGATGCGTTGCAGGCGAAGCTGCACGAGGAGTACGGGCCGATACCGATCGAGAGCCGGCAGTGAACGGCGGTAGTCAGTAGCCAGTAGCCAGGAGCCAGTAGCCAGTAGGCAGGAGTCCCTGCGTGCTTGAGTTTTATGCATGGCGTTGGCCCTGGCGCCGTTGAAGCCATATTCATCATTCCGCATTCATCATTCATCATTCATCATTTCGACTATGCCGGCAGCGGCGGAAGGCGTTCCCCATAGATGCGCTGCGAGAGCTTCGAAAACATTTCGTACATGCAAGGCTTGGTGGCCGGATCGGTGACGCCGATCGCGGCGCCGTCGCCATAGTCGCTGAACACAAAACCGCCATCGGGGCGGGCCCAGTGCCGCATTAAGGCTTCGGCATCGGCGAGTATGCGCTCCGCGTCGCCGGTTGGCAGAGTGCTCTGAATGTCGCAGAGACTCTCGAACGTGATGCGCCCGCGGTAGCGCCGGCCCATCTCCTCAATCCCCAATGCGCGCGGCTGCTGCAGATTGACGACGTTCACGCCGGCCCGAATGTAACCTTCGACGATCTCGTTCACCTTGCCGCACGAATGCACCCACACGTCGCAGCCAGCTTCATGCATGGCGTCAAAGATGCGTTTGTAGCGCGGGAAGAAGAAGTCCATCCACAGATCGAAGCTGATGAACGCGGCCTGCTGCGTGCCCCAGTCGTCCGTCATCGACCAGCCGTGGATGCGGCCGGGAAAGCGGCGGGTCACTTCGCGGACGAGCGTGATGTGGACGTCGGCGACGCGATCGGCGAGAACCCCCAGCGCCTTACGATTTTCGTACAGATCCATCAGGGTCGTTTCGAAACCGTGCAGCGTGTGCATGCGTTCGAAGAGCACCATGAAAATGCCGGCGACGACGTATTTGCCCTCCGCGTCGGCCTTGTCGAGCGCCGCGGCGCATTCCACGTAGCGCGAAGCGTCCGTGTAGTCGGGCACCGGATGTTTAGCGAGGGCGCTTAAGTCCGGCAGCGGATTGCCCGTCACCTGGCCCATGTTTTTGACTTCGGTGTGGCTCCACTTGCAGCCCCACTCGTCGGCGCCTTCGCAGCGGGGCTTGAAGCCCGCAGCCTGCTTGAGCGGCAGCCAGGCGGTGTCGCTGACGCCCAGGCTGCCCATCTGCACCGGCAAACGCGGCGGCTTTTTGAAATGGATTGCGCGCTGGACGATTTCTCTGGGCGTCATGGGTGCTCCTCGGGCCGCTGAAGGTTGGTGTTGCAGAGGACTATAGCGCGGGAGGAGCGGAGGAAAAGATGGGTTTTTGGTTTCAGGTTTCTGATTCGCAGGCGGTGCTGTTAACCCTCAATCAGAAACCTGAAACCAGAAATAGTCCGTTATGCATCAGCGGTTGCGACTTCGCTTCCGACCAACTGGTGTTCTTCGAAGAACTTGCCGAGTTCCTCCAGACTGACGATCGGGTGTGTTTCGAGGCGGAAATGATCGACGAACGTGTTGCCCAGCAGGTCCATGACTTCGTAGGGCGAATCGGCGTTTACGATGAAACACACGCAGCGGTGATCGGCGAATGCCCAGCCCGATTCCAGCTTACCGGAGTGGCTGATTCTCTGGATCTGCTGGCGGACCTCTTCGCGGATAGACGAAATCGCTTCAGGCGCGATGATCGACTCAAAAAGTTCGGCTTTGACAAACATTTTCATAATGGTGTTCCTCTCAGGTTGGCTCAACGTCACTTCACTCTTTCAAGATACCTTATGTTTGGGGCGATTTCCTTGCGCCCGCGCGGCGAACGCGAATATTATCGCATCAGCTACGGAGAGCCATCATGAACGAGGAAGCGCTGCCCGGTGATATTATTCGCGAAAGCTGGCCGGAGAAACTAGACGAGCACCTGAACCTGTACATTGGCAACGGGCGCTTCGGCGCGTGCCTGGATGCTTGGGGGCTGATGAACAGTCAGCGGCTCAGCGGCAATCCGCACGGGCAGCCAACGACAAACAAAGGCTGCCCGTGCCACACCAGGCTGATGCATGCCGATCACTGGCATCGCGGCGCGTGGGGCCTGGATTACTGGTTGCCGGTGGGGCGGTTGTGCTGGGCCGGAGAGGCGCCGCCGCCGCCGCGGAAATACTTGCAGCAGCAGCGGCTGGTCCATGGTTATGTTCAGACGCAGATGCACTGGCAGGGACTGGAACTGACGCTGATCAGCTACTTCCATCCCACGCGGCGCGACCTGTTCGCTTGCCACGTCCATTATGAAGCTTCCGGCCCCGGCAGCGTGCCGGACATGTTGCTCGCTCCGGAGACCGACATCCTTACGCATTACGATCAGCATCTGACTGGAACGGCGCAGGCGCTGGAGTCGAGCAACAGTTTCTGGCTTGGGCAGGTCAACGTCGGCTCGGCGGAAAGCGTACTCGCGCTGCGCGTACTTTCTAACGAAGGACGCGTGCAGCTTTCCTCCGATGCGGCAGGCTTGCGGCTGAAGTTCGGCGGCAAGCGCGGGACGCATTTGCTGCTCGTTGGCGTCGCCGCCGGCGCTCGCAAGGCTGAGCTTTGCGAGGAAATGCGCGCAGTGAAGAACGCGCAGGCGTTGCTGGATGAATCCTTCGAGGGCTGGCAACGGCGCTGGGGCGAAGGCGAGGTCGATATCCCCGACGAAAAGTACCAGGCGCTCTTTGAGCGTTCGCATTTTTACACGCTGGCCAGCTACGCTCCGGAAGTGCGTTCGCCCGCCGCCCCGATGGGCTGGTCGGGGAACGGCTGGCCTTTTCATTTTCCGCAAGATGTTTCGTACATTCATCCGGCGTTGCTGCGGCTGGGGCATCTGGATATCGCGAAGTCATGGGTCGAATTCTATCGCAGCCGTCTCGACAACATGAAGGAGTACACGGCGCGCATCTACAAAGCGCGCGGCGCGATGTGGGCGTGGGAATTTCCGATCGGGCCGGACTCGCAGCTTTTGAAAGACGGCACGCCAAACTGGTTTCAGTTCGAAATCCACAACGCCGCGTATCCGGCGCGGATGGCGCGCGAAGCGGCGCTCTACGCTCGCGACAAACAGTGGGCGACGGACATCGCCTGGCCGGTGGTGCGCGAGTCGGCGCGGTTTCTGGGCTCAATCCTGCAGCGCGAGAACGACGGAACGTGGGGCATCCACGTTGTGCCGTCGATGGGCCAGGACGAGATGGGCGGGCAGGACGCGCGCAACTATCTGTGCGCGCTTTTCAGCTCTCAGTATTCGCTGCAGACGGCGCTGGCCATGGGCGCGGAACTGGGCCTCAGCGATCCGGAGTTCGAGCAGTGGCGGGCGGCGCTGCACGACGGGCTGGCCTTCCCGCGCTTGTTCGACAAAGAGAAAGGCATTTACGCCACATGCGAAGGGTTGCTCGGCGCGAAGCAGGTTGGTAAACAGAAGCATCCGGTGCAGCTCAACCCGCTGACGTTTCTGCCGATCTCGGAAGTACGAAGTACGAAGGGCGGAGTGCGAAGTGAGGACTGCGACGCGAAGATGCAAGACACACTGGGCGCTTCGGTTCGAGCGTACCAGATGCGCGACGACCTTTGCGCGGGCGTGCGCGAAAAGTTCTATCACGGCTGGACGCTCGCCGCGTATTGGCTGGCAGCCGCTCATCAGCGCGACGGGGCAGGTCTGTTGCGCGAACTGGAAAACATGCTGCCGGGGCGCTACGTGGACAAGGACTTCATCCAGATCTACGAAACGTCGGGTGCGCTCAGCATGCCGTTCTACGTGACCAGCCACGGCTTGTATCTGCAGGCGCTGCTGGATGCTCTGGTCAGCGATTACTGGGGCCAGACAGAGATTGGTGCCGCCTGTCCGGACGAATGGGACGGCGCGGCATTCGACAAGCTGCACACGGC
The DNA here is from genome assembly GCA_036504595.1 of Planctomycetota bacterium. Taxonomy (GTDB): domain Bacteria; phylum Planctomycetota; class SZUA-567; order H5-PLA8; family H5-PLA8; genus DASXUX01. Next base: position 60,999 of record DASXUX010000044.1, on the reverse strand, counting down.
GGACGGAAAAGTGCTAAGCGGCGAGATGAACGAGAGCGGGGAGTGGGAGGTGGAGGAAGAGTAGGCCGTGGTCAGTGGTCCGTTGTCAGTTGTCAGTTGTCAGTTGTCTTGGAGGGTCTCTCATGCCCCGGAACTATGACGAAGATCGTGAACTCACGCGGTACGTCTGGGAGAATTTTAGACATTTGATGACCGCGTTCGAGATTCGATGCAACTTTGCGTGTATGTTGAAGGAGAAAGCAACGCACTCTGAAAGCAACTCTCTCGGCAATCTTGCCGGAAAGATAGACGTTGATGTAAAAAGGGAACTGGAAGCCGGAGTTGATGCATTTCGCCGGCGAGTGCGAGAGAGGTTGCTCCGCGACTGCGGCACCGAGATGCCTATCAATCGATGTGCTGCTTGCGGCAGGATCGTTGCGACGGCGAAGGCACAGCAATGCCTATGGTGCGGGCACGACTGGCACAGCCGAAAGGGATGAAGCAATGAGGCAGAGGAGCGCCACTAAGCGCGTCACGCAGTTGTTGGCAAAAGGGGTGCCCTTTGCCAACACGCCGGCTTTTGACGAATGGAAGCGCGAATGTCTTCGCTTGGGTGAGCGTGCCGAGAAGTCTTTATTGAACGTCCTTCGGTCCAAGGCTGCTGGCGAGTCCGAAAAATATGGGGCGGTGTTGGCGTTGCGGTTGATGGGATACGAGGCGCACGGAAAAGGGTATGGCGACGACCTAACGTATATCGTGCGGGATCGACACGGTCGCGTGCTACTCGGCCCCCGGCAAAAGCCAGCCGGTAAATTCGTAAAGCGAAAGGCCGCGCAAAAAGCCAGAACTGCAAGCCCGTCCAAGTCTGCATCGGTCCGTTAGGCAACCGCCGTCCGTCCGCTCTATTTCTTCTCCGCCGCGCTCGCCGGTTTCTTCAGCGGTTTCAGCGACTCGAACACTTTTTTGATGGCGTCCAGGTCGGCGGCGGCGGGGGCTTTGCATTGCATGTGGAGGAGGACTTGATCGACGGTGTTGACGAGGTAGACGGCGATAAAGGACTTCTTGCCGGCGGCGTCGGCTTCTTCAAAGGAGACGCGCGCGGCTTTCCTGGCGGCGGGGGATTCGACGAAATCGATCTTATCGTTGAGGATTTTTCCACCCTTTTTCTTCGCGCTTTCGATCAGGGACTTGGGCTGATGGTCGGTGAGTTCCATGGTGAGGCTACCGATGGAAAGGAGGATGATCGTGCTGGTTCTGTTCATGCAAAGGTAATTGCGCGTCTTTCCGCTCTGAGCGGTCATCCATTTCCAATCGGGGCCGGGGATGTCGATGGAGCAGCTTGCTTCGGGGATGAGCAGCCGCGTGCCTTCGAGCTGGTCCTTCGTCGCGGGAACGGGGACGACGGCTTCGGCCCAAGCCGAGGAAGCGAATAGAAGGGCGAGAAGCGGCGGAACTCTCAGGATGAGGGAGGTAGAAGTTGCGATTATGTGAGTACTGCGCATAACGTGGTCCTCGTTCTTATTCGCACGCGCAAGTCAGTGTTGGTTGTCGCTTCGCGACCCGGATTTCATCCGGGCCACCCTCCGTCAATTTGCATTTTTCAATTTACAATTAGCGTTTTTCAATGCTGTTGCTGTTCAGTGGGCCGCTCACTGCAAATTGACCATTGAAAATTTCAAAATGCAAATTTGCCCCCTCACCCCGGCCTCGCTTCGCTCGCTCGGCCCTCTCCCTCGCGGGGGAGAGGGAACATCAGTACAAAAAGTTGAACACGAACTCCAGCGTCTCGTGGTTCGAAAGTTCGGCGGGGAAAGGTTCGCTGGTGGGGTCGGCGGCGGCCTGGATGGCGCTTTTGGCGGTCGCGACCAGTTCGTCGGGCATGCCTTCGACGCGGGACTCTTTGACTTCGCTGGCCTCCAAAAGCTTGCCGTCGCTGCGAATGACGATGCGCATCGTGACCGGGCCGTGCACCAGGCGGTAGCGCAGGCGCGCGGCGTTGTTGGCTTTCCACTTCGCGTCAATGCGGCGAGCCAGCGGCTTCACGTACGCGGTCTTGGCGTCGAACTTTTTGGCGAAGCGCGCGTCGTCGAATTCCTCGGCGCTGGATTCCAGGTTGACCGTCGTCACGTCGCTGACGGCTTCGTCGTGGCCGGGGCGCAGCGTACCGTCGCCTTCGTGGCCTTTGGCTCCAGCGCGGCCCATGATGCCCACGCGATCGCCAAGCTTTCCGCCACGAGCTTCCTGCTTGCCTTTGCCTTCAAGCTGCGCCTCGAAGGCGGCCAATTCGTCGGCTTTAGTGTTGCGGCGCGGCGAGTCCTTTTCGGCGACAAGAGTGTCTTCGGGGATGGGCTGCTTCTTTGGCGTGGGGGTTTTGATTGCGGATTGCGGATTGCGGATTGCGGATTGAACAACGTTCAATTCCGTTTTCTCCTCTTCTCCCTTTCTCCTCTTCTCCCCTTCCCCTTCGGCTGCTCCCTTGTGTTCCGTGTTTGCCTGGATCTCTCCCGCAGGCTGGACAGCCTGCGCCACCCGGTCGCGGTTCTGATCCAGCACGGGCGAAGTGGCCGTCTTCTCGCTCGGGCGGACCTTCGTGTCCACTTCGTCGGGGCGAATGGGGCTCTTGGGCGGCATCTTCTTGTCGGGCGGGCGCTCGTCGTGCAGCGCGCCTCGGCCGGCTTGCGGGTCGCCTTCTTTCTTCACCGATCCAGCGCCGGGGTCGCTGCTGAGCGCCGGCAGGTTGCCTTCGCCGCGGCGTTCCATGTAGCGAATCAGGTTGCTTTCGCCTTTATCCAGATACGGATCGCCGCGCGGCAGGTTCTTGGGCCCGCGGTCGGCGGCGGTGCTGTTGCGGTCGGAGGCGTAACCGTCTTTTGGAATTTCCTTGGTGACTTTGCTTTCGTCAAAAGCGGCGATGTCCTTCTTTGAAAGCGCAGGCATGTCGGGCTCGCGCAGGTTGAGCTTCTTCTCTTCGAGCGGCAGCGGCGCGGCTTTGGGCTGTTCAACTTTGGGAAGCTCAACTTTGAGCTCTTTCTTCGGCGCTGGCGCAGCGGGAACGGCGAGGGGTTCAGGGTTCAGGGTTCGGGGTTCAGGGTTCCGGAGTAAAGTCTTCGGTGGTTCGGGAATGCTATCAGTAGCCTTTCCTGGACCCTTCTCGGGCGGCGAGACTTTCGGTGTGGCAGCGGAGGGCTCGATTTTCTTGGGAGTTTCAGTTTCGGTTGGAAGATCGGTAAAATCCACCGCGATGACGTTTTCAACGTCGGCGAGCGGGATGCCGCCCATCTTCAGATAGAACATGGGCAGCAAATGGACCAGCGCCACCAGAGCGACCACGGCCGCCCAACGCAGCGGCCAGTTCTCCGGCGGCCGGTAGTAGCCCGCGTATGCCAGCCCAGTCATGCAAATATCGTCCCTATTGCCTTACAGACTTAGACGCTGCAAACGGGCAAATTCTATGACGATATGGGGGAAAATCCAGAAGGACAAACGTCCAGAGTCTAAAGTCGAGAAGTCGGAGGACGTCCGAGCTAGGCGCTACGAGTGCGTTATTACAGTCAGGCCTGGAATGTCGCGAAAGTGCGCGCCATTGTGTGTCACCAGCGGCAGGCTCTGCCGCTTGGCAACTGCGGCAATCCAGCAGTCTCCGCAGGCAATCGGCTGCCCGATGTTTCTGCGGTGCGCCGCTATTTCCGCCCAACAATCTGCAATAGCCGCATCGTAGGGCACAACGATGTAGTGCCGCAAGACTTTCTCAAGCTGTTCAATCCGGCGCACGCCCCAATGCCGCTCGATTGTCCACAGTTTGAGTTCAGCGTAGCTCTGGACTGACAGGCAGAGTTGGCGGTCCTTAATTTCACCAGTATAGAGTTCGCTGCGTGGGTCTTTCTTGAAGAAAAAGGAAAAACGTCGGTGTCAAGCAGGAGTGCGTTCATCACTGCCGCGCCTCGTGCACGGACGCCAGGAATTGATCTATCGAGTCCTCCGCCGGCCAATCGCCGAAAAGATCATCTGGCGTTGCCGGCGGAACGACCTGCTGAAGCTCGGCGAGTTGCTTGAGGGTGTAACCGCGCCGAAAAGCGCCCGATTGCTGTGTCGCGCTCTCTTCGGTCGCTAACCCTTTCTCGATCGCATCCAGTGCTTCCTCCCCGACCGTACGGCGCTTCGCTCGTGCGACCACTTCGAGCCGCCGATAGAGGTCATCGGGGATGTTATTTAGCGCCAATGTGCTCATCTAATGCCTCAAGGGTATTCTACCTGTTCTTCATGATTTTCCAAGCCAGCGGTATTATTCGAAGAGTTCGTTCAGCGGCATCGCGAATCCCGGGAGCACGTTCTCGCCGGAGAGTGAATCGGCCTGGCTCAGCACGCTGACCGGTTGTTGCGGCCTGAAAACGTACGCGCGTTGCGTTTGTGGGTCGATGACCCAGACGAGTTCTATGCCCGCGGCAGTGTAGGACTCGGCTTTCTTCGTGACGTCGCTGAAGGTATCCGAGGGGGAGACAATTTCGACTGCCAGATCGGGCACCGAAGGCAAGAATCCTTTGATCCTCTGCCCTGGGAGGCGCGACTTGGAATAGAACATCACGTCAGGCACGCGCGTGGTGTCAGGGTTACGCGAGATGAAGAAGCCCGTTTCTGCGAACAGTACGCGCCCCAAGCTGTGTTGGCGAACGAACGTACCCAACGCGAACGAAATGGTTTCGGCGATATCGCCGTGCTCGAACCCCGCGGGTGCCATGAAGACCAATCTCCCCTCCACCAGTTCGCAGTGCTCCCATTCGGGATGCTGCAACAGCTCGTCGGCGGTGATGAGCGATTCAGTAACGGCGCTGTTCTGAGACATGTATTGCCCTCACGCATCAGTATACCCGACGATGCGCGGGATATGCCAGCGTTTGTCGTTCTGTTGTATATGCGGCTGACCTTGCGCTTTGCGCGGTTCCGGTAACGCTAGGGGCCGTATAGATTGCGCGGAGATCCCACCGTGAAGCAGGTCTATGTCGCTCGTGACCCGATTCAAGCCAATGTTCTAAAAGAGTTGTTGGAAAGCCATGGCATTGAGGCCGTCGTGCAGGGCGAACGGCTATTCTCCGTTCGAGGCGAAGTTCCGGTGGTCTATCCCACCGTATTTGTGCGCGATGAGCAAGCAGCCGAGGCGCTGGAGGTCGTCAAAGGCTTCAGCGAATCCGAGAAGGGAACAACGGAGGAGGTTCCAGAAAGCGCCTCCTGGAAATGCCCGGTCTGCGGACAGGAGAACGACGCCAAGTTTACGGAGTGCTGGCAGTGCGCAAAGCAGGAACCCCAAGGCGAACCGGCCGCGGAAGATGCTCAGGCGCAGCGGTCGCAACCCCGCCCGCCGCGCGTGCTCGGCGTGATCTTCGTCGTACTCGTTATCCTGTTGAGCTTGCTTTGGTACAGGGAGCACCTGCGGGAGGAAGCCATTCGGCGCTCGTACGAAGACAGGCATTTCGGCAGAAAACCCTGACACAGTTCATTCTGCAGACCGGCATGCCTTGCACTATAATGGACTGCTCGCGGCCGCACCGTTGCCGTGGCGCCAGACCCAGCCGGACACCTCCGGCATGTCCATTCCTTCGCGGCAAATGAAGGCTTCGTGTTCGCGCAGCTTCTGTTCGTATTTGCGGATGATTTGTTCGGCCTGCGCGCCGACTTTGGGGTTGCGCGTGGCCATCTTCTGCGCGGCCTGGATCACGATGTGAAAACGGCTGGTGCGATTGCGGACCTGCATATCGAATGGCGTCGTGGTCGTGCCTTCTTCACGGTAGCCGTTCACGTCGAAGCGGCAGTTGTTGGGGCGTTCCCAGACCAGTTGCTTGATCGCGGCCGTGTAGCCGTGGAAGTTGAAGACGACCGGACAATCCAGCGGGAAGAGGCGCTGGAAGCGCGTTTCGTCCAGGCCATGCGGGTACTTCTGTGGAATGCCGAGGACCATCAGATCGGTGACGTTGACCACTCTCACGCGCCAAGCCGGAGTTTCTTCGCGCAAGATCTGAGCGGCGCCCATCACTTCCATCGTTAAGTTGTCGCCGCAGCCGGCGAGCAGGATTTCAGGGTCTTCGCCGTCGTTGGTGCTGGCCCAGCGCCACACGGACGCTCCGACGCGGCAGTGTTCGATGGCTTCGGCCAGTTCCAGCCACTGCGGCATGGGCTGCTTGCCGGCGACGATCAGGTTGATGTAGTTGGTCGAGCGCAGGCAGTGATCGAGGGTGCTGAGCAAACAGTTTCCGTCGGGTGGCAGGTACACGCGATAGGTGTGGCCTTTCTTCGTGAGCAGATTGTTCAGGAAACCGGGGCCCTGGTGCGAGTAGCCGTTGTGGTCCTGCCGCCAGGCTTCAGACGTGGCGAGATAATTCAGCGAGGAGATCGGCCTGCGCCACGGGACTTCGAGCGAGGTTTTCAAGAACTTCGCGTACTGGTTCATCATGCCATCGACGATCGGGATGAAAGCTTCGTAGCAGGGAAACAGGCCGTGCCGGCCGGTGAGCAAATAGCCTTGCAGCCAGCCCTGGCAGTTGTGTTCGCTGAGCATCTCCATGACGCGGCCTTCTTGGCCGATGTGTTCGGCGTTGGGCGGCAGCGGCCAGACGTACTGGCGCTCCGTCGCGTCCAAAACCGCGTGCAGCCGGTTGGATTCGAGTTCGTCGGGGCAGAAGATGCGGAAGTTCGCGTCGGTTTCGACCACTTCGGCGAGGTAGCGGCCGACGTTCTCCATCCCGCTGACTTTCTGACCGCCGCGGCCATCCAGGCGCAGTTCGTACTTCTGGATCGGCGGCAGTTCGAGCGGCTTTCTGATTTTGCCGCCGTAGGCGTGCGGGTTCATCGCCATGCGCAGGCAACCGCTCGGGCACAGGTTGCGGATGTCTTCGGCGGGACGGCCGAGTTTGTCCCAGAGTTCTTCCGGTTTATAGGAACGCAGCCAGCGTTCGATGGCCTGCAAATGCTGCGGGTTGTTCTTCAGATCTTTGCCGGGGACCTGATGGGCGCGGAAGGAGCCTTCAATCGGATGGCCGTCAATTTCGCGCGGGCCAGTCCAGCCTTTGGGCGTGCGCAAGACCAGCATCGGCCAACGCGGACGCAGCACGTCCACGCCGCCGCGAACCTGCTGCTGGATACGGTTGATTTCATCGAACGCTCGCGTGAGCGCTTCCTGCATGTCTTCGTTGATGCGCGGAGAATGCTCGACCAGATGCATCGACCAGCCGTAGCCGGTGAAGAGCGACTGGAGTTCGTCGTTGGTCATCGTGCCGAAGATGGTGGGCGAAGAAATCTTGTACCCGTTGAGATGCAGGATCGGCAGGACCGCGCCGTCGGTCAGCGGGTTGAGGAACTTCGTGCTGTGCCAGGCCGTCGCGGTCGGGCCGGTCTCAGCTTCGCCATCGCCGATGATGCAGGCGGTGATCAGGTCGGGATTATCCAACACGGAGCCGAATGCGGTGGCCAGCGCATAGCCGAGTTCGCCGCCTTCGTGAATGACTCCCGGCAGCGCGGGGTTGAGGTGGCTCGGGAAGCCGCCGGGCCAGGAGAACGCGCGTATGAACTTGTCCAGGCCCGCGCGGTCGAGGGTCAGTCCCGGGTAAAATTCGCTCAGCGTCCCTTCCAGATACATGTTGGCGAGGTTCGCGGCGGCACCGTGGCCGGGGCCGGTGATCAGGAGCACGCTTGCAGATGTGCGGCGGATAAGCTGGTTCAGATGGCAGTAAATCAGGTTGATGCCTGGGCAGGTTCCCCAGTGGCCGAGCAGGCGCTCCTTGATATCGGCGGAGCGAAGCGGTTCTTCAAGCAGCACGTTGCCCTGCAGGTAAATCTCGGCGGCGGCTAAGTAGTTGACGGCGCGTTGGTAGCGTTTGAGCGCTTCGATATCATCCGTTGCGATCGCCGGTTGCCTGTTGTTTTCGGCCGTAAGAACCGTGGACATAGAACCTCCTGACGCTGATGGAAGAATTTCCACAGAGGAACGCGTGGCGTTTAGGGCAGCAAGGGGTGGGCCGGTGGGAGGTGAGGCTTGAGACTTGAGTCCTGAGGCTTGAGGGCGAGGGTTGCGGGCTCTAGCGTTCAGCGGCGCGAGATGAGGCCTTTTGATTGACTGCCTTTGAAGCCGACTTAGCCTTGAGGCCTGCTATTGCGTCGGTTTCACTACCCCAAGGAGATGTGCGATGAGGACTCAAGTTCGAGCGCTGGTGGCGTTTTGTCTTATTACTTTGGCCGTTGCTGCCGTTTCCGCGGGCGAAGAGATCACGCTGAAGGTCGGCGATCCGGCGCCGGCGCTTTCGATCAGCAAATGGCTGAACGGCGATGCGGTCGCCAATCTCGAAAAAGGGAAGGTCTATGTCCTCGAGTGCTGGGCCACGTGGTGCGGGCCGTGCGTGGCGTCGATGCCGCACGTTTCGGAATTGAATACGAAGATGAAGGACAAAGGCGTTGTCATCATCGGCTTGAATGTCTGGGAACGGGACAAGGACAAGGTTGAGCCCTTCGTTAAGAAAATGGGCGAGAAGCTGAACTATCGCGTCGCCATGGATGACGACAACAACACGACCGCAAAGGCGTGGCTTCAGGCCGCGGGCCGCGACGGCATTCCGTGCGCGTTTGTGGTCGATAAAGCCACGAAAATCGCATGGATCGGCCATCCGATGAGCGGCCTGGATCAGGTTGTTGAACAAGTTGCGGCGGGCACGTTCGATTCGAAGAAGTTTGCGGAAGAAGCGGCGAAACAGGAGGAGCTCGAGAAGAAAATGCAGGCGGCGTTTGAGGCCAAAGATGGCGACACGCTGCTGAAACTGGCCGATGAAATGGCGGCGGCTCAGCCGAAATCCACCACGCAGATGACGCTGCTGAAGTTCATGGTGTTGTTGCAGATCAAGAAAGACTATCCCGCCGCCTACGCAATGGCCACGAAGTCTCTGGAGGCCGAGTGGAAGAACGAGTCCGAGGTGCTCAACCACGCGTCCTGGACGATTCTGGACGAACAAGGGGTTGAGAAGCGGGATTTCGATGTCGCGTTGAAGTTGGCTCTGCGCGCGGACGAACTGACCAAGCACGAGAACGCCGCGATTCTCGATACGCTCGCGCGGGCGTATTTTGAAAAAGGCCAGGTCGATAAGGCGATCGAAACGGAGACGCTGGCCATTTCAAAGGCCGACGAAGGCATGAAAGAAGACCTGACGAAGGCGCTGGAGAAGTACAAGGCGGGGAAGAAATAAGTGCTGAGTTGAAAGTGCTGAGTGCTGAGTGCTGAGTTTCGCGCGCGCGAGGGCGTCAGGACAACAGGGTGTGGGTCAATGTGATCGAAGCCAAACCGCTTCGCTTGTGGGAGGATCGTCGCTTTGAATGATGCACCGCGACGACCCAACCTGCCGTTTGAATGGCAGCCCTGGTATACGCTGCACGTGATAGCGTGGATCGTGTTTCTGTTCGGACATTCGGCGATCTTCGCAGCCAGAGGGCTTGATTTCAACTGGCAGGATCGCATTGGCCAGCACGAGCACTGCAGATATGGACTTTACACTGGGCTGGATATAGTCGTGATAGCGGTAGCAGTGCTGCTTCTGCTGGTGAGCCTGCGACAGGCAAAAGAGTCTCTCTGGATTGCGCTGTTGCTCATGCCGCTCTACGCGATCGCCGGTGTCGTCGTGTGGTTTGTTCTCGCGATCTATGCGTATCTTCTTGCTGGCGGGCCGATCTGAAGCGGAGTCACAAAGCGGAATGATGCAGGCTCGGGACCCGCGGTACATGCGCTATTCCACCGGCTAACGTCCTGCCTTCAAGTCTTGCTGACGATCTCCTGGAACGGTACAGCGTGGTAGCTGGCGTAGGGCGAAGGAGTGCGTAGTCCAACTGTGATAGGCAGCAACGCCCAAGCAGGCTTCAGCCTGCTTCCAGCCGTTGTTAGGCCCCAGCTTTAGCTGGGGTTTGGGGCAGCCCCGAGCAACCCCACAGCCGACTTCAGTCGGCTTACCTCGGAGGCGGAAGGGCTTAAGCCCCGGCATGACTTCGGAAGCCGGCTGGAAGCCGGCTACTGAATGCGTGGGGTCGCCTTGCCCCCTGCTGAAGCAGGGGTCTAACAACATCTTGAACCCGGCTGAAAGCCGGGTGGCTTGTCGCAACAGGACTACGCACTCTTCGGGGTAGAGGCTTTGCTTTGCCATTTCCACCGCGATGTTGTAAGCAGGTATCGAACAAACCTCAGACTCAGGAGCAATCGATGCCAAGGATCTGTGTAATCACTATTCTGGCGGCGCTGGTGTGTACGGTAGCGTGCGCGGCCGAGGACATTCTCATTCAGGATTTCGAGGGCGCGGACTTCGGCAACTGGAAGACTGAAGGCGACGCGTTCGGTTCCGGGCCGGCGAAGGGGACGCTGCCGCACCAGATGGAGGTCAGCGGGTTTCTGGGCAAGGGGCTGGCGAGCAGCTTTCACGGCGGGGACGACTCGGTCGGGACGCTGACGTCGCCGGCGTTCAAGGTCGAGCGCAAATTTGTCAACTTCTTGATCGGCGGCGGCGGGTACGCGGGCGAGACCTGCATGAACCTGCTCGTGGATGGGAAAGCGGTTCGCACGGCGACGGGGACGAACGTCGTGCCGGGCGGCAGCGAGCGGTTGGCGTGGCAGTCATGGGACGTGGGCGACCTGGCCGGGAAAGAAGCGACGATACAAATTGTGGATAAACGAAAGGGCGGATGGGGGCATATCAGCGTGGACAACATTGTGCAAAGCGACAAGAAACGCGAGGACGAGCAGCCCAAGCCGGCGACGCGCGAGATCGCGATCGAAAAGGCGTACCTGCATTTTCCGGTGAAGAACGGCGCACCCAAGCGGCGCGTCAAGGTGGCGGTGGGGCGGGCGTCCCTGCCCGCCGACGAGAAAATTATTGACGAATTCGAGATCGAGCTGGCCGAAGATCAGGCGGACTTCTGGGTCTTCCTGCACGTCGAACCGTACAAAGGCAAGACCGCGACGATTTCGGGAATGCTCCCGCCGGAATCGAAGGCTCTGGCGGCGGTCGTTCAGTCGGACGAAGTGCCGGACGCGGCGAATCTCTATAAGGAGACGAAGCGGCCGCAGATTCATTTCTCGGCTCGGCGCGGTTGGCTGAACGATCCGAACGGGCTGGTCTATTACAAGGGCGAGTACCACCTGTATTTTCAGGCCAATCCTTACGGCTGGAAGTGGGACAACATGCATTGGGGGCATGCGGTGAGCCCCGATCTGGTGCACTGGCAGGAAGTGCAGATGGGGATCTATCCGTTCAAGTTTGGCGATTGGGCGTTTTCCGGCAGCGCGATTGTGGACAAGGATAATCTGGCGGGATTCAAGAAGGGTAATGAGGACGTGATTGTCGCCGCGTACACAAGCACCGGGCGCGGCGAGTGCATCGTCTACAGCAACGATCGCGGGCGCACGTTCACCGAATACGAAGGCAATCCCGTTGTGAAGCACAGCGGGCGCGACCCGAAGCTGATCTGGTATGGGCCCGGCAAGCACTGGGTGATGGCGGTGTACGACGAGTTCGAGAAGAAGCAGTGGATCGCGTTTCATACTTCGACCGACCTGAAGAACTGGACGTTCCAGAGCCGCATCGCGGGCTATTTCGAGTGCCCCGAAATTTTCGAGCTGCCGGTAGCGCCGGCCTCCGTGCCGGTGGACGGCAAGGCCGAGAACACGCGCTGGGTGATCTACGCGGCGGATGCGAAGTACGCGGTCGGCAAATTCGACGGGAAGACTTTTGTGCCTGAACACGAAGGCAAGCATCAGGTCCACTGGGGGCCGTTCTACGCGTCGCAGACGTACAACAATGTTCCGGCCGGCACGGAGGCCGGCGCTACCCGGCGCGTGCAGATCGGCTGGGGGCGCATTGACACGCCGGGCATGGCGTTCAATCAGATGATGGCGTTCCCGTGCGAACTGACGCTGCGGACGACAGACGAAGGCATTCGCATGTTCGCCAAACCGATCAAGGAGATTGAGAAGCTCCACAAGGAAAAGCACGCGAAGGAAGACGTGACGCTTGAAGCTGGCAAGCCGCTGTCTGTTTCTGTGCGAGAGGACATTCTGGAGATTCAGGCGGAGTTTGCCGTCGGGAACGCGAAGAGTTTTGGCGTGGAGGTTGGCGGGACGAAGATCGCCTACGACGTGGAAAAAAGCAGCCTGATGAAGATGCCGCTCAAGCCCGTGGACGGGAAAGTGCGGATGCAGATTCTGGTTGACATTTCGTCGATTGAAGTCTGCGGCAACGACGGCCGCGTGTATTTGACGCAGGCCTTCAACAACCCGCGCAAGCTCGGGGCGATTTCGTTTTTCAGCGAGGGCGGGACGACGAAGGTGGGGAAGATGGAGGTGTTTGAGCTGAAGAGCGGGTGGGAAAAGTAACCACAGATGAACACAGATGGACACGGATGATTAGGGATCGACTCGTTTGAGGAATGGTGCGCGCATGTTGTCGAAGTCTGATATGCATTCGTCGGCTGCGGGCACCACGACATCGCTGGCTTCGATTAATCCTAGCCCATTGCTGCGAGCGAAGTTGGTTGCCACAAGCAGCGATCGAAAATCGTCAGAATAGAAGTGATAGCCTTTAGCATTTGCGTCCAGACTCGGTGCGATCCGCGGGAAGAGTTTTTGAAGCGCTTCAATCTTCTCGGGAAGTATGATTCCGCTCGCAGTGTAGTTCTCCGTGATCCGCCCTTTGCTTGGATCGGCGCGCTTTGAGATTGAGCCTTTGGCGATACCGGGCAACGGCGTGAAGAGTTCGCCCATTTCCGGGACTGCATCTGCGGCGAATGACAGCGAAGCTCCTCGCGAGTACCAGAACGGGCGGCGAAAGCCGGCGAGAATTGCCGCGAGAAAGGATACGGAAGCGTTGAATGGAACGCTTTTATCGCTGAACCATTCAGGCACCTTTTCATAGAGCTGCTTCACTAACTGCCGCGCCTTGTCTTTCTCTGAAATCTCCTGTGATCGAGGGGTGGACAGCGAGGGGTCATCAACGACATCAAACAGGAAGTGCTGGAGGTCTTCGACACTGACTGGGTGGAACGTGACATCGTAGCCCATGTGGACTCCTCTGGAATCTATAATGGTGGGGTGAGAGTAACTTCGTGAAGCAATTAGTTCAACGTGGCTTTCTAGTTAATTAGCCGCTTCTTTACGGCCGCGGAATGGGCGGCGAACGACGGGAAAAGTGATGGCCCGTTATCGTGGTAACGCTTAGGATATTCACGAAATGAGCACGGAGGCGCTATGGGCGCAAATCAGTCCAAGGTCAGGTGCAAACCAGCGCCCCGATCGGCCCCGGCCGTTATCCCGGCCAAAGTCGACGCAGATGCACTAGCGCTGATCAAGCGTGCGAACTTGGCGGAGGCGTGGGACTTTGCCTGTGATCTAGTTCCCCACTTCTTCCCCGGCACGCAACAACTCTTGCTTTCAATTTCGGCAAGCGTCGATGACGACCAGCCGGTAGAGCGACTCTCTCTGAAGTTAAGGAACTCGATGCCCGCGCGCGCGTTCATGGACGCGGCGGCCGTGTTTTTTGAATCGATCCGCAAGCACAAACCTGAGCTTTACCCCGTGCTGGTCGTCCGGCAGACGACGTAAGGGACAGCTCATGGACCCACGCGAGTTCATGCTGACCGCCGAAGAGCTTCTCGCCAAAAATGGGCGCGAAGCAGATTGCCGGTCAGCGGTGAGTCGTGCCTACTACGCAACATACCAGATGCTTCGAGTAGAAGTCCTGACGCTGGACAGGCGACTGTTGTCGTCGGCGAGTTTGGCTGCGGGAAAGATGGTTCCGCACCAGAGGCTGATTGACTACTTGAAGGGTTGTGACGACGCCAAGGTGAGAGCCATTGGCGTAAACCTCGACAGTTTGAAAGATGCGCGGCACGACGCGGACTACGATCTCCACTTACGTATCAACGCGAAAATCGCGGAACAAGAATTCGAGAAGGCCAAGCTCCTCCAGCAGGACATCACGAGCATTGGCCCTCGCAACGTTGTTCGAGCGCTTGAGACCTATCTACGCAAAACTTTTGGGCAATAGTGTTGCCATGTCGATTAAACCACGCCGCCACGCGGCCGAGTTTACTCGCGCGGCAGTTCTTTGAGCACGCCATCGGGGCCGATGACGAAGGCTTTGCGGGTCTGCGGGCGTTCTTTGTGGCGGGCGGTGGCGGCGAAGGTGTCGGCGCTGGCGGTTATTTCAAAGACGTACTTTTCGATGGAGGGATGGTCGGGCCATTCGAGCTGATGCTTTCGCAGATCCTCGAGCGAGCCATAACGGCCATACTCCGTTTTGTACCGTGCTTCAGCGGTGGCGATGGCTCGCATGGCTTTGGATGCGGTGCTTTCTTCGCGGACGTCCGGCGAGATGCCTCGAAGCTGTGTCGGTATGGCTACTGCCAGCGCAGCCGCGACAAGCGCGGTGGCGCAACCGAGCTCGATGATCCGGGAGACGCGGGGCGGACTTTTCCCTGATGCCGCAATCATTTTCCTGAGTTGCTCTTCCGGCACGGCCAGAAGCATCTGTTTCTCGTGCGGCTCCAACGGCACGTCGCGCAAGGCCGCTTCGCGGTTGTCCACGAGCGCCTGCATGAAGGATGGGTCTGCTGCAGCGCGCTTGAGGACGGCTTTGATGTTGTCGTCGGGCATAGTGGGCGATCTCTGGAGTCGAAGATAAGGGAGAATTCTACCGCGTTTTTTATTTATGCGCGACAGATGGGCTGCTGAAAAATATGTATTAACCAAAGAAAATGCAAATTAGCATGTAAGTTTTTCAGCCCTGATACGTCACTATCTTGAGGGGTAGAGGGGATACTCTGCCTTCACGGATTGCTCTTTGAAAACTGAAGAACGGCAGGGTTCAGGGTTCACGGTTTCCTGAAGGGTGCACATGTGCGTTTTTGGACAGAACGGCAAGTGGGAAAGAGGCAGTCTGTTGATTGAAGGCGTCGGTCTGCAAATCGAAAAAGCGCAGACCGATGGCAACCCCATGCACAGGTGCAGTTTTGGACAGGAACGGCGGGACAATTCGGCGAAATGTCCTACGCACGGTGCAGGTTTGGACAGAAGAGGCTGATCGCACGCTTGAGTTCGCGCAAAAGACGCGCGAACACAGGCGTGCCACCACAGGTGCACTTTTTTACGGCGTTGAGTAGAGGAATAAGGGGGGCGCAGGCGAAGGCGGCCGCTCCCTGACGGTCGCGGTTCTGATCGCCCACCACACGTGCACTTTTTTACAGCGACGGAGCTAGCGAGCGAGACGCCCGCACTACGGGTCGCGATCGACGGGGCCGGGGCGGATGACGTTTGGCGCGGTCTTGATCAGGGGCTTGACGGAGAGCCAGTCGCAGCCTTGGAAGTCGGGGTCGGGGATGCAGCGGATTTCGTCGTCGCCCATGTAGGGGCACATGGCATCGACCCAGACGGTCAGGCGCAGGAGGCTTTCGGGATCGACTTTCACGTCGTGATGCTTGCCGCTCGCAGCGCGTTCGACGAGGCGGCTCTTGTACGACAGGCGCGTCATCGGCGCGGGCGTCTGGTAGGCGGCGGGGTCGGTCTTGCCGTAGGCTTCGACCATGATCATGTCGGCGAAGCCCCAGCCCGGCGGCGGGGTCTTGGGCTGCTTGTACGGTTCGCCCCAGCTTGGGCGGCCGATGAGCGTCCAGTACAGTTCGTCGAAGTCGAGGAAGCCGGGCTTGGGGGTCATGTCGAGCGTCTTGCGGCCTTCGCCGTCGCCCTGGTGGCATTTGCCGCAGTGTTTGTCGAGGACCGGGCGGACGTAGCGCGCGTAGCTGATCGTGTCTTCGCCCCACGGCGGCGGCGTGATCTTGCGAGGCTCGCCTTTGAAGACGTAGGTTCTGATTTTTGAGTCGGCCGTTGCGCTGTGCATTTCGTGGCAGCCCAGGCAGCCGCGCTGTTCGCCGGGCATGACGTTGGCGAAGCTGCGCATGGTTTGCAGAGCGCGCTGCTGATCGTCGAGGATTTGGAAGTGCAGCGACTTTCCCGACGGCGCGTAGAAGGCCACCGAACCGTCGGGCTCAATCGGAACCGTCCCGATCAGGCGCTTCACGCCTTCGGACTGCACGCCGGAGACGACGGGGCCGGTGGACAGGTACGGGCGATGGTCCCAGTAGGTGTAGGTCTTCGCGTCGATGCTCATGACGCGCAGGAACTTCGCCTTGCCGCGCAGTTCCGGCGCCGCGCCCTGGTAGATGTCGGCGCTGTAGATGATGCCGTCCTTCGGCTTGGCGCGATTTTCAGGCGTGGGCCATTCGACGATGTCCGGAATGACGGCCGGCTTGGCGCGGGCTTTGAGCGGCATGGCGTGAAGAATGTTGTGCGTGCCTTCGTAGATCAGTTCGCGATTGCCGTCGGTGTCCATCAGGTAAAGGAGGAACTTTCCGCCGCGGCAGGCAGAGACGATGAAGTCCTGTTCGCTGAGCGGGTAGGGCGAGTAGTAGGCGTTGTAGTGGCCGCTTGCGTGATACGCCGGGCTTTCGACAGGATCGACGGGACCGTTGCCGCATTCGGGCCAGGCCGTGTCGGCGGTGACTTTGGTCAACCCATGCGGGAAGTTGAGGCCACGCTCGAAGTCGATAATTCCCACCGAGCCGGCGAACCAATCGTGATGGGCGCTGCCGGTGAACATCACGCGGCGACTGCCGGGAATCTGCCGCGCGTCTTTCAGTACGTCCGGCCAGACGCTCTGGTTGCCCCACAGCATGCTCGTCTGCGTGCCGTCAGGATGGACGGTCCAGAGTTTCTGCGCGCGCCACAGCGGCTTGTCCGTGTATTCCCAGCGCGTGTACACGACGCGGCCGTCGTGCATCACGCTGGGCAGATAGTCGGGCTCATTGTTGGAGGAGATCAGATAAATGTTCTTCCCGTCCAGACCGCAACGCGCGAGCACGAAGGCGTTCGTCGGCGGCATGCAGCGCACGTAGCTGTGGCCGCGCGAGGTCGAGAAGACGATGTTTTTGCCGTCGGGCAGATAGATGGGGTCGAGGTCGTCGTAGGGGCCGTCGGTGAGCTGCACGAGATTCGAGCCGTCGGCGGCGATCTCGTACAGGTGGAAGGATTTTTCGTTGTGCGGCTTGAAGCAGAAGAGCACCTTTGTGCCATCGTACGACACATCCGGCCGCCAGAATGCGCCATGCAGCGGGGCCTGCGGCATGAGCTGCTTCAGGCTGCCTTCGGGCGAAAGTCCTTTCAGAATCAGCAGGCGCGCGCCGGGCACGGCCATGTAGCCAAGGCGGTGGCGGGTTTCATGACGCCACTCCGAACCGGCCGGATAGGGCATGTCCACGAAGAGCATCTGGTCGAAATCGATGACCGGGTTCTTCAGCATGATGCGGCGTTTCAGATCGCGCACGGCGAAGTACAGCTCGGTAGCGCCGGCCTCCGGCGCTACCCGTTTTTCCAATTGATCGAGTTCGGCGATCTCGCGGGTGTAATCGACCTTTCCCGAGTTGTTCAGCGTGATGCGCGTGGCGAGTTGCCGCGTCCATTGAATCTCGTTGCGGATGCGCTCGGGCGAGATGTTGTTGTTCGCTTGATGCAGCCAGTCGCGGGTGAGTGCTGCGCGTGCTTCGGCGGCCGAAAGGTTCTTCGTTTCGGGCGTGCTGGGCGTGACGTACGGCGCGACGGCCTCGCTGACGTACGGCCGAAGCTGGACACTCGGCCCGGCGTCGAGCACCAGTTGGACGTACTCGGGCGAAAAGCGAGCGCCTTCGCCCGACGCCAGCAGCTTCTGCAAGCGCTGACCGAAGACCTCAATTTTCTTCCAGCGCGCGGCCAGCTCGGGCGACTGCGACTTCCACTGCTGTTCCGTGAGCGGTTTGTATTCGGTGGTCAGGCCGACGATGCGCTGCGCTTCGCGTTGCAGGCTGGAGCCGTCGCTGGTCATGAGCATCTGCACGGCGGTCTTTCCAGTGAAGCGCACGAAGCTGTCGTACTCTTTGGGAAAGTCCGCCTGCAGACGGCGTTGAACGATTTCGGCGGTCTTGCGCGCGGGCAGCGTGCCGCGTTCGGCGACTTTCCTAACGCACGCGGAGAGCGTTTCGGCGAATGTTGTTTCCTGCTGATAAAGCGTGCGCGACAGTTCGTCCTGTGCGGCCAGCGTCTGCAGGATGACGGCGTTGCCCTGCTTGTAGAGCGCCGCGATTTCATCGGCGGTGAGCGCGCCGCTGTAGATGCGCAGGTCGTCGAGCTGGCCATGAAAGCATTCGCCACCGTTGCTGGAGCCGATGCACGCTTGCGCGGAGCCGCCTGCGGTGATCTTGCCCGGGCGCTTAAGGGAGCCGATCTCGCGACCGTCCAAGTACACGCGCATGAACTCGCCGTCGAACGTCGCGGCGCAGTGATGCCATGTGCCGTCCATCACCACTTTCGGCTCGATCCGCGCGTCGCATTCGATGTAGCCGCCAATGTTGAGGCCCAGCGAGAGAACGGTCCCGTTGTCCTGGAACGAAAAAAGCACACGCTGGTCGCCGTCTTCTTTGCGGAACATTTCGCGGTAGGTGCTCAGCTCCGTCGGCATCGCCCACGCGCTGAAGCTGATCTTCTCGAACTTTTCGAATGGCGGGTTTCCGTTGAGTGTGAGCCGATGGTTGCCAGTGAGGGCGAGTGCGTTGCCGAAGATCCCGCGCACGCGCTGTACGCTGCCCTGGTCCGCTGGCGAAAGCCCAGCGTCCCACTTGCTGGCGGTGCTGTCCTTGAGCGTATCGCCGCTCTCTTCATCGAAGGTCCAGTGGGCGACTGGGGAAGATTCGGCTGCACCCGCACTATAGAGCGCGAACAGAACCAAGGACGCGAGCAGCCGATCAGTTCCCATGAGATTCCCCTTCAAGTGTCGTCACGCATCTCCAGCGACGCGCGCTGCCTGGCAGATGGATTGCGGTCAGAGAGCAACAGCACAGATCCCTTAGCCGAGCGAGCTGTTGCGGAATCAGGCCCGATCCCGCTGCTGCCGGCAGTCCGGCCTTCCGCGGCGCTGCCCACCAAAGCCGTCAGCCGATGCACGATCTGCATCAGTTCCGTCGCCTGGGCAGAGAGTCTTTCGCTTGCGGCGGCCGATTCCGCGGCGTGCGCGGCATTCGCTTGCGTGACCTGGTCCATCTGCGAGACGGCGGTGCTGACCTGCGCGATGCCCTTGGCCTGCTCGTCACTGGCTGTGGACACTTCGGTCATCAGCGCGGTGACTTTCTGGATGCCTGCGGCGACCTGCCCCAGAATTCCAGCGACTTCGCTGGAGACCGCGACGCCGTGCTCCGCGTGTTTCTGCGACTGCTCAATCAGGTCTGTCGTGTTCTGCGCGGCCTCGGCGCTGCGCCGCGCGAGGTTGCGGACCTCTTCGGCAACGACCGCGAAACCTTTTCCAGCGTCGCCGGCTCGAGCCGCTTCAACGGCGGCATTCAGCGCGAGCAGATTTGTCTGGAAGGCGATCTCGTCGATCGTTTTGACGATTTTGGCGGTCTGGTCGGAGGACTGCTTAATGTCGCCAATAGCGGCACGCATGCGGTCCATGGCCGCGTGGCCGTTTTCGGCGGCGGCGCGCGTCTGGGCGGCCATTGTACTGGCTTGCCGGGCATTGTCCGCGTTATGGCTGGTCACTGCGGACATTTGCTCGAGCGACGCCGAGGTCTCCTCCAGCGAGGCGGCCTGTTCTGTGGCGCCCTCGGCGATCTGGTTGCCGGCGTCCAACAGGCCGGCGGATGCCGTGGAGACCCGGTTAGCCCCGCTCAAGAGTTCATTGGCGAGTGTCCGAACGGGGCGGATGACTTGCTGGCTGAGCACAAACACCAACAACGCGGCTTCGAACAGCACGACAAGCAGCAGGCCTGAAATGCTCGCCCAGTGGATGTCGTTCAGTGCGTTATCTGCCCGATCGGAGCGTACTGTTACGCTTACGGCTCCAAAGATATCGCCGACCTTCGCGTCCGAATGGCACTTGGTGAGACAGCGGTTTTCGGCACGAATTGGCATCACAAAACGAATGCGGTGCGCGGCCGGATCAATAAGCGTTTTTTCGTCGCCGTTCTCCAAGACTTGGCTTTCCACGGAGTCCGGCGCTATAGCGCCCTTACGCTCCTTGAACTGCGCGATCACAGGCTTTCCTCGAATCGCCTGCACGGCCTCCACGTCTTCCTGTTTGGACATGTTCTTAAGGAACAGGCGCAACCCGTCCATATCCCCTGTCTCGCCGAACGTCACGATGCTGGCAGCGACCGACTCGGCGCTGACCTTGGCCGCACTTAGCGTCTCGGCTTTGATGGACGCCCCCGTCAACCACAGGCACACGCCCATCCCGGCGCCCAAGATGACCAAAAGACTGCAGACAACGGCGAGGATGAGCTTGGTGCGTAGCGTCATTTGGTCAATTTCCCCATGGGCCATCGCGCTAGTTTTGACTCTAGCACAGAACTCCATACACCCTAGGAGAACCCTTGACACACTTTTACTGCACGTCGGGCATCGCCACCGCCTCGCCTTTGAACTGCCGGGCCTGCTCCTCCGGCTGGTAAACGCCGTAAAAAATCGCGTTGCAGTCGATCCAGGCGGCCAGCGCGCGCATTTCCACATCCGTGAGTTTGCACTCGTAGTGGCCGTCGCGCGTGAGCTTGATCAACCGGCTGCCCAGCGCCGCGTTTTTGCCGCCGGGCGGAGTCATTTGGACCTGGTTGCGCTGCGCGTAGCGCGGCACCAGATCCTTGGCTTTCATCAGGGCCGCGTACGAACGCGACAGCCCTTTCTCCTTGGCGTCGAGCGCGCCGGACAGGTCGAGGTTCGCGGCTTGAGACTTCTGGTTTGGCGTCAGAGCAAGCAACGCCGGGTCGTCCTTGTTTTCGATCTGGCCGCCGTGGCATTTAACGCACGCACGGTCCCACACGGGCTGAACGAAGCGGCTGTACGAAAAGGGCTGCCCGCCGAGCGGCCCGGGCTTGATCTCCGAGGCAGGCTTGCGCGAGGCGAGCATTTCTTTGGACTGCACAACGGACAACGCTTGCTCATGACACCCGCCGCAGGATATTTTTTCTCCAGGCTGAACATAGGTCAGCGAACGCATCGTTTGGTACGCAAAACCATCTTTGTCCAGCGCCTGAAAGAGCACTGCTTTGCGCGCCGGAAGATGGAAGCGAGCGGAGCCGTCGGACTCCACCGGGACGGTGCCCAGAATCGCACGCGCGTTTTCTTCGCCGGCGAGACCGATTTTCGGTTCATTGGCGACAGGCGTCGTCTTTGGGAAGATTTGAACGATGCGGAGTTCCTTGATGCTGCCGCGCGGCGCATCGGGCAGGCCCTGATACACGTCGGTCATCACGACCTCACCATACGGCGGCGGGGCTTTGGGCAATTGGCTGGGGACGACCGGCGGCAGCGAACGCGCGGCGATCGGCATGGGCGATTCACTTCCGATCGTCGGATCGCGGTAGAGCAACTCGCGATTTCCGAAGGCATCCAGCAGGTAAATACCCAGTGCTCCCGGCGCGTTCGCTGCAGGTTCTTGAAGCAGCGGCTGCGGGCTGTAGCTGACAAGGAAGTACTTTTCGGAAAGCGGCCACGGCGAGGCGTAGTATTCGCGAAGGAAACTGTTTTTCGGCGCGGAGCAGTGTTCGGACTCAGGGAACTTCACATCCGGCGTGATGCGTGTAATCGCGGCGTGGCCGTTCACACCGCGGCTGGGGTCGAGCACGGCGATAGAGCCGGCCGTGATCGAATGATGCGCCGACGCGGTGAAGACGAACTTGGCAGTCCCCGGAATCGGCTGGACTTGGAACATACAGTGCGGCGCGGGCTCCGCGTTTCCCCACACCGCAATCGGATTGGTGCCGTCGGGCCGGACGCTCCACAGGTTCTGGTGCGTGACGGCATCGCGGTCGATGTAGTCCCAGCGCGCGTAATAAATGAGGCCATCGTTGCCGACGGCCGGAAACCACTCGCTGACATCGTTGAAGGAGAGCGCCTGCACTTCGCCAGCTCCGGCACCGATGCGGTGCAGCGTGTAACTGTGCCAGCGGTTGCCGAATTGGCCGCCGAAGCAGCGAGAGTAGCCCTTGCGCCGCGTCGAACAGAACACGATGCCGCCGTCGGGCAGGTAGCAGGGCATCAGATCCTCGTATGGGCCGCTGGTTACTTGGCGCAGCGAACTGCCGTCGAGCGTGGCCTCGTAAACGTGGTAATAGCCCACGTCCGGACCGGCCTCGTTCACCTGCTGTGGCACGCCCGCAGGAGGCCTGCCCGCGCAATCGACCCACGAGAACACAACGCGCTTGGCGTCGAACGACAGGCGCGGCTCGATGGTGTTTCCGCCGGAAAGCTTTCCGCCCAGAATGTCGCGACAGGCGAGCGAGTAGCCGGGTTGTTCCAGCACGAAAATTCCGCCGCCCGGGCGCGCACGCCAGCCGAAGTACTGCATCACCAGATGGCTGTAGGAGGTCGGCACGCGCTTGCAGAAGAGCAGCGGTCCGGAAGGGAAGAGTGGGTTGGCGAGCGCGATGCGGCGCTTCAGGTCTCGCACGCCGAGATAAAGTTTCTCATCGGTGCCTTTGCCTGCGGCGGCCGCGAGTTCGTCGAGCTGCTTGCCTTCCTCCGAGAGGAAGTCAGCGGATTTGCCGCTACGGAGATCGTTGAGCAGCAGGCGCGTTTTTTCGATGTGCTTGGCCGTCGCGGCGGCGAAGTCGATCGGCCCGTTAACGCTGTCTTCCTGACGCCACTCGGCTTGGATCAGGGCGAGCAGATCGGGCGTTGCATCGGCTGCGACGGCAGCGCTCATAAGCGAACCAGCGACCAGTATGAGTGCGACAGTAAAGGCTTTCATTCGAGAACCCCTCTTTTTGTCCACGGCTGCCTTTTGCTTCCTGCTGCTGCCTACTGCGCCGTTTCGCACCCGCACGCCGATTGGATCGTCGGCAGTGGCCGGAAATCAGGCTGCCCTTTGCTCTTCAGGTTGCGGCGGCCGAAGTACGAACCATAGTACTGCGCGCCGGAGTCGATCCACGTGACCAGCCGAGCGAAATCTTCCTTGGGCAACTTGCACTCGTAGTGGCCCTTCAGCAGCACCTGAACCAGTTTGCTCTTGTGCGAGCCATAGGTGTACGGCGGGACGGCTTCGACGTTGGCCATGCAGCCGTTGCCGCCGGGATAGACCCATTCGTGAATCACGTTGACCAGTTTCTTCGACATGATCTCGTCGTACGAGCGATTGAACATCGCGGTGAGGCCGCCGCCGAGATTCAAGTTGCCGTCTATTTTCTGATCGTTGTGACAGCGCAGACAGTGCTTGTCGAGCACGGGCTGGACGTCGTGAGCGTACGAGAGCGGTCGCGGGCCGCTGTCGCCCGGCTGGGGCATCAGTGGAGCTGGCTGTCCGGATTGCGGAGTGGCAGGCTGGAGAGCCTGCCCCACGGCAGGGGCCTGGGTGCGCGTTTCGTGGCAGCCGATGCAGGAACGCGATTCGCCCGGCTGGAAATTCACGAACGTGCGCATGCGCTGCACTTCCATGAAATTCTCATCCAGCGCCTGCAGGAAAATATTGCGCTTCGAGGGTACTTCAAAACAGGCCGAACCGTCGTTGTTGACGGGCGCAACGCCTTGCAGCACGGCGATCCAAATGTGCGTGCCCGCTCCGACCGGCAGATGCCCAGGGTAGTTGTCGTCGCCGGGTAGGTTCGCAGCCCACGGGCGCGGGATCTGTTCCATGACGCGGATGTACTTCACCGCGCCGCGCTTGACGCCATCCAGCCCTCGATAAACGTCGCGCATGAACACGACGCCCGGCGCATCCGGGTTCGGTTCGGCGATGGAAGGCAGCACCGGCGGTGCGGTGCGCGAGCGCAGCGGCATGGGCTGCCAGCAGGACATTTGCGCGTCGCGGTGGATCAGCACGCGATTGCCGAAAACGTCGAGCAGGTAGATTCCGTATGCCGACTTGTCGTTGTAACGCTTGTCCGGATTGCAGGCGACGAGGAAGAACTTATCCGAGAGCGGGTACGGGTCCGCGTAAAGCGGGCCCCAGTAGTCTTCGCGCCATTTTCCGTTTCGCTGATGGTAAATTCCGCGCAGGCCTTCGATCTTCACATCGGGAGTCAGCGACGTGATCGGCTCGGTGGTGCGCTTGTTTTTGCTCAAGTCCAGAAGCAGGATCTGTCCGACGCCCATGGGTTCATGACCGCAGCCGATGCAGACCGCCAGATTCGGGTGGCCCGGCACCTGTCGCTGCTGCCAGAAGACGCCGGGGTTGGTGATTTCGTTGCCATAGAACTCTTCGCCGGCGCTGCCATCGGGGCGCATGGTCCAGAGCGGTTGCACGGCTGCGATGCCTTTGTAGATGTACTCCCAGCGATTGTAGAACAGCCGGCCGTCTTCCATCAGCGTCGTCGTGAATTCGCTGAGCGCCCCGTGCGAAAGCGGGCGCAGGCCACCGCCGTCGCGGTTCACGCGGAAGAGGTTCGTCGTGGGCAGTTCGCGGCCGAAGTGGCAGAGGACCTCATGCTCCAGGCGTGTGGAGGAAAAAGCAATCCCGCCATCGGGCAGGTAACACGGGTGCAAATCGTCAGTCCAGTAGCCGAAGCGCGTTTCCCAGTAACCGTGGCCGTTATTGCCGAAGCGCTTCACGCGCGCTTCTTCGTCTGCCGGCGGAACCGTGACCTGCCGCAGGCCGCGGCCGTCCACGCCGATTTCGTAGAGGCGGAAACCTTCCGCTTTGGGCCGTCGGTAACCGAAAACAACCCGCTTCGCGTCGAAGGACAGGTCGTAGCGATCAAAGACGCCGTCCGCCATCTCGGCTGGCGCAATCTCACGAACAGTCCCCTCCTTTAAGGAGAGCACCGCCAGGTTGCCGCCCCAGTCGCGGATGCCGTTGATGAAGTCATCGTAGTAGTGGCGGCTGTCGTAGGTGTAGCGCCGCACAAACAGGACTTCGCTACCAGCGAGCAGCGGATTCTTGTCCACCAGCATCTCGCGGCGGGCGCGCTCAAGATCGGCAAGCAGTTGCTGCGCGGTCGCTTCGCTGGCCGGCGCGTCCGCGCGCTCGCGCAGTCCTGCGAGCCTCTTGCCGAACTCCTGCGCCGGGTAGTCGGGATGTGAAGTCGCGAGCGCGGCGACGGCACGCTCAAGGCGCTCGACGTCGGTGCGAGCCTTAGCGCGGAAGGAAGCCTTGATGCACTGCTCAAGAGTATCGCCAGTGCCGTTGAGCGTCTTCAGTAGCGCCTGCTCCAGCTTTGTATCCTGCGCGACGAACCAGCCGTCCTTCTCGAACCAGTTGGCGGGGGCGAGTTCCAACAGCGGGTTCTTCTCCTGCGGGAAGTCCGCGCGGATTTGCCGCCACAGCGCGGGCACCGGATCGGGCGTCAACGAGAAGTAGAACGACGGTTCGCGCGAGGGCGAGAGTTCGATCAGCAGTGTATTGGCGCCGGCTTTCAGCTTCAGCGACGCGAGCACTTGATCGACGCGCGTGCCTTCCCAGACCATCGCGCACCCGTAGCGCTCGTACTCCAACTTCGTCGCCTGCAAGAGCGCCTCCGTGCCGTTGAGCAGGACGCGCAAGCTGTCGCCGCCGCCGATGCCGGCGACAAGCTGGCAATCGGTTTGAGCCGTCAGCGTGCGCAGCAGGCACAGGGGCTGGCCGGAAGACGAGAGCTTGCAGAGCGCGCCGTCTTTGAGTTCCCGCGGAGCCCACACCGGGTTGCCATCCGCGGCTTTCGCTGCGAGATTGATGGGGAGCTTGTCCGCAGTGCCGCTGGCTGCAAACCACGGCGAGGTCCGCACGATCGGCAGGAGTTGCTTCTGCGCTGTGCTCCAGGACTGGTATTTCCCGCGTGCATCGAGCAGGGTTTGCTCCAGCGTGTCTTTGCGCTGGTAGAAGGGCTCATCGCCGCCAAACAACGGCAGCGCGGTCAGCAACAGACAAGTGAGCACTTCGGCCTTCATGGCTTCCCCTCACGAGCTCACCACAACTGCATCGGACTACTGACCACTGACGGTCTCGATTTCGACGCCGAGCTTTGTGAAGAAATCGCCCGTGTACGCCATGTCTTGCGAGATGCGCGCGGCGGCTTGCAGCACCAGTTTCTCCAAGGTCTTGCGGCGGCTCTTGTCGAATCTGCCGGCCATGCCGGTCATGCCAGCTCCGGCGATCACCTTGCCGTGCACGTCGAACACGGGCGCGCCGATGCAGATGATGCCGGGCGCGTACTCCTCCCAGTCGTAGGCCAGGCCGGTCTGGCGCGTCGCGGCGAAGTCTTCGAAGAGTCTTGGCAATGTTGTGATCGTGTTGGGCGTGCGCGCAGGCAACCGCGGCGGGAGAATCTTGCGAACCTCCTCTTCATCGAGGAACGCGAGGATGCACTTGCCGAACGCGTTGCAGTGATAATCCATCCGGCTGCCGAGGACGATCTGCAGGAAGAATTCCACCGGGGCGTTGACCACGTCCAGCACCATCACGTGTCCGTTGCTGCGCACGTGAAGCTGCACGGTCTCGCCGGTCTGCTGGCACAGCCACTCCAGATGCCGCCGCGCGCGCAGGCGCAGGTCGTAGCGCGTCGAAAGCCGCATGCCCAGCCGAAAGAATCCCGCACCCAAGCGATATCCTCCGCTTTCCGGATCCACTTCGGCATAGCCGCGCTCGGCCAGCCGCCGCAGAATGCGGAAAACGGAATTCGTCGGCACTTCCAGTTCGCGGGCCAGTTCCGTCACGCCGAACGGCCGCGGGTGCTCCAGCAGGAACTCGACGATATCGAGCATGCGGTCCACGGCGGGCACCGCATACTCCGGCTTTTCCAGCATGTCAGGCTTTTCTTTCATTGGGGCATCCATTTTACCCATCAAATGAACATTTGATATGTGGTAATACACTGTGATTGGCTGCGAGTCAAGATTTTGCCATAAAAATCTTTTTCTGCCGAACTTCCCATCCGTCTGAGCTACTAATGAACGATTGATTGGCGGACAGACAAGGAGCTAGAACCATGGGTAAACTGATGATCGTCGCTGTTGTTCTTGGTACTTCGCTGGTATTGGCGGCGGGAGAACCCGCGCCTGCGGCGCCGAAAGAGGATATGAAGTTGGACGCGGCGTTGCAGGCCGCTCAAAATAACGAAAAGGCCATAAAGGAAGTTGAAGCCGCGCACACTGAAGTGCTGAAGAAGTTCAAGGAGCGGCTGAAGGCCACGCAGGAGCAAGTCGGCAAGCAGATGAATTCACGGCTGCAACTGGATGACAAAACCATCCTCTCTGTGGCTGGAGCCGTCGTTTGTGAAATTGAGGGCGAAGACGACAAGCGAGCGCTGGTGGTCCGCGTGGATGGGAAGGAGATTTCACGCGTGCCGCTGCCGAACCTGGATCTGAAACCCGGCGACCTTCCGCCGCTGACGTTCACCAACGTGGACAACACGTCGGTGCGTTCTGAGAGCCGCAGTGTAAATGGCGTGTCGAACACGAAGGTCTGGGTCGATGGAAAGTGCGTCTACGATGGTCCCGGCGGCAATTCCAGCTCATCCGTCCACAGTGACAATGGCAAGAAGTATGTCGAAGTGAAGGTAGACGATCAGGTGATCTACAAAGCCGGCGAAAACAACGATGATAGCCTTGTGCAACAACGCGCACGCAAGAATGCCATGAACGTTGGCGACGCCAAGGCCGATGATGCGCGTGATGCGAAGCGAGCGCCCGCGAAACGAGCGAACGGTGTTGGGGATGCGACCGCCGAGTGAGCAACCAGGTTGACTTCACAGAAGCGGTGGACGCGCACTATGAGCGCGTCTATCGCATGGCCAGAGTCATGACCGGCGACGATCATGACGCTTTGGATTTGACGCAGGAAACGTTCCTCGAAGCCTTGCGCGGGTTCGCGACGTTCCGCAATCAGTCGGCGATATGCACGTGGCTGATTGGGATCCTGCGGCACCGGTTTCTCACGCTGCTAAGAAAGCGGCGCAGACCGGAACCGCTCGAGTCATCCGATCTGACGGAAGAAGCCGCGCCAGAACCGCCCGAGGAGCCGCTCGATATCGGCCCGGCGCTGCAGAAGCTTTCGGAGCCCGTGCGTACGACGCTCGTGATGTTTTACTACGAGGAAATGGATTACGCTTCGATCGCTCGTGCGCTGGATTGCCCGATGGGGACAGTGCGATCGCGGTTGCACCAAGGGCGCGAGCAGCTTCGGAAGTTGCTGGCTCCGCAGGTCCTGGAAAGAACGCCATGAACTGCCAACAGATCATTGAACAGATGCCCGATTTCGTGGACGGCCAGCTTCGCGGCGAAAGCCTCGATGCGTTTCGCGCGCATCTGGAGAATTGCCTGGCGTGCGCCCGGCAAGCTCAGCAGGCTCGTGCATTCTCCGCGTCGCTCGGCACGAAAATCAAAGGCCACGCGCAGTCCATCCACCCGCCGGCTGGAGCCAAAGAGGCGCTGTTGCGGGAGGCTCGCGCTGCAAGTCCGGCAGTTCAGATGCGCGTGTCGATTCGGCGCTACTACGCAGCCGCCGCGGCCGCGGTGTTCGCCGTGGCTTTGCTGTCCGGATGGCTATGGATGCGCGTAAAGGACGGTTCGGCGGCGGACGCGGAGATTGCTCGTTTGCAGCAGCGAATCGAGCAGCTTTCGCAGCTAAAGGAGTGGCAGGAGCAGCTCGCGCAGACCGTGCAGAACAATCCAGCCGACCGGCCGCTGGCGATGGTGGCCAGTGCCTACTTGCCGCGAGAACGCAGCCAGTCGCTATTGAGGCGCTGTGGGTTGGAGCCTAGCGAAGACGCGCTCGAATCCGCCTGGCCGGAGAGCAAAGAGCTGGTCGTACGTTTGCAGCGTTCCGGCAGAAGCGGCGGGCGCGCGTATGAATTGCTTTTCGAGCAGTGGAGCGACGGACGGGTGCATGTCGAACACACGGAAAAGAAGGACGATGGCGAGACGGTGACGAAGCTGGACGCCGGAAGCTGGGAGATCCTCGCGGCTCAGAATTCGGAGCTCTGCCGGCAGTTGGAAATTGTAGACGCCCGCGGAAAACTTATTGCCGGTCTCCCGATTCCTTCAGCCAGCAATCTGAAGCGGGATGCGGTTCTCGCCGCGATAGGGGAATCTGCCCCCGCAGCCTTAATGAAGCGTCTGGCGGAACTGCGACTCTCCACGCGCGTGAAAAGCTCTGCCGAGATGGAACAGCGACTGCGAGAGGCAGGTGTGGCCAGCGTTCAAGTCTTGGCGCCGAGAAAAGCGCCCCTCAAACAGCTCCAGCGCGAAGTCCGCGCGCTTGAAGAAACCACCGCTGCCGCGACGCTTCCCCCCGACGCTCTGACGCAGCCAGCGTATTTCCGAGTGTTGAAGCAGCTATGATTCTCGTGCGATGCGGAACCTGCCGTAGCACGTCTGGACAGAATTATTGCGGAGCTAATCGTCGCGTCAGTTCCAGCAGCCGCTGAGCCATCTTCGGGCGCAGCCCGGATTCGGCCATCGAGATCGCGGCTTGGGTGACGTTCAGGCGTTTGGCGAGTTCGGACTGCTGCATGCGCAGGCTCTGCCGCACTTGCTTGAGCAACTCTCCGGGTTCGGGAGGGCGGCCGGTGATGTCCACGCCGGGCAACATGGGCTGGCTGGCGCGTTCGGACTTTGGCGGGCTGGTGCGCGCAAGTGTTCCAAGCTGCTGCTGCGTGGTAAGCGCGGCCTGGTCGGCGGCGTGGAGGAGTTCGCGCAAGAACACGGGCGGCTCGACCGTCCACATCTCTTCCATGGGTTCGTGCGGCGGCTCCTGCGAGCCGGGCTTGAGCTCCAATTGTGCCTGGTTCTTCCGGTTTTTCTCGCGCGGCTTGGGCGGAGTGGGGTCGGGAACGCCGATGCAACGGTAGCGTTCGGTCTCGAACGCGCTGATATAGCCCTGCTCGACCATATAGCGTAGCGTCGTCTCGATACGCTCCAGGTGCTCGTAGCGCGTGTACATGTCTTCGGCAATGCCGGCCATGCGCAAGAAAGCTCGCGCGCTGAGCTGCAGCGGCTGGCAGCCGTTGAGGCGGAACTTGATCGGAAGATGAACGCCCAGCGTCAGCACCAGCCCATGCGATCGGGCGTTTTCGCGCGCCAGCTTGCGCAACTGGTGCGTGTAAAGATAGCGCGTGCGGGAATTGCCCTCGGCCGCGGCCTGAAAAAGCGTGGGGTTGAAACGCAGGAAAATCTTCTCGTTGGTAACGATGCGTTCCTTCAGGCGATGACCATCGGCAACCGTTTCCTCCCACGATTCGGCCGAAGCTTCGTCGAGCAGCAGGCGAACTTTCACCGTTGCGCCGCGACGCGAGCCCAGGCGCGTCTCCTGCACGATCGTCAGCCCGCACAGCAGCGTGACGATCTCGCGAGCTTCGCGTAGATGCTTGGTGGTGTGATAGCCTTTGGCGCAGACGCGGTTCGAACGCGAGTAGCCGAGAATATCGAGATGGCGGCTGGCATCGAAAATGAACGCGCCGAGATTGCTTCCGGAGACACCGGCTTCTTCTGCCGCGATCATCACGCCCAGCAGATGCTTGAGCCCCGTCGGCCCGAACTGGCGCTTGATCAGGCTGCTCAGTTCTCCTTCGCTCCACAAAGGATCGTCGTCGAACAGGCTGAGGCTGGTGCGGACCTGCGTCTCGCGTCCGGAGTAAACGATGTACGTTTGGGTTTGCGGACGGTGTTCGCCCGACCGAGCCCTCGGCTTCATCGCGCTGACGACATTCGGCCCTTCCGACAAGATCGCGGCGAGGTCGGCTCGGCGGGCCAGGCCGGAGAACACGGGCATGAGTCCCAGAAAAAGCGTGGTGGATGGCAGCCGGAAGACATCGTCAGGCTTAAGGCTCGGCGGCGCGCCGGGCGTTGCGAGGGGAAAGCTCTCGTCCATAGAAGTGGTAGAGTATCACAGGCGCGCAAATTTGAAATTTTCAATTTTCAATGGCCAATCTGCAATAGGGATGAACAGCATTGAAAATTGAGAATTGAAAATCTCAAATTGTAAATTGGCGGCTAAAGAACTCGTGTATAGTGGCTCACTGAATTATGCCGAGTGAAGCTAACCATCCCCCACGACTCGCCCTCGCCCAGGCGCGCAAGGAACACGAAGGCTGGCGCGCGGACCGCGCGCTGTGCGACCTGGTCAAAGGCATCAACCGGCGTGCGGCGAAGACGCTTTTCCACAAGCGGGTGATCCGGCTAAACGGAAAAATGGCGACCGGTTCGGAACGCGTCCGGGTTGGCGATGAATTCGAGTTTCCCGATCCAGCATCCAAGACCGGCCAGATTTTGTTGAACGACGCGGCCGCGACTCGCCTGAGCACGCCGCATGGCCGGCAGCTTCCGCGTTTGTATGAAGACGACACCCTGCTGGTGATTTCGAAGCCGTCGGAGATTCCCGTGCATCGAGGCCAAGGCGGTTTCACGCGCCGGGACACGATTGAGGATGTGCTCGGCCGCGCGTACCCGCCGCCGCCGGGCGCCGCGTACGACGAGCAGGGGTTCTATCTGGTTCATCGCCTGGATATGGAAACCAGCGGCTGCATGCTCGTGGCAAAGAATGCGGCCGCGCGCGACGCGCTCATCCGGGATTTTTCGGAGCGGAAAATTCAAAAACAGTATCTGGCGATCGTCACGGGCGAAGTCGCGTGGCAGTCCCTGATCGTGCGCCGGCCCATCATTTACCTCAAGGCCGGCGACGACGAGCGCGGTGTGAAGACCGGAAAGAGCGGCCAGCCTTGGCACAAGCGCGGACGGCCGAAGCCGGTGTTGCTCGGGCAGAAAAAAGGTGTGGTTCTGGAAGAAGGCGACCTCAAAGGCAAAGCGGCCGAGACGCAATTCAAAGTGCTTGAGCGCTTCAAAGGCTACACGCTGATCCACGCGAGCCCCAAGACCGGCCGCACGCACCAGATTCGCGTGCACGCGCTGAGCACCGGGCACCCGCTGGCCTACGACCCGCTGTACGGCCGACGCACGCCGCTGCGTTTCCGCGAGTTTGAGTTGCGTTCGATGGACAGTGATGCCGGCGAGGACGTAATCCTGAACCGCTTGCCTCTGCACGCGTGGAAGCTGAGCTTCCGACATCCTGCGACGGGCGAGGAAATGAGTTTCGAAGCAAAACTCCCGCGCGATCTGCGGGAGTTTCTGCGGCTGTTGAGGAAGTATAGGAAGAAGTGAGGCGGTTCAAACAGGCGGAATGCCAAGGTCTTTGCAGATTTTTCTGGCGAGTTGATCGACAATCTCATTGTGTCGGGGGACGGCCGACCGGCGATTCTGCGCGGGGTTGAGCCACCACGAGTGGCGCCCACCTTCACGGACAAACACACATCCGTGCCGGCGCAGATGCTTCACCAGGTAAGTCTTCTTCATACCGTCAAAGGCTCTTCGCTATAGTCCGGTGCGGCTGCGCGAATCGCCTCTTCGCGGTTGAACTGAAGTATTTCAGCCAATGTGACGCGCAAACTTTCCAGGAGTTTCTTGCGCGTCTTCTCCTGACAGTTGACACCGGGCACTTCTTCGACCCACCCGATCCACCACTCTCCGCTCTTCTTGGTTATCGCGGTATAAGTATTTGGCATTTTCTTGCCCTCTCGTTCATGCTTTTGTGATAGCCGAAAGCGTCAGCGATTGCCAACTTTTCCGCGGCACCGCATGGCGCTTCACCGCTGTTGCCGCCTTGCGCCTCCTGCCTGCTATTTCTTCCCCGCCAGTTTCAGCGCCACTTCCGCCACGCGTTTGCCGAGAGCCTTGGCGGTACTGCTGCCGGCTTCGTCAGTGCTGATGTCGTCCTTCTGGTTCTGGAGGGTCGCGCCGTTGTGAGCGCTCGGGCGGCCATCGCCGACCACAATCATTTCCATGCCCAGCAGCGTCGCCATCATGGACGCGATCACATTCTCCTGCCCGCCGTTGCGCGCGCCGGCGACGGCCAGCAGTCCGCCGACTTTGTTGGACAATGTAAAGCCTCTCTTATAGGCGCCCCAGTGTTCAATGAAGACCTTCATCATAGAACTCATGTTGCTGAAGTACGTCGGGCTGCCGAGAATAATTCCACCGACCGCCGGATCGGTGATCTTGGCGTTCAGCTTTTCGAAGTCATCCTTGAACGGCTGGCCGGGTTGCACGAAGTCGAGCTTGTAATCGCAGAGTTCGATCAGTTCGGTCTCAATCTCGGGGCTCACCGCCGCGGCCGAATCGAGCGCCAGTTTCAGCGCGGCCGCCGTCGTCTTGCCTTTCCGATGGCTTCCGCTGAAGGCCAGGATTTTCACTTTGCCGCCCGCAGCTTTCGCAGGTTCTTCGGCGGCCTTGGCGGAAGAGGCCGCGCCCGCGAGCGCACCGGCAGCGACAGCTCCAGCGGTTTCGAGGAAGCGGCGGCGATTGAGATTGTCGGTCATGGAGAAGTCCCCTTTTGGTGGCACGCATGTGTCTGCGCCTCGGCGCGGACTCATGCGTGCGGCTCTACAGTGTTGTGTCGCTGCCGCAGCCCGAAGAGGGCATCAGCGTACGGCGGCACGTTGCCTGTGTGTTGGCTAAGGGTTTACTTCAGGAGCGGGCGAATTGGAAGTCACTTCATTCGCAGTTTCACCAGCCGCTGATTCCCCGCGTCGTGAACCACGGCGCGTTCCCCGCGCGCCGCGATTCGGCCCGGCTTGTCAAAGGTGCTCAGATCGTTCCCGGCGGCATCGAGTTTGCCGAACGAACAGAGCAACTTCCCCGTACTCGGATCGAAGACCAGCACGCGATGGCGGTCGCAATCCGAAACCCAGAGCCGGCCGCTGTCGGCGCTGAGGAAAATACGCGAGCCGAATTTGTCGTCGCCCCAATTGCTCCAGCGCCGCGTTTCCTTCCAGTCCTTGCCATCGAGTTTCAGTTCGATCACCGCACCATCGGCCGAGCCGAGCAGCGTCGTGGCGTCCTTCGTGCTGAGCGCGGTCCACTCCTTTACGGGACTCGCTGTCTGAAGCGTGACCGGGCCGATGTCAGAGTGATAGCGGCCGTCGGGACCGATGTTGAACGACGCGCCCTTGCCGCTCTTGTCGATCGCCAGCAGCACGAGTTTGTCTTTTTCCTTGTAGACGGCGGACGCGACCTGCCCGCGCAGCATGGCGCAGTTTTTCTCGATGCGATCGACGTGGACTTCTTCCTTCAACGGACCGAAATAGAAGGACGGCTTGCCCCACATCCACGCGGGCGCCACCATGACGTCGCTGTCCAGCATCACGGGCTGGCCGATTTCTTCCGGCGCGTTGATGCCCTGGCTGATCGGTGTGTCCGGCGCGTCCTCCCATTTCCACGCGCCGAAATGCCACCACACTTGCCCGCCGCGGTCGAGCGCCAAGCCGTTGCAGAACGGCACGCAGCCGATGCGGCGGATAATTTCCATCTGGCGCTTCGCGCCGTCCCATTGCAGCAAATGCATCGTGCCGCCGAAGCCGGAGACGGCGTACAGGTTTTCGCGAACTTTCGCCATCCCGCGGCCGTTGCTCAGCTCGGAATTCTGGTCCAGATGGCCGATAAAGGAGCCCGATGCGCCGCCCAGCACCACGCCCGGGTCGGGTTCCAGCGTAGCACTAAAGCGCCGAATCGTGCCATGCCACGCGTGGCCATAAAACGCGCCGTCCAGATACTGCGGCCGCTCGCCGGGGCTGCCTTTCGGCCAGCCAGTGGCTCCGGCCTCCGTGCCGGCGGTCACCTCCTTGCCGTCCACAAACTTGCGCGCCTTGCCATCGACAACGGCGTACAGCGCGCCATCGGGCCCAAGCTCGATAAAGTGCGGATCCTTTGTTGCAGCGATCTCCTTCGCATCACCCGTTTCAGGATTGAGTAAGAAGACCGAGCCCTTCTGCGCCGTCGCAAGCAAGCCCTTAAACGAACTGGGCGAGATGCAATTCGAGTCGCGGTTCAGCGCCTTGGGCTCAGTGCCTGGCGCGGCGCTCGTCGAAAGCGTGTAGAGCTTGTTCTGAAGCTGCAGAACGAGCTTTTCAGGGGCCGTGCCGGCCGGCACGGAGGCTGGCGCTACCAGAGCGATCTGATCGCTGCCGCTCACGCCCGCCGGAATTTTGTACTGCGCCAGTAAACGCCCGTCAGCCGCGTAGCGGTTCAGCGTGCCCGCGCCTCCGCGATCCCACAGCGTTCCCTTCGAATCGCACACCACGCCCATGCCTGCGGCGGTTCCGCCGGCGATGGGGCCTTTAGCCGAGGCCGCCACGTTGCCAAAGCGCACCAGCGCCGCGCCTTGTTCGCCTGAATTGCCGAGCACCTCGAAGTGCTGAGTGCTAGGTGCTGGGTGCTGAGTAACTGGAGGCGTTTGCGGTTCAGCGTTCGCCACTTTCAACTCCGCGCTACTGTCGAATTTGATCGTTCCCCACAGATTCGGGCTGAGCATGATTTCGCCGGGCACATCGTTGACGAGCATGGTGGCCTGGTTCGACCAGTAGGAGCGCAGCATGTTGATCGTGCCCGCATCGTCGCCATAGATCACGCCGAAATCGGCCTTCAACGTCTTACCGTCGAGTTGATTGAGGCCAAGGTCGCTCAGCGCAATCGCCGCTTCAACTCGGTAGCGTCCGCCTTCCTTGCCCACCGCGATCTGCGCTTTTTCGAGTTGCTTCACCGAATCGACCGTCTCGCTGCGCCACGGACAGTTGAATGTCACGGGGTTATCTTTGGCCCCGCGATGCCTGTACAGCACCGCGATGTTCTTTCCCTGGAACGGCGCGATCAGGAGCCGCAGATCGCCCGGCACTGGCTGCGTGCGCGCGGGATTCGCCGCGGGGTTGGTCGCGAGCTGCAGATCGACCGAGTCGCCCGTCTTGAACAGCAGCGTCCAGTCTTTGCCGTTGTTAACCCACGGCGAGGAGTCTTCGACTTCATAGGAGAGATACAGATTTTGCGCGTCGTAGCCGGCTTTCACCGTTACCGGAAAGCGCCCGGACTTGTCCCACTTGATCGGCGGAACACCGGCCCACTCAGCGCTCTTGCCATCGATGGCCGGCGGCATCTTCAAACGAACTACGACGCCGTCCTTTTTCGCCGAAGTCTGCGCGACCTTGCGCGCCAGATTGCGTTCGGCAGCGACGACTTGCTCCGGCGTCACCGCGACCGTGCCCTCCAGCCGCTTGGCCTGATCCAACCCGTGCAGCTTGAAGATGCGATAGTCGGTGTGGCCGCTTTGCAGATAGTAAGCGCCGTCGGTCGCGGACTTCGCGAAGAATCCGCCGAAGCATTCGCCGCCAATCAGGTAGGCGTCGAGCGTCCCGCCCATACGCACATCCTTGAACATTTCATCCAGGTAAAGCCCGTCGGAGGTCAGCACAAAGAACCGGCCATGATTCCCATTGATGACGAAGACATCGCTCTTGTCGTCCAGCGGCGTCATGCCGAGGAAGAACAGAGCGCCCTGCATCACGCCCGTCTCCGGCAGCGGCGCGTTGTGCGAACCGTGGACGTTCGTCCAGCGATTCGGAAAGCTCCACAATTGCCTGCCGTCCGGTGCGAACGCTTTCATCTCCGGGTCGGAGTTGAACACGATGTTCCCGAACCGGTCCACGCTGCTCTCCAGTTCGTTTCCGGACAGATCGATCGGCACGCCGGATGCGCACGCGGCGTTCAGCGCCGGGTACTTGGGTGCACCGCCGGCGTAGAAGCCCTCAGGTTTGAGCGCAATCAGCACGCGCTTGCCCTTCACGGTTGCCGGAACGCGCAGCGTCAGATCGTGAAAATCGTGGCCCCAATACGCGCCGGCAAAATTCTCGGCTTCGGTCGAGAACTCGATTTCGTCAGCCTGCATCTGGCCGTCGCCGTTCTTGTCCACCCACAGCAGGCCCGGGCCTTTGTCGCCCGTCTTGCCCTTCTTCTGCGGATACGCTTTCTCGAACGCCTCGACGACCGCCGTCGCGGGATTCCAGCCGCGGCCGAAACAGTAGCGATGCGCGGAACCGATCATCGCCAGCGCCTTCATCGAACCGTCCGCCTTCAGTTCCGAAACAAACGTCACGCCCGAATAGCCGATCAAAAAGGTGCGGCCGTCCTGATGCACGAACGAATAGTGTGTCGAGATCCCCTGCAACGAGTTACCTTCCGGTTCGAGCAGCGCCTGACACTTGGCAATCTTCGTCGCGAGATCGACTTTCCACAGCGCGCCTTGGCCAATCCAACGCGTGGGATCCTGGGCATCGAATCCCGCGCCCGACGCGCCGTACGCCGTCGGCCCGTATTTTTCGACCTGCACTCTGCCAGTGCTGACATCCCAGGCTGCGACGCGTTTGGGAGCCCAGCGCTCTTCGCCGACCCACAGCCACCCATTGCCCGCGACTGCCAGTCCGCGCGGATGGATCATGCGTTCCGGAACGTACGGGCCCGCGTATGGTCCGCCAGGCGTGCCGATTTCTTTCTCAAGTTTTCCGGCTGCGCTGAAGACTTTCACCGTATGCGTCTTGCCGTCGCTAACGAAGATGCGTCCGCTTGCATCGACCGCCACGCCGCGAACGTCCGCTTCGCCAGCCTTAACGACCGTTTCCGTCGCGCTGGCCAAAGACAGCTTCACGATGTTGCCCGCGGAGACGGCGATGATGCTCTCGCCCGCAGCGGCCAGCGGCCCGGGCTGCTCCAGTTTCAGTTCACCCGTTTTTTCGCCCGTCGCAGGATTCACAAGTAGCACGCGATTGTGTGCGAGGTCCGAAACACACAGCTTGCCTCCGGCCAACGCCATCCCCTGCAGACTGTGCTTCTTCAGTTCCTTGTTTGCCGAACCCGGGCCGACTTCGACCTCGCTGAGCACCGCGAACTTGCTTTTGCCAAAATCGGCGGGCTTGCCGGTCTTGATCTCAAACCGGGAGAGCGTGATCTTCTGCGTGCCTTTCCAGTCTGGCTTGCTCTTGTCGATATGCTGGCCCCACGCGAAACCGTCGTTCGCGACGTAGAGGTAAGTGTCGTCGGCCGCGAGTGCCACGGTTTCAATGCCGGTGCCCATCGCCGGGTTGTAGTGCATGCGCTTGGTGCCGGTGTGATCGACGGCGACGATGGCATAGCCGGACTCCGCGCAGCAGCCGCCCAAGAACGTGAATTCCTTGTTCGCTGTCGCCGCGACAAGCACGCTGTGGTCAGGCCCCCACATATCGGTCCCGCTGCCCGTGCGCCACGGCGGCTGGCCATCATTGCAGAACGAAAATAGGTACTCCGGCCACACGCCCGGATGATGGATGGAACGCCAATGATAATTCCCCGGCGCAACGACTCTGCTGTGATCATCCAGGCCGTCCCACTCGGCGCGCTGAGCGCCCTTCGCTACGGGCTGGCCCGCGATCAAATTGCGCAGCCGCTCGCCCTTTTCGTTCTCGATGACAATGGTCGCTTTTCCGTCGCAAGGCTGTTCGAACGGAATCCAGATGCGGTTCTTGCGGCTGGCAACGGCGATCGCGTGCTCAGAGAGGCTCAGCGGCAGCCAGTCATTTGGATTCTGCGAAAGCCCTTCGTGCGGCGAACCGCCGATGTGCCGGAACCGTTCGCGCTGCCGGTCCTGCGAAAGCCCCCTCACCCCTAACCCCTCTCCCTCGCGGGGGAGAGGGTAACCGGGGCCCCACGCGACTGCCACGCCCACGCGCAGGTTTTCCCAATCGGCGTCGTTGGCCGCGAGATCGGCGCTCGGAATGACGAACACGAAGCGTGTAGGGTTGGCGCCGGCGGCTTTCGCGTCCTTCTCGCTCAGCACCACCTTCTTCGTTGCCGCAACGCCGAGCTCAATCTTAATTTGAGAATCCCCGAGCGGCGCGACTTCCAGCGCTACTTGCAGACTCTGGCCCTCGCGCCGAATGCCCAAGCCCACGCGCGGCGACGCCGGGCCGGAGATCACGGTAAAGTCGTCAAGCTCCCACGCATTTTCCGCAGCGACGCAACCGCTTCCACAAATGACCAGCACCGCCAACGCTGAAAACAAACGCATGTGAACTCTCCTGAAAGGAATGCTCGTCTAGCGCCGTCGCTTCGTACTGGCTTGCGCGTTCGCTACGCGCAACGCGGAGATCGCTCTAGGTGGGGCCTTATCAGGCCCCAATGCGCCGCTCCCTGACGCTCGCGGTTCTGATGCACTGCGCCGCTCCCGCCTCCTGCCGACTGCTGCTGCCTACTTCTTTCTCGGCGGGAACAGTTCCTCGGCTGTGCCCGAAAGAATCCGTTCCTGCTGCGCCGGCGTCAGTTCGAGCTCCTTGAAGATCTTCAGATCGCTGTCCAAAATCTCTTTCTGATAGTTGAGATTGCTGGGTAGAGAGCTATCCGTCCCGAACATGAGTCGCTCGACGCCGCAGAACGAGATCGCGTTGCTGATGGCCTGCCGGCGGATGTGCGGCGGCGTGCCGGGCGTCAGATCGATGTAGCTTTGCCAGCCGTCCTTCTGATAGCCGACGGCAGCCTTCATGCGGCCCATGACGGCCAGACATTCTTCGCACCAGGGCCAGGAGATGTGCGCCATCGCAAAACGAATGTGCGGGTAATTCACGAGCTTTTCCAGGTGCATCGGTTGGCAGAAGCGCGAGCCGTCATCGTTGCCATAGAGGATGCCAGTGTGGAAAAGAATGCTGGCATGCAGCGAATTCATACGGTCCCAGAACGGTTCCAGGCGCGGCTCGTACGCATACCAATGGTCGGGAATGATTTTGATGCCGGAAAAGCCGAGCGACTCGATCGCTTCGGCCGCAAGTTCCGCAGCGCCGGGCAGCGTCGGGCTGATCCACGCCAGTCCGGAGAGCCGGTCGGGCGCGGCGTCGATCAGCTTCTTTGCGCGGAGAACATTGTCGCGCATCGCACGTGTCGAGACGCGTTCGCAGTTCGAGATGACCAGCGTGCGCGAGACGCCGTTGGCGTCCATGGCTTTCAGAACGTCAGCCGCAATCGCTTCACCGGTGAGATGCACATGGCAATCGACGATTCGCATGAGTTGCTCCTTTAGGGTTTGCGCCAGCTTAACAAACTTCTGCAGGCGTTGAAATGGTGTATTGCGGATGGCTTGGCAACTTGGCAACAGCCAACAAAGGCTGCCCGTGCCACACGAACTACAACAACTATTCACTTCCACGCGCCAGTTTGCCGATATAATACGGCGCGGCAACCGCAGGTCCGGTCGCCGCAATCCCAAGGAGATAAGCGCATGAGATCGAGCGCTGCGGTTTTTCAGGTCGTTCTGGTGGTGGCGATAACGAGTGGCGCTGTGCTGGCTGTGGACGTGGACATCAACATCGGTACGCCGCGCCCGCCGAGGCCGGTGATCGTGCAGCCCGCGCCGGCGGTCGAGCGTATATGGGTGCCGGATCGCGTTGTCCGGCGCTCTGAGCGGGTCATGGTGGAACCGCCGCATATCGAAAAGCGGGCCGAACGCGTCTGCGTTCACCCGGCTCAGATCATGAAGAAAGAGGAGCGCGTGCTGGTGGAACCGGCGCGGGTTCAGCGAGTCAAGGAAACCGTGATGGTGCAACCCGAGCGCGTCGGTCGGGAGTTCGTGCCGGCCGTTACGGAGCAGGTCAGGCTTGGCCCCGTGCACGTCACTCGAGTGGTGCAGGAAGCCTATTGGCGCGAGACCCGCGTTCCCGCCGAATACACGACCGTTTTTCGCGATGTCGAAGTTCCGGCCAAGTACGACACGGTCGTTCGCGAAGTCGAAATCCCCGCGCGCTATGAAACGGTCTACAAAGAGTACCAGGTACCCGCGAAATACCGCGATATCGTCCGCGACGAGGTCATTCCCGGGCACTACGAGGAACGCGCCATCACGCCGCCGCCCATCATCGTTGAGCCGCCGCACCGCCGCGGAGGACTGGACGTCGATATCGATCTGTCAAAGAGACGGCATTACGATCGTGACCACGATTAGGCCTTGCACTGGGGGAGAAGAACTGTGAATCGATTTGCGCTGACGTGTGCGTTCGCGATCGTTGTGCTGGCCGGTTGCGGCGGCGGTGAGCCTTCCAGCGACACGCCCAAGCCCGAGCCGAAGAAGAAGGAGAGTTCGGCGCTTTCGGCTCCCGTGGACAACATCCAGCAGCAGATCAACACGCGGGACGCGCTTAAGCAGGATGTCCGCGACGCTGTGAAGACGCGCGAGGACGCCTCAAAAGCGATTCAGAAGAAGTAGCTTTGAGCGCTCGCGCAGTAGCCGCCATCGGATGCCCGATTTCGCGACCGTTGCGGTGAGAAGTGTGCCTACTTCTTGCTGCTGGCGGATCGGAACAACCGCAGCAATCCGTGCGCATATTTTCGCTGCAGCTTCTCATAGACATCGTATAGGCTTTCGGTTTCGCATTCGGCAAACGCCGCCACGATCTCGAGCTTCTGATCGATCGTGAGAAAGCGGTTCAGATCGATCTTCTCGCCCTTTTCGGCGGCGGTGCAAAGATGCCCCCAGATGGTGCTCTCGCCCGCCGCCCGCTGCTGCGCGATCTCCGGCACGCTCATTCCGCCGTCGAAAAGTTTCAACGTCTCACTGACTGCTTCGCCAAGTGCCTTGGGAAGATGAGGTTGGATATCGCGCAAGTGTGCTCTGATTTCCGCCAAAAAAACTGCGGCGAACTCGATGCGCTTTTGCTCTCCCACACCGTTAACTTCGGCGAATTGAGCATTCGTCTTGGGACAAGCTTGGGCAACTTTGCGCAAGACCGCGTCCGAGAAAATGAAATACGCGGGCACTTTGCGCTGTTCGGCCAACTCCTTTCGCAGTTCGCGGAGTCGCTCAAACAGCGCCTCGTCCAGGTCAATGTCAGCAACGTGTCCACGCGATTTTGTAACGCTCTCCTCTGCTGAGGCCAGCCATTCCTCACTCTCCAGATACGCCGTAATCTCCGCCAGGAAGACGCCGGCGAACTCTTCGCGCTTTCGTTCACCCACGCCGTTGATGTCCGCAAACTCCGCGTCGGTTTCGGGGCAGGCCTGCGCCATCTCGCGTAGCGTCGCGTCGGAGAAGATGATGTACGCTGGCACTTTCCGCTCGTCGGCCAGCGTCTTGCGGAGCGTGCGAAGCCGCTCGAAGAGCGCTTCGTCGCATTCGATTTCGCCCGGCGGCCTTCGTTTCTTGCCTTTCTTCTTCTTTGGCGCGGTAGCGCGCACAGGGGTTTCCAGTTCAGGTTCCTTTATCGCTCGCGTCAGCGTGATCTTCTCGCCGCTTGTCAGCACGCGTTGTCCCTGCGGCGAGAGCTCCACACGCATGTAGTTTCCGTCTTCGCGCTCCTGAATGTGTCCGAGTCGCACCAACTCGCGCCCAACCTCCA
Organism: Planctomycetota bacterium; assembly: GCA_036504595.1. GTDB lineage: Bacteria > Planctomycetota > SZUA-567 > H5-PLA8 > H5-PLA8 > DASXUX01. Next base: position 18,807 of record DASXUX010000044.1, on the reverse strand, counting down.
GCCACTGCTCGCGCGAGAGGTCTTTGCCGATGCCAAAGGTCGAGAGCTTCTCGTGCTCCCACTTCTTGATGACCTCGCTGTACTCCCCGCGCAGCACGTCCGCCACGTAGCGCGCCGCGGCGCCGAATTGCGGGCTCGCCTTGCGGATGCGGAAAATGCAGGACATGTATTTCTGCGCCAAGACCGTGCCGTCGTACATTTCGCGTGAACCCAGGCAAGCGTCGCAAGCGTGACACTTTGGTTCCTTGTAGTTCTCGCCGAAATAGGTCAGCAGCGGACGCCGTCGGCAGCCGCCCGATTCGACATAGCGCACCAGCTCGCGAAGCTGCCGGCGCGCGATCTCCGCTTCGTGCGGGTCGGTTTTATCGTCGATGAAGTACATCTGCCGCGAAACGTCGCCGCCGCTGAACAGCAGCGTGCAGTCGGCTGGAAGCCCGTCGCGGCCGGCTCGGCCGGTTTCCTGGTAGTAGCTTTCGATATTCTTCGGCAAGTCGTAGTGAATGACGAAGCGCACGTTGGGTTTGTTCACGCCCATGCCGAAGGCGATCGTCGCGCAGATCACCTGAGCTTCGTCGCGGCTGAAGAGCTCCTGGTTCTCCGCGCGCTGTTCGGGCTGCATTCCGGCGTGATATGGCAGCGCCTTCACACCGTGGTCTTGTAGCCAATTCGCAACTTTCTCGGTCGTTTTTCGCGCTAGGCAGTAGACGATCCCGCTGTCCTTCGGCCGTTTGCGAACCAAATTGAGCACCTGCGTCTCGCCGTCTACCTTGGGCACGATCCGGTAGATGAGATTCGGACGATTGAAGCTGGCGACGTAAGGGCTTGGCTTGCGCAGCTTGAGCTGTTCGACGATATCCTTTCGTACGCGCTCGGTCGCAGTGGCCGTAAACGCCGCCAGCGGCACATCTGGAAAAAGCTGGCGAAGCTGCGCAAGCTGGCGGTACTCCGGCCGGAAATCGTGGCCCCATTCGCTGATGCAGTGTGCCTCATCGATGGCGAACGCTGTCACGTTCCATTCTTTCAAGCGCTCCAGGAAATCCGGCATCATCAGCCGCTCCGGCGCGACGTACAGCAGCTTGCAGCGCCCGGCGTATAAGTCAGAACAACGCAGACGCACATCGGCGCCCTCGAGCGTTGAGTTCAGGAACGTCGCCGCCACGCCGTTCGCTTGCAGCGAATCGACCTGATCCTTCATCAGGGCGATCAATGGCGAGACGACGACCGTCAGCCCGTCCCGCAGCAGAGCCGGCAACTGATAGCACAGCGATTTCCCGCCGCCGGTGGGCAACACGCCGAAGACATCTCTTCCCGCGAGCGTGTCGCGAATGATCTCTTCCTGCAGCGGCCGAAACGACGTGTAGCCGAAGTTCTTCCGAAGGGCCTGGAGCAGCGTGTTGGAGTGAGGTTCCGGCTCGTTCATGCGAGAAGTATAATAGTTTCTGCGCGATCAAGCGCCAGAGTGATTGCGTTGGGCTCTTGGCTCTTGGCTCTTGGAATGGGCGGCGGCGTACTCCCGCACCACTTCACGCGCTGCCAGATGCCGGTTCACGTGCGGCCGTTTCTCCAGCAGCAGCTTCTGCGACGACTCGGGCGTGTAGCCGCGGCCAATCAAATAGCACATGACCAGCGTGGCGCTGCGACCGCGGCCGGCTTTGCAGTGCACATAAACCTTTCGGCCCGCGGCGATCTGCCGTTCCATGAACTCCACCGCCGCGCGCGCCTGCTCCAACGTCGGAGGCGTGAAATCACAGATCGGCACATAGAATTCATCGATGCCGGCCGCACGATATTCTTCCAGCGGTCCGCGGTACTCGCGGCACGTGTTGATCACCGCGCCGATGCCTTCGCGCTGGAGGAGCGCGACATGTGCGCGCGTCGGCAGCGCGCCGAGCAGCACGTTTTCGTCCACCCAATCCCACCAACGCCGCGACGGCAGCACGCGGCTGAGCGCCATGTTCCACCACAGCGTGGGATAGAAGAGCAGGTAGCCAAACATGGACGTCAGTTTAGCGGCATCGTTTGCGATTTGCCGAAACTTTGCGCCTGTGCCGTAGATTTCATTTCGCAAACGCCGGCTTTGCCGAGGGCAACCCATGCGCATCGGCCACGGCGCGGTAGGTCACCTGGCCGTTCATGAGGTTGATCCCATCGATCAAGCCAGGCATGCGCCGGCAGGCTTCTTCCAAGCCGTGGTCGGCGAGCATCTCCACGTATCGGGAAGTCGCATTCGTCAGCGCTTGCGTGGCGGTGCGAGCGTATGCGCCCGGCATGTTGGCCACGCAGTAATGCACGACGCCTTCCTCGACAAACGTCGGGTTGTCGTGCGTCGTGGGTCGGGACGTTTCCGCACAGCCGCCCTGGTCGATGGCGATGTCCACAAAAACGCTGTTCGGGCGCATGCGGCGGAGCATGTCGCGGCGGATGAGCTTGGGAGCTTTCGCGCCGGGAACGAGCACGGCTCCGACCAGCAGATCGACAGACGAGAGCAGGCTGAGCAGGTGCGATTCGTTCGAGTACAGCGTGTGAGCAGTATGCAGGGTGATGTCCAGAAAGCGCATGCGCTCGATGTCCACTTCCAGGATCGTAACGTCCGCGCCCAAGCCCGTGGCCGTGCGAGCGGCGTTGATTCCGGCCGCACCGCCGCCGATGACGACGACTTTGCCCGGCAGCACTCCGGGGACGCCGCCGAGCAGAACGCCGCTGCCGCCGTGTAATCCTCGTCGGGATATCCGGCTCCGAGTCCCGCGTGGCGCTGGACCAGGACGCGGTGCCCGTTCTTCACCAGTTGATACGCCGCCGACGGCAGCAGCGCCACGCGATGCTCCTGATGCTTGATCTCTTTCGGAACGCCGATGATCATGATACCCCTCCGGTATATTGGTCTTGGCTTCCAGTATACTGGTTTTTAGGGAATGCAAAGCGCTTTACTTCAGAAGGGCTACAAAACCGGCTTGTTCGAAGTGGTGATCACCGGTCAAAGCTTCGGTAATGTCGTGCTCTTTCATGACCGCGAACGAAATGCAGTCGGTAAGAGACCATTCTTTGTCGGGGCGCTCGCTGTAGAGACCCACGCCGTGTCTAAAGAGAGTCCGATCGGCGGACAATACGGTGAAATTCGCATCCGCCTCTAGCGTGGCAAGCAGTTGCAGGAATTTCGGACGAGTCTCCGGGAAACGAAACGCGTCCCCCACCTCCATGAGCACGTATTCTGTTGTGACTACCGGGTCCGTCCGGCTCTGAGATATCATAGCTGCCTTGCTGTGGTCGGCGTCGTCCTCGTCCAGCAGCGCAATGAAGTAGAACGTATCTGCAAAGATCGCCCTCATTTGCGTTTCCCATGCAGGTACTCGTCATGTTTCGCGGCGAGATCGGATGGCATTCCTTTGATGCAGCCAATGAGCGGCTTCAACCGCTCCGCCAACGTCTTTCGCTCAACGGTCTCCACTTTGACTTCTGTACCATCCTGTATCTTGGCTTCGGGGGGCAGTACCACCACACCGTTACTGACCTTGCAGATGTACGTCATAGCGCACCTCCCATTGCAATTTGATTATAGCACGTTTTCGCGGCGTGCTTTTCCTCTTCTTGCATCGCCGCGTCTCCCGCTAGAATCCGAACACCCACTCAAGAGGAGCTTCCGCCATGCCTGAGTTCAACGGACTGTTTTGCGATCTAAGCACGCTGCATTTGCTCTCCAGCGCCAAATCGCGCTCGATCAGCGCGGAGAATTTCACCGGCGAAAAAGGCAAAGGTGCGATGGCCACCGAAGGCACCGGGGCCAACTGCGCGCGCGATCTGGGGCGCGGCTGGAAGATTTCGCCGTCCGTCAACATCGAACCGGGGCAGACGTTCACGCTCGCCGACATCGACGGGCCGGGCGCGATTCAATCCATGTGGATGACTGGCGCATACGTGCCGCGCTTCACGATTCTGCGCATCTACTGGGACGGGCAGGCTCAGCCCAGCGTTGAATGTCCCGTTGGCGATTTCTTCTGCAACGGTTGGGGCAAGTACGCGCAGCTTTCATCGCTGGCGGTGTGCGTGAACCCAGGCCAGGGTGGGCTGAACTGCTACTGGCCCATGCCGTTCCGGAAACACTGTCGCATCACGCTCACGAACATGAACACGGAGAAGATGACCTGGTACTACCAGATCAATTACGCGCTCGCACCCGTGCCCGATGACGCCGCGTACTTCCACGCGCAGTTCCGGCGGGTCAACCCGCTGCCCTACAAAGAGGTCTACACGATCGTGGACGGCGTCAAAGGTCGCGGTCATTACGCCGGCACGTACCTGGCGTGGGGCGTGAACAACACCGGCTGGTGGGGCGAGGGCGAAATCAAGTTCTACATGGACGGCGACAAGGAATTCCCCACGATCTGCGGCACGGGCACCGAAGATTACTTCTGCGGCTGCTACAACTGGGACGTGGGCAAGGAGAATGGCGGCTATCGCGAATACACCACGCCGTACGCTGGCATGTTCCAGGTGATCAAGCCCGACGGCTTGTACCAATCGCAGCAGCGTTTCAGCATGTACCGCTGGCACATTCCTGATCCCATCCGCTTCGAGCACGACCTGCGCGTGACGATTCAGGCGCTCGGCTGGCGCAGCGGCGGGCGCTACCTGCCCAACCAGGACGACATTTCGAGCGTCGCGTACTGGTACCAGACGCTGCCGGCGGCGCCGTTCCCGCAGTTGCCAGATAAGGACTACTTGGAAGTGATCTGAACGAAAGTAGGCAGCGGCAGTAGGCGGTAAGCAGGAGCGTGAACGTCGGTCAATTCTTCCTGCCTACTGCCGCTGCATACTGCCTACGGCGCATGCGAGAAAACAATCCTGGAGAACCATATGCCCCAGCTAAGGACTCCCCCTTGGCCCGTCCTGACCAGATACGACCGCAATAACCTCGGAAAAATCGCTCTTCCGCTCGGCGGAATCGGGACAGGCACGGTCTCGCTCGGCGGGCGCGGCGATCTGCGCGATTGGGAGATCGTCAACCGGCCGGCGAAAGGCTTTTCGCCGAAGAACGCGTTCTTCGCGCTCTGGGCAAAGCCGCAAGGCGGCGCGGCGGTTGCGCGCGCGCTCGAAGGACCGCTCGAAAGCTGGCAATACGAAGGTGGATTTGGTTCGGCCGTGCCGAATCACAGCCTGCCGCGTTTCCGGAACTGCTCCTTTGAAGCGGCATATCCGCTGGGCCAGGTGCTGCTGTCCGATCCTGACGTACCGGTGAATGTGCGGTTGCAGGCATTCAATCCGCTGATTCCCACCGACGCTGACGCCAGCGGAATGCCGGTCGCGATTCTGCGCTTTATTCTGACGAACAAGACAAACAAGCCGCTGACGGTTGCGGTCTGCGGCAGCCTGGAAAACTTCATCGGCAGTGATGGCAGCAACGGCAAACCCGCGGGAAACGTCAACGAAATTCACGAAGATGCCGATTTATGCGGCATCGCCATGCGTTCAGCCGGCGTGAAGCCGGACTCTGAGCAGTACGGAACGATTGTGCTGACGACGACCGCGACCAAAGGCGTCACCTACCGCACCGCGTGGTCGAAGTTGAGCTGGGGCAATTCGCTGCTCGATTTCTGGGACGATTTTTCCGCCGACGGTGCGCTCGACAATCGCGACGCTGGCGGCGTGGACAATCCGACCGCTTCCCTCGCCGTGCGCGCCAAACTCGCCCCGCGGGAGCAGACCGCAATCACGTTCATACTCGCCTGGCATTTCCCGAACCGGCAGACCTGGACGCCGAAGAAGAAGCCAGAGGACGGCGCGCAGCCCTGCTGCGCCGATGGCTCCTGCGACCGCGTCGGAAACTATTATGCGACCGTCTACGGTGACGCTTGGGATGCGGCCGAAGAAGCGGCTCAGAAACTGGCGCAGCTTGAGGCGCAAACCGTCGCGTTCGTGCGGACGTTCTGCGAGAGCGATTTGCCGCCAGTCGTAAAGGAGGCGGCGCTCTACAATCTCAGCACACTGCGTTCGCAGAGCTGTTTTCGCACCGAAGACGGGCGCTTCTTCGCGTGGGAAGGCTGCGGCGATAAAGCCGGCTGCTGCCACGGTTCCTGCACGCATGTGTGGAATTACGAACACGCCACGCCGTTTCTTTTCGGCGCGCTGTCGCGTTCGATGCGCGAGATCGAGTTCGCGCACTCCACGCGCGACGACGGTCACATGAGCTTCCGCGTGAATCTGCCGCTGGAGCGCTCGAAGGAATGGGGACTCGCCGCCGCAGACGGGCAGATGGGCTGCCTGATGAAGCTCTACCGCGACTGGCAGCTTTCTGGCGATGAGCGGATGCTCGCACAGCTTTGGCCGAAGGCAAAAAAGGCGCTCGAATTCTGCTGGATTGAGGGCGGCTGGGACGCCGACCAGGACGGCGTGATGGAAGGTTGCCAGCACAATACGATGGACGTGGAATATTACGGCCCGAACGGCCAGATGTGCGGCTGGTATCTGGGCGCGCTGCGAGCCTGCGAAGAGATGGCGCGGCACGTGAAGGACGGGGCTTTTGCCGAGAAGTGCCGCGGACTCTTCGAAAAAGGCAGCCGGTGGGTGGACAAGAACCTCTTCAACGGAGAGTACTACGAGCAGAAGATCTGGCCGCCGAAGAAAAGTGCTGAGTCGCAAGCGGACTCCGGCACCGCAGCGTCACTCAGCACTCAGAACTCAGCACTCAGCACTGGTTACGATATTGCGCCGGGGCTCCGTCATGAAAGTATGGGCGCGCGCGACCTGGAAAACCCCGAGATGCAGCTTGGCGCGGCCTGTCTGATCGACCAACTCGTTGGGCAGTATACGGCTCACGTGTGCGGCCTCGGCTATCTGCTCGATCCGAAGCACGTGAAGGCCACGCTGCGCAGCATCATGAAACACAACTTCAAGAGCGATCTCTACGCGCACTTCAATCATCTGCGCTCGTTCGCGCTGTGCGAAGAATCGGCGATGCTGATGGCCACCTATCCTAAAGGGCGCCGGCCGAAGTTCCCGTTCCCATACTGCAACGAAGTAATGACGGGCTTCGAATACACGGCGGCTGTCCACATGCTGCAGGAAGGTTTGCTTGCCGACGGACTGAAAACCATCGCCGCGATTCGCGCGAGGTACGACGGCCGCAAGCGCAGTCCCTTCGATGAAGCGGAGTGCGGGCATCACTACGGCCGCGCGATGGCAAGCTGGGCAGCGGTGCTGGCGTTGACCGGCTTCCAGTACTCGGGCGTGAAAGAAGCAATTTCATTCGCCGCCGCCAAGAAGGCGCAGCGCTGGTTCTGGTCGAACGGCGACGCGTGGGGCACTTTTGAGCAGCGGCCGAAAGGAAAGACGCTCTTAGCGAAGCTGACTGTTGCAGGCGGCACGCTCAAGCTGCGGCGCATCGAACTGACCGGCTTCGGCGTTGCGCATCTGCATCCGCTGACGCTTGAGGCGGGGCAGAGCGTCGGGGTTGAGATCAAGCGCGGATAGGGCGGTCTCGGCGCGCCAACATGTTTGTTTTATGCCTGACATGCCGTCTTTTCTTTTTTTTGCGCGCGCTGAGCGGCACGCGAGGGTGTAGTTAAGCGCGGTGTCACCTCGACCCACTGGCCTTTAGCGAAAGGAGCCCACGTGAGCTTCGGACAGTACATCGTCATTCCGATCTTCATTGCCGCGCAAGCCTTCACAATGATGCTTATCACGCCGTACATTCCCGGCACCCCCGCAGCGATCGGAGCCGGCCTGATTACCTGGATTTCGTTTCAAGCGTGGGCGATGTATTTCCTGGCCGGATGCAATCCGAAGATGGGCGCCAAAACGCTGGCTGGTTACGCCGGCGGCATTGTGGCGTCGATCGCGATCTTCGAACTGGGCGGCGCGTTGAGCGGCTTGAACGGCGCAACGACCCCGTGGGGTTTGTACCTGGCCGTGTTCCTGGTCGTTGTTCCGGTGATCTGCGCGGAAAAAGTGCCGGGCCTGGATTTCGTGCCGTCATGGTTTGTCGGCGCGGGCGTCTTCTTCGCGCTGATGACCTACATCAAGCCACCAGCGGATGTGTCGAAGTATTCCTGGTACGCGCAGGTTGCCACGCCGGAACTGATCGCTTGCGTCATGGGCTTGGTCTATGGCCACATCACCGTCGCCTTCCGCAAGACGTATGAAGCCGGCCTGGCCGCGAAAGCTCCGGCGAAAGTGGAGAGCAAAGAGGCCGTCAACGCGTGAGCCGAATCTAAACGCAGAGACGCCGAGACGCGGAGTTGCGCAGAGAAGGGAATGCGACAGCTCACAACTGACTGGACAGCTCTCCTTGCTGGATTAATCTGACGCCGGTCTCACGGAGATCGGCTATGATTTCTGCTTCCGACCGCAAAACTCTGCGCGGGCTCGCCGAACGTGTGCGCGAGATCGCGGAACATCCATCCATGCCGGCGCGCAGGGCCCGCTGGCACAAGCTCAACGCGCTGACACCCGAACGGCCCATGGTGCTGTGCTTTCCGGAAGGCGCGTGGTGCGAACTGCTGCCGCAAAGCGTTCTGCAGTGCTCGGACGAAAAGCTGCGGCACTGGGAGTGGAGCCTGCGTGCGAAAATCTACTGGTGGGAGCATATCCGGGACGATCACACGCTGGAGCCGTACTTCGATCTGAACTGGCGCGTGAGCATTGGCGACTACGGCGTGCCCGTGCCGTTTCACCAGGGCGCGAACCGGGGCAGCTACGTCTGGGATCCGCCGCTGAAGAATCTCGACAAAGACCTATCGCGTCTGAAGCCGCGTTCGCTTTCTGTGGATCGCGAGGCCAGTGCACGCGATATGGCTCAAGCCGCGGAGATTTTCGGCGATCTGCTGCCGCCTCGCCGCCGCGGCGGATTCTGGTGGACGAATGGGCTGACGGGCGACGTGATCAAGCTGATCGGCATTGAAAACCTGATGCTCTTTCCGTACGACCAGCCCGAGGGCCTGAAGCGGCTGATGGCATTCCTGCGCGACGAGCAGATGCGGTTGATCACGTGGGCCGAACGCGAAGGGCTGCTCACGCAGCAGAATGAAAACGATTACACGGGCTCCGGCGGCGTGGCTTACACGCGCGAACTGCCGCAGAAGGATTACGTGCCGGGCTCGCCCGTGCGGCTGAAAGACCTGTGGGGCTTTGCCGAATCGCAGGAGACCGTCGGCTGTTCGCCAGCGATGTTCGAGGAATTCGTTCTGCCGTACCAGTTGCCGCTGCTCGAAAAGTTCGGCCTGAATTGCTACGGCTGCTGCGAAGCCGTTCACACGCGCATCGATCTGCTGCTCAAATATGTCCCGCGTCTGCGCCGAGTCTCCGTCGCACCGTGGGCCGATCAAGCCATCATGGCCGATAAACTCGCGGGCCGCGCCGTCTTCAGCCGCAAGCCGAACCCCGCGCTTGTCTCCGTCTCGATGGATGAGGACGTCGTGCGCAAAGACCTGCGCGAGACGCTCCGCATCGCCGGCAAAGGCGCGCTGGAGATGATCCTGAAGGACACGCACACCGTTGAGAACCAACCCAAGCGCATCACGCGCTGGGTCAAAATTGCGTATGAGGAAGTGGAGGAACACTGCGCGCGGGGATGAACTTCTCACCGCAGAGACGCGGAGAACGGGAGAAACGGCGGGCCGAACGAATGCTGCGCGCGATTATTTCTGATATCCACGGCAATCTTGTGGCGCTTGAAGCAGTGCTGAAGGATTGCGACGCGCGCCGGACCTACCTGAAAAGCTGTACTTGCGGTTGGAGCAGGGCCTCTGAGACGTTCCTTTGACTAGCCAGCCTATACAGTCCGCTGCATGGCGCCCGTTCACGACAAACTCCGCCTGTCCCGCCACACGCTCCAGACCAAAGCGCCACCCAACAGCAGCGTGAGCCAGAACTCCGGCAGCCACGCCACGCCCCACCAGTATTCGGCGCGGGTATGCTGCCAGAGGCACTCCCAGAATCGCTCCCACCGCTCGCACCTCAGCCAGAGCGCACCCGCGCTCCCGATCAACAGCACGAGAGCGAGCAGCGTCGAAAGCGAAAACCGCACCCGGAGTTTCTTCAGTTGAGCGCCGTAGCGGATAAACAACTCGCAACCAACGATCGCGCAAGCCTGCATTGATAGAGCGACCAGCATGTCGGCAATCATTTCTGGTTGATGATGTCCGTCCCACGTCCAAAACGCCCACGGCCAGCCCAGTTCGTCAGTTGATCTTTCCCAACGATTCAATGCGATCAGCACGAGAGTTACAAGGCACACGACGACACCGGATGCAGGATGTATCCGGAAAACTTCGCGCCGAAACCAACGGCGCTGAACCCGCGTTGCGATGCTGGCTGGTTGCTCGGTCATGGGCGACGTTCCTCACGGCGAATGCGCCATTCACACAAGATTGCCGTTCCGCCCAACAGCAGAATCGCTATTAGAACGTCGCAAATCAGGCCATTCGTGCGCCACGGTGGATCGAGGTGCCACCAACGCTTCGTCCCATAGCGACCCTGGCCACCCCATGCCGAGAACGGCCAACCACCGTTTCTCTCAGTTAGTTCCCATCGCAACATAGCCACGTCAAACTTGAGTTGGTCGATTTCGTTTCTGATTTCTGGCTTGTCGGGGCCATGAGTTAGCGGCCAAAGGTTGGCGCCAAGCAGCCCTCCCGCCACAAACATCAGCACGATACACGTACTCAAATGCAACTGAAACCATCCGCGTTTTTTCGCCTGCTCGCTCATACGCTCGCGCTGTCCGTCGATACCGGTTGCTTGAATGGCTCAGCGTACCGACTAGCGCCCCGAACTGATATTCCCTTTCTTCTCTCGCCTGTGGGTCGAGTTGCATGCCGCTACGCCCGCACAGCATCAATGATCAAATGACCAGTGACGCTGTTCTTTGCGCCTGCGCGCCTTTGCGGTTCAAGAAATCTGTGGCGATTGCGGCCCCATCTGCGCGCCCGGGCAGTCCTTCGCATACAAACACCATTTCGCGCAAGAAAGATCAAGCTTGCAGTTGCGGACGTCTTTCTTGCACTCCGGGCACAGCCGCACCGGTTCGTCTTTCCAGATTTCGACTTCCGCGCCGCAGTGCGGACACGTCTGGTACGAAATATCGTCCGGCTTCCAGTAGCGCTGGTCGGTTCCGGGGCAGCGGGGCTGAGTCATGATCTCTCCGAAGTTCCGGCATCTTCCGGTACAGTCTCAGTACTGTAGTATTCCTGCAGGGCAGCTTTCAGCGCATCGAAGTCAGCATGCTTAAATCCAGCGTTCGAAAAAGTGTAAATGACCGGGCCGTTTGCGGCCTTGGGCGTAAGCTTGATAAACTTAGCGCCGACGGCGAGATTGAATTCTCGCAAGTCCACCTGCTCTTTGTGGAAGATGCCGAAGATCACCAGCCTTTCTTCGCCAAGAGCAACAGATCGTGACGATAGGTGCACTAGCCGCAAGCGCGGTTTGAGAAGCCAGAAGCCGAAAACCGGGAGTAGGAAATTCAGCTCGAGAACTGCAAATCCAGCGTGCGCAAAGTACGGGGAAATCGAGCTAGAGGCGAAAGGGAATGAAATCCACATTCGGAGTGTTTCAACTGCCAGAAATAGAAATAAACCAAACAAAGCAAAGATCGGGAGCAGGAATATCAGAGTTACCCTCCAGGTGGCTATAGGAAATGACCGCATCGTCGTTGTTCTTTCCCTAGCCCGAGCTCCGTTCGGAGACGTCAGCGTCACTCGCCGCACTTTTGCATTTTGCGTCTTGAGTTCTGAATTCAGCTCGTCTCTTTTTCCCGCACCGTCCGCAGCACAAAGCTGATCGCTTCCTTCGCGCTGTCGTCGCTGTAGCCGTACTTCTCGCGCATGACTTGCAGCGTGCGCTCGACTTTCGGCCGTTCCGGCGCAGGAATGAGGTTCGCGTCCGGCGTGCCGAAGAGCAGGACGTTCTGAGCCTGATTGACCAGGGCCTCGGACTTGTCGCGGTAGTACGCGTCGCGCAAGTTCGCGAACAGGTCGGCGAAGATCTCATGGTAGTTGATCTTCTCGTTGCGATGTTCGAGCGAATAGGCCGCGATCTTCGTAAAGAGGTTGCGCCGGAAGGCATCGGCCGGCTCGCGCAAATCCATCAGCTTTTCGAGCCCTTCCATGACCTCGACGCTCGGGTCTTCGAACGCGCCCGTGCGCGTGTTCCGCACTTTCTCATTCGCCACATACGCGCGCACGTGCTTAAAATAGTCATCCACGCGCCGGTCGTACTCCGTTTCCTCGACCAGTCCCATGGAATCGTACACTTCGACCGAGACCCATTTGTAATACTCGTCGCGCACGGCCTCCGTGAACGCTTCACAATCGTGATAGCCCTGGTCGCTTTCCAGACGCAGGAAATCGTACACCGAACGGTCGCGCAACAGCCGCTCGATCGCCTCGAAGATTGCCAGCGGCGACAGGAACTTGCGCGAGCGCTCAGCGGCCGCTTCGGCCAGCAGCGATTTCATCTCGCGCGCGGACGCCCCACGCCGGCCTTCGTACGCGGCGCAGATGAAGCCCTCGAACTCCGCCGTCGATTCGCGGTGCTCGTCGCGCAACTGCGGGAGCGCCGACCGGAGCAGCCGCTTGTCTTCCGTGCTCAGGTCTTCCGGCGTCTCGCCGCTATCGTACAGCTTGGCTTTTTCCAGCGGCGTCAGGCGTCGGATCACGCTCGACAGGTCGTTGGAATAATTCCCGGGATCCGGCCGCCGCAACCGCGTCATCACCGCCCACAACGCCGCGACATCGGCGCTGTGCGGAGCGACGTGGCGCGTCTGGCTCTGTTCCTCGAGGAACGGCGCGTAGATCGCCCGCTCCTTGCGCCACTCCAGCAGATACGGGGCGCGAATCAGCTCGATGCGCCCCTTGTAGCTGGTGAAATCCGGCATGCTCTTGAAGGCCGTGAGCTGCTTCTCGTTGCAGGTGCCGACCATCACCTGATTGAGCTCCTCGACTGCGCCCGGAAGCGTGACTTTTCCGCGTTCAATCGTCGAGAGCAGATACTTGTTCAACTCCAGGTTGCGCTTCAAGAAATCGGAGTACTCAACAATCCCGCCGCTGGCCTCGATCAGTTCGCCGGTCAGATCCATAAGCTGCAAGCCTTGCAGCACCGGCGGCAATTCTACGCCGTGTTCGAACGTCATCGGCCGGGTGTTGGCGTCCACGGCCTGCTGAGGCTCGATGGCCGCTGCTCCGGTGCGGTAGCGCTTCGAAATGAAATAGCGTTCCACCTGCACATGCCTCAACACGCGCAGCCAGTCGCCGCGATAGGCGTTGGCCAAGGCATCGAAGACCTGCTTGTTGCGCGTCGAAAGCTGCCCTTCGCGCAGGAACGGCCCACGCATCCGTTCCGCCAGCAGCACGTCCCGCGGCGCCGCTTCGATGAGCTGGTCGAGGAGCTTCGAACGCTGCTCGACGGGGATCAGGAAGAACGGCGGTTCGCGCAAAGGGCTCGGCAGCTTGCACGAAACGAGCTCTTCTTCGAGGAACGCCAGCGTGTCGCGCGGCAGTTCCTCGCGGCTGGCCCCAAAGCCGATGTTCTTCCCTTCGGTCTTCTCGGTGAAGATCCAGTTGAAGCGGAAGAGCGCGCCCTCGGCCTGCAGCGAGTAGCTCTCCAAGCCTCGGAAGAGCAGGTCGATGATCGTGCTTTTTGCCGAACCGTTCGGTCCATGCAGCAGCACCAGCTTGTCGGCCATGCCGCCGCCGGAGAAGCGCCGCAAGTGCCGGTGCAGTTCGTTCTGCACCGGTTCCTGCCCGATCAGCTTGTTGCGGCCACGGTCCCAAGGCGCGTCAAAAATGTTCCAGTGCAGGAACTTTCCGCCGATGCTTTCCACTTCGCGCGAGCCATAGAACTCAAAACAGTCCAGGACGTACTGCGCGGCGGAACGGCCCATACGCACCGGGTTGGCGATAAAGGCCTCCAGGTACTGCTGATAGGACAGGATCCGTTTCTGGCCTTTGAAGGCTTCGAGCGATTCCTCGTTTGTGTTCTTGATGAAAGTGCCGAGGTCGAACATGGAATACTCCTGCTTCGCGCTCGAAAAAGTCATCTCTGCATCGGAAAGTGCCCCATACGGCAACGGCCCGACTTGAACTGGGTCTTGCCTGCGCTATAGTCTGTCTTCTTCATGTCTGGAAGTCCATTGTTTTGTCCTTCCAGTTTGCTGAGAACTTTAGGTTTGGCCAGATGTCTGTTGCGAAGTTCGTTATTCGATTGTGCGTAGGCGTCGGACTGGTCGCGTTCCTGTTCAACAAACATGAAGTGGCCAACCGAGACGTCTTCGTGCGCATGCTGGACGCTCCGGTGCTCGTCTTGCTCGGTGCGCTGGCGCTTAACCTCGCCGGCCAGACTCTGTCGGCATACCGCTGGGGGCTGCTTTCGGCCATGGGCGGGCGGCCGGCAAGCTTTCCAAAAACGTGGGCCGTCTATTTCAGCGGCATGTTCTTCAACATGTGCCTGCCGACGTCCATCGGCGGCGATGTCATCCGCGTCGTCGGCATGAGCCGCCAGACCGGCACCAAGTCCGGCGCCTTTGCGTCCGTCTTCATGGATCGCAACGTGGGCCTGGCCGCGCTGCTGGTGATCGGGCTGGCCTCGTCCACGGCGATGCGAGCGACGATCGAAGCGACCGTATTCAAGCACCACTTTCCGCCGCTCCCCATCTGGCCCATCTTCGCTTTCCTCCTGGCCGGGTGGATCGCGGCGAACGCCGCGATCTTCAGCGATAGCTTCTGCCACGCGATCGAAGCCGTAATCAGCCGCGTGCGCTTGGGCTTCCTCAATGTGAAGCTCGAACGTCTGCACAACTCCGTTCAAGCCTTCCGCAAACCGGTTCGAGCATACGCCTGGACGTTCCTGCTTTCCCTGATCTATCAGCTCAGCGAAATCGGCGTCGTGTGCCTGCTGGCGTGGGGCATGGGGATTCCGCTCTCGCCCCTGGTCTTCTGCGCGCTTGTTCCGTTTCAGGCGATCGCCAGCCTGCTGCCGATTACGTTCAACGGCGTCGGCGTGCGCGAAGCGATCTTCTGCGCGATCCTGATGGGCCAGTTGGGCCGCACCGCCGATGTGAAGAATACCGCGCTGGCGCTTTCTTTGACGTTCTTCAGCATTATTGTTGTCTCCAGTCTCATCGGTGGCATCGTGTATCTGGTCAGCGGAATGCCCCGGCCCACCAAAGCGGAGACGGAAGACGTCACTCAGGCAGAAACGGAGGCGGTCGCGTAACGGCAAAATGCGTGTATCGATCGTCACCCCTATCCATAACGAAACCGCCAACATTCCCGAACTGGTTGAGCGCATCGAGAAAACCATGGAAGCCTGGCGGGCCGGCAAACGCGGCCGCGACTGGGAACACGTCGCTTGCGACGATCACTCCACCGATGGCAGCCTGGACCTGCTCAAGCAACTCGCCGCCGCTCGCCCGCGCCTCAAACCCGTTCAGAATCCGCGGCGCTCCGGACAAACCGGCGGCTTTCAGACCGGCTTCCGAAACGCAAGCGGCGACATCATCGTGACCATGGACGCCGACCTGCAGAACCAACCCGAAGACATCCCCGTGCTGATTCAGCCCGTCGAAGAAGGCCGGCTCGATCTCTGCAACGCCATCCGCACTCGCCGGCAGCACGCCGCAGCCTTGATTGCGATCTCGCGGCTGGGCAACGTGCTGATTCAAATGCTGATGACCTGCCCCGTCAGCGACGCCGCAAGCAACTTCACCGCAATTCGAGCGAACTTTACCAAAGACCTGACGCTCATCGACAACGATCACCGCTACCTGATCCCGATCTTCGTACGCCGCGGCATGGACCCGCACCGAATCGGCGAACTGCCCACGCGGCACGAAGCCCGCAAACACGGCTCGTCGAAGTACAGCGCCGTGAGCAAAGCCGTCACGGGCGTCCCCGAACTGTTCCGCTGCAAAAAACGCATTCGACAAGGCTTCTACGATTGGAATAGTCAATAGAAGCGGGGGTTTAACACCAAGCGCCAAATGCGTTTGGAATAAATGGCGAAAACTTCAGAAATACCTGTTGCGGCCAGCTTTTCGCCTGCTATAAGTTCTGCCGCCTCAGAGCCGGATGAAACTTCCTTTTTCAGGCTTCCTGCGTCAGTAGCCTAAGAATCATCCGCGAAAACGGGCAATTCTCATTCAAAACAGGGCATCGGAATGCGCAACGAAAAACTGCAAGCTTGGGTCGAAGACGTCGCCGCACTGTGCACTCCAGACAAAATTTACTGGTGTGACGGTTCGCAGAAAGAGTACGACGCCATGGCCAAGCTCATGGTGGACACCGGCACGTTCATTCGCCTGAACGAAGCCAAACGCCCCAACAGCTATTATTGCCGTTCCGATCCGGCGGACGTCGCGCGCGTCGAAGACCGGACCTTCATCTGTTCGAAGAACAAAGACGACGCCGGCCCAACGAACAACTGGTGCGACGCCACCGAAATGAAAGCGACGCTCTCCAAGCTCCTCAAGGGCGCGATGAAAGGCCGCACGCTGTACGTGATCCCTTACAGCATGGGCCCGATCGGCTCGCCCATTTCCAAGATCGGCGTCGAACTCACCGATTCGCCCTACGTCGTCTGCAACATGCACCTGATGACGCGCGTGGGCTCGAAGGTACTGGAGGTTCTCGGCAACGGCGACTTTGTCCGCTGCCTGCACTCGATCGGCGCACCGCTCGAACCGAATGAGGCCGACGCCCCCTGGCCCTGCAACGCCGCGCAAAAGTACATCTGCCATTTCCCCGATACCCGCGAGATCTGGTCCTACGGCAGCGGTTACGGCGGAAATGCATTGCTGGGCAAGAAGTGCTTCGCGCTGCGCATCGCGTCCGTGATCGCGCGCGACGAAGGCTGGCTCGCCGAACACATGCTCATTTTGAAGCTGACCTCGCCCGATGGCGACGTGAAGTACATCACGGCCGCGTTCCCCAGCGCCTGCGGCAAAACCAACCTGGCGATGCTCAACCCGACGGTTCCCGGCTGGAAGGTCGAATGCATCGGCGACGACATCGCCTGGATGAAATTCGGCCCCGATGGCCGGCTCTACGCGATCAACCCCGAAGCCGGCTTCTTCGGCGTCGCGCCCGGAACCTCCGTTCAATCCAACCCGAACGCCATTGCCACCATCGCGAAGAACTCCATCTTCACCAACTGCGCTCTCACGCCCGACGGCGACGTGTGGTGGGAAGACATGACCCCAACGCCGCCGCCCGAACTGGTGGACTGGATGCGCCGCGAATGGCACCCGAAGTGCGGCCGCAAAGCTTCGCACCCCAACGCCCGCTTCACCACGCCGGCCCGGCAGTGTCCGGTCATCGGCAAGGAATGGGAAGACCCCAAGGGCGTGCCGATTTCCGCGATGCTCTTCGGCGGCCGCCGTCCGACCGTGATCCCGCTGGTGACTGAAGCCACGAGCTGGCGGCAGGGCGTCTTTCTGGCCTCCTGCCTCTCGTCGGAGATCACCGCAGCCGCGAATGGAAGGATCGGCCAGCTCCGCCGCGATCCCTTCGCGATGCTGCCCTTCTGCGGCTACAACATCGGCGATTACCTCGCGCACTGGCTCAAGATCGGCACGCGCACCAGCCCCGACAAACTCCCGCGCATCTACTACGTCAATTGGTTCCGCAAAAATGACGCGAACCGTTTCCTCTGGCCCGGCTATGGCGAAAACAGCCGCGTGTTGAAGTGGATCTTCGAACGCGTCGCCGGCAAGGCCGCCGCTGCCGAATCACCCATCGGCATGCTGCCCACGCCCGCCTCGATCGACCTGAAGGGCCTCGACCTGTCGCCCGAGAGCGTCAAAGAACTGCTCAGCGTCGATCCGGCCGACTGGAAGGAAGAAGCCCCGCTCATCCGCCAGCACTTGACCGGCTACGGCGCCCGCGTCCCGAAGCCCCTCTTCGAAGAACTCGACGCGCTGGAAAAACGCCTCAAGTCCTAGTCTGTAGAGGGTGGCCCGCCCGAAAGCCGTCCGCTTTCGGGTGGGTCGCGTAGCGACAAGAAGCCTTTCGGTGATCTTCCAGAGTCTTGAAGTTCACGCAGCACTACGCGCCATCGCTATCGTTGCCGTTCTCCGTTCTTTCGTCCGCCTTCGTCGTTCGGCATTCGTCGTTCGCAGTTATCCAAACGCTCCCGCCATCCATTCCAGCCACTCGCGATCAAACCGTTCATGCCCCGACCATTCATCCAAAAACGGAGGCTCCGGTTTCTCTTCCGTTCCGCAATAAAGCTCCCTTGCGCAGAACGACAAGATAGAATCCTCCCCACTTGCGAGTTCTCGCAGCAGTTTGTCTTCCGCGCAGAGATAATACCGCACCACGTCCTCAACGAGCCCCCTCTCAATCGCGCGCCACGTTTTGCCGAGCACGTTCAAACAAGCCCGCTTCATCCGCGAGCCATTCGCAAACCCCAACTCCAGCGCCATCACTTCCAGATTGCACTCCGCCCGCAACCTCTTGAGCAGTTCCTTCGTCCTCCGTTCCCGCTCCTCAATTTCATCCTCCGTCCGCCACTCCGCATTACGAACCCGAAAATACTGCGGTCGCTTCGTTTGTGGCGCAATCCTCCCGGATTGCGTGCCGTTCTCTCCCCGGCCCTCGTTCGTATCGCGGGCGTCGCGCTCGCCGCTCCGGTTCCCCGCTCCCCCGCGAGGGAGAGGGCCGACGTGAGCGAAGCGAACGCGGGGTGAGGGGGCCACCTTGCACTCCCCATCCACGTTCTCCGCGTCTTCTGTTTTCACGTTGTTTCCCGTGCCGTTGCTCCTGCCTCCCGCCTCCTGCATCCTGCCTACTGCTGTTCTCCCGTGCGGCCCCAACTTTTCAT
>DASXUX010000043.1:0-125966 GCA_036504595.1 Planctomycetota bacterium | reverse complement strand
GCCGTTGACGTCCAGCGTCGCGCCCGCCAGCAGTCGCACCGGCGTCGTCGTGGGCAAGATGCCGAACCACTTGCACGCAAGATAGAGTTCGTTCTGCCGCCGCTGAGCGTCCGTGAGGGCCGAGTTGTAGATCACGATTTCGGCGATTTGCTGTCCGCCAATCCTCGCGCCGATACCTCTGTCGTTGCAAAGCGCATTGGCTTGGACATTTCCGGCCGTGATCACATCCACGATCGAGTACGCGGCTGGCAGTGGAGTCGCTGTGCCGTCGACTGGCGTTCCATTCAGGTACGTCTGCCCACCACGGATGTTGCCGCTCGTCCAATTGTTGGGTGCCCCTTCCCAAAGCTTATCCGTCACACCCGTCCCGTTGCCTGGCCCGCCGCGATGGAAATCGTAGGCTCCCGTGCTTCCCAGCAAGAAGCTGCCGCCTTTCAGAACCCAGAAGACCGATCGGATGTCGGCAATATTGGCATTGAACTGCATCCACAGGCCGGAACCCGGCGCCGCGAAATCAACAACCGGCAAACCATTCAGTGCGCCATACAGCAGCGTGGGCTGGCTAGCCGCCGTTCCTTGATTGGCATTCATCCCATTGGACGTGCGATCAGTCCACTGGCTGACCTTGCCGCCAGACATGCTCAGCGTGGCCGCCGCGCTCGCGTCCAGCCAGAACTCCGTGCCGCCGACCGGCGCCGGCGCAGGATTCTGCAGCCTGAGCGTGCCCGCATTGATGTTCGTGGCGCCCGTGTAGCGGCTCGAATTGCCGAGCACCAATGTGCCGCTGCCGTTCTTGACCAAAGACCCCGCGCCGCTGATCCTGCCCGCGTAAGTGCATGTGCCTGGCACGGCATGGTCAAAGACGAGGGTTCGGTTGTTGTTGATGGTCGTGTCGCCGGTGCCCAGCGTGCCGGTCGTGCCCCCGTTGCCGATCTGCAGGGTTCCGTCTGACAGCGTGGTGGTGCCCGTGTAGGTATTGGCCCCGGCCAGAATCAGTGTTGAGGGATCGTTCTTCACTATCGATATCGCATCGCTGATCGTACCGCTGTAAGTAAGCGTCCCGGCGCCCGCGTTGACAGTTAAGATTGACGGAACGGCTACCACGCTGTTGGCGATCTGCCCGCCGCTGGCACCGCTGTCGGCAATGGAGGCGACCGTCTGAGTGACGCCGCCAAGATCCAGCTTTCCAGTAGCGGCGATGCGCACGTTGCTGGTCGCCGGCAGTACGTTGGCGAGGTACGGCTGCCCCATCCACTTGTCGAGCAGATAGGCCTCTACGCGCTGCCGTTCCGAAGCGCTCAGCACCCGCTTGTAGATCAGCACTTCGGCGACGTCACAATCGGATGTCTCGGCAGCTCCATTCCAGCCGCCTAGTTCCAGCCCGGTGAAACCGGTCGTTCCGCCCGTGTTGGCGGCCAACAACGTCCCGTTCTTATAGAAGGACGAGTTCAGTCCTGCCCCTTGGATCACCCCGCTGTAGACGGCCGGCGTGGTGCCCGCGCCGGCGTTCGGCTGGTAGACCCAGCCTTCGAAATATGCGCGATCAATCGACCCCCCATGGTGGCCGAACAGCCAATTGCCGCTCGCGGAAGCCACAACGCGCTGATTGGAGCCGCCGGTATAGCGCGACACGGCAAAGATCGTCACCGGCGCGGCGTAGTTGCTGGCATTGGTAAGGTAGTTTGGATTCGTAAAATGCACGGCCGGCAAGCCGTTCACGGCATTAGGCGTTACGGCCGGCTGGTTGGCAACGGTACCTTGAGCCACTTGATCCGGACCGCCCAACTTGTCCCGCCACTGCGTGACCTTGCCGCCAGCGACCGTCATGGTGGATGCGTCATTCGCGTCGAGCCACAGAACGCTTCCGGACACAGGCGCTGAGAGCTTGACCGTGCCGTTGCTGATGGTCGTATCGCCGGCAAAAGTGTTCAGCCCAGTGAGCGTCTGCGTGCCGGCGCCGACCTTGATCAAACCGGCCGGTCCGCTGATCACTCCGCTGAAGACGGCGGTGTTCGTCGCATCGCCCAACGTCAGATTGCCGCCGGTAAGGGTCACGTTGCCGCCAAGCGCCCCGCCGCCGTTCAGCGAACCGAGCGTCTTTCCGGCTGGCACGTTGATGTTCAGTTCTACCCCGGCCGTGTCTGCAAGATTTATGGCGCCCGTATCGGGGATCGCCGTTGCGCTGGAAATCCGCAGCACGCCGCCGTTGATGGACGTCGCGCCCGTGTAGGTATTGTTGCCGGTGATCTCGAAGGTGCCGGTGCCGATCTTGGTCAGTTGTCCGCCGCCCGTGTCGCCAATGTTCCCGGCAAAAAGCGTGGAGACGTTATTGGCGCCGGTCGTCAACGAACCGCCGCCCAGCAGAACCTGTGTTCCCGCAGCGCCCGTCAGCGAGGCGACGGACTGCGTGGCGCCGTTAAGATCGAGGCGTCCGATTCCGTTGATCTGGACCGTCGTGCCAGGCGGCAGGTTTCCGTTGGTGGCCGTGTAGAGCTGCGCCACCTGCGCGGGCGTCAGCGCGCTCTGGTAGATGTAGACTTCGTCGATGAACTGGGCGAACGCCTGCGACCCGCCCCAATTCCCCACGGAATAGATATCCGCCAGACTCTGCCGGTCGCAGGTTCCTGCCAATACGCCATCGATATACATGGTCGTCGTCCCGCCGCTGCCGACCGCGGTGAGCTGATGCCAGCCCGTCGTCACGCCGCCAACGGTCACGTCGTACCCGGACGGACGGAAACTGCCGCTCGCATTGTCATAGCACCCCAAGCGGCTGGTGCCGGTTTCGACTATGACCTGATGGTCGGCCACATTGCCGCGGAAGAGAGTCCGCCAGGAGGCGGAGGGATACAAGCCGTTGAACCACGCCGATGCGGTCCAGTTCCCTCCGGCGAGATCGACACCCCGGCCGCCGGTCAGGTTGATCGCCATAAAACCGGTTTGGCTGGGGACTGCCATGCAGGATCCCAGGAAGCCGGCCGGCGAAATGGCCGCCGAACCGCTTAACAAGCCATTCTTAAGCGTGCCCAACGAGCCACCATTGCTGACGTTGGACGGGCCCGCCATGCTATCAAAGGAGTAGTACGCGGCGTAGCCCGGCGGTACGGCGACCGGCGCAGCCAGGCGGAGCAAACCATCATTGATGATTGTCGCTCCGCCGTAGATGCCCGGGCCGCTGAGACTGAGCGTGCCCGCGCCATCCTTGGTGAGTCCGCCGGCGCCGGAGATGCCTTTGCTTGCGGCGATGTCGCCATTAGCGGCAAAGTCGAGCAGGAATCCACCGTTATTCACCGTGCCGTTGAGATTCAACGTGCCGCCTGCCGCGCAGTTGATTGTAGACGCGGCGCTCATCGTCAAATTCAGGTTGACGGTGTTGACGCCCGCCACCGAATTGTCCATCGCCAACGCTCCGCCGCGGAGGATGATGGGGTTGCCGCTGAGCGTGTAGCCCGAGTCGGTGAAGCGGATGGTGTTGAAGGGCGATCCAGCAGCAAAATCGTTCGTGCTCGTGGCCTTCCGCCCGGCCCCGACCTGTCCGAAGCTCAGGCTGTCGCCCACTCCCGGCGCCAACCCGCCGACCCAGTTCAACCCCGTCGTCCAGTTGTCATCTCCGCCGGCGCCTGCCCACTGGTAGGACTGAATGGTGCGCGTGAGCACCACGTCATTGCCCGTCCCGCCGACATAACTAATGGTAAAGTCCCGGCCGCTGACCGTGAGACTCGCACCCTCAGGGAGTCCGGTGAAGGTGCCGCTGACGGCGTCGGCGCCATCGTTGTCGATAATGATGTACTGTGCCACAGGGGGCACGAAGCCCACCGTCAGATTCAACGCGCAGCCCGCCAGGTTCACTCCACCGGTTACCTTAAGCTGATCGTAGCCGGAGCCGGCCGTAGAGCCGTTCAACTGAACCGTAAAGTTGCCGTTTAGGGCCACGCTGCCTGTACTGAGCATGCCTGGCGTGGCCACGGGGCTGCCCGGGCTGATAGTGGCTGCCGCGCCGGTAAGCGATACCGCTTCGTTGATCGTGCCTGTCCCGCCCAACACGCCGCCATTGGCCGTCACTCCCGCGCCACTGGCAAGCGAACCGTTGACCAACAGCGTGCCGGCGTTAAGGGTGGTCGTGCCAATGTAGGTGTTCGCTCCAGCAAGCGTTACCGTCCCAGTGCCGTTCTTAATCAAGGGCACGCCCGTCAGGGCGGGATAGTCCCTGATGATGCCGGAAATAGCGAGATTGGCGGTGGTATCGATGGTCATCGAAACCCCCGCCTGAAAGACCAGCCACAGCGGGGCCGACCAGGTTGAGTCGGCCCCGGTCGCGGTCACCAGTCCGTTCCCGTGACTATAACCGAATCGTGGACCGGCTCCTGTCGTGCTCGTCACAGTCGCGCCGTTCAGGTTCAAGGTGCCCATGTAGCAGCCATCCTGTGTGCTGGCACCTGTCAATGAGAAGTTGAGCGTACCGCCATTTATCGTCACGGTGTTCTTTTCGGAGGCACCAAGCTGGTTGGCGGTGCCGTTCACGCCGCCAACGTCGAGCGTTGCTCCCGCATTCACGGTGACGGTATTGTTTTGCCCAAGGGCCGTGTTTCCGCCGAGATTGCCCACTGTTGACGCTAACGTGCCGCGATTGACTGTCACATTCCCTGTGTATGTGTTAAGGCCGCCGAGCGTTAGCGTTCCGGTACCGACGCTGTCAGTCTTGTTCAAGGCGCCTGCGCCGGACAGCACTCCGCTTAGTGTAATCGCGTTCGCCGTGCCGCGGTTATCGAACACCACGTTACCGTTCGTGCCGGTCAGCGTCATGGGTCGAGTGGAAGTCCAACTGGCGCTGGCCGCGACCGTTCCGCCGCCCAAGTTGATCTGCGTGCTGGCGTTGGCCTGGATGCCCCACGAGCCCAGAACCAGCGTTCCGCCGGTCATCGTGTACGTGTCAGTCCCAGCGGGCGTGTCGCCGCGATTGTCCAAGACGAGCGCTGGCGTCGTGATCGTGCCACCGCTCTGGTTCATCACGCCGGTGCCGTCGACACCCAGATACAGCGCGCCGTTTTGCTCAGCAGCCGCGAACGGATTCGCTCCGGGTACCGCCGTCAGAGTCAGCGTGCCGCCGGTCATCGTGTAGGTGCTGACGTTATTCGGCCAATGTCCAATCCGCACCTGGCCGTTCACCGTGATGGCGCCACCCGCCTGCTGGATTGTGCCGCTAAATCCACTGCCTTCGCCGGCAAAAAGGTTGCCCACGGTAATGGCCGCTGTGCCACTGACATTGAGTGTGTTGCCGCTGCTGTTTCCCGGCGAAACGCCGATATACGGCGCATTGACGGTTCCCCCGCTTATGTTCATCGCGCTCGCGACGTTGTTGGCTCCAACGTAGATGTTGCTGCCCGAGTTGATGGTTCCGCCCGTGACGTTGCATACGCCAGATCCATTGTAGCCCACGCGCAGGTACGCCGTGGGCAGAGAAAGCGTGCCGGCCGAGAGATTGTAGAAACTGGTTTCTCCCGCAGCGAAGCCAACCATCAGATGGTCGGCGGCGCCTCCGCTGCACGTCAACGTGCCGCCGGTCTGGTTCAGTGTGCCTCCCGCAACATATCCCACATCAAGGTTGTTCGTGATGGTCACCGCAGCCGTGCCCGAAATATTCACCGTACCGCCGATATACTGGCCAATGTATAGATTCGTGGCTGTGGCCGTGGACGTGCCGATAAATTCGAGCGCGCCGTTATTGTTGATCGTGACGTCGCCAAAGACGTACCCCGTGGACGGCAAATCGAGCGTCCCGGCGCCGGCTTGAGTGAGGTTGCCGCCTCCGGTAACGAGATTGGTCAACGTCACCAGATCGCTGCGGTTGAGGACGAGGGTTACGCCGGCAACCGTTGTGACATTGCCCGTTCCCAGCCAACCCGTTGTGCCGCCAAGACCGATCTGCAGCGTGCCGCCGGAAAGATTCGTGCCGCCGCCGTAGGTGTTGTTGCCGGACAGAATCAAAATGCCCGCGGCCTGTTTGGCCAGGGCCACCGTCCCGGCGCCATTCTGGATCAGCCCGGCGAACGTGGTGTTTCCCGCCTGGTTCGCGGTGAGCGTGACGGCGCCGGCCACGCCCGTATCGATCGTTCCTGCGGTCCCGGCAAGCGAGCCGACAGTTACTGAGAAATTGTTTAAGTCCAAGCGTCCGCCGTTCATCGTCAGCGGGCTGCCAGCGGCCCATGGCGTGGCTTTCCCAACCTGCAGTGTGCCGGCATTGATTGTGGTCGCGCCAGTGTAGGTGTTCGCCGCGCCACCACCGAGATTGGTGGTGCCGGCGCCGGCTTGGGTCACCGCGCCAGCTCCAGCAAGCGTGGACGTGACGCTAAGCGCGTCGCTGCGATTGAACGCAAGGAAGCAGTTTGCCGCGACGGTGACCGTTCCAGTTCCCAGCGTTCCAGCCGTGCCGCCGTTGCCGATCTGCAGCGTTCCGGCATTCACATTGACCGGGCCAAGGAAATTCGTGTTGTTCCCTGTGAGAGTCGCCGTCAGCCCCACGCTCTTCGTTACGATTCCACCCACCGGTCCGCTGATGTCGTTCGTCACTGCGAACGAATCGCTGCGATTCAGAATCAGTGTGCCGTTGGCCACGACGGGGCCGGTGCCCAGCGTGCCGAGAATACCGTTGTTGCCGACTTGGAGCGTCCGCGTTGCATCGATCGTTGTGGTCCCGCTATAGGTGTTCGTGCCCGTCAACGTCAGGATTCCGGCGCCCGTCTCCTGCAGTCCGCCGGTGCCGCGCAAGTCGATGGACAACACCACATTGTCGCTGCGGTTGACCACCAGCAAGCCATTATCGATAACCGGTCCTGCGCCAACCCAGCCGACCGCGGCGCCGGCGCCCAGTTGCAGCGTCGCGCCATTGTTGATCGTGGTCGTACCTAAGTAGCTGTTGTTGGCAATCAAGATCAGCGTTCCCGTTCCAGCGCCCGCTTGTGTCAGATTGCCCGCGCCGCTGATCGTCGTACCAATGCTTATGTTGTCGCTGCGGTTGAAGATGAGCAGCCCGTTGTCCGTGACCGCGCCGGCGCCGAGTGTTCCAACAGCCGCACCGTTGCCGACCTGCAATGCGCCATTCGCGTTGATGGTCGTGACGCCAGAGTACGTATTGGCGCCCGTCAAGATCACGGTTCCGCTGCCGGCTTGCGTCAGGGTGCCGGTGCCGCCAATCACGTTGCCAACAACTGGGTTGTCATTGCGATTGAAAACGATCGCCGCGCTGTCCGTGACGGCCCCGGCCGCTGCGCCCAGCGTTCCGGTATTGCCGCCGCTGCCGACCTGCAGCGTGCCGGCTGTGACAGTCGTGCCGCCGGTGTGCGTGTTATTCCCAGAGAGAATGAGTGTTCCGGCACCTAATTTCGTCAAAGCGGCCGTCTTGGTCAGCCCGTCCTGAACAATGCCGGCGAACGTCGTGTTGAGCGCCTGGTTCGCCGTCAGAGTGCTGTTGTTGGCCAGCGACGTATTCGTGATGGTTGCCCCGGACGCGCCGATGAGAGCGCCGACAATCGGGCTCGTTCCATTTAAGTCGAGTGTCGCGCCAGAGGCAATCTGCACGGTTCCAACCGGCAGACCACCCATCCACTTGCCCATCAAATACGCTTCGACGGCCTGTCTTTGCGTAGCGGTCAGAGCACCGCCGTAGATCAGCACTTCACCGATATCGCCGTTAAAAGCTCTGCCATCAAGATTCCAGTAATTGCCAATAGCTGTTTGAATGCTCGACACTGCTGAACGCGCGGCGGTGAGCACGTGAGGGATGCCTTGGCCGCCAAAGCTGGTACCTGCAACGCCATCGATGTACATCGCGCTGCCGCCGGGGTTGGTATAGTCGGCGCCGTTGCCGGGATGCTGCCAGTCCGTGGCGCTCGCCATGCGGATACCAAAGTCAGCATTGTGTTGTCCAAAGATCCCGCGCAAATTCACGTACGTAATTGACGTGTTCACGATAAAGACCGTCTGTGTGCTGATCGCCGCCGCGGAATACAGTCTATCGGCGACTGCGTTTGTCGCTCCGCCGTCAAACCGCAACGCCGGCTTGCCAAAGATCGCGTTTGCCGTGTAAATGGGCTGATTGGCCGCAACTCCTTGGCTGAAGTGCCTGGCCCCTCCGCTCTTGTCACTCCACTGGCTTACGGGCGAACCCAGAGCAACACCCACGGATGCCGCATCGGTCGCATCCAGCCACACCAGATAGCCCGGAACCGGCGGGGCGCCGGCCGGGGGCGCCAGTTTCAGCGTGCCCGCGTTGACGCTGGTGGTTCCGGTGTACGAACTGCCGCCCGCCAGCAGATGCGTACCACTACCCACTTTCGTCAGGCCACCCGTGCCAAGAATCACCGGCGCGTTGGTAGTTACGTCGCCTGCCCCGCCGATCGTCAGATTACTCGATCCCGAAATCATCCCGTTGACGGTCAGCGACCCGGCATCTGAGTTGATGATCGTATTCGCGTTCAACGTCACCACGCCGCCGTAGGTATTGGCTCCGGCGATGTTGCGGATCGCGCCCGAATTGGCAACTCCGCTGCCGCTCAGCGACAGTGGCACCGCACCGACGCTGGCGTTCATGTTCAGTGCCGCGCCCGACTGCACTGTGGCACCGCTGGTTGCATTCAACGCCCCCGCAGTATCGGCCTGGAGCACGCCGGCCGCGATAACTGTCGGCCCTGTATAGGTGTTGTTCCCACCGGGGCTAAGGACCAGCGTTCCAGGGCCGGACTTGGTCAGGCCGCCACACACAGCGGCAACTTCGGCGCTGCTGAGGGCTCGCGAATAGATGCGCAAATCATCGACGATGCCGTTGAAGTAATTGTCGGCGCCTTGCGGCTGTCCCACTGCAAGCGGTTTTCCGGCCGGGTAGTTGAAATTAGCGGCCACGCTGCCGAAGAGCACGCCATCAATGTAGCAGCGCAGCGTCGTGCCATCCGACGTCATGGCCACGTGTTTCCACTGACCCAAGGGCAGAGTCGGCGCCAACTGGTTCCCGCCGTACACGCCAAGCTGGGTTGCTCCGGTGGGCAACAGCAGCCAATGGTGCGAGCCATTCGCGGCCGGTCCAAAGAGCGCGATCCAGGATCGCACCGCTGGGTAGGCATTGACCTTCACCCATGCTGTAATCGTGTGCGCCACATTGCCCGTCGCAGCCAGACCATTGACTGCGGCGTTTGAAACGTAGCCATTGATGCCGTCCACCTGCAGCGCCTGCGCGCCAACTTTGCCCGCAACCCAGGATGTCCCTCCCGACAAAACTCCAGTGTTGCCGTTGGGCGTCGAATCATTGGCGTTGCCATCCAGAGGCCAATACAGAACTTCCGGGGTGGCCGTCGCCGCGTTGGAGATCGCGCCGGTGATCGTCAGCGCGCCGGCGCTGTTCTGTATGACCGTTCCACCCGCGCCGAGGACAACCGGGCACGCGATGGTCGGCGCCACCGCTGGATCGCTGACCGCAATCGCACCCGAGTTGACCGTCAGCGTGCCACCGCCGGCCGCAATGCCAGTGCCGCCGGACAGGAAGTTGAGCGTCCGCACGTTGTCGGAGACGTTCATCGTCAGCGCGTGACGGATGTAGACGTCTTTTCCCGTGGGCGTTGGTCCTGGGACGATGGCCGTGTAGACCAGCGGATCGGAAGACCACATGCCGGCAGCGTCCCAGTTGCCGGCGTTCCAGCTATAGGCGATATTGCCGCCCGAAGTGGAGGCGATGACGCCGTCATCGGCCGCGGTGGAGTAAATCGCCGGCATTCCGCTCACGGTCGCGGCCGGCAGAGACATTCCATTGACCGGAGCGGCGCCATTCACCTGCGTTGCGAACAGATTCGGGTTCTGCCCACCGGCGGAGTTGCGGGTGAGATCCAAGAGTCCGCCGCTGAAGGCGAGATTCGACGTCGTCAATTGAGCGTCCATGCCGGCGGCATTTGCGTTGAGGATCACGCTGCTGCTCCCGCTGAGCAGGGACATCACGCCAATGCTTTCAGCATAGGTTACGTTCGCGCCGGCAGTGATCTTCAGGATGGCCGAGCTGAGGTTCACGGGACATGCATTCGGAATGCGGTTGCGGAGCGCTGTGGCGGCACTGTCGTCGACTTCAAGCGTCGCACTGGTGACGTTGATGCCCGTCGTGCCGGTCAGCGTATCCAGATTGCCACCCAGGCGCAGTGTGCCGCCACTGACGGCGGTGACGCCCGTGTACGTGCTGGAACCGTTGAGCAGCAGCGTGCCCATGCCGGTCTTCAACGGCCCGGCAGCCGGCCCGGCGTTGTACTGATTGATGATGTTCGCCGAGATGGTCAGGTCCGGATTGGCATCGCCGGTCACGTCTGCAACGTCAAATGTCACTGAGGGCGAGAGCAGATGAATCCCGTTATTAGTTCCGGCGAAAACGGTGATCGCCGAAGGAGCCGAGCCCCTTACGGAGACGGGCGCTGTGAAGGAGTACAAGTTGTAGTTGGCGTTGGCGCCATTGGTGCCGGTCAACGTGCCGCCGTTGAAGGTCACCGGTCCAAACGTGTTGAAGAAGCTCCCAGTGGTGGTCGCGGTGCCTTGAATGACCAGGGTGGATTTCGGCGTAGAGACGGCATTTCCGAAAACGTCGTTATTTGCAAACTGCAAGGTCGTTCCCGAGCCGACAACAATCTGCCGCCCTGCAATCTGCGGGTTTCCGAGCGCGGAGGTGACGGGATTGGGGCCCAACAATCCGCCCGTGGCGATGATGGAGCCCTGGCTAATGGTTGCGTCGCCCGTAAACGTGCTCGCATTCCCCGAGAGCGTCAGCGTGCCGGTTCCGATCTTTATAATGGAGCCCAGGCCCGCCAAGACTCCTCCGAAAGTGGTGTTCTGATTGTTATTCCCAATTGAAAGCTGCACGGGATTGTTGACGGTCAGACCGGTTCCCTTCAGCCCGCCGATCACCGCAGCCGGAGTGGTTACGTTCAGCGGGCCGGCCTGGCCGTTGCCATCGACGGTGCTGTTCTGCAGCGCCAGGTTATGCCCGATTCGAACTTCGCTGGCAGTGGCAAACAGCGTGTCGCCGGTGAAGGTGTTGGCGGCGTTAAGAATCAACGGCTGGGCATCCTGCTTCACTAGGCGGCCCGGTCCGGAGATCACCCCGTTGATGGTCACAGCTTGCGCCCATCCGGCATAGAATGCTGCATCTCCGGCGGCCAGCACGAAACCGCGATTGGCAATGGTCGTCACGGTCGAGTTGTTGTTCTGGAACGCTCCACCGTTCTGGATGGTAACGTTGGCCGGATCGAACACCGCTGGCACGGCCCCAATCGAGACATCCGAGCCGAACCGGAGATGTCCGTTGTTGATCAGGACTCCGCCGGTGAAGGTGTTTGTTCCCGTAAAAGCTTGTGCGTCCGTGTTCTTGGTCGTCGAATTCTGTGCCGCCAGACGCAAATTCCCGCCCAGGGTCCCGGCAAATGTCGGCGCGCCGCAGTTGCGTTGGTCGAGCGTCAGGACGCTCTGGGTCGCGCTGGTGTTGGTGATCAGGCCGCCCGTTCCACCTCCGCCAGCCAGGTAGCGGACCATCTGGCTGGTACCATTGAGATCGACAATCGCACCGGCCACGTTCGCCATGTTCAGATACGTGTACGGCGAGAGACGGTTATTTCCCGTGAAACTAAGCGTTCCAGCATTCACGGTCGTTGGAACCGGGGTGTTGAGCGCGCCATTGGTGCTCGCGCCGGTCAGTGTCAGCGTGCCTGTTCCAGTTTTGCTCAAGACTAGCCAGCCAGAGGTGTTCTGCATGCTCCCGGCGAAGGTCGTTGTTCGATTGTTGCCGCCGACGCTGATCACGCAGGTCGCGGTCGGACCGGTATTGTCAATAACCCCGCTGCCCGAGAGGCCGTTGATCGTGTCGTTATAGCCATACGTGTCCAGAACACCGTTCAAGACCACATCACCTCTGCCGACTCCGTCGGGCAGCACGTCGTGGGAGCCCAGGCGCAGCGTACCGGACGGACCAATTGTTGTGGTGCCGCCATACGTTACAACCGCGCCGGCCAGCGCTTGGACGCCACCGTTGACCGTCAGGTTAACCAGCGATACTGTGCCGCCAGCATCGTAGTCGCGGATGTAGCCGTTGTAGTAATACACGCCCGGCCCACCCACGATCACGGTGCCGTTGTTGGCGGGGCCACCTTGGTTCTGGCCATAATTCTCAATCACGCCTTTACCGGCGGGAGAGTCCAATCCGGCAACGGTCTCCGTGAAGCCCTTCGGCCGGAAGCCGCACCAGTCCGTGCCCGTGAAGTGTACGACCGCTGAATCCGGAATCTGCTCGCTGGCCGCCAACTCGACGCCATTCGCCGCGCTCGCCCAGTTCGCGGCGGTGCAGATGGTGAGATCACCGCCGATCGCGTTCACGCCGGCACTTTTGCCGAGGATCAGCTTACCGACTAGCAGCGTAGTGGTGCCGGTGTAGGTGTTCGGCGTCGTGCCACTAAAGAGAAGCGGACCGGTGCCCAGTTTGGCCAGGCCTGCGGGCGCACCATTGCTGATAGCTCCTGAAATGGTCATCAGCGCCGTGCTGTTCTGCGTAATCACACTCTCCGAACTTCCGAAATTCAGGTTGGCGCCAATGGTGGGCATGGCCGGGTTGCTGACCATGATTTGTCCGCTCGCCACCGTCAGCGCCAAGCCCGCACCGTTGATCTGCGGAGAGGTCGTGCCCGGCACTGCGGGAGACACCGTGCTGCCATCGAAGTAAACCGCGTTGACCACCTGATTGGCCGACAAGGTGACCACGTGCCGCACGGTGACGTTATCATTAGCCGTCGGCACCGTCCCGGTGCTCCAGGTCGAACCGGTGCCCCAATCGCCATTGTTGACCGTGGTGAAGCCGCCGACCGCCGCAATCAGCCCCAAGCCGCCGGTTCCGGCGCCGTTATACGTCGAGGGCACCCCATTAACGGTCGCCCACGGCAGATTGGTGGCCGGCGTGCCCGGCGTGAAGTGGAAGTAAGGAATGCCTGGCGTGGGGTTGGGGCGGACGAAATTGACGATCGCGCCATTGTTCTGCGCTGGAATGGCGGTGGTGATCAACTGGCAGTTGAAGGCACCGTTGGGGTTTAACGTCAACGTACTGGTCAGGCCGCCAAACGTGATGGGACCGACGGTCTCTACCATGCTGGAGGCCGCTGGCGCGCTCATCGTAAACGACGCGGTGTTAAAGATGAGCGGGCAGGTGTCCACGATGCGATTCGCGTTGACGCTGGTGTTGTCAAAATTCAGCGTTGTCCCCGCATTCATCGTGATGCTGCTGGGTGCGCCCAGCGAGCCATTGCCGGACACCAGCAGGGTGCCGCCGTTGACGGTAATGGCAGATCCGCTGCACAGCACTGAATTGCCGGTCGCCTGCAACGTTCCCGCTGAGAACGTGATCGCGCTTGGGCTGCCCAGAGTGCCAGCCGCGTTGGCCTGGACAATACCGCCCAGACACCACACGTATCCGGTAAAGGCGGGGTTGGGGCCGGTGAAGAACAGTTGCCCCGCATTCTGCTTCTGGAGCAGGCCAGTACCGGCAAATGAACCGGGGGCGGAGATGGTTATGTTGCCCGTAAAACCGTTCGGGGTGGCAACTTCAAACCAAGTGGTAAAAGCGCCCGCGTTGATTGCGCCGTTAAGCGTCAAGGTCGTACAATCCTCTTGGATTCGCGTATCGGCAGCGTAGGTAATCGGCCCACTGAATGTTACCGGACCGCCTCGCGCTCGCAGCGCGCCGGCAGCGTTGCCGGGCCCTTGTCCGGCCAGCAGGAGCGGCTCGGAAGTTGTATACGACACTCCGTCGGGGAAAAACAAACAGGCGCCGCTGGCGACCACAGTTCCGCTGGCCGTTCCACCCAAGGCGTTGTTCGCCGTCACAGATACGTAGCCGACGTTGACGTTTGTGGTGCCGGCATAGTCATTCGTGGAGTTGGAGAGGTAGAGCGTTCCATTGCCAAGCTTCGTGAGGCCGCCGTTGCCGGTGACCTTGCCTGTGAGTGCCAGGTCCGCCATGTTGCCTGCGGCATTCTCAACGTTCAGCGCCACATTCCCAGCCGCGGGCAGGGTCACAGTTCCTTCGAAGCGCACCGCATCGGCAATGTTGCCAGTGCCTGGATTGCCGGTGGTGCGCAACGTCCCGCCAGCGGTCAGGTCCAGTCCGCCGAACCGCGCCCCTGGCCCGGCGGCCACGTCGATCGTGCCGCCCAAAGAGCCAACAACCACACCGTTGCCGCTGAAATTTCCGGGCCCGACACCGTCGAAGGTCCATCGCCCGGGTTGCGTTAAGGGGCGAACATAGGACAGCAAGCCCCCTGGATCCGCGAAGCGCACGACAACACCTGATCCGCCGCCGCCGTCCCGAACGCCAAAGGCGACACGGTACGTTGTGCCAGCCGCAAGGTTTACGGTATTGGCCGTTGTATTTCCGTTGGGCATCGCCACGGCGGTAATCAGTTCGCTGTTTGCTGTCTCGAACGTTCCATTTCCGCTCAGATCGATCCAGAAGAACCCTCGGTCGTCGTTGGCCGACACGAAAAACGTATAGGTGCCAGCGGCCGTCGTGGTGAAATAGCCATAATAGATGAGCCGGTATGCGTCGTTCAGTTGCCCTGCGGCAGCGCCAACGGTGGTGTTGTAAATGGCAGCGATGGTGCCATCCGCATTGGCGGGGTAATCGATCGGTTGGCCAAACGCTGCGCGAGTAAACGTCGGCACATTCGGGGGAAGGACGCTGGCAATATCGACGTCAGTGGTCAAGTCCACTCCCGCACCGTTGAACGCGCGCGCCTCCAACCCTTCGTATCTGCCAACTGCCCCGGGCAGCACCTTAAGCGTTCCGCCATTGAGCACGATGTTGCCCGTGCTCAAGGGACTGTCGGTGGTCAACGGTCCGCCCACGACTTCCAGAACGCCACCCGTGATCGTGGTTGGCCCTGCATAGGTGTTCTTACCCGCGAGGCGCAGCGTGCCGGAACCGCCCTTGGTCAAGCTCGTGGCATTGTTGATGATCCCCGAGATGATGGCTGAGGCGGAGCTGAAATGATCGACCACCATACCTGAAGCGTTCCCATCTACATTAGCGCTGATGGTCGGAGCGGCGGCCCCGGATACTTGAATCAAGCCGCTGCTGACCGTCAACGGGCCACCCGTTCCTGTGCGAATTTCCGGCGAGGTGGTCCCGCCATTGGCTACGCTTCCATCAAACCAGACGGAATTCGCCGTGCGGGCGCCATCGAGCGTTATCACGTGGCGCACGATGACATTGTCGGTTGCGAGAGGCACCACAGTTCCGCCATCCCATGTTGTGGCGGCGCCCCAACTCGCCGGGGTCACGGCTGTTCCGGCAATGGTGTACCGGTAGCCGGCTGCGGCGGACTGGATGAGTCCATTGGCAACGTCGTACACTCCTGGCGCGGTCGTGCCAGCCTGGGTGACGGCCTCCCAGGGCTGGTTCCAGCCGGCCGTTCCACCGGTAAAGAAGAAGTTGGCCGTGCCCGTCGTGCCGTTGGTGCGGGCGAAATTGAGGGTTCCACCGTTGGCATTGGCCGGCGTGGCTGAAGCTGTCAATTGGCAGTTGAAAGTGGTGGTCGATGTCAGCGCAATTGTGCTGGCTCCGCCATTGAACGTGATGTTCCCGACGGTTTCGGTGGACGTGGCGGCGGCCTGCGAGGTCATGTTGAAGGTGCCGCCATTGAAGATGAGATTGCAGTTATTCGGGATGCGGTCGGCGTTCGAGCTCGTATTGTCGATCGTAAAGACGCCGCCTGGATTCAGCGTCACGCTGCCCGGCGTGGCCCAGGCGCCGAGTGCGCCGGTGTTCGAGATCAGCAGTGTTCCGCCACTATTGATCGTGACGGCGGAGGCGGCGTTGGACAGCGTGCCCGCCGTTGTTATTTGCAGCGTTCCACCATTGACCGTCACACCGCTGTTGGTGCCAAGCCGGCCGGTGACCTGCAGAGTTCCGATATTCTGAGTCGTAATGCCGGAGAACGTATTGGCGCCGTTGCTGACCACCAGTACGCCCGGGGAGTTGGTGAATCCGAAATAGGATGCGTTCTTTACCAGGTTGCCTTGTCCGGAAATCACGCCCGAAAGCGTCAAGTCGCCGCCGGTCGCTTGAGGCGTGCCGGCGGAAGTGTTGATCGTCAGGGTCTGGCCGTTACTGATATTGATGGCGCCAGAAAGGGTGATGTTAAGCGCATCGTACCACGTCTCGATCATGCTGGACGCAACAACGTTGATGGCGTTGTTGAGCGTTGGGTTGCTAACTTTAGTGTCGAGCACCATCGAGCCGCCATTGAGCTGCACCGTAGCGGCACCCAGCGGGTTGTTTGTTCCGGACGCGGCGCCGTTGCTGGGTCGAACAATCAAACGCCCCTGCTGAATATCCAATGTTGTGTTCGTCGTCGTCGTGGCGGAGGCCGTGTTGTCCATGAACAGCGCCCCCACGCCTTTCTTGGTCAATGTAACGGTGTTGGCGCCGTTGTTCATGACCCCGGGGTTCACATTGGTGCCGGCATTCAGCGTCATCGTTGCCGCCGCGCCATTCAGCACGGTTCCGGTAAAATTAATCGTCTTGGAAGCGTCACCGACGGTATTCAGCACGGCGTTGGCGTTCAGCGTCAAAGCGCCCAAGCCGACTTGCGTGAAGTTGCCGCCGAGAAGCTGAAGGGTGGAGGTGCCATTGACGGTGATCGCGTTCCCGAGAACGATCGGATCTGGAATAGACAGCACCGAGAATGGAATGTTCACCTCAGCATTGTTGGTATCCGGTCCATTGTAGCGAAAGTCCTCAATGTATCCGCCGTTGCCATCGCACCATTGGACGCGAACATAATGCAGGCCACTGGTGAGATTCACTATGTTACGAGCGTCCTGCCCGCCGTGACCACCGTCGTTGCAGCAGAGCAGTATGCCGTCAACCCACAAGCGGCTTCCATCGTCGGAATTCGTATCGAAGGTGTAAAGGCCGGGCGTATTGATCTGCAGTTGTCCGGCCCATTCTGCCGCAAAATTCGTCGTTGGCCCACCCGGGAAGAACGGAAAGTTGTCGAATTTAAAGGCCGTATTCACCGCGCCGGCATTGGTCACGCCGGCGGTCTGGGCGGACGGACTGCCGACGATCGCGGCCCCTCCAAAATCGATGGTTGGCGTATTTCCGGTTCCGCCCGTCGCGATGTACTTGCTTGTGACGCCCAGCGTGCGCGCGGCTGTCGGCTGCAGCGCCAGTGTTCCGCCATTCAGCGTAATGGCGCTCGTTCCGAAGTTCTTGGCTGTCGTGCTGCAATTGCCCTGCAGGACACCGTTGTTGACTGCAATCGTGCCGCTAACGGTGTTGTTGTTGCTGAGCGTCAGTGTGCCAGCGCCATCTTTGACGAATGCTACTGCGCCGGTGCTGCTGAGCACACCGCTGATGCTCAGGTTCGTGGCAAGCGTCCAAGTCTGACCAGCCCCCAAGGCGACATTGGCGGCAATACTATGATTGCCGGCTTGCACCGTGACGCCGCCAGCGTTGATCGTCAGGGAGTTGCCACCAAGCGAGACAATGTTAATCGACCCGGTTGCGTTGATGTCGAACGTCAGCCCGGCAAGAGAACGTGTAATGTCTAGACCTGTTGGCAGGTTCGGCACGGCCGCGCTGGTCAGGGTGACGCTATCCCCATTGGCCGGCACACCGTTTGGCGTCCAGTTCAGCGGCTGGCTCCAGACGGTGCTGGTGCTCCCGTTCCAGGCATATGAGGCCGCCTGAACCTCGGCTGTCGCAAGCACTCCGATAAGCAGAACTACCGCACAAACACTCCAACGGACGTTAGTTCGACGCAGCATAGCCAAACCCTCGCTATTCAGTTCTCAATGCTTCTGCACGTTGCTGGCTGCACCACCTACGAACGGCGCAGCAGAACGTGCGCTGGCCCGAGATGACCGTTACGCCACTCCGCCTCAAGGTTCTACGACGTGCACTGTTCCAGCGTACAACATCACAAACTGAGTGTTTGCGCCAGAATCCACTAACATTGTTGCTGTTGAAAAGCTAGGGATTACCATATTCGTTAACAGAAAAATAATCAACAGAAATGGTGGGACAAAATGTCCACGGCGGCATAAAGGAAACAGGGCAAGTTCAACCCTTCCCTATGCATCTAACTTCTACCCACATAGCACTTTGCAGTGTACTTTGGCAAACGTTGGGCCGAGTTGCACATGTGCTCTCGGGCGCGTGTTTTCCAAAGCGGCCATTTGGGCATACGAAAGCGAGAAAGATAGTCTTGAACAGCAGGGTTCAGTGAAGGCCTTTAACCTGACCTCTGAACCCTGACCCTGCTCCTCAGTTACGTCGCTGATCGATGATGCGAATGACCTTTTTGCCTTCCGAAACCGGAATGCTACCGGGCGCCTGAAAGGCGACCTTGGCTTTCAGTCCAATCGCCGTTTCAATCTCCGTTGAAACTTTTTCCAGAAGCGCTTGCTTGTCCGCGCTGGCCAAAGCCGGCGTCAGTTCAGCGCGAATCTCGACAATGTCTTCGCCGTGCGATGTGTGCAGCTCGATCTCGAAATGCGGCGTCACGCCTTCGGCGTTCAACAGCGCATCCTCGATCTCAGAGGGGAAGAACTTGATGCCTTGAGCGAAAACCATGTCGTCGGTGCGGCCACAGACGCGGCTGATACGCGCGAGCGTCCTTCCGCAGCCGCAGGGCGTTTCGTCCAGCGAGGCAATATCGCCGGTGCGGTAGCGCACAAGCGGGAAGGCTTCGCGGGTGATGGTCGTGAAGACCAGTTCGCCTTTTTCGCCGGGCCGCAGCGGCGCGCCGGTGGCCGGGTCGATGACTTCCACGATGAAGTGGTCTTCGTTGACGTGCAGGCCTGAGTGCTGCTGGCATTCGCTGGCGACGCCGGGCCCCATCAGTTCGCTGAGCCCGTAGGTGTCGAATGCTTTCAGGTGCAAGCGTTCCTCAAGCTGGGCTCTCAAGTTTTCGCTCCAGGGTTCAGCGCCGAACAATCCGCAGCGCAACTGCAGCTTCTCGGGGTGCTCGCCAAGTTCCTCCAGCGCCGTTGCCAGCCGCACGGCATAGGACGGCGAGCAGCACAGGACGGTGCTTTTGAAATCACGCATGATTTCAATCTGCCGCCGCAACGTGCCGGCGCTCGATGAGGGAATCACAGAAGCCTTCAGGCGTTCGGCGCCCTGGTGGAAGCCGAATCCGCCCGTAAACAAGCTGTACTGGAAAGCGACCTGTACGCAGTCGTGGTGCGTGACATCGGCGGCGGAAAGAACTCGCGCCATCAGTTCCGTCCAGTGGCGCAGATCGTTTTCGGTGTAGCCGATGCCGATGGGCTTGCCGGTGGTGCCGGAGGTGGATTGGATTCGGACCACGTCACGCAGCGGGACGGCGAACATGTCGTAGGGGTAGCAGCGGCGCAGGTCTTCTTTGGTAGTGAAGGGAACCTGCTGGAGCGCTTCGATACTCTTGATGCGTTCGGGTTCAATGCGGTGTTGTTCGAACATTCGCCGATAGAAAGCGACGTTCCGGCAGACGCGGTTGAGCGTGGACTGCAATCGCTCGATCTGCAACTGGCGCAGTTCGAGCCTCGGCATCTTCTCGTGTTTTTCGTCGTAGATGGCCATGGCTGTTTACCTTTCGTCGGCGATCGATCGGTATTCCCGGCCGAGATACGCCCGCTGCACATCCCGATTGTGCAGCAGATCGGCCGCGGTGCCTTCAACGACAATCTGTCCCGTTTCGATAACGTAGCCGCGATCGGCGATGCCCAGCGCGGCGCGCGCGTTTTGTTCGACCAGCAACACCGTAGTCCCGCTGTCCCGCAAAAGCGAGATGGCGCGCAGAATTTCCTTTACAACCAGCGGCGCCAGCCCCGTCGAAGGTTCGTCCATCATGACCAGCCGCGGACGCGACATCAGCGCCCGGCCGATAGCCACCATCTGCTGCTCGCCGCCGGAAAGCGTACCGGCCAGTTGCGCGCTGCGTTCCTTCAACTTCGGGAAGAGCGTGTGCACGCGCGACAGGTCGCTCTCAATCTCCTTTTGCGAAACACCGCGCCGGAACTGCGCGCATGCACCGAGCACGAGGTTTTCGTGAACGGTCATTGGGCCGAAGAGTTGACGGCCTTCTGGCACGAGCGCGCAGCCCAAGCGGACGATGGCTTCGGGCCGCAAGCCGCACACATCGCGGCCATCGAACAGAATCTGGCCATCGCGCGCCGGGAGCAGCCCGCAGATGGTGCTCAGCAGCGTCGTCTTGCCGGCGCCGTTCGCGCCGATGAGCGTGACGATCTCGCCGGCGCTGACGTGCAGCGACATGCCCTTGAGCACGCGCAGCGCTCCATAGCCGGATTCAAGATTTCGGATCGTCAGCATCTTCAGCCCCGAGATACACGCGAACAACCTCTTCGTTGTTTTGGATCGCCTGCGGCGTGCCTTCGGCGACCTTCACGCCCGAATTCAGCACGACGATTTCGTCGCAGATATCCATCACCAACGACATGTCGTGCTCGACCAGCAACACGGTGATTCCGCGATCCCGAATGCGGCGGATCAACCGTCCCAAGGCTTCCGTTTCGTGCGTGTTTAGTCCGGACGCGGGTTCGTCGAGGAGCAGCAGCTTCGGTTCGCAGGCCAGGGCCCGCGCCAGTTCGACGGCGCGCTGGTGACCAAAAGAGAGGCTGCTGGCGACGCTCTCCGCAAGCTCTGCGATGCCGACAAAGTTCAGTTCGGTAAGCGCCCGCTCGCGAATGCGATTTTCTTCGCGCCACGTCCACGGAGCGCACGACATGCCGGCGAGGAACCCGGCGCTGGTCCGCGCGTGGCACCCGATCATCACGTTTTCCAGCACGGTCATTCCGGGGAAGAGCCGGATGTTCTGGAATGTTCTTGAGATGCCGAGCGTCGCGATCTGGTGAGGCTTGCGGCCGTGAATCGCCGTGCTCTGAAACGTGATGCGGCCGGATTCGACGGGCAGGCTGCCGGCGATCAGATTAAACAGCGTTGTCTTGCCCGCGCCGTTTGGACCGATGAGCGCCTTGATGACCGACGGCTCCACGACGAAGCTGACGTCGTTGACCGCGTGCAGGCCGCCAAAGCGGCGATGGACGGCTTCAACGGCCAGAATTGGCATCAAGCGGAAGCCTCCGTCTTTGCGGGCCGCAGGAAAGGCAGCACGTTCTTCAGCCGGCTGAACAAGCCCAGGCGCAAGAGACCATCCGGCGCGAAGATCATCACGCCGATGAGCACCGCGCCAAAAACCGCATCGTCATAGGTGCCGAACGTTCCACGCAGCGAGAGATAGTTCAGAACCACGGCTGCAAGCAGCGCGCCCGCCAGATTCGCCATGCCACCGACGGCGACAATGGCGACGTAGCGGATCGACTTCATGACCCCGGCTTCCGAAGGGCCAATGCCCCCGTTGTAGTGCGTCATCAGCACGCCCGCGAGCGCGGCCAGCGCCGCGCTGACCACCAACGCCTTGAGCTTGTAGACGCTCGTGTTGACGCCCATCGCGGCGGCGGCTTCTTCAGCGCCGTGGATGGCGCGCATCGCTCGCCCCGCGCGCGAATCGATCAGGTTCAGCAGCAGCAGCATGGCCGCGGCGACGACAATCCACGCGACGTAGTAATTCGAAATCTTTGCCGACAGGTCGCTGTTGATGCTGAACTTCGCGAAAAGTGGAAAGGGCGGGACATCGGCGATCCCATCCGCGCCGCCAAGGCATTCGACGGCCAGCACGACCGTGCGCACGATCATGCCGAAGCCCAGCGTGGCCATCGCGAGGTAGTGGCCTTTCAATCGCAAGATTGGGCCGCCGAGAATGCATGCGATGCTCACCGCCAGCAGAATGGCGATCACGGCTGCCGCCCACGGATGAACGGAGAGCGTCTTTTCCAGAAATATATTTTCGCCTTCGAGCAACACGCCCCAGCGCGTCAGCACGGCGAGGAACGGCTGCTTCGCAAACGCCGACAAATTGCAGGTCGTCAGCGCCGCGGAGGTATATCCGCCGATGGCAAAGAAGGCCGCATGGCCTAGCGAAACTTGCCCCGCATAACCCATGAGCACGCACAAGCCCAGCACCACCAGAGCGTAGTAGGCGGACATCGTCAGCGGCGTCAGCAGGAAGCCTTGTTGCGTGGAACTGGCATACTGCTGCACGGCCACTACGGCGAGCAGCAGCGAAACGATTCCGAGATATCTGCGCCAGTTCTTCATGCCGGTTATCGTTCGTGGTGTTGAACTGCAAAGACGCGAAGGCGCAAAGAACGGTATTAGATAAGAGCTCTTCTTTGCGTCTTTGAGCCTTTGCGGTTCAAATCCGTGCCCGTTAGCACTCCTTAAGCTGAGCCAGCGCTCGATTGCCAAACAAACCGTGCGGCCGAACAAACAAAATGAGCAGCAACAGACCGAGTGCGAGTGCGTCCTTGAAAGCCAGCGGCATGTAGTGCGTGCAAAACGCTTCGACCACTCCGAGCAAGATACCAGCGGCAACCGCGGCGCCGCTGCTGCCCATTCCGCCAAGAATGGCGACTGTGAAGCCCTTCACCGCTAATCCCGGTCCAATATCGTACGTCGTCTGAGTCACCGGAGAGATCACGCAGCCGGCCAATGCGCCCAAGCCTGCGCTGAGCATGAACGCGAACGTGACCAGATTACGCGTGTTGATTCCGCAGAGCGCTGCCGCGTTGCGATTGGCGGCGCACGCGCGCATCATCTTGCCCAGCAGAGAATACGAGAAGAAAAAGCCTAACGCGGCGACCAGAGCGGCGCAGGTCGCCAGCACCCAGATTTTCTGCGGCGTGACATGCGCGCCCAGAATCACCAGCGAAGACGTCTCGTCGCCACTGAACGGCGGCAAGGCGCGGACCTGATTGCCCCAAATGTGCCACGCGGCTTCGCGAATCAGAATCGAGATGCCGATCGTGATGATGATGGTTCGCAGCACGGTCGGCCGCGACAGCCAGCGGATGAAGAGGAACTCGATGGCGGCTCCCAGCAGCATGGTCACAACCACCGCCGCGACGACAGCCAGCGGCAGCGGCAGCCATTGGTAGAATGCGAGGGCTGTCATGCCGCCGCACATGACAAATTCGCCTTGTGCGAAATTGATGATGCCTGTCGTGTTGTAGATGATGTTGAAGCCGAT
This sequence comes from Planctomycetota bacterium, assembly GCA_036504595.1. Classification (GTDB taxonomy): domain Bacteria; phylum Planctomycetota; class SZUA-567; order H5-PLA8; family H5-PLA8; genus DASXUX01. The sequence goes on along the minus strand of DASXUX010000043.1, from coordinate 102,810 downwards.
CGCGACGATCGCGTAGATGCAGCCGACGCAGACGCCGGTGATCAGGTATTGAGCGAAAACATCGAGGGTCATAAACTTAGGGTTCGGGGTTCAGGGTTCAGGGTTCGGGGTTCAGGGACGGCGGGTTTGGGGTGAAAGCCTTCACTGAACCCTGGACCCTGAACCCTGAACCCTGCCGTTCTACTTTTCGCACGGAACAAACTTGCCATCCTTGACCGTGAGCATGTCGAAGGCGTCGATCGTCAGGCCGTTGTGATCGGTCGCGGACAGGTTGAACGTTCCGGCGGTGCCAATCACGCCTTGCAGCATCTCCAGCGCGTCCCGCAGTTTGGCGCGGTCGGCGGCGCCGGCTTTCTTCAGGCCGGCGGTGACCAGGAGGATCGCGTCGTATGCGTGGCCGCCGAAGGTACTCACGGCTTCGCCGAAGCGCTTTTCGTAGGATTGCTTGTAGCTGACCAGCAGCGACCTCTGCGGGTGGTTTTCAGGAAGGGCTTCGGCGATGAGCAGCCGGCCGCAGGGGAAGCAAATGCCTTCGGCAGCCGCGCCTGCGGCTTCGACGTACTTGATGTTGCCAAACCCGTGGCTCTGATAGAGCGGCGCATTGAATGCAAGCTGCTTCATGTTTTTGGCGATGATGGACTGCGCCGGCACGACGGACCAGTTGACGACGACTTCAGCGCCGGCGGCTTTGAGCTTCGTGATGACTGCCGTCAGATCGGTGGCGTCCTTTTCGTAGACCTCGTCGGCGACGATCTGCAGGCCGGCGTTGGGCGCGAGCTTCTGCAACTGCGCACGGCCGGCTTTGCCGAAGCCGTCGTTGGCTGAAACGATGCCGACTTTCGTCAGCTTCGAGGCCTTGATTTTTGCGCAGATTTTTTCCGCCGCGAAGCTGTCGTTCTGGGGTGTCTTGAAGACAAACGACGCGATCGGATTGACGATCAGTTCAGCGGCCGCGCAGGAGACCAGCGGTATCTCCGCTTTCTGGCACAGGCCCTTGATCTGCAGCGATTCGCCGCTGGTCGATGGGCCGATGATCGCGACGACTTTGTCTTCTTCGATGAGCTGTTTCGCAAACGCGACGGCTTTTTCGGGGCTGCCTTCGCTGTTCTTGATCACCAACTGCAACGGGCGGCCGAGCACTCCGCCCTTCGCGTTAATGTCCTCGATCATCATTTCCGATGTCTTCGCTTCCGGGCCGCCTAAGAAAGAGGCACCACCGGTGACGGCGAAGATTGCGCCGATCTTGATTGGCTCCTTTTCCTGTGCGGCACATGACGGATTGGACAAAGCGCAAATACTGACGGCGAAGACGAGCACAAAAGCCGAGGCTTTCCGTAACATTGGACTCTCCTTAAGAACGCAACTTTATTTTTAGGGTTTAGGGTTCAGGGTTCAGGGTTCAGGGTTCAGGGTCCGGGGTAAAGGCCTTCACTGATCCCTGACCCCTGACCCCTGAACCCTGCCGTCCCCGAACCCTGCCATTCTTCGCGGTTCAACTAGCCAGCATCACTTCTTCACAGGCACAACATCAAACTGGTGCGGCTTCAGTTCGAGCGCCTTGCGAACAACGGCGTCCAGTTCGGCCGTTCGAGCCTGGCGCTTCTCCATGGCCGCTTGCCGCTTGGCGTCCACTTCCGCCTGCGGAATTTCCAGCCAATCCGGAACGCCGCCTTGAGCCAAAATGATCCCGCGGAAAATCTTGTCGTGATAGAACCGATTCTTGTCCATCACCGCCGTCCAGACCGCTTTCACGTGGTCAGCGATGGGGCCGGAGGCGAGAGCTTCGGTCGTGAGATTGATGCCCGCGCCCAGTTCCGTGGCGCTGTGCTCGCCGATCTTCTTGCCATCCACCTGGATTTCATACTGGCCATCCTTGAGGCCCGTTACTTTCAGCAGGTACTGGTTCAGTTCCTGATCGATCGGCGCCCATTTCAAAATCGACTTGGCTTCCGACGGGAAGAACGGCAGCGCGGCGTCCAGGCGCTGGAAACTCACGCCGCCATCTTTGGCCGCCAGAGCGGTAATCTCGCACTTCTCCGCTTTGGCCACTTTGTTGCCGGCTGCGTCAATTTCCGCCGACGAGACCAACGCCGGAAAGTTCAGCCCTTTCAGAATTGCCCACGCCATGACGGCCTGTCCCGCCGGGCCCGGGTGAACTGCGTCGCCGCCGCCAATGCGGTTCTTGGGATTCTCGGCGCGAGCCTTGTCTTGCAGCGCGATGAACGGATGGAATTGATCTGCAAACAGGCCATTGTTCTGCTTCGCGATTTCGGCGACGCCGGCGGAGTATTTTTCCAGCGTTTCGTTGTAGCCCTGGATCGCCGGCCCTTCCTCGCCCTTTTCGACGGGGCTGGGCGTAAGCCACGCCACGCGAATGTTCGCCGCCTTCGCCTGGTCGGCCATGCCTTGCAGACCCTTCATGTAGTTCTTGTACCGGTTGGGCTCAAACGCCTGATAGCCGCCGTCGTTCATGCCGAAGTCCACGGTCATGGCGGTGGCCTTGTGAGCCACGACATCGCGCTTGAAGCGCCCGTTGCCGCCGCCGGAACTGTCGCCGCCAATGCCGCTGTTGCGGAACGTGATGTTCCATTTCGGGAAGCGGCTCACCGTCCACATCTCGACATAGTTGCTGTAGAGATGCTGCTCGGTGATGCTGTCGCCGATGATCACGGCAACGTCCCCGTCTTTGAAGAAAAAGTCCTCCGCCATCGTGGCGGTTGCCAGGCAGAACAGCACCATCGCCAACCAGCGTCCGTGCATGCGTAGATTCATAAACCCCTCCCAAGACTCGCTTGCGTCAGCTCAACGAGCGACATGTCGTTTTGTATACACCGCCGCAAAGCAGGAGCACTATAGTGACTGTGGTGATCGCTCGCCATCGTGTTAAGCTATTTCATGGAGGTGCGGTATTGACAGAACATTAACGGACCCATCATGCTCCATGGCTTGACCCTCCCGCAGCTTACTCAGAAACTGGCGGCCCACAGTCTGCCCGCGCACCAGGCCCGGCTGACCTTTCAGGCCATACACCGCCACGGCGTTCTCGATCCCGAAAAGATGCCCGGCATCAGCGAACGCTGCCGCAACGTCCTGCTGAAATTTCCGCCGCTTCCGCGACTTTCCGTCACGAGCACCCACGCGGCTGAAGATGGCACGCTCAAACTTCAACTCGCAACCCCCGCCGGCGAACTGCTCGAATGCGTGATAATTCCCTCGCAGGGTGGTGCCGGCGTCTCTGCCGGCCGGCACGGAGGCCGGCACCACCCGGCGACTCGCGTCACACTCTGCCTTTCCTGCCAGATTGGCTGCGCAGCCGGATGCTCTTTCTGCTTCACCGGAACCATGAAACTGCAGCGCAACCTCGAGCCCTGGGAGATCACTGAGCAGTTCCGGCTGGCCAGCCAGCACGCTCCGCGTCCGATCACCAACCTCGTCTTCATGGGCATGGGCGAACCCTTCCACAACGAAGCTCACGTGCTCCAGGCCTGCCGCATTTTTGGCGAAGACATCGGCGCGGGCTTCTCGCGGCGGCACATCGTCGTCAGCACCGCCGGCGTCGGCAATCGCATCCGCCCATTCTGGGAGACAGGCGCCGCATCGCTCTCGCTGAGTCTTCACGCGACGACCGATGAGGTCCGCAACACGCTCGTTCCGCTGAATCGGCGCTGGAATCTGGATGCCCTGCGCAAAATCCTCCTCGACATTCCCTGGCGCAAAAACGAGACGATCACCATTGCGTACCTGCTTCTGTCCGGCGTGAACGATTCGCAGGCCGACGCGCAGCGCCTCGCCGACTGGTGTCGCGGCCTGCCGGCGAAAGTGAACCTGCTCGACTTCAACGCCTTCCCTGGCGGAACGTATGCTAAAGTCAGCGACTCGCAGCGCGCCGCCTTCCGCCAGTGGCTGCACGACTACGGCGTTTTCCACACGCTGCGGCACTCGCGCGGAGACGATGTGATGGCAGCCTGTGGGCAACTCGCGGCCCGACGTCGGTAACGGAATCCTCCTGGTGACCCATGCCCGCAGACCCCGAATTCCTCAAAGCCATCCTCCTCGCCGCGGTGAAAGGCGGCGGCCTGGAGAAAGTAAAGGAACTCGTCGCTCACGACCCCAACGTCGTGCACGCCTTTACTCCCGAAGGGTTGAGCGCCCTGCAGCTCGCTGCCGAACAGATCTCCTGGGATCACCCCAAGCACGCGGAAATCGCCCGCTTCCTGCTCGAAAACGGCGCGCGCTGCGACATCTTTACCGCCGCGCGAGCTGGCTTTCTGGACGCCGTCAAAAAGTTGCTGGGCGAACAGCCCTCCTTATTGAATGCCGCCGACGCGACCGGCCGCACGCCGCTTCAGCGAGCCGCGTTGACTCCTTCGCCGTCCGCCGACTGTGAAGCCGTCGCCGATTTCCTCATCCTCAGCGGCGCCGACATCGACATCTTCACCGCCTGCGCCTTCGGGATTATCGAACGCGTCGAGCGCCTCCTGAAAGCAGATCCGAACCTCGTCAAAGCCCGCTGCCAGGGCGGCACGCCGCTCCACTGGGCCGCGCGCCCACAGCGCAACCCCGCGGCCGCCTCGTCCATCTGCGCCATCCTCCTTCGAGCCGGCGCTCAGATTGAAGCAGCCGATCTGGAACTCAACGGCATGTCCGCCCTGCACCACGCCGCGCAGTGGGGCAGCCCCGTCGAGGTGCTCGACCTGCTCCTCGCCGCCGGAGCCGATCTTCAGGACCGCGACAACCTCGGCTGGACCGCCTTGGATCACGCCACGCAAAACAGCCATGCCGCGAGCGCCGATTTCCTGCGCAGCCGCGGCGCTGTTCCCGCGCCGGTTCGGATCAAAGGCAACCCCGGCCTGCGGGCGCGCGAGGCCATCGAGGCCGCTCAGCGTGGCGACGTGCCGACACTCGGCCAGCTTCTGCGTGAGAACCCAGCCTTGGTCAACGCCCGCGGTGAGTGCGGCGAAACTCCGCTGCACTGGGCCGCTCATAACGGCCATCTCGCCGCCGTCGAACTCCTCGTCTCCAGTGGCGCCGACCTGCACGCCCAAGCCACGCAAAAATGGGGTGGTACTCCTCTCTTCTGGGCCGCCGAACAGCACGTCGAAATCGCCGCCTTCCTGCTCGATAAAGGCGCCGCCGTTGACGCCATTAACGCAAAGAACGGCCAAACTCCGCTGCACGCCTGCGCCCGCTCCGGCGATTGCGCGCCCATGGCCGAATTGCTCCTCGCCCGCGGCGCCGCCGTCAACGCCCAAGACAATAGCGGCACCACGCCCCTCAGCTACGCCTTCCAGCTAGGCCATGTCCACGTCGCCGATGTCCTCCGCAAGAACAAAGCCCGCGAATAACCCCCGTCGTCCCTGTAAAAAAGTGCACCTATGGTGGCACGTTTGTGTTCGCGCGTCCTTTTGCGCGAACTCAAGCGTGCATCAAAGCCGCATTTGTCCAAGAACGCACATGTGCTTCGCGCATCAGAACCGCGACCGTAAAGGGAGCGGCAGTCTGTCCAGAACTGCACAACGTAGGACATTTTGCCAAATTGTCCCATCGTTCCCTCCCCAAGTGCGGACAATTCGGCGAAATGTCCTACAAACTTCTGTCCAAGACTACACATGTGCACATCAGAACCGCGACCGTAAGGGAGCGGCAATCCGTCCAAGTGTGCACAACGTAGGACATTTCGCCGAACTGTCCCATCGTTCCTTCCCCAAGTGCGGACAATTCGGCGAAATGTAAACTTCTGTCCAAGAGTGCACATGTGCTTCGCGTATCAGAACCGCGACCGTAAGGGAGCGGCAATCTGTCCAAGACTGCACAATGTAGGACATTTCGCCGAATTGTCCCGTCCCTCCGTCCAAGAGTGCACATATGCAGCCCTTTCCACCCCAGCGCGCAAAATGAAATAATCAAAGGCCCCATTTGCCGGGACATAGTGCCCCTGTGCTCATTCCAAAATATATGACGTTCGAGATCAAAAAATATTGCTGATATTTTCGGTTTTTATTTGCAGTATATACGACCGTCTCTCGCCCCTGTTCCCGTCTCCCCTTCTCCCCTTCTCCCCTTCTCCCCGTCTCCCCGTCTCCGCGTCCCCTTCTCACCCCTCCCCCCCGTCCTCCGCCATCTGCCGCACCCGCTCAATCAGATCCTCCGGCTCCACCGGCTTGGCCATATGAGCGTCAAACCCGGCCGCGCGCGTGCGCTGAGTGTGCTCATACGCCGCGTACCCCGTCAGAGCGATCGCCGGCACGCGCGCGGCGCCGCTCTGCTTTTCGAGCTCCCGAATCTCCCGCATCAGGACGTAGCCATCGCTATCGGGCAGCCCCAGATCGCTGACCAGCACCTGCGGCTTGAAGCGCTTCACTTCCAGCAGCGCGCTTTCGGCCGAAGACGCCGTCACCACGTCCGCGCCTTCGCTCGTCAACGCCAGCGCCAGGACTTCGCACACGTCCGCGTCGTCTTCCACCACCAGGACACGCATGCCCTCCAGCTTTCGCGTTGTCGAGTGGCGCCCGCCTTTCTGCGCCTTGAGCAACTGCGTAACCGTCCGCGGCAACGTGACGGTGAACTGCGCGCCTTTCCCATCGCCTTCGCTGCCAGCCGAAATCGTGCCCCCATGCCGATCCACCAGGTGCTTCACGATCGCCAGCCCCAGCCCCAGCCCGCCGTACCGCCGCGTCGTGCCCATATCTTCTTGTGCGAACCGATCGAAGACGCGCGGCAGAAACTCCGCACGGATGCCCTTCCCGGTGTCCGTCACGCTCAGCACCGCTCGATCTTCGTCCGTCGCCAGCGCGACATCGACCCGTCCTTTCGCCGGCGTGAATTTCACCGCGTTCGAAACTAGATTCCAGACGACCTGCTCCAGGCGCGCCGAGTCCCCGTCCACCAGCACGGTGGGGCCGGCGTCCCTGCCGGCCGGCGCGGAGGCCGGCCCCACCAGATGCAGTTCCACCTGTTTCGCTTCCGCGGCCGGCCGGAACCCATCCACCACGCTGCGCACCAACGCCGCGAAATCCAGCGGCGCCTTGTTGATGCTCATCTTGCCGGTGATGATCATCGAAATGTCCAACAGATCCTCCACCAGCCGCCGCTGCGCATTCACGCTGCGTTCGATGACTTGCGCGCCCTTCAGCCGAGTGGATTCGTCGATACTTCGGTTTTCCAGAATTCGCACCCAGCCCAGCATCGATGTCAGCGGCGTGCGCAGCTCGTGCGAAAGCACCGCCAGGAATTCGTCCTTCGCCTTGTTGGCGCTTTCGGCCGCAACCTTCGCCGCTTGCAGAGCCTCCTCGACGCGTTTGAGTTCGGTCACATCCGTGTTGGTGCCGAACCACTGCATGACGTGGCCCGCCGCGTCCTTGAGCGGGAAGCCACGAGTCAAGAAGAGGCGGTAGACGCCGTCGGCGCCACGCAGCGGGAAGGTCATTTCAAACGCTTCGCCCGTCGCGATGGAGGCTTTCCACTGTTCCAGTACCTTGGGCAATGCAACTGGATCGTGGACGCTTTGCCAGCCCCAGCCCTCCATCTGTTCAGGAGTCGTGCCAGTGTACTCGTACCACCGGCGGTTATACCAAGGGATCCAGCCGTCGGCGTTGGCCACCCAGGCCAGTTGCGGCATCGCGTTGGCCATGGTGCGGAAGCGTGCCTCGCTCTCCCGCAGCGCCTCCTCGGCTTTGGCCGACTCGATCAGGTCACTCGCCTGCCGCAACAGCAGGTCAAGACGCCAAAGATTATGCTCGTCCGGCGTATGCGGAACGCCCCAATGAGTCGTAAGGACGCCCAGCAGCGCTCCGGTTCGGCTGATCAGCGGCGACGATTGCACCGACCGCACGCCCGCCGCTCGCAACACCGGCAACGAAGGCGTTCCCACGAACAGCGGACTTTCCTCAACGTCGGGAACAATGACACGCCCGCCGCGCTTCAGCGCCTCGCCGCATGCCGAGGCCCGGCTCTCGGCCGCCGCAAAATACTCCAGGAACGGCGGCTGATGTCCGTGATGCGCGACGATGCGGAGCGAATCGCCTTCCAGCAATTGCAGCGTGCCGCGTTCGGACCCCATGATGGCAACCGCCGCATCCGTGACTTCCTGTAAAAGCGCGCGGCGTTCCCCCGCCTTAAGCAGTTTTCCGCTCAACACATGCATTCGGGTGAGAGCGTCCAAGTCCGCTTCCATGCGGCTTTCCGCCGTCTTGCGCGCGGTGATATTGTCGAAAACAGCAACGAACTGGCCGCGCTCCGGACAGTAAGCGGAAAGCGAAAACCAGACTCCCCAGGATTCCAGTAAGAACTCCCGCCGCTCCGGCTGGCCCGTTGATGCAACCCTGGCATAAAGGTCGAACAATTCTGGATCCGCGGTGCGGATTCCCGGGATCACCTCCGAGACTTTCTTTCCGACGACGTCCTTTAAGCCGGTCAGGCGCTCAAACGCACCGTTCACCTGAAGATACGTAAAGTCCACCGGCCGCCCCTGCTCGTCATACTGCATCTGGCAGCGCGCAAAACCGTCCAGCATGTTTTCAAACAGCGAACGGTAGACGGCCTCGCTCGCCCGCAGCGCCTCCTGCGCCTTCTTCCTTTCCGTCGCATCGATCCCCACCGCGAGAAATTCGGTCAGCTTGCCGTGTTCGTCGTAAATGCCCGAATTGGTCCAATCCAGCCACACCCGCCGCCCGTCCTTGCACATGTTCTCGTTGGCATTGGCGTGGAACCGGTCCGGGTCGGCCGAGATCGCGTCGATCATCGCCGCCAGATCCCGGCCCGTGGTTTCCTTCGCCGGCACGATCATGCCGACCGCGTGCTTCCCGATCAGTTCCTCTGCCGTGTAGCCAAAGAACTCCAGCGCCCGCGAGTTCGCAAACGTGACCACGCCACGCGTGTCCAGCCGCAGAATGATCGCGGTGGTATTCTCCACCACGCCGCGATACTGCTCCTGAGTTTTCCGCAGCGCCTCCTCCGCCTGTTTGCGCTCGGTGATATCCATCCCCGTGCCGATGGCGCGGACCAGTCGCCGGTTCGGACCCTCACCGGTGAAGATTGCGTGGCCCCGAGCGGCGATCCAGCGCTGCGCGCCGTCACCGCCCCGCACGATTCGGTACACCGTGTCGTAGAGCCCATCGCCGGCCGGATCGAGTGCGGCGCGGACATCGGCCGCCACGCGCTGGCGGTCTTCTTCATGCACGAAAGCCAGGAACTCCTCGATAGACATCGGGCGTATTTCGCCCGTGCCAAACATCTCGCTGGTGCGCTGATCGTATTCAATGCGGCCGCTGTCCGGACGATATTCCCACACGCCCAACTGCGCGATTTCCAGCGCCGCCGCCAGCCGATGCTCGCTCCCTCGCAGCGCCTCCTCCGCCCGCTTGGCGTCCGTGATATCCCGGGCCATCGCGACGATCAGCTTTTCCTCGACCACCGGATGAGCGTTCCATGAGATCCACTTGCAGGAGCCGTCTTTGCACGGATAGCGGTTCTCAAAGCGTATGGTTTCCTTGCCGCGCTCATTGGCCTTGGCCGCCTGGAGGGTGGCTTCGCGATCGTCGGGGTGAATGAACTCGGAAAAAGGCTTGGACAACAACTCCGCTTCGGACCACCCCAGGGTCCTCTCAAAGGAGGGACTGACGCGCTTGAAATAGCCGTCAAACCCGACTACGCACAACATATCGAGCGAGTATTCAAAGACCCGATCCCGCTGGGTCTCCGCCTGTTTGCGCTTCGTGATGTCGCGGCTGACTGTCGCCAGACCTATCGGCCGGCCCGCGGCGTCCTTGATGTAGAAGACGTTGTGGATCATCCACAGCGCCGCGCCGGTCTTGAAATGGCGGAACCGCACCTCCACCTCCGCGCGGCCCTCCCGCAGCACTTTCGGATAAAACTCCTCCGTGATCATCGCCTGGTCTTCGGGAAAAAAGAACTCATGCACGGGTACCGAACAGGCTTGCGCCAGCGAATCCAACCCGACGAGTTTCATGCCGGCTGCGTTGACATAGAACGGCTTGAGGTTCATGTCGCACATGCCGATGAATTCAGTGCTGTGATCGGCCAGCGAAACAAACTTCTGCAGCTCCTCCTCCACGCGCCGGTGCTCGGTTGCAGTACCATTCAGCACCGGACCTTGTCCCGCGCCTTGCAGTTCGGCGAGTTTCGTCCGCAGACGCTGGTTCTCCTCACGGAGCTGCCGCAGCTCGTCCATAACTTGGGACATGAAGCCCTCGTGAAATTATTTTCCAGATGAGTGTCAGGGCGATACACAGCCCGCGAAAACCAAAGGGAAAAGTGTATCAAAACTCCCATGCCAGGCAACACGAATCCAAACGAAACAACCGGTAGTCTGGTGGCCTGGTCGTCTGGTCGTCTGGTAGTGTGATAGTTTGGCGTCAGAACAGTTCTGTTTACCTCTACCGGCGCTGGGTGAAGGAAAGCTTGAAACCGCAAAGACGCGAAGGCGCAAAGAAAGGATCCTAAGTTAAGAGCTCTTCTTTGCGTCTTTGAGCCTTTGCGGTTCAAACAGAGCTCCACAACTCGAGTGCATAGTCCAACTGCTGACAGCCGGAAGTATCCCAGCAGGCTTCAGCCTGCTTCCAGATGTTGTTAGGCCCCAGCTTTAGCTGGGGTTTCGCGACGCCCCAGTGATCTATAGCCGACTTCAGTCGGCTTACCCCGAAGATGGAAGGGCTTAAGCCCAGCGTCACTTCGGAAGCCGGCTCGAAGCCGGCTACCGATTGCGCGGTGCCGCCTTGCCCCCTGCTGAAGCAGGGGTCTAACAACATCTGGAACCCGGCTAAAAGCCGGGTGGGTGTTGCGATAGGGCTACGCACCCCTCACCACTCACCACTCCCCAACCTTGTGCTCTGCTCTTCATTGGGATATAGTGTCTGTAGGTGCGCTATGGGCGAAAACCCGCTTTTGAACCTTAAACGAGTGCGTGGTGCCACAGCCGAGTTGTGGGCTGCTGTCACCGGCCGGCTCGATGCGTGGCGCACGGATGCCAGCGGTCTCGCCGACGACGACTTGACTCCGCCAACCGCACGCGCGATCGCCGCCGCATACCAGCTTGCCATCTGGTTGCGCGATCAAACCGTCCCCGTTCCCGATAAAGTCGTTCCCGACGGCAATGGCGGCATCGTGCTGGAGTGGTCGCTGCCGGAATACAAGACCGTCAGCGTGGATGCCGAAGGACAAACAGAACTCGTCTGCTACGCCGGCGATCAGATTGCCTCGCGTTGCAGTAACGCCAGCCCCGCTGCCGGATGATATCGGACACGCGGAATTGCCGCAGCTTACCTACAGCGGGCGCAAGGAATCTCGGTCTCTCGAAATCGTGAAGCTCCTGGCGCACCGGCTCACACTGCGTGTCGAAGGTCCCTTCCCGACGCCCTGATTTCTGGCCAATTCTTGTCATCGGCAAATTGTGCTGGCCATTCGCAATCTCTATGCGAAACTCGTTCTTTTGCTTCCCGCTTTTCCAGCGTCAAAAATAATTCCGCAACACGCTCCGGATTTCCGCACGCCTCTTCTTCCATTCCGTGGAATCTATAGTAACGTCAATCCACGAAGTGCGCTGTTCGGTGATCGAGGTCCCAAGTACGAAAGCTTACCCATTGAGTGCTGCGGGCCGCCGCAAGGCAGCCTGAGGGAGCCACACGGTAAATGCCCAAACGAACCGATATCCACAAAATCCTCATCATCGGCTCCGGCCCGATCATTATCGGCCAGGCCTGTGAGTTCGATTATTCCGGCACGCAGGCCTGCAAAGCCCTGCGCGAAGAAGGCTATTATGTCGTCCTCGTCAATTCCAACCCGGCCACCATCATGACCGATCCCGAAATGGCCGATCGCACCTACATCGAACCCGTCACCCCCGAAGTCGTCGCCAAAATCATCGAAATCGAACGCCCCGACGCCCTCCTCCCCACCCTCGGCGGTCAGACCGGCCTCAACACCGCCATCCAGCTCGCCCGCAGCGGCGTCCTGAAAAAGTTCAATGTGCAGATGATCGGCGCCGACGAAAAAGCCATCCAGAAAGCCGAAGACCGCGAACTCTTCAAGCAGGCCATCCGCAGCATCGGCCTTGACCTCCCCCGCTCCGGCAGCGCCCACAATATCGATGAAGCCATCGCCCTCGCCCGCGAAATCGGCCTGCCCTGCGTCATCCGCCCCGGCTTCACGCTCGGCGGCACGGGCGGCGGCATCGCTTACAACATCGAAGAATTCGAGGCCATCGCGCGCCGCGGCCTGATGTACAGCCTCAACTCCGAAATCCTCGTCGAAGAATCCCTCGAAGGCTGGAAGGAATTCGAGCTCGAAGTGATGCGCGACAAACGCGACAACGTCGTCATCATCTGCTCCATCGAAAACTTCGACCCCATGGGCGTCCACACCGGCGATTCCATCACCGTCGCCCCCGCGCAAACGCTGACCGACAAGGAATACCAGCGCATGCGCGACGCCTCGATCCAGATCATCCGCGAAATCGGCGTCGAAACCGGCGGCAGCAACATCCAGTTCGCCGTCAACCCCGACGACGGCCGCCTCGTCGTCATCGAAATGAACCCGCGCGTCTCGCGCAGCTCCGCGCTGGCCAGCAAAGCCACCGGCTTCCCCATCGCCAAGATCGCCGCCAAGCTCGCCATCGGCTACACGCTCGACGAACTGCCCAACGACATCACGCGCAACACCCCCGCCTGCTTCGAACCGTCCATCGATTACTGCGTGGTGAAGATTCCGCGCTTCGCCTTCGAAAAGTTCCCCGCGACCGATTCCACCCTCGGCACGCAGATGAAATCCGTCGGCGAAGTCATGGCCATCGGCCGCACCTTCAAGGAAGCGCTGCAAAAAGCCCTGCGCGGCCTGGAAACCAAACGCGCCGGCTTAGGCTGCGACAAGCAGGAAGTGAAGGAGAAGGATCTCACTCGCGAAGCCCTCCAGCAGCTTCTCTCGCGCCCCAACGAACAGCGCATTTTCGCCATCCGAGCCGCGCTGAAGTCCGGCTATAGCCTCCAGGCCATCGCCGACCTGACCAAGATCGACCCGTGGTTCCTGCGCAACATCCAGGACCTCATCCAGATCGAAGCCAAACTGCGCGCCGTCGCGAAACTCGAAGACGCCTCCGTTGAACTCTTCCGCGAAGCCAAGCGCAACGGCTTCTCCGATGCGCAACTCGCATGGATCTGGTCGTGCAGCGAAACGGACGTTCGCGCGCGCCGCAAGCAGCTCGGCATCGCCGCCACCTTCAAGCTGGTGGACACCTGCGCCGCCGAATTCGAAGCCTACACGCCCTACTTCTACTCCTCGTACGAAAACGAAGACGAAGCAGCTCCGCGCTTGAGCAAGAAAAAGAAGATCATGATCCTCGGCGGCGGCCCCAATCGAATCGGCCAGGGCATCGAATTCGACTACTGCTGCGTCCACGCCGCCTTTGCCATGAAGGAACTCGGCTATGAGTCCATCATGGTGAACTCCAACCCTGAAACCGTCTCCACCGATTACGACACTTCCGACCTGCTCTTCTTCGAGCCGCTCACGTTCGAAGACGTGATGAACATTCACGACACCGTCAAGCCCGATGGCACGATCGTTCAGTTCGGCGGCCAGACCCCGCTCAACCTCGCCCGCCGCCTCCACGACGCCGGCGTGAAGATCATCGGCACCTCCGTCGAATCCATCGAAGACGCCGAGGACCGCAAGAAGTTCAACGTGCTGGTGGACAAGCTGAAGCTCAACCAGGCGCCCGGCAGCACGGCCATGAACATCGAGGACGCCAAGAAGGTCGCCGCGCGCATCGGCTACCCCGTGATCGTCCGTCCCAGCTTCGTGCTCGGCGGGCGAGCCATGGAAATCTGCTACGACCCAACCAAGCTTGTCCCGTACCTGGAAGCCGCGTTCGAAGCCGGCCCCGACGCGCCCGTGCTCATCGACAAGTTCCTCGAAGACGCCATCGAAGTCGATGTCGATGCCATCTCCGACGGCACCGACGTGCTCCTCGCCGGCGTGCTCGAACACATCGAAGAGGCCGGCACACATTCCGGCGACGCCGCGATGGCCCTGCCGCCGCACTCCCTCTCCGATGGCCAGATCTCGCGCATCGGCGACATCACCCGCCGCCTCGCGCACGCGCTGAAAGTCGTCGGCCTGATGAATATCCAGTTCGCGGTCAAAGGCGAAACGATCTACGTGCTGGAAGTCAACCCGCGAGCATCCCGCACGGTCCCGTTCGTCAGCAAAGCCACCGGCATTCCCTGGGCGAAAGTCGCCGCCAAGTGCATGGTCGGCGTCAGCCTGAAGGCGCAGGGCATCACGTCCGTCCCGCAAATCGATCACATCTGCATCAAGGAATCCGTCTTCCCCTTCAACAAGTTCCTCGGCAACGACACCGTCCTCGGCCCCGAGATGAAATCCACCGGCGAAGTCATGGGCATCGACACCGATTTCGGCCGCGCCTTCGCCAAAGCGCAGATGGCCGCCGGACAAACGCTGCCCACGCCGGGGAAAGGCAAAATCTTCCTCTCCGTTTCAGACGCCGATAAGCGCGACGCCGTGCAGCTCGCCAAGCAGTTCGTCACGCTCGGCTTCCAGATCGTCACCACCGCCGGCACGCACAAAACGCTCGCGCGCCACGGCATCAAGACCGAACGTCTCCGCAAGATCAGCGAAGGCCGCCCAAACATGCTCGACCTGGTCAAGAACGGTTCGATCGCCCTGGTCATCAACACCCCGACCGGCAAAGGCCACCACACCGACGAAGCCCGCATCCGCACCATGATGGTCGCCCACAACATCCCCTGCATCACCACCATCGCCGGCGGCCAGGCCGCCGTCACCGGCATCGAAAGCATGCAGAAAGGCTACGGCGTCAAAGCGCTGCAGGAGTACTTTCTGAAAGCCGCCGAAGTCCGTTAACGTGTAGCGCAATCCTCCTGGATGGCGTGCCGTGTTTTTCCCTCTCCCCTTGCGGAAGAGGGCCGACGTGAGTCCGGCGTAGCCGGACGAACGCGGGGTGAGGGGTAGGCGCCGCCTTGCGCCCTCCCCAAGAATTACATTTCCCGAATACCCTTCATTTCGCTCCGCATTTTATTTGACATGCTGGAATACCCGGACGATGTTTGCCGCTGAAGTCTATTGTCTCAGGAGGGGGATTCACCATGCGCTCCGCAATACTCTCGGCGTGTTTGCTCGTTCTCGTCAGTTTCGCCTCCGCCGCCGATTTCACACCCGGCAACGTGGTCGTTGTCCGCGTCGGAAATGGGGTCACCGCGCTGTCGAGCGCCGCCGCGCCCGTTTTTCTCGATGAATACAACCGGTCCGGAACGCTGGTTCAGTCCGTGGCCCTCCCGACCGCCGATAGCGGCTCCAACAGCAAGTTCGCGCTCTCCGGCGGGAACGACACCGGCAAGACCGGCGCCGGCGCCGAAGGTCCACTCGCCCTGTCCACCGACCGGCGCTTCGTGACGCTGGCCGGCTATGCCGCCGCGCCCGGCGACGCATCCAGCACGTACAGGTTCGCCACCGCGGCGTTAAGCAACCGCGTCGTCGCGCGCGTGGACGTTCACGGCGCGATCGATACCACCACGCGCATCAACGATGCGTTCAACGGCGATAGCGTGCGCGCGGCAATCACCACGGATGGCAGCGCCTTCTGGATTGGAGGCATCAGCAGCGACAGCACGGGCGGCGTGCATTACGCTCCGCTGGGGAACACCGGCGCAAGCGTTAAAGTCGCCGGCATCAGCGGCGTTCGCACGCTCGGGATTTTCAGCAACCAGCTTTTTTCCACCTTCGGCACCGCGACGATAGATACCGGCGGCATCGCCAAGATCGGCGCCGGTCTGCCAACCACGGCGGCCACGTCCACCAATCTCGTCGGCCTGACGCTCGATAAGCCCGGTGGATTCGTCATGTTTACGCCCGCCGCGGGACAGTTTGTCGTCTACATCGCCGATCAGACTCATGGCCTGCTGAAGTACTACTCGCTCGACGGCGTCACGTGGATCGCGCAGGGCTCCATCGCGGGAAGCCTCGTCGGCTTGACCGGCGTGCAGAGCCTGGATGGAATTGTGCTCTTTGCGACAATCGGCACCGGTTCGGCCGACACGCTCGCCACCGTGATCGACACCGCGCCCTACAATCAACAGCTCACCGGAGCGTTCACCACGCTGACGATTGCGCCCCCCAACACATCCTTCCGCAGCGTGGCCTTCACGCCTGGAACCACACTCGTCGCGCTCGACAGCCCGGCCACCGCCACGCCGTCCACGGCGGGCAGAAATGAACCCGTCACGTTCTCCGCGCAGGCATCCGGCGGCACGAAGACACTGACCTATTCCTGGACCTTCGGCGATGGCGCCACCGGGTCCGGTGCGACGACCACGCACGCTTACGCGGCGGCCGGAACCTACAGCGTTTCATTGACGATTACCGACGGCCTGACAGGGGTGGCCTCCGGCACGACGGTGACTGTCGTGGAGCCCACGGCGGGTCAAGGCAACGACAGCGATGGCGACGGCTTCTCCGACGCTGAAGAAATCGCCGCCGGCACCAACCCGAACGACGCCAGTTCCACTCCGTTCGGCGGCTTGCCCGCGCCTGAAACAGAGACGCTGTCCATGCTGACCAAGAGCGTCAAGCTGAACTTCAAAAAGCCCGTCGGCAACGACAGCGTCGCGCTCTCGGGCGTCGTGCCGGCTCCGCCGGGCACGACCTTCGACAAGCAGTTGTTCCTGATCGACGCCGGCGGCGTGATTCAGGCCTTCACGCTCGACGCGAAGGGCAAGGCGACTGCAACAAACGCCAAAGTTACGCTCAGCAATCCGGCCAAGACAAACGTAACGGTTTTCAAGGTAACTCTGACCAAGGGAACGTTTGCCGCCACACTGGAGCCCATCGGTTTCGTGAACCAGACCATCACGACGCCCGTCGTTCTCAAGGTTCCGATCACCGTGCTCTTCAACAAGAGAGTCTTCTCGAACCCCCAATCCAAGTTCCTGTACAAGGCCAAGCAGGGCGCGTCGGGATCGGCGACGAAGGGCTAGGGCGTATCTGTCACGTGTGCCACGGGCAGCCTCTGTTCGCTGTTGGCTGCCCGTGCGGCGGGTGCGCGGCGATGCTTCCAGCAGTGCTCCAGTTTGTAGGACATTTTGCCAAAATTGTCCCCTCCGGCGCTACTCATCAGTGCCTTTGGCCCTAAGAGCGCGGCGCTCTGTCCCTCCTTGCATCTCAATCATCCCAAATGTACATTTAAGCTAGATGCTGAGGACCAAGCCGATGACGCTTTCAACCGCCAAAGCCCGCAATCAGTTTTCCGAAGTGATCAACCGTGCCGCTTACGGCAAGGAGCACGTGATCCTGACCCGCCGCGGAAAGAAGATCGTGGCCGTGGTGCCCTTCGAGGATGTCGATCTGCTCGAAAAGCTCGAGGACGCGCAGGACATCCGTGATGTGCGCAAGGTCCGGCGTCAGAAAGGCAAGCTGGTTCCTTTGTCGCAGGTGCTCGAAGAGCTGGAGGATGAACAGGACGTTCGAGATGCCAGAAAGGCGCGAAAAGAGAAAGGGAGAAACATCCCTTGGGAAGAGGTAAAGGCGAAACTGGGGCTATAGCGTGGCCTACACGATCCAATTTAAGCCGTCCGCCTTGCGGCAGCTTGAGCGGCTGCCACTCGCAATCCAGCAGCGCATTCGTCCAAGAGTTGACGCTTTGACGTTCAATCCTCGCCCGCCGGGCTGCAAGAAACTGGCCGGCGAAGAGGAACTCTATCGCATTCGCGTCGGCGATTACCGCATCATCTACGAGATCCATGACCGGGTGCTGGTGGTGATCGTCGTGAAACTCGGCCATCGAGGCGGTGTTTACGACTAAACTCACCCTCATCCTCCGCGGCCTCGCCTTCCACTGGCGCGCGCACCTCGCCGCCGCTCTGGCCGCCGCCGTCGGCACGGCTGTGCTCGTTGGAGCCCTCCTCGTCGGCGACTCCGTCCGCTTCAGCCTGAAGACCATGGCGCTCGAACGCCTCGGCCAGGTCGATAAAGCCATCATTTCCGGCGACCGTTTCTTCCGAGCCGACCTCGCCGACCGCCTTCTCGAAGAACGCGCCGCTCCCGGTGACCCAAACTCCCCTCCCCCTCTGGGGGAGGGGCGGGGGGAGGGGTCACGCCGCGCCGAACCCGTCCTGTTCATCAAAGGCACCTGCGCCGTCGAAGGCGGGCAGTCCACAGCCGGCGACGTCCAGATCGTCGGCGTTCGCGACAGCTTCTGGCAACTGGGAGAACACGGTCCCGCAACTCCGCCCAAGCCCGGCGAGATCGTCCTGAACCAGCGGCTCGCCGCTCAGCTTGGCGCAAAAGTCGGCGACGAAATCCGTGTGCGCGTCCCCAAGCCCGGCCAGATGTCCTACGATGCCCCGATCAGTTCCACGAACAAAACCAACAGCCTTCTGCGCGCGACCGTGAAGGAGATCATCTCCGACCGCGGCTTCGGCCGCTTCGGCCTGGATGCCAGCCAAATCGTCCCGCGCAACGCGTTCGTGCCGCTCGCCGATCTGCAGAAGGCGATGGTCCAGCCCGGCCGAGCCAACCTGCTGCTGACGTCCGGCTGCGAAAACTGCGAGCGCACAGTCCTGACGAAGTGGTCGCTCGATGACGCGCAGCTCAAACTGCGCACCGACGCCAAACTCGGCTTCGTCGAACTCTCCACGCCGCGCGTCTTCCTTGAAGACGCCCTAACGACTCCCCTGCTCCACCCCCGCACCCGAAAGCCGAAAACGGAAAAAGCTGACGGCAAAGAAGCCAAAGCGGACAGTTCCGCCGAGCCGCGCCGAGCCGCCCAGATCGGCGGCGTGCTCACTTATTTCGTGAACGCAATCCGCGCAGTAGCGCCGGCCTCCGTGCCGGCTGGCGCCACCAACGAAACACCGTACTCGATGGTCACCGCCGGCGCGCCGCCGCTGGTCCCAGCCGATCTCGAAGACGATGAAATCATTCTCAACGACTGGACCGCGCAAGACCTGAAAGCCAAGTCTGGCGACAAAATCGATCTGGAATACTACGTCGCCGGAACCTTGCGAAAGCTCGAAACGCGAACCGCCCGCTTCACCGTCAAAGCCGTCGTGCCCCTCGACGGTCTGCACGCCGATCGCGGCCTGATGCCCGACTTCCCCGGCATCGCCGATGTGGACAGCACGCACGATTGGGATTCGGGCATCCCCATCAACATGAAAAAAATCCGCCCGAAGGACGAAGACTATTGGAAGCAATACCGCGGCACGCCCAAAGCCTTCATCTCGCTCAGTAAAGGAGTGCAGCTCTGGGGCAACCGCTTCGGCCATTACACCGCGCTGCGTTTCCCGATTCAGGGCAACCCGGCCGCCGCTCAAGCCACCACCGACCGTTTCCTGCGCCGGCACCTCGACCCGGCGACCTTCGGCCTGAAGTTTCTGCCCGTGCGGGAGATCGCGCTCCACGCCAGCGCCCAAGCCATCGATTTCGGCATGCTCTTCCTCGGCTTCAGTTTCTTTCTGATCGTCGCCGCGCTGCTGCTGATGGCGCTGATCTTCCGCTTCAACCTCGAATCCCGCGCGACGGAGACCGGCCTGCTGCTGGCGCTCGGCTTCCGGCCACGAACCGTACGCAATCTCTTCTGGGCCGAAGGCACCCTGATGGCCGCGATCGGCTCACTCGTCGGCGTCGGCCTCGGCACGCTCTACGCCCAAGCCATGCTCCACGCCCTGGCCACGCGCTGGGTTGAAGCCGTCGGCACCTCCCTGCTCGAATTCCACGCCGAACCGCTCTCGCTGGCGATCGGCCTGCTCTCCGGCATCGCCGCCGCCGCGCTCACCATCTTCATCGCCGCCCGCAAGCAGACCGGCACCAGCGCTCGCGAGTTGCTTGCCAGCGCAAACGCGGAGCCCCCGCCGGCAGCCATTCATCGCCGCCGCTGGATCGTGACGCTGCTCGTCTGCGCCATCGCCGCCGCCGCCCTGCTGGCTCTCCGCGTCGGCGGAGAAGACGCCGCCGGCCGTTTCTTCGGCGCCGGCGCGCTGATATTGATCGCGTGCCTCTCGATGGTTCGGTTGATCCTTGCTGCGAAGCCGACAGACGGGGAGACGGGGAGACGGGGGGACGGGGGGACTTCGGCTGCGGAGGCAAAGAGCCAAGAGCCAAGAGCTAAGAGCCAAGAGCCGCGTGGCCCATTCACCACTCTTCTCTCCCTCGGCATCCGCGCCGCCACGCGCCGCAGCGGCCGAAGCCTCGCCACCGCCGCGCTGCTGGCCTGCGGCAGCTTTATGGTCGTCGCTGTCGGCGCCAACCGTAAAGACGCCGCCGCGGGCGCAGAACGCAAAGACTCCGGCACGGGCGGTTTCGCGCTCATCGCCAGTTCCACTCTGCCCGTTTTCGAAGATCTGAACACACAAAGCGGTCGCACCAACGCCGGCGTGAGCGACACCGGCCTTCAGGACGTCGCGCTGTTCCCGCTGCGAGTTCACAGCGGCGACGAAGCAAGCTGCCTGAATCTCAACCGCCCCCAGCAACCGCGCATCGTTGGCGCGCCGGACTCTTTGATCAAGCGCGGCGGCTTCAGCTTCGCGGCGCTGCTTCCCGGCGCGGAGAAGAACCCCAATCCGTGGACCTTTCTGCACGCCGAACCGCAGAAAGATCCAGATCAGGCGGTGCCGGCCATCTGCGATTTTCAGTCCCTGACCTGGGCTTTGCACATGAAAGTCGGCGACGAGCTTTCCATCACCGATGAAAGCGGCAAGCCTCGCCGCGTCCGCATCGTGGGAGCCTTGGCCGAGAGCATTTTGCAGGGCGGCATCGTCATCTCAGAAGCCGGGTTCCTTCAGCTCTATCCATCCGAAAGCGGCTACCGCCAGTTCCTGATCGATGCTCCGCCGGAGCGCGCCGAGGCCGTCGCGCGCACGCTGGAAAACGGCCTTCAGGACGAAGGCTTCAGCGCCACACCGACCGCGCGCAAGCTCGCCGAATTCGCCGCTGTCGAGAACACCTATCTATCGACATTTCAGGCGCTCGGCTCGCTCGGCTTGCTGCTCGGAAGTCTGGGCCTTGGCATCGTCGTGCTGCGAAACGTGCTAGAGCGCCGCTCCGAACTGGCGCTGATGCGAGCGCTGGGCTTCTCTCGCTCAAACTTGACGTGGATGGTGCTCAGCGAACACCTGTGGCTGCTACTGCTGGGGCTCGGTTCCGGCGTGCTTGCCGCTCTGATCGCCGTTCTTCCGCTGCTGCTGTGTGCGTGTCAGCCGGTCCCGTGGGGCACGATCGCCGGTTCGCTGGCCGCGATCTTCGCCTGTGGCTTGGCCGCCGCGTTCCTGGCAAGCTGGGCCATGCTCCGCGCGCCGCTGCTATCAGCGCTGCGCAACGAATAGGGTGTCTGGTGGTCTGGTAGTCTGGTGTCTGGTAGCCTGGTGCGTGGTTCCGGTAACCGGACTACCACTCACCAAGTACCGCTCACCAATTACCGTCTCACTCCCACAACTTCATCACCCAATCTACAAAGCGGGTGAATACAGATGGTTTGCCAATTCCGGCGAGCGTGGCGCGGGCGGACTTGCTGGCCACTTCGCTCGGATCCACATTGGCCACGGGACGTTCGAGAGCTTTGGGTTCAGCCAGCAGCGGCAGCAGCTTTTCGATTTCAGTGACGAGCACTTGCGCGGAAGCGGGGCGGTCGTCGGGCTTGATCGCCATCATGCGCATCACCAGCTTGGACGAGCCCTCGCTGATTTCCGGCAGCAGATCGCGCGGATCCGGCCGCGGCGCTTGCGTGTGCGCGACCATCACATCTGTGATTCCGCCGCAGAGGAACGGCACTGAGCCGGTCAGCATGTGGAACACGGTGCAGCCGAGCGAATAGATATCGGCGCGCCCATCGATGTTCTTGCTGCCGTGAGCCTGCTCGGGCGGAATGTAAAAGGGTGTGCCAACGGTGGTGCCGGCGGCTGTCAGACCCATGTCGTCGGCCATCGACTTCGACAAGCCCAGGTCGCAGATCTTCACCTTGCCATCCTGCCCAAAAATGATGTTCGCCGGCTTGATGTCCCGGTGCAGGATGTTCAGCGACGCCGCATACGCCAGCGCCTTGGTCACTTCGCGAGCCACCAGCCACGCGGTCTTCTCCGGCAGATTTCCTTCGCGCTCCAGGCGGTCGGCCAGCGACAAACCATCCACAAATTCCAGCACGATGGACGGGCAGCCTTCGATCTCCGACGCTCCATACGCACACACGATGTTCGGATGCGACAGCTTCCCGGCCAGATGCATCTCGCGCTTGAAGCGCTCGTACCACTGCTCGTCGCCCACCAGGTGCTGCGGCAGCACCTTCAGCACCACCAGCCGGTCCATGACCGAATCGCGCGCCTTCAGCACGCGGCTGCGGCCGCTTTCAGACAACACTTCAATCACTTCGTACTGGCCGAACTTGCGCGTCTGCACCGGTCGCGGCGCTGGCGCAACGACCTTCGGCTGGTTCAGCCGCCGGTACTCCAGTTCGAACATCAGGCTGCGCAACTGCGCCGGGTGCAGAATGCGCTGCTCAACCAGAATCTGTCCGATGGGAACATTGATGCCGCCTTGGCGCAGTTCGAGCAAACGCTTGCGCGCCGCTTCGGACTGAGTGGGCGTCAGGTACTTCAGCTCAATGCCCACGTCCAGCAGTCCCACAACTGGATCGGTAGACGCAGCCGGCTTCTCGCTCATGTAAGGCTCCCAACCTGCACGGGCAGATTGCCCCCACCCGCCGTAAAAATAAAGCGCAAATCCGCAATCGCGCTCTCTTGCATAGCACATGACGCGCCGACAGTGGATAGGGTCCAGGGTTCAGGGTTCGGGGTCCAGGGTCCAGAAACGGAAATCGCAAAACCACCCCTGACCCCTGAACCCTCAACCCCGAACCCTGCCTTTAGCGTTGTTTTTGCCTCAGCGCCACCCTATACTGTTTATCTGGAGGTCGGTCCGTGGCCGGTCAAAACGACGGTAAACGCGAGCGGCTGGCGGCATTTCAGCGTCTGCACGATCCCAGGGACTTTCAGCGTGTGTATGCGGCGCAGAAGGCTCTGCACGCGCGCGATGTTGTCATGTTCATGGCGCCCAACGGGTTGACCTTTGCCCGCTTGGGAGTCTCCGTCGGCTGCAAGCACGGCAACGCCGTTCGGCGGAACAGGATCAAGCGGGTGCTGCGGGCGGCCTTTCGTCAATCGCGGGAGCTCCTTCCAGCAGGCTTTGATTATGTGCTGGTTCCTCGCAAGGGTGTGGCCGAATACAACACCCAGGCGGTGCGAGAAACGCTTGCACGTCTGGCGAAAAAGGTATGTAGTTGAGGCGTGTTCGTCTTGCTCTTACCGCCGTGCGGTGGTCACATTGACACTGCCGAGCCGGACGTGACGGCTGCCTTGAGGCTCCCGTATGCCACCCGTGGATGAAAAAGGAACAGCGCCAAAGAAAAACATTTCCCTATGGCGGAAGCTCGGGATTCTGCCGATTCGTTTCTATCAGTGCACTCTGGCATGGCTTTTGGGTGGACAGTGCCGATTTACGCCGACCTGTTCGGTTTACGCAATTGAAGCCGTCCAGGAGCACGGAGTCTTAAAAGGTTGGTGGTTAGCATTTCGCCGCGTGGCCCGTTGCCATCCGTTTTGCGCTGGAGGGCACGACCCGGTTCCGCCAGCGGAAGACAGTACGCAGTAAGCAGCGGCAGTTAGCAGTGGAATCAGAACCGCGACCGTAAGGGAGCGGCCGGCCCGCAGGGCCGAATTTGTCTTACCCACTCAGCACTAGGAAGCGCTATGGCAGAAAAGAAGTTCGACGCAGTAACCGTGGGCGGCCTGATCATCGCCGTGCTGATGCTCGTCGGCGGGCAGTGGTACTTGCAGGCCAAACGCGCGGAAGAAATCCGCCAGTGGCGCCTGACGCACCCTGAGGTCACGCAGACAACACAGCCGGTTGAACCCGCCAAGACGCAGACGACGTCAATCGGCTCCGCCGAAACAAAGAAGGCCGAAGCCCAAACACCCGCCGAAGCCCCTGCGGTTCCTGAAGAGCCCACTGCGCCGGATGTCGCCATTGACACCGACGAACTTCACGTGGTGCTCACCGCAAAGGGCGCGGCGATCAGCGAAGCGACGTTGCGCAATGTCTCCATCGACCCGGCCAAGAAGGAGCACAAAGGCCTCGAAATGCTCGGCGTGATCGACCCGGCGAAACTCTCCGGTTCCATACCGCTTTTTGAAATCGGCCCGCCGGAACCGTCCAAGAAAGACGAGCGCGTTGCTTTCGACGCCACGAGCGGCGCACGCAAAGCTCCCAACGCCCGCAACTGGAAGCTGGCCAGCGATAGCCAGACCTTCGACGCGGACGGAAAGCGCACCGTCTCCTACACGCTGGCGCTCGACAAAAACTTTGGCCTCACCAAGACCTTTACCTTGTACAAAGACCGCTACTACGTCGGAATCGACGTCGCCGTGACGAACAACTCCGGCGCGCCAGCGACGTACACGTACCAGATTTACGGCCCCGGCGGAATTCTGCTAGACGGCCCCAAGGAAAATCCGAAGGCGTCCTCGTATGGCGGCGTTTTTATTCGAGCGGATTTGGCTGGCCGCAGCCGGCCGGCAGCCGGACAATCCGCGGAGAGCCCGGAAGTTAAGCTCATCGACGCGGCGACAGCGGCAAAAGGCGGCGAGAAGGCATCCATTTCAATGGAGGAGAATCTCTGGGGTTCGGTGAAGAACCGGTTCTTCCAGTCGATGCTGATTTCGCTCAACCCAAATCAGCTCATCAAACTCTCCACCGTCGAAGTGAAAGGCAAGCCCGACGACTCCGACAAACGTCTTGAAGAGCCCAACATCGCCCTGCTGGCCACTCGCAAAGCCAATGAAACCGCGCTCGAAACCGGCAAAACGAGTTCCGCCGACCCGTATGCGATCTACGTCGGCCCCAGCAGCGACGTGGAACTCAACAAAGTCGAGAGCCAGCTCAAGCCCACCGAACGGTTGTACCTGACCGAATCGATCCAGTACTTCGAGGCATTCAACTGGCGCTGGCCTCGCGTCGATTGGCTCGGCGCACAGCTCCTCTGGCTCTTCCACGGGCTGACGAAAGTCGTGGCCAACTACGGCGTCGCGGTGATCCTGTTGACGCTGATGATCAAGCTGGCTCTGCACCCGACGCAGCGCAAAGCCACGATTTCCATGAGCAAGATGCAGAAGCTGCAGCCGGAACTGAAGAAGATTCAGGAGCGGTACGCCGGCCAGACCACCATGGCGGCCAAGCAGAAGATGACGCAGGAAACGCAAGACTTGTACAAGAAGGCGGGCGTCAGCCCCGCCGGCGGCTGCCTGCCGATGCTGGTGCAGATTCCCATCTTGTCGGCGCTGTATGGAGTGTTCAGCCGTGCGTACGAGATTCGCGGCGCGGAGTTCCTGTGGGTAAAGGATCTTTCAGCGCCCGATCACTTCATGGCTCTGCCATTCTGGCCGAACGTGCTGAACCTGCTGCCTCTGATCTATCTGGTGCTGCAGCTTGTTCAGATGAAGGTGGCTCCGCAGCAGCCCAAGAGCGACGATCCGCAGCAGGAAATGCAGCGCAAGATGATGAGCTACATGCCGGTCATGTTTACGTTCATGTTCTACGGGATGCCGGCCGGACTGATGATCTACTTCGCCACCAGCGCCGTCTTCAGCATGATTGAAGTTTGGTACATCCGAAAGTTCCTGATCCCGCCGGCGTCTGTCGCAGACATCGGACCTGGGATGCAGATGCCGGCCAAGCTGTCGCAATCGGCGGGCGGAAAACAGCGGCGATAATTGTTCAGTCCAGCGCAACGAACAGCCTTCAACACAGAGGCACGGAGAACACAGAGCCCACAGAGGTTCTTTTTATTCTATTCTTTCTCTGTGCCCTCTGTGCCCTCTGTGTCTCCGTGTTGAAAGCAGTTGGAGAACGCTTGTGAAAGTTGGCGTGTCCAGCCAACAGAGGACGGCGCGGTGACGAAGCCAGAACTTGAAACCTGCCGCTAGTGCGGATTGCTCGCCATCATCTCCCACGCTTTGATCACACGAAACTTCGCGGTGCCGCCTAGCGAAAAGAGCGACACGCCCACGCTGTCGGCCTTAGTCGGGTACAGGCGGCGCATCACGCCTTGCCGGTCGTTGGCGAAGGCTTCGACTACTGAGCGGTCCACGAACACGCGAAGCGTGAGCGGCTCGCCATCCTTCAGGGCGAATGGGCCGGCCTCGACGTTCTTTGGGCCTTCGCCAAGGCTGGCCTTCGTCACATCCACTTTCAACTTTTGTTCAGTGGCGTCGTAGAAGACGGCCGTCTCTTCGGCGCCGTCTGGCGAACGGCACACTTTCACGCCGACTTGTTTGGCGCCTTGCGGGTCGATCTCCAGCAGCAACTCAAGCGTGTTGCCTTTGATCTTGTCGAGCACCACATCTTTACCGGATTCAACGCTGACGCTCTCGACGGTCTGCGGGTTGTAGCGCAGCTTCTGCAGTTCTTCGACCGGGCGCATGCGAAGCGTTCCGTCTTCGCCCAGCCAGAGCTCCCGCGGCAGAGACAATTCGCCCGACCACTGGCTGGCCTTGCGCGTCTCGGGTTTGCGCTGGTCGAAAATCCACGACCACATAATGCGCCGGCCTTTGTCGTCGCTCAGCGATTCGGGCGCAAAGAATGCGTTGTCCACCCACGTCATGCGGCCGTGCGTTTCGGGCGTGAAGCGGTCGTTAGCGTAGCGGCCGACATAGTACTGGCAGCCGAGATTGTGGCTGATGAACAGGATCATGTGCCTGGTAGCGCCGGCCTCCGTGCCGGCCGTGGTAGCGCTGGCGTCTCTGCCCGCCGGCGCGGAGGCCGGCGCTACCCCACCGGGCTTCGATGGCAGCGCGAAGAAGTCCGGGCACATGTCGTCTTCGTTTTCCTGCGTCCACTTGCGGTCGGATTTGTAGAACGGATGCAGGTACGTCCACTTCGCCAGATCGTCTGAAACGAACAAGGACAGCGTGTCGCCGAGGTGCTCTGGCTGCTTGCGCTTCAGGCCGAATTCGCGCAGGACAAGGAGATTGCCGGTGAGCATGTAATAGCGTCCGTCCTTGATCCAGATTTGCGACGGATCGGCCGCGCCATAGACGGTAGCGCCGGCGTCCCTGCCGGCCGGCACGGAGGCCGGCGCTACCTCGGCCGGAATGACGGCCAGGCCGTGCTGCGTCTCTTTGATGACAGGGTTGTGCGGGCTTTTGGTCCACACGTCGAGGTTCTCATCCGTGCTGGTCGCGATGCAAATGCCGCGCGGTTTGCCCAGGCCCCAATACGTGATCGTCGGCACCCCATTTTTGTCCAGCGCCGCGCCGCCGCTGTAGATGCCCTCGTCGCCTTCGCCGGGTTGCAGTGCCAACGGGTGCTGCCGCCAGTACACCAAGTCCTTGCTGGAGATGTGCGCCCAACAGTGCCCTTTCTCCGTCTGGACGATGTACATCAGGTGATAGCGCCCCTTCCAGTAGAGCGCGCCATTGGGATCGAACGGCGCGCACACGCCTTCGGGAGCGACGATGTGGTACGTCGGCCGGTGCGGGTCCCTGAGAAGTTTCTCGCGCAACTGGCGAGCGTTCTCGATCAAGCGGCCCATGTCTTCTGCCTGCGCCAGGGCGCTGAAGCACGCCGCAACCGCGGCGAACAAAAGCACTTCCTTGGAAAAGAACATTGAATCATCCCCCTCCGCAAACGACTGCATCGTCCATACAAGAACTCCTCAGCCGCGGGCGCGGCGCTGGACGCGCCGCTGCAATGCCGCAACGATCAGGTCGTTCAAGCTGATTCCCTCAGCGCGCGCCAGTGCCGCGATCGCCTTGTGCAGTTCCTTCGGCAGGCGCAGATTCAGCTTGCCGGAGTAGGGTTTGTCCGGGCTTTCGCCACGCTCGCGGCAGAAGGCCAGATAATCGTCCACCGAGTCGCGAAAAGCGTGTTCGAGTTCCTCGGCGGTTCGTCCCTGGAACGTGATGACATCTCGCGTGCCGAAAACTTCCCCGTGGAAGATCTTTGCCTCAGAGTCCAATTCAAACCAGCCCGTGTATCCCTTATATTTCAGCATTTTCTGAAACTCCTGCCTCGCGCAAGAACCTGCGCACAGACTTCAGCGCGCCCTTGTCGGTTGCCGGCGACGGATGCGGCCGATGGAACACTGCACGCACGCCATTCAGCGCAATGCGCACCCGTGAGCCGCTGCCTTGCGTGATCTCCGCCCCAAGCGCGCGCAAGAGGCTCTCAATATCGTTCCACGCGACGTCCGAACGCACAGGGTCTTCAAAGACCTGCCTGAGCGTCTTGCCTCTCCTTGACATAGTACCATACTCCAGTACCGCCGCAACGGTGAAGTTTCTAGTATGAGTTGCTCGGCGCCATCTTCCAGCCTTTCACGCTGCGCACCTTCGCGGCGCCGCCTTTGGCGAAGAGCGCCACGCCGGTGCTGTCGGCGCGCGTTGGATAGATGCGCCGCATCGCGGCCTGCCGCTCGTTGGCGAAGGCTTCCACCACGGACTTGTCGATGAACACGCGCAGCGAAAGGCTCTCGCCGTCTTTCAGCGCAAAGGGGCCGGCTTCGATGTTTTTGGGGCCTTCGCTGAGACTGGCTTTCGTCACGTCGATCTTCAGCTTCTGGTCCGTGGCATCGTAATAGACCAGCGTCTGTTCGGCGCCGTCGGGCGAACAGCAGATCTTCACGCCGCACTGCTTGGCCCCTTGCGGCTCGATTTCGATCAGCAGTTCAAGGCTGTTTCCGGCGATCTTTTCCATACGTACTTCTTTGTCGGCGTCGAGCGTAACGTTCTCGGTGGTTTGCTCGTCGTAGCGCAAGTCCTTGATCTCATCGACCGGGCGCATGTGCAAGCTACCGGCACGGAGGCCGGCGCTACCTTCACCGAGCAGAAGCTGGCGCGGGAGGGACATCGTTCCCGACCAGCCGTTGCGGCGATGCATTTTGAAACCGGGCTCGTCAAAGAGCCACGCCCACATGATGCGGCGGCCCTTGTCGTCGAGCAGGCTCTCCGGCGCGAAGTACGAATTGTCTACCCAGCTCATTTTTTCGTGGAACGTCGGATGGAACTGCTCGTTCTTCCACTCGCCAAGGTAATAGCGGCAACCCAGTTTGTGGCTGATGCACAGCAGCATGCGTTTGTCGCCCAGCTTGAAGAAATCGGCGCACGAAACATCTTCGTTGATCGAGACGCCTTCGACCGGACCCGCCATCAAGTCGCCGACGTAGGTCCACTCGCCTTCCAGCTTGGGCGCCTTCGCAACGCCCGGCTTATTCCCGCCGAAGATCGCGTAGTACGAGCCGTCTTCGATCCACGCGTAAGGGTCCCACGAACGGTACTTGTTATGATGCGGATCGCCGGGCTGGGTCTTGGGCGTGATCGGATTGCTGTCGAGTTTCTTCCACTCGTTCAGTTCATCGTCCAAAGCCACAGCCATCGCGTTGCCCTGGCCGACCTGGTGATAGCACATCGTCGGCACGCCGTCTTTGTTAATGAAGCAGTTGCCGCTGAACATGCCGGCGGTCAGGCCCGTGGGATGATGCCGCCAGTGGAACATGTCGGTGCTCGACGCGTGCCCCCAGTTGTGCCCGCGGCGGTCCTGGAAAATATAGAAGAGGTGATAGCGGCCCTTCCAGTAGATCGCACCGTTCGGATCGAACGGCATCGCGTAGTCTTCCGGAATCACGAAGTGGTAGCCCGGCCGATGCGGATCGGCCAGGAGTTTCTCCCGCAGCGCGCGCGCATCGGCCACCGGATCGCCGCCGACCACAGCCACTCCGGCAGGCGCTCCCGCACCCTTCCATGTCGCCAGTTCGCCTTTGCCGCTGACCAGATAGCTGCCCGCGCCGTCCAACTGCAGCTTGCCATCGGCGACTTTCGCTTTGCCAAAAAGTTTCGTCTGCGGAAAAGCCCCCATCACGTCTTCAGCCTTGCCGCTGCTGAAATTCCACCACGCCAGCGGCTTCGGGTCGGAAAGCTGGCCGGCCTTCAGCGCGGAAATCTGCTCGGCGCTGAGTGCCCCGCGGTAAATGCGCGCGTCGTGAATAGCTCCCGAAAACCAGCCGCCGCCTGCGGCAACATGGCGGACGCCGATCACGGCGAAGGACGCGGAGCCAAACTCCTGAAGCTGCCCAATCGGGTAGGCCGCGTACGGCTTGCCGTCCCGGAAGATGCTGATTTCTTTGCCCTTGTAGACGATGGCAATCTGCACGACGGTCTTTGCGTCCGCCGTTTCGGCGGGCCAAGCGCTCTGGTCTTTGTGCGTTCGGTCGTAAAAGTTGCTGCCAGGCATCCATTTACCCGGCGCCAGTTCGCCCAACACGATCGCGTCAAAATGGTCGTCGCCATTTTCGAGCGTGAGCGCGCTGCCGCCACGCTGGGTCAGCTCAGCCGGAGAGACCCACGCCACCAAGGTCTTTTCGCGAATGGGTTCCTCAGCCAGAGACAGTGTCGCGGCAGTGGCGAGGAGAATAACTGAGCACATCTTCAAACGATGCATATTCGGCTCCTGTTCGGAGTGGCCACTGGGAGCAAGAAGGTCTCCTTGGGTACACCGCGAAAGGCGTGGTATGCTCTATCCAGCTTGATTCCAGCCAACTTCGAGACACTCGGCCCGATGTGGAGGAGTTTTGTGATGAACCGACGCCGCGCCTGGTTTGTCCTGCTTGGATTTGTGTGTGCCTGGTTCGCCGATGCAACCGCCCATGCTTCGACACTGGAGGATTTGACGCGGCTGCGGGACGGGCGGAGCCGGCGGGTGTCGTCCACGGCGAAGCTGCCCAATGGGCGGCCGGATCCGAACAGCAATGGCGACAACGTTGATGTGCCACCGGGAAAGACGCATGTGCTGGCCGACCTGAAGGGGCCGGGCACCATCACGCACATGTGGATGACGTTCCTGGGGCCGGAGCCGCATCCGTGGGCTCCAAAGGGCGCGGCGAACCATCGCGAAATGGTGCTGCGCATCTTCTGGGACGGGCGCGACAAACCGGGGGTCGAGGCGCCGGTGGGCGATTTCTTCGCCTGCGGCTTTGGCGAGCGCATGGCGGTGAACAGCTTGCCGGTGCAGGTCGAAGGCGGAGCGTCGTACAATTGTTTCTGGCCGATGCCGTTCGCCAAGTCGGCGCGCATTGAAATCGAGAATGGCGGCGACAAGCCGGTTGCGCTCCTTTACTACAACATTGACTGGATTGAGAAGGACGCGCTGCCGGCCGACACGCCGTATTTCCACGCGCAATATCGCCAGGAATACCCGCTGAAGGAAGGTGGCGGAGACTATCTCATCTTCGACGGCGAAGGGCGCGGACATTACGTCGGCACGGTGCTATGCGTGCGCTCGCGGAGTCCGGGCTGGTTCGGCGAAGGCGACGAGAAGATCGTCGTAGACGGCGAGGACGAGAAGACCATTTGGGGTACGGGAACGGAGGACTATTTCCTGTGCGCATGGGGATTGCGGCCGTGCAGCTTCCCGTACTTTGGCGTGCCGCACACGGACGGCGGCGATGTGCTCGGCGGCAAGACGTGCGCGTATCGCTGGCACCTCGCCGACCCGATTGTTTTCCAGAAGTCCCTGCGCGTGAACATTGAGCGCATGGGGTGGATCTCTCCTGACGAGAATCCCAAGCGGGAAAGCACGAGTTGGAACGAGCGGCAAGACGACTACTCGAGCGTCGCGTTCTGGTATCAACTCGGCGAGCCCAAGCGTTTCGCGGTGATGCCGGCGGCTGCGCAGCGGCGCCTGCCGGAGATTGACGTGGTCGTCATGGGCAAGGAGTTCACCGCCCAGGAACATCACGGCGCTGGCCAGGCGATCGTTCAGGAAGGGCGCTTCTGGACCGAAGGTGTGCAGATGCTTTACCAGCCGCCGTCTGCCGCGGAAGCGTGGGTGGAGATTCCGTTCGAGGTCAAGCGACGCGAACCGCGGCGGCTGGTGCTGAAGCTGACCACGTCGTACGATTTCGGCATCTACCAGGCGTATCTTGACGGTGTGAAGATCGGCACGCCGTTGGACCTGTACAGTACGGAGATCCAGGTGCGCGAGTTCCCGCTGCTGGACTTCTGGCCGGAGGCGGGCGTCCACAGGCTGCGGCTGGTGTGCACCGGCAAGCGCGATGTCTCGAAGGGCTACTGGCTGGGGTTGGACTCGCTACGGCTGCGCGAGCGGCGGCCGCGGGTGGAGAAGTACGGGTGGGACAAGGATGTAGATTGGAGGACGAAGCCGAGAATGGAGTGAACATTTCGTGCGGAAAGATAAACGGGGGACTCGTTGACAGGCAGCGACACTGTGCTGAGAATCCTGCGCATTCCACTTCGAGGAGCCGGCTCATGCTTGAGTCTTATCGCCGCCAGATGCTGGGGTGCTTCTTTCTGCTCTTTCTGCTGATCGGCGGAATGTATGCGGCGGCGCTTTACCTCTGGCATCCCTCGCCGGTGGAGACAGGCGAAGGCGAGGCAGAAACCACGGCGCGGCCTGACCTCAAGCCGGCTCCGCCCAAGCCGCTGAGCGCACGGGAGCAGATCCGGGAACTCGAGGACAAACAGCGCTACGACGAGGCGGCGGCACTTTGCGAGCGGTTCCTGAAAGACGGGCCAGACGAGGCGCGCAAGGTGGCGCGCGAACGGCTGCTGAGCCTGCTCGAGCGCCAGTTTGATGGCTACCTGAGAGGCAAAGCCTATGGGCTGGCGCAGAGCACGCTGGCCAAGATCTCCGCGCTGGGCATCACCGCCTTTGGAGATGGCGAAGCCGAGGGCTGGAAGCGTTACACCTCCTCGCTGGAAAACATGCAGCATCGCTGGCGCAACGAGCAGGAACAGAGGATGCGGGAAGCGCTGCGCGCCGGAAACAGCCTGAGCATCGATGCGCTGGCGACGGAAATTCAGTTGAGCGCGCCGCAGATTCTCACGTCACACGAGTACCTGGAGTACCTCATATCGCGCTGGAAAGAGGCGCGCGCAGCCGGCCGGGCGGAGGAAGCGACGAAGCGCTTGCGGGAGGCGGCGGAGATCGCAGCGGGCTGTCACGTTCGCGCGGAGTCCTGGGGTTTCGAGCGCAGCCCCGTGGAAGAGACCTTGCGCAAGGAGCTGTCGAGCGAACAGTTGCTGAGCGAGGGCAAGCGGCTGCTGGCCGACGCGGACTACGTGATGGCCGCCTGTTACCTACTGGCCTTCCGCGAGCCGCAGAATCCGCAGGTACCGAAGAAGAAAGACGAGATAGAGGCGTGGTGGCTGGAGCGGCTGCAGCGCAAGCTGCTGGGCTACGAAGCGGCACTGGGGCTGGCCAAGGAGGCCGTCGCCGGACACGTGCGGTGGCTTCCGCCGGATGGACAAGAAAACCGGATCGAAGTGCTGCTGGGCGTCATCTGCGGCGCGGTGCGCGACATCGAGACTTTTGACAAGCGCACCCTCGCTCCGCAGGAGAAATTCCGGCTGCCCGCGGAAGCGTGGAAGGCGAAGTTCGCAGCTCACCAGGAAAAGATGGCGCGGCTGCTGAAGGCTTGCGATTACATGCGCGCCGAGTCCTTGGGGCAGCAAGTCGTCGCGCAGGAGGCGGCGGAGTATCAGCTTCATTTCTGCGCCGAGATTCTGAAGGGCGACATCTGGGCGGATGTCCCGGGCGAACTGCGCAACCGTATCGAGAAGAAGAGCAAGGAACGCTGGCAGCAGATCGCTGAATTGCGTCAGGCGGCGGCGACGGGCGAGTACACCCCGGAATTTCCCGGGCGCGAGGCGATGGTCGAAATGCACGCGACGGCAACCGCTCGGCACGGCATCGCGATGCTGGAGAACTCACCCGCTGCCGCATACCGCGCGCTGCGGGAAGTGCTGCGGCGGGCGCCGAAGAGCTCAGCGGCGGCGGAGGTGCGCGATGCGCTGTTCAAGGCGATACGCAAAGCGCGCGAAGCGAAGCGCTTCTCGACGCTGTATGAACACGCGAGCGTGTTCATCGGTGAACTGGGCCGTGGCATACCGGAGGACATTCGCGAGGAACTGGCCGGTTGCCTGCAGGCGGCGGCGGACTACTACAAGGACAGCGCGCCGATGAGCCGCGTGTTCATGCTGAGCCTGCTGGCCGACGTGCTGGCGGGAGACCCGCGAGGGCAGGTCGCAGCGGACGAAGCGCAGAAGCTCGGCTTCGAAGCCGTGGCGAAGATGCCGATGGAGGAGCCGCGGATACCGGACCTGATGATACCCTCGACGCTGGGCGGGTACTCGATCATCGGGGTTGACAACGCGACCGATTACCACCTGATCGCCTTTTACGACGGACCGGAGAAGTTCTTCGCGCGCGTCAATCCATACCGGCGCGGCAGCGTGGTCGTCAAGGATGGGGAGTACACCACAGCCGTGATCGTGACGGCCGAGAAGGTGCGGCCGTATCGCGCCAAGATGAAGTACGAGAAGGTGTACGCTCAACACCGCTACGTGATCGCGACAGAAGGCGAACGCAACGAACGTCAGAACTTCCACAGGGGTGATTTTCTTGGCGACTACAGCCTGCTGCGCACGCCACCGGATGCGGGTGCGTTTGTGATTGAACCGAAGACGGGAATTGTCGTGCGTAAGTAACGCTCAACAGTTCAGTCGCGACATGGCAACGAATGATCGGTCGTTAGCTTCACCTAACTTTATGTAAATTTATTGAAAGACTTAGGATGATGGACCGTCATAATAAATAGGGGGGCACGGGATATTGTGTCTGCGCAGCGATGTTCTTTGAAGAACCTGAGAATTGGGTCGAGGCCAAAACTATGCACATGTGCAGTTTTGGACAGAATCGGAGACGTCCGCGTCGCACGAGCTGGGAGCCAAGCACAGGCGCAGTTTTTTACAGGAGTCTGAAGTTGGAACTTTGAAGGCACCATAACGTGCGGTTCTGAATAAGGTAAGGAGTGAGGATCAGGGCGCGCTCCACGGCGCTTCCGCTTCCGCTCCGTTACGGCCGTGGTTCCGACTCGATTCTACTAAGTTGACAGCGTGCAAAAACAGGGGATACTTCAGCAGGAAGTGCCGTTCACCGCGAGTCTTCTCTACACGGCCGCGCCGTACCTGGAGACGCCACATGCCAACTTTCGTCTACGAAGCCATGGACAGCCAAGGCAAGGAAGTCAAAGCGGAGATCGATGCCGCGTCCGAAGCCGACGCCGCCGAGAAGATCCGGGGGCTCAACTACTTCCCCACGAAGGTTGCCCCCAAAGGCGGCAAGGCGCAGAAAGGTGGCGGCGCCGGCACCGACCCCACCCAGATGGCCCGGCCACAAGCCATTACTCGCAAACGCGGCGGTTTCTCGCTGAGTTTCAGAGTCAACCAGAAAGAACTGACCGCCTTCACGCGCCAATTCGCCACGCTGCTGGAAGCGGGCCTGCCGGTGGTGCGCAGTCTGGACATTCTGTGCAACCAGTTGAAGCCCGGCATTTTGAAGAACGCCGTCGCCGACGTGAAGGAAGACGTCGAAGGCGGCTCGTCGCTGTCGGAAGCGTTGAGCAAGCATCCGGCGATCTTCGACAAGCTGTACGTGAACATGATCCGCGCCGGTGAAGCCGGCGGTGTGCTCGACGAGATTCTGGCCCGCCTTGCCGACTACCGCGAAAAGGCTCAAAAGCTGCAGCAGAAGATCATCGGCGCGTTGGTCTACCCGATCGCCGTGATTTCGATCGCCGGTTGTATCTTGGCGTTCATCATGATCTTCATCATTCCGAAGTTCGAAGCGATGTTTAAGGAAATGGACCTGGGCAATCTGCCCTGGATGACCGAAATGTTGATGTTCGTCGCCAAGGGCTTTGTCGATTACTGGTACCTGCTGGTCTTTTCGCCGGTGCTGGTGATCGTCGGCTTCAGGTTCCTGATCAAGATGCCCGCCGGACGACTGCTGGTCGATAAGATCAAGCTGAAGATCCCGGTCTTCGGCATCATCATCTCCAAGTCCGCCATCAGCCGCTTCTGCCGCACGCTGGGAACCCTGGTTCAATCAGGCGTGCCGATCCTCGACGCTCTCTCGATCATCAAGAACGCCACCGGAAACCAGGTCGTCGCCAACGCCGTCGAAACCGTGCATAACTCGATCAAGGAAGGCGACACGATCGCCGAACCGCTGCGCCACTCCGGCGTGTTTGACGATTTGGTCGTGAACATGATCCAGGTCGGCGAAGAAACCGGCGAACTGGACAAGATGCTCATCAAAGTCGCCGACACGTACGACAACGAAGTCGATACCCTCGTCGGCGCCATGATGAGCCTGCTCGAACCCTTCCTGATCATCGGCATGGGCGGCACCGTCGGCTTCATCGTCATCGCCCTGTTCATGCCCCTCATCGACATCATGCAGAAGATCGGAAAGTAACAGCCGGGTATCGGGTATCGGGTATGGGGTATCGGGTCCAGGCGCGCGGAAGCGTGGCCTGGACCTGGTCGTATTGAGAGCCGAACGTCATGTGTTATTTCATAACGATCGTCCTCGATAGCAGGCTTGACGCCTCGCGCATCGCCGTTGCCAAACCGTTAAGCCCCTGGCCGTACACCAACCCGAATCTCGTGGCCCAACTCTCCGCCCACGACGCGCTATACTGCGCGATGAAAGGCTCCTGTCATTGCGGCACAGTTCTCGCCAGCGCCCACCAGCGTCAAGCCAGCGGGGCGAGGTACGAGGAGAAGACGAACAAGAAGCTGACTGAACTTCGGCGCAAAGGTTGGAGTGAGCACAAGATTCAGCGCTGGCTCGAGCAACGGGAATCCCAGGCAGAGCGGATGCGTCACGATCCAGCCGCGTACGACGCAAAGCCTGAGGTGTCTGCGTGGCTCAGCCTTCCGCAAGCCGTGCACGCGGCAGGAGGCCGCGAATTTGGGGTTCTACTGCACTTCTATGCGGCTGATGTGGAGAACGAGAACTTCCTGGTCAAGAGATCACAGAACGTCTCGCTAGGAGAATGGAACCAGAAATTCCTGACCGAGACGGAGGAGAATGTGCTTTATCGTGTAGACGTGCGAAAGTGACCGAGTTGAGGTCGCCTGCAGCAACCAAGCTTAATCCGGGCAGGATGAGGAATACACCTCCACCATCGGCATGTCCGGCGATTCCGGAGATGTCCTATTACACCCGCCAAAATTCACCGCCCGACGCAATCCCCTTCCCCTAACGTAACGCGTCCCTTTTGCCGATACAGAAAACGTCTCGGTGTCGTTCGTCGCCGGACTGTTTTTCGGCTCATTGCGCGGCCGTGTCGGCTGGCCGCGCTGGGTAGGTGTCGCAAAGAACGCAGAGCCATCCCCTCTGTGCTCTCTGTGACCTCTGTGGCAAAACGGAGGGGTTAATGACCAGCGATTCCGCGCGCGAAACCAGAGCCATCGTCACCGGTTTGGGGCTCACCTGCTTCGCGCTCTTCGCGGGCGTAAGCCTGTATACGCACTCGCCCTATGACGTGATGGACTTCCACGCCACTCCGGTCCAGGAAATCCAGAACAAGGCCGGCTTGCTCGGAGCGCAGTTGGCGCACCACGCCTTCTGCCTCTACGGCGTCGGAGCCTGGGTGCTCGTCTTCGCGCTGCTGACCTTCGGCTGCCTGATGTGCTCGCTGCGCACTATGAGCGGCTTCCTCATGCGCTGCCTGGGCGGTTTCCTGCTCACCCTGCTGGTTTGCGCGTGGGCCGGAGCCATGGACGGCCGCGGAACTTCATCCGAAGTTTTTCCGGCCGGGCCAGGCGGATTGCTGGGTGGAACGTTGCTCGCGCCGCCGCTGGTCAGCTACTTCGGAAAACTGGGCGTGTTCCTCGTCCTGGCAGCCGCCAGCGTCCTCTGCTGCCTGCTGATGGCCCCGACGGTGACGGAAGTCGCCCTGGGCCTGATCGGTCGCGCTGTCGTGCGCGGCTGCGAAATGGGCCTGGATCGCCTCCTCGGCCGCGTGCCGCAAACAACCGGCTTGAACGTGCCCAAGCCCGCGCTGGCTGGAGCGGTAGCGCAAGCCCCCGTGCCGGTCGGCACCGATTCCGACTGCCTTCCCGCTGAAATGGGCCGCGTAGACGTGTTGCCCGCGATGGACACGCGCGTTCGAGCGCCCGCGCCGTTCCTCTCTGAGCAAGAAGACGACGACGAGGACGAAGAAGAAGCCTCCACGCCCGCCACGCGACGGGCTAAGCTCAACGCGGCTCTCGACAGAGACCAGCAGTCTCCGGAAGAACTGGCGGCCTCTCGGCGGCTGGAACTGGATGGCGGGCGCAAGCCGGCTAAAACGAAAGAACCCGAAGAAGAAGAGCTTACCGAAGAAGAACAGGCCGAGCAGCGCCGCGACGAAGCCATGCGCCAGGCCGAAGCCGCCAACGCCGAACGCTTGGAGCGGGAGCGCGAACAGCGTGAGGAAGGCGAGCGCCTGACAAAGGAAGCTCAGGCCCGCGAACGCCTGCAGAAACTGGAACAGGAGCGCGCCGAAAAAGAACAGAAACTGGCGAAGCAGAAAGAGAAGTTCGCTGCCGCCATGGCCGAAGCTGCCGCCGAAGGCGCCGCGGAGGAAACCGGCGAAAAAGAGACGGCGGAAGACGCACCCGAAGCTCCCCCCGAAAAGCCCAAGCCGCAGCTTCCCGTGCACTACGATCTGCCGACCGTTGATCTGTTGTTCGATAAGGATGAGTCTCCGCCAGTCAGCAGCGAATTGCTCACCGCGCGCGGAGCCAAGCTGGTCGAAACGCTCTGGGATTTCAACATCGGCGCACGCTTGGTGAACGTCCAGACCGGCCCGACGGTGACGATGTTCGAATTGGAGCTCGAAGCGGGCATCCACGTGCGCAAAGTCGTGAGCCTGCAGGACAACCTGGCGATGGCGATGAAAGCCGAACACGGCGTGCGCATCATCGCGCCGATCCCCGGCAAATCCTCCATCGGCATCGAAATCCCGAACGCGGAACGGCACAAGGTCTGCATCCGCCCGATCCTGGAATCGCCGCAGTTCCGAGCGAAGGCCGGCTCGTTGCCGCTCATTCTCGGGCGCGATGCCGTCGGCAACCCGCTCTTCCCCGACCTCGCGACCATGCCGCACTTGCTCATTGCCGGCACCACGGGCTCCGGCAAGTCGGTGTGCTTGAACTCGATCATCCTCAGCCTGCTGATTCTGAAAAAGCCGCACGAAGTGAAGCTGATCCTGGTCGATCCGA
The DNA here is from genome assembly GCA_036504595.1 of Planctomycetota bacterium. Taxonomy (GTDB): domain Bacteria; phylum Planctomycetota; class SZUA-567; order H5-PLA8; family H5-PLA8; genus DASXUX01. Next base: position 63,649 of record DASXUX010000043.1, on the reverse strand, counting down.
AGCAGGTCGAAATGACGGACTTCAAGGGCATCCCGCATCTACTCTGCCCGGTCGTCACCGACATGAAACTCGCCGCGGGCGTGCTGACCTGGGCCGTGCAGAAAATGGAAGAACGCTACGAACGCATGGGCCGCATCGCCGTGCGCAATATCACGTCCTTCAACAAGATGACCGGCGAAGAACGCATCGCACGCCTGCCCGAAGGCGCCGATCCGGAACTGTACAAGGAAAACATGCCGTACATCGTCATCGTCGTCGATGAGTTCGCCGACCTGATGATGACCTCCGGCAAGGAAATCGAACAGGCCATCTGCCGCCTCGCTCAAAAAGCGCGCGCCGCGGGCATTCACGTGATTCTGGCCACGCAGCGGCCGAGCGCCGAAGTCATCACCGGGCTGATCAAATCCAACCTGCCCTGCCGCATCTGCTTCCAAGTCAAAAGCAAGATCGACAGCCGCATCGTTTTGGATTGCGGCGGCGGCGAGAAGCTGGCCGGCTACGGCGACATGCTTTACGTCGGCCCGGGAAACTCGAACCAGCTTCGAGCCAAAGGCGTCTTCACCGACGACAAGGAAATCCGCGCGATCGTCGGCTTCTGCAAGAATCAGGCGGAACCGGTTTACTCCGACGAGATCGAAAAAGTCGCCACTGCTGCCGCCAGGGAAGCCGGTGGCGGCGAGGACGCTCCGGAAGAAAACAACCGGCAGGCCATCGAACTGGACGACAAGTTCGACGAAGCGGTGGAAGTATTCCTGGCCACCGGCCGAGCGTCGACGTCGCTGCTCCAGCGCCGCATGTGCCTGGGCTACACGCGCGCCGCGAAGCTCTGCGACCAGATGGAAGCCCGCGGCATCGTCGGCCCCGATCGTGGACCCAAGGGCCGCGAGTTGCTCATCACGCAGGAAAGCTGGGAGCAGTACAAGCGCGCCAGCAACGGCGGCCTGACCGCCAGTGGCGGCGCCGCGGCCGCGCCAGTCGCCAAGGTCGCGCTGGCCAGCGGCGGCGCTGACGACGACGACGGAGCAGTTCCCGTCGCGAAGATTGACAACCCCAACATCCACATCGACGAGGAACTAATCAAGCAGTTGCCCGACGAAGACGAACCGCGCGGGCCGTATCCGGAAGCGTAGTCGTCGTTCATTGTGCCACGGGCAGCCTCCGCTCCTTGTGCCACGGGCAGCCTCTGTTAGCTGTTGGCTGCCCGTGCCGTGTGACCAGTGACGTGTGACGTGTGACGAGTGGAGCGGCTGAAGACATCAGAACCGCGACCGTAAGGGAGCGGCCGCCGGATTCTGCCACTCGCGCTTACCGGCCTCGAAAATGTTGCCAGCGTTCGGTCAGAGAAGTAGAGTGTAAACGATGAAGCGCGGCGACAAATTCGTGCGGCTTGTCGAGTGGTCCGATGAGGACGGCTGCTTCATCGGCAGTTGCCCGGAACTGTTCTACGGCGGTTGCCACGGGTCCGATCCTAAACGTGTCTTTGCCGAACTGTGCGAGATCATCGAAGAGACGATCAAAATCTATCGGCTAGAAGGCCGGAAGCTGCCGAAGCCGATGTCCGGCCGCGAGTTCGTGAACGCGATGCACCGGATTGCCTGACCTCGAAGCACTGGCAAGCTATGACGCACACCATTTCGCTCACGGGTCCATGCTGTTGATCGAACGAGGCTCCGGCTCGGGTGCTTTCGCCTCGACTCCATCAGCAGACTGAATACTTTTCCGAAGCGCAGCTTTGGATGGGTTAAGCTCGGGCGCGACTTCGTAGAGCTTCGCTTTTAGCGCGTCGCGCGACTGCTCGTATTCCTTAAGCTGTTGTTCAAACGGTCCCCTATCATCTCGCGTATTGTCTAATCGCCGCAGGTTGTCAAGTTCCCGGTTGGCCTTGTCGAGCTTGGCTTGTTCGAGCGCGAGGACATCGTTGTATTGGCCTTTGGTGTTGCTCGTCTGGATGTTCTGGACATTCTGCATCAGAATCTTGCGGTTATGCTCAAGAAGCTCGCGCGTGCTTGCGTTGGGGGTTGACGGAGGAGGAGGCATATTAGTCTTGACGTTCTCAATCTTGCGCTCGACTGATGCGATCTGCTGCTTCAAGTCAGCAACTTGCCGCACTTTCTGATCAAGCTTCTGTTTGCGTTCTGTCTGCGCCTGCCGGTCGGCGGATTCTGCCTGCTTCTTCTTGCGTTCTTCATCGAGGGCGGCGGCGTCAGCCTCACGTTGGCGATCCAGTTTCTCACGCTGCTCCGTTTGCTCCTTTGCGGTCTGCGCAGCAACGCGCTCACGCTCAAGCCGATCACGTTCTCGGGCGGCATCGGCTTTAGCACGCTCGACCGACGCTTTCGCTTCAGCAACTCGCGCCTCTGCCTCCGCCGCGGTGCGTCTCGCGTTTGCGATTGCGTTTTCTCTCGTTTGCTGTTCTTTGTACTGGCGCTCCGCTTCCACGCGTGCCTTCTCAGCTTCCCGAAGTTGCCAGTGGTGGTAGGCGAACGCGGCGAACGATTCTGTTGCAGCAAGAACTGAAAGTGCGACCGCGGCAACTCCCATCGCACTCCGTCGCCCCGCATAACCAAGTGAGCCTGCAATAATGGCTAACGGCACGAAGCCAAGGATGTAGCTCCTGCTTTCGTGAAATCCCAGTAGTGAAAACGCAGGAATCACGGTCAACGCCATGATGCACGCTACGACCAGCGCCGCAATTGCGAGACCGCGCTGCTCTGCTGTGACGGGTGCATCTGCGCGGTTGAAGCGACGAGCGGCGATAGCCTTGCGCATCGTCGCCTTCTTGAATGCCGATCTCTCAGTTTCAGTGATTGTGTGCTGACAGAAACGGCACTTCTTGGCGGCAGTCGGGATTTCTTCCCCACATTCCGGGCACGGGAAACGCTCAGCCATACTGGCCTCCCTCCCTCGTCTTGCGTTATTGGATAGCGTACCCAGAAGAGCGTACCAATGAGCCACGCGAGGCGCAAACGTTCTTTCGCCGCACCCAGATCGTACGCCACCCGGCGAAAGGTGACGCAGCCCATCTCTTCATGCCAAAGCACATAGCAACTGGCCGGGTTGCGTTCTCGCGGCTGGCCGACGGAGCCGACGTTGACCAACGTCTTGACTCGCGGGTCGATGAAATGCGTGCTGCTTTCGAGCTCCGCTGGACTCCGCCATCGAAAATCCTCGCACACAACTCCCGGGCGGTGCGTGTGTCCGCAGAAACAGACGTTTGTGCGGGAACCGGGCAGGGAGCGACTCAAACGGCCGCGTCGGTCTTGGCAGCCGTAATCAAGGCGCGCCGACGGCACTCGAAGCGGTGTATTCGTCTCAAGTGCGTTCACTCGGAGACTCAACATGCTCAAACGTTCGGCTCTCGCTCTTCTCGCCATCCTGCTCTGTACGATCAGTCAGGCGGCCACGACCGTCACGGTTCTGCCGGATAAAGACACGGGGGTTTACGACGCGGGACAGACCGTTACGTGGACCGCTCAGGTGTTGGCGGACAAAAAACCGTGTTCGGGAAAAGTGACCTGGCGCATTAAGCACGGCGGGGCGGACGAGATCGGCAAGGGCGAGGCGGCTTTGGCCGAGGGCAAAGCACAGATCACCGGCACGCGGCCGGACGCGGGCGCTCTGCTGGTCGAAGTGAAATACAAAGGCGAAGACGGCAAGGAAGTCACCGGTTTGGGCGGGGCAGTTTTCTCCCCCGATCAGATCAAGGTGTCGGCTCCGCGGCCAGACGATTTCGACAAATTCTGGGCCGACAAAATCGCGGCGCTCAACGCCATCCCGATGAACGTGCAGATCACGCCGGGCGAAAGCGGGAAGCCGGGCGTCGAGTACTTCAAGATCACGATGGACAACATCAATGGCTCGAAGATCCACGGCCAGATCGCCAAGCCCGCCGGCGGAACGAACCTGCCCGCGATGCTGCAAGTGCAGTGGGCCGGCGTGTACAAGCTCGATAAGACGTGGGTCACCGGGCACGCCGCCGAAGGCTGGCTGGCGATGAACATTAGCGCTCACGATCTGCCGATCGACGAAGCGCCGGAGTTCTACAAGAAGCAGGCCGATACGGCGCTCAACGATTACCCCGGCATCGGCAACGACAACCGCGAGACGGCGTACTTCCTGCGCATGTTCCTGTCGTGCTACCGTGCGGCGGAGTATCTCACGAAGGAGCGGCCGGAGTGGAATAAGAAGACGCTGCTGGTCCACGGCGGCAGCCAGGGCGGCTACCAGACGCTCATGCTGGCGGGGCTGCACCCGGCGGTGACGGCGTTCGCGGCCAGCGTTCCGGCCGGATGCGATCACACCGGCAAAGACGCCCAGCGCGCGCCAGGTTGGCCGAATTGGGCGAGCCGCACGTGGCAGAAAAAAGACTACGCGAAGATGATCGAGGCGAGCAAGTATTTCGACGCGGTGAACTTTGCGTACAACATCAAGTGCCCCGGCATCGTCGGCGTCGGCTTGATCGACGTGACCTGCCCGCCCGAAGGTGTGCTGGCCGCGTGCAACCAAATGAAGGGACCGAAGAAGGTCATCCTCATGCCGCCGGCCGGCCACATGGGGCCGCACGGGCCGTACTACGCGGTGTTTGGGCCGTTTTTGGAAGAGCAGCGGAAGAAATAGGGTTCGGGGTTCGGGGGTCAGGGCCTGAACCCTGAACCCCGTCGTTAGCGCTTTGCCCAACTCGGAATACCGTGCGCTTGCCGTGTGTTTGGAAAGAAACGATGCGAAACGACAAGACGCGTGCGGACATTCTGGCTCTGGGCTTCGGCACCAGCGTGCTGATGTGGGCCGTCGGCTTCTTCTGCCGCATTCCCCTGGGTGGAATTGGAGCGGACCTCAGCGCCCCGCCGCCAGGCGATGTCGCCGCCGCCGTTCCCGCCGGTGTGCTCTTCGCGCTCCTGATCGCGTGCATGATCGCCGGCGGAATCGCCGCCGGCCGTTTTGCAGACCGCGGCTGGCGCGGCGGCCTGTGGGCCGGCACGCTTTCGGCCGTGCTCAACCTGCTGATCGTCCTCGGCGTGGCGAGCGGCAAGACGCCGAACTCGCTTTCGTCGTCGGCGGCGCTGTTCGTGCCGGGGTCAATTCTGGCCGGCGCAGTTCTGGCCGCGCTGGGAGCACTGCTGGGTTCAGGGTTCAGGGTTCAGGGTTCAGGGAAGGCTGTTGATGCGCTTGCGCCCAAGAGCCAAGAGCTAAGAGCCAAGAGCCAAGAGCCTTCCGTTTCTCCCCGTCTCCCCGTCCCCCCGTCTCCCCGTCCTTCTCTTGATTGGGAAATGATCCTGACGGCCATCGCCGCCGCCGCAACCTTCCTGCTCATCTTCGTCGGCGGCCTGGTCACCAGCTTCAGCGCCGGGCTGCAAGTGCCCGACTGGCCGAACAGCTTCGGCTACCTCATGTTCTTCTATCCGATCTCCAAAATGTCCGGCGGCATTTATTACGAACACAGCCATCGCCTGCTGGGAACACTCGTCGGCCTGACCACGCTGGTGCTGGTCGTGCGAACGCTTTGGAGCGCTTCGCCGCGCTGGCTGAAGCTGTTCTCGGTGGTCGCGCTGCTGCTGGTGATCACGCAGGGCGTTCTCGGCGGGCTGCGCGTGATCGGCCACTTCACGCTGAGTACATCTCGCGAACAGATGGCGCCGAGCACCACGTTGGCGATTGTGCACGGGATCACCGCGCAACTCTTCTTCTCGCTTCTGGTCGCATGGACCGCGTTTTCCTCCCGAGCGTGGCAGCAGCCGACTCAATACAGTTCGCGGCGAACTCGCAGCGACCGGATTCTGCATGTTGCTTTGGTCGCGCTTCTGGTGCTGCAACTCATTTCGGGCGCGATCGTGCGCCATACCACTCATCTACTGCATCTGCACATGACCGGAGCGGGCTTGGCCTTGGTAGTGGCCGTCGTGGCGGGCGTGCGCACGTGGGGTCTTTATTCACAATGCGCAATTCTTTCTCGGATTGCGCGGGCGCTTATGTTCCTCATAGGGCTGCAGGTGAGCTTAGGCGTGGTTGGGCTTTTCACTCTTGGCTTTGTGATGGAACGGAAATCATCGGCGCTTGTCCAGGTGATCTCCACCAGCAGCCATCAGAGCTGCGGCGTATTGCTGCTGGGGTGTGCCGTGCTGCTGCTGGTGTGGAGCCGCCGACTGCTGGTTGAGTCACCTCAGACGCAGCAAGGCCCCGAGGCCGTGCGCTTGGCGGAATAGGCCAGCCAGAATGGAAAACTGGCTATATCTTTGCTATAATATTTGCAGACTGCCCGTGAACATGGAATATAAGATCGGCTAGATTGGTTTTGCGTGGGCAGCCTGAAACAGTGTGCAAGCTTGGAGTGGAACCGGCGACTCTTTTCCAATCGTGATGAGCGACAGCAGCTTTGCCTTCCCCAAATGGACCAACACCATTCGCCCCGCCGTGGGTGGGGTGCTGCTCATCGCGCCGGTTTATGTCGTTCTTCTGGTCTGGTATGGAGCGTCCCCCAAGACCACGGCAGTCGGCTATGCGCCAGTGCAGCCAGTCCCGTACAGTCACGCGCTGCATGTTGGAAAGCTTGGCTTGGACTGCCGTTACTGCCACACAACGGTTGAAAACAACGCTTTCGCCGCTCTGCCGGCCACGCAGTTCTGCATGAACTGCCACGCCAGCGTCCTGCCCGAGAGCCCGAAGCTGCTGCCGATGCGTGAAGCCTTCGCCGCTGGGATGCCGGTGAAGTGGATCAAGGTCCACGACCTGCCGCAGTACGTTTATTTCAATCACGGTTCGCACGTTCAGGCCGGCGTTGGCTGTGTCTCCTGTCACGGACGAATCGACCGCATGGACACCGTCGCTCAAGTCCAGACGCTGTCCATGAGCTGGTGCTTGGACTGCCATCGCAACCCCGAACCGAACTTACGCCCGACCGATCAAGTCACGAACATGGGCTGGATCGCGCCCGAAGACCCAGTGCAACTCGGCACGCGTTTGCGCAAAGAGAAAAACATCAACCCGCGGACGGATTGCTCCACATGTCATCGGTAGCCATATGTGCCACGGGCAGCCTCTGTTAGCTGTCGGCTGCCCGTGCAGGAGAGGCGAAAAGAAGTGCTGAGTTCTGAGTGCTAAGTACTGAGGAACGGCCAGTGAGCCAAGACGCAAACCTAACCCCCCAGCCCCCTTCCCTCGAAGGGAAGGGGGAGCCGCATGCAGTTCTCCCCTCCCCGCATCGGGGAGGGGCCGGGGGAGGGGTTTGCGCGTCGGACGATGCGCCGCTCCGGTCCCCCTCTCCCCCGCGAGGGAGAGGGCTTAGGGGTGAGGGGGCCACTTGCGGCGCCTCAAGCCTCAAGCCTCAAGCCTCCAGCCTCGAAGAGCTCTCGACCACCCCCGCCTTCCGCCAATTCGTCCAAGACCGCTTTCCCGCTCAAGCCCCGCTGCTGGAAGACCCCGTCTCGCGCCGCCGCTTCGTTCAACTGATGGGCGCCTCGCTGGCTCTGGCCGGACTGAATGGCTGCGTCTTCTGGCCCGAACAGAAACTCGCGACCGAAAGCAAGCGCCCCGACGGCCGCACGCCCGGCGTGCCCGTAAATTACGCCACGTGCTTCGAGCTCGGCGGCGTGGCCGAAGGCCTGCTGGTGAAGAGCTACGACGGCCGCCCGATCAAGGTCGAAGGCAACCCGCTGCACCCGATCAACCGCGGCGCGACCAGCGCGTACGCTCAAGCCCTGCTGCTGGAGATGTACGACCCCAACCGCAGTCAGCGCATCGTCCGCCGAGCCCCCGGCGGCCAGCAGCTCACCGCCACCTGGGACGACTTCGCCGCCGCGCTCAAGCCCCTCCGCGAGAAGAAGGGCAAAGGCCTCCACATCCTCAGCGAAGCGTCGAGTTCCATCACGCTCGCCGACATGCGAAAACGGCTTGAAGCCGCTCTGCCGGAGAGCAAGTGGTATGAGTATGAGCCAATCGAACGCGCCAGCCACGATTGGCTCCGTAATCTCCCAATAGCCGACGTGATTGTGTGCTTCGACTGCGATATTTTAGGCAACCATCCCGGCGCGCTGAAGTACACGCGCGATTTTGTCTCTAGGCGCAATCCCGACGGAAAGATGAACCGCCTTTACGTGGTCGAGTGCGGCCTGACGATCACGGGCGCGATGGCCGATCATCGGCTGGCCGTCAAGCCCTCGGAGCTAAAGGCGCTTTACGCGAAGTTCCTCGCATCGATCGAAAGTTCCGACGAGGTGACAGGGCTGCCGCCTGTTTTGGCTCAAGCCTCCGCAGACTGTCGAGCGCATATAGGGTCTTGGGAGGTCTTTGCCGCCCAGAACACCAGTAGCGTTAACGATATTGCCGCACTCGCTGGTGCAATCGATCGGGGCGAAGTCGAAACACTCCTTATCTTTGGTGGCAACCCCGCCTACAGCGGACCAATGGACTTGGATTTTGAACAGAAGCTCAAACAGGTGCCGACCAGCGCCCATTTGAGTCTCTACGAAGATGAGACTTCGGCTGCCTGTACGTGGCATTTGCCGCGCGCACACGTATTGGAAAGCTGGGGCGATGCTTGTTCGTCTGGCGGCACGCTTTGTATGCAGCAGCCGCTGATCGAACCGCTGTATAGCGGCAAAACGCCAATCGAAGTTCTCGCGCTTGTTCTCGGTGAGCAGCCGCTCAAGGGCTATGACCTAGTCCGCCGTGCGTTCAAGGAGACGCTGAAGCCAAACGACTTCGAAGGCGCTTGGCGCAAGGCGCTCCACAATGGCGTGACGCCGCCAGCGCCGGCGCGCTCAAATGGCGAGCAGCATGAGCCATTTGAGATTGTGGCGCTGGAGCAAGTGAACGCCTCCCCCGGCCTCGACCTCCTCTTCGTCCCCGACTACCGCCTCTACGACGGCCGCTTCGCCCAGAACGGCTGGCTGCAGGAGCTGCCCGACCCGATCACCAAGCTCACCTGGGACAACGCGGCGATCATTTCGCCCGAAACGGCGCGCGAACAGAATGTTGGCTACGGCGACATGGTGAAGCTGGAAGTCAACGGCCGCTCGCTGGAAATCGCCATCTTCACGCTGCCGGGCGTCGCGAAAGACACGGTGATTCTGCCGCTCGGCTACGGGCGCAGCTTCGGCGGCGAAAAAGTCGGCTTCAACACGTACGCTCTGCGCACCAGCAAAGCCATGCACTACGCCACCGGCGCGAAGATGACGCGCCTCGGTGGTCGCTACAAATTCGCCACGACGCAAGACCACAAGATTACCAGTGAGGTCGCCACGGCCGCGGCCGCTGAGCGCGCGCCTACCTTGGCCCGCTCGGGCGACCTCCGCACCTATCAAAACAATCCCAAGTTCGCACAGGAACCTAACCCCCCAGCCCCCTTCCCGACGCGGGAAGGGGGAGCCGTTCTCCCCTCCCCGCATCGGGGAGGGGCCGGGGGTGGGGTTCCCGGCGAGCACGCCAGCACCGCCCTCTTCTCCCCGCCCGTCGAATACAAAGGCCACCGCTGGGGCATGGTCATCGACCTGGCCCGCTGCACCGGCTGCAGCGCCTGCGTACTGGCCTGCCAGGCGGAGAACAACATCCCCGTCGTCGGCAAAGAAGAAGTCGCCAAAGGCCGGCAGATGCAGTGGATTCGCATCGACCGGTACATCGAACCTAACCCCCCAGCCCCCTTCCCTACAAGGGAAGGGGGAGCCGTTCTCCCCTCCCCCAGTGGGGGAGGGGTCGGGGGAGGGGTTACGGTGCGCGTTCAGCCCGTCGCCTGCGTCCACTGCGAAAACGCGCCGTGCGAACAGGTCTGCCCGGTCGGCGCGACCGTTCACAGCAGCGAAGGCCTCAACGACATGGTCTACAACCGCTGCGTGGGCACGCGCTACTGTTCGAACAACTGCCCGTACAAAGTGCGGCGCTTCAACTGGTTCAACAATCATCTCGATACCACGCCGGTCGAAAAGCTGATGTATAACCCGGACGTGACCGTGCGCAGCCGCGGCGTGATGGAAAAATGCACGTACTGCGTGCAGCGCATCGAAGCCGCTCGCGCCGCCGCCAAGCAGGCCAATCAGCCGCTCAAAGATGGCGCGATCGTCCCGGCCTGCGCGCAGGTGTGTCCGGCTCAAGCCATCGTCTTCGGCGACATGAACGACCCGAACAGCGCCGTCGCCAAGCAAGCCGCCAGCCCGCGCGCGTACGGGTTGCTGGAACAGTTGAACACGAAGCCGCGCACGCAGTACTTGGCCAAAGTGTGGAACCCTTCGACGACAGAAGAGAAAGAAGGGGCAGCAGGGAAGTGACCAGCGTGGAACCTAACCCCCCAACCCCCTTCCCGATGCGGGAAGGGGGGGCCGTACTCCCCTCCCCGTTTCGGGGAGGGGCCGGGGGAGGGGTTCCCGGAGGCTGCGAGATTAGAGAGCGATGACCGACCGCAAACTAGAAGCCCACGCCCCTCAGCCCCCCGTCCTCATCGACGGCGGACACGGGCTGTCATCGGTGACCTCGACAGTGTGCGGCATCGTCGAACAGCCGCGGCCGCCGAAGGCGTGGTACATCGCGTTCGGGATCTCGGTGAGCGTGCTCGGTGTGCTGGGCCTGATGGTCGCGTATCTGTTCTGGACTGGCGTCGGCGTGTGGAACTTGCGCGTGCCGGTCGCGTGGGGCTGGGACATCACGAATTTCGTGTTCTGGGTCGGCATCGGCCACGCCGGAACGCTCATCAGCGCAATCCTGTTCCTCTGCCGGCAAAAATGGCGCACCAGCATCAACCGTTTCGCCGAAGCCATGACGATTTTCGCCGTCATCTGCGCGGGCCTCTTCCCGGGCATCCACATCGGCCGCCCCTGGCTGGCGTATTGGCTCGCGCCGTACCCCAACCAGATGAGCGTCTGGCCGCAATTCCGCAGCCCGCTGCTGTGGGACGTGTTCGCGGTCAGCACGTACTTCACCGTATCGCTGCTGTTCTGGTACGTCGGGATGATCCCCGACCTGGCCAGCCTGCGCGATCGCTCCAAGACCAAGCTGCGGCAGTTCCTCTACGGCCTTTTCGCGCTCGGCTGGCGCGGCTCGAACCGTCACTGGCAGGTTTACGAGAAGGCCTACCTGCTGCTGGCCGCTCTGGCGACGCCGCTGGTGCTCAGCGTTCATTCGGTGGTGAGCTTCGATTTCGCGGTCTCTCAGGTTCCCGGCTGGCACACGACGATCTTCCCACCGTACTTCGTCGCTGGAGCCATCTTCAGCGGCATGGCGATGGTGCTGACGTTGCTGCTTCCGGCGCGGCAGTTCTTCGGGCTGAAGGATTTCGTGACCATGCGCCATCTGGACGTGATGGCCAGGCTGATTCTGGCCACCGGCATGATGGTTGCCTTCGCCTACGTCATCGAATTCTTCCACGGCTGGTACAGCGGCGATCCGTACGAAGGCTTCGTGTTCCTGTACCGCGCGCGCGGCGATTACGCGTGGGGCTACTGGATCATGGTGACCTGCAACGTGTTCGTCCCGCAGCTCTTCTGGTTCAAATGGTTCCGCCAGAACCTGTGGGCGCTGTTCGCGATCTGCATCCTGGTCAACGTGGGCATGTGGTTCGAACGCTTCGTGATCATCGTCAGTTCACTCTCGGCCGATTACCTGCCCTCAAGCTGGGGCTACTACGCGCCGTCCTGGGTTGAGATCCTCACCTTCATCGGCAGCTTCGGCCTGTTCTTCACCTGCTTCCTGCTCTTCTGCCGCTACCTGCCGATGCTGGCGATGGCGGAAATCAAACCCTTGTTGCATGGGCACGGGGAACAGAAGGACGGGGAGACGGGGGGACGGGGAGACGGGGAGACCTCGCCTACCGGAGGCGAAAGCCAAGAGCTAAGAGCTAAGAGCCAAGAGCCTGAGACGAAGGGCGCGACGGAAGGCTTGCTTGCCGAATACGAGTCGCCACAGTCGCTTCTCCACGCCGCCGCCGCTGTGCGCGACGCCGGCTACACGAAGTGGGACGCGCACACGCCGTATGCGGTGCATGGACTCGATAAAGCCATGGGCCTGCGGCCCACGCCGCTGCCGCTGCTGGTCTTTGCGGCGGGTGTGACCGGCGCGCTGGCCGGTTTGGGGCTGCAGTGGTTCTGCAACACGTTTGATTATCCCCTCCTGATCAGCGGCAAGCCGCTCTTCAGCGTGCCGGCGAACATTCCGGTGATGTTTGAGACCACCATTCTGTTCGCGTCGCTTGGAGCGGTTTTGGGAATGTTCGCGCTCAATCGTCTGCCGGAGCTTTACAGCTCGCTCTTCAAGCGTCCGCGCTTCCGGCGCGCGACGGACGACCGGTTCTTCATTTCTATCGAAGCGAAGGATGCGCAGTTCCACGTGGAACAGACGGCCGAGTTGCTGCGAGCGCACGGGGCGCTGGCGGTGGAAACGCTGGAGGACTGACGGCGGATGAAGCACTGGTGGCTTTCAGTCGGGCTGGTTGTGGCAATATTGAGCCTGCTGCCGTTCGCGCTCATCGCGCGCTCGCGGGAACGCACGTCCCCCGTCACGCGCGTGGCCATTGTTCAAGACATGGGCCATCAGCCCAAGCTCAAAGCGCAGCAGTACGATCCGCTCTTTGCCGATCAGCGCGCCGATCGCCAGCCAGTGCAAGGCACGATCGCGCAAGGGGAACTCAACGAAGACAGTGCGTACGTCCACGGGATGAAGGACGGAAAGCCGGTAAAGGAAACGCCGCTTGCCGTAACGAAGGAGCGCTTGTTGCGCGGCCAGGAGCGCTTCAATATTTATTGCGCTGCCTGCCACGGACTTTCCGGCGACGGCAAAGGCATGATCGACGCGCGCGCGACGGAACTGGCCGAGAGCGGTCAGGCGAAGTGGACGCATCCGGCCTCGTATCATGAAGACCGCCTGCGCAACATGGAATCCGGCGCGATCTACAACACCATCACCAATGGCCTGCGCACGATGCCGCCGCACGTCGGACAAATCAGCGTCGAAGACCGCTGGAACATCGTGATGTACATCCGAGCGCTTCAGCGCAGTCAGAACGCCAAGCTCGACGACGTGCCGGCCGAGAAGCGGGAGGACTTACGATGAGTCTACCGCAGGGTTCAGGGTTCGGGGTTCAGGGTTCAGGGGCGGATGCTCATTCGCCCGCGGCCAAGGGCCAAGAGCCAAGAGCTAAAAGCCAAGAGCGATCGGAAGACATGCAGGCGCTCGGTAACCGCGGGCTGCGTCTGTCCACCTACTGCTTCGGCTTCGGTGCGCTGCTGACGGTGATCGGCCGCGCCGCCGCGCCGGGCGATGCGGAGCGTTTCTTCCAGTCGTACTACGTCGCGTTCTGCTTCTACCTGAGTCTCTCGCTGGGCGCGCTGTTCTTCGTGCTGCTGCATCATCTGGCAAACGCGAAATGGAGCGTCGTGGTGCGCCGCGTGGCGGAAACGCTCGCCGCGAACCTCGCCCTGATGGCTCTATTGCTCATTCCGGTGATTGTGAGCGCGGGCGGCTTGCCGGCGAGCGTGCATGCGGCTCACGCCGGCGAACTGGCTTCGGGAAAGGCCGCGTTTCTGTCGCGCAACTTCATGTTGATTCGCCTGGCGATCTACTTCACCATCTGGATTGGTCTGGCGCTCACGTTCTGGAGCCGCTCGGTCAAACAGGACGAAAACGCTTCAGCGGCGCTCAGTGCGCGCAGCCACTGGTGGAGCGGCGTCGGGATGGTGCTGTTCGGCTTCTCCATCGCTTTCGGCGGGGTTGACCTGTTGATGGCGCTCGACCCGCATTGGCACTCGACGATCTTCGGCGTCTACTTCTTCTCTGGCAGCACGCTGGGATTCCTTGCGCTGCTGCCGCTGGCCGTCATGGCGCTGCAAGTGGCCGGACGGCTGCGGCACTGCGTGACGCCTGAACACTTCCACGACATGGGCAAACTGCTCTTCGCGTTCGTGTTCTTCTGGACCTATATCGCGTTCTCTCAGTACATGCTCATCTGGTACGGCAACCTGCCGGAAGAAACCGCCTGGTACGCGCTTCGAGCCAGCCCGACTGCCGGAACGTGGAACGTTGTTTCGCTGGCGCTGCTGTTCGGCCACTGGATGATTCCGTTCGTCGCATTGCTCTCGCGCGAGATGAAACGCCGCCGCGTGACGCTGGCCTTCTGGTGCGTGTGGCTGCTGATCGCGCACTATTTCGACCTGTACTGGATTGTCTGGCCGCAGTGGAGCGCCGAGTCGGTGCCGTTTGGCTTCAGCGACATCGCCTGCGTGCTGGGGATGGGCGGAATTTACCTGGGCGGAGCGCTGGCGCTGTCGGCCAGGCGCGCCGTGCTGCCGATCAACGATCCGCATTTGGGGGAGTCGCTCGCGTTCGAGAATGTTTAACATCTCACCGCAGAGGACGCGGAGGACGCAGAGGAAAAGATGAATAGCGACAACATCAACACTCCCAAGCTCGCCTTTATCGGCGTGTTCACGTCGGTGCTTATTTTCGTGGTGATCCTGGCCTCGCAGGCGTTCTTCTATCACTTCGAAGCCGGTTTGACGGACCAAAAGCTTGGCAATGAGGCCCCCACGCAGCGCCGCGAAATCGAGTCGCAAGAGAACGGTCTGCTCCATACCTATCGTTGGATCGATCAGAAGAAACATACCGTCGCCATCCCAATCGACCGCGCCATCGACCTGATCGCGCAGGAGAAAGCGAAAGGCGGCGGGATATGAGGACGGGCACGTATATGCCGTTCACAAATGCTTGCCAAGCTCTTTGCTCTTGGCTCTTGGCTCTTGGCTCTCGGGAAACGCGCGCCGGCCAAGAGCTAAGAGCTAAGAGCCAAGAGCATTTCTGCGCTGTCGTCCTGCTGCTGCTTTGCCCGCTCGCCCTCTGCGCCGCCGACCGCACCGAGCCCTTGCCGAACGAGCTGCAAGGCGCGGAACTCATCGAGAAGCCGGATGCGCAACTGCCGCTGGAACTGGAGTTTCTCGACGAGACCGGTGCAAAGGTCGCGCTGGGCTCGTTCTTTCAGCAGAAACGCCCGGTGCTGATGGCGCTGGTGTACTTCGAATGCCCGATGCTCTGCACGCCGCTGCTCAACAGCATGATCGAATCAATGAAGCAGATCACGCTCACGCCCGGCAAGGACTACGAGGTGGTGATCGTCAGCTTCGACCCGCTCGAAGGACCCGCTCTGGCCGCCAAAAAGAAAGCCAACTTGGTCGAAGCCTACGAGCGCGTCGGCGCCGCGCAGGGCTTTCATCTGTTGACCGGCGAGAAAACCGCCATCGCAAGACTGACCTCCGCGATGGGCTTTGGCTACAAGTGGGTCGAGCGCGACCGCATGTACGCTCACCCGGCGACGCTGTATGTTTGCACGCCGAGCGGACGCATTTCGCGCTACCTGAAGGGAATGGTGTACGAGCCGGCGACGCTGCGAATGGCTTTGGTCGAAGCGGGCCAGGGAAAAATCGGCACCGTCACTGACCAGATCGCCGGCATCTGCTACGATTTCGATCCGAGCAAAGGAAAGTACACAATGTCGGCATTAAAGGTCATGCGCATCGGCGGGATTCTCACACTGCTTTTCCTTGGAGTCATCGTGCTTGTTTTTCGAGGGATGAGGAAACGCAGACTCAAGCTCGCGGAGGCCGGCGCATGACGCAGGCAGGGCTGTTTTTATCGCTGCTGGCCGAATCGCACGGCGGCTTCTGGTTTCAGCGCGAAGCGTCCGCTCAGGCCGCGCAGGTAGACTGGCTGTTCTATCTGGTGCTGTACGTGTCGGCGTTCTTTTTCGCTCTGATCGTCATCCTGATGCTCGTGTTCGTGGTGAAGTACCGGCGGCGCGAAGGGGTCGATCAAGCGCCCGGTCCGACGCACAACATCGGCCTGGAAATGGTGTGGATGGGAATTCCTATCGCGCTGGTGCTGTTCATGTTCTACCAGGGCTTCACGACGTTCATTGATCTGCGCATCCCGCCGGCCGGCGCGATGGAGATCAAGGTCACCGGCAAACAGTGGTTCTGGTGGTATGCCTATCCGCAAAACGGCTACGAATCGTTGCCTTCCGCCGACGGATCGCCGGCTGAATTGCATGTGCCGCCAAACGAACCCATCAAGTTAATCCTGCAGTCCGACGACGTGATCCACGGATTCTTCATTCCGGCGTTCCGCGTCAAGCAGGACGTCGTGCCCGGGCGCTACAACACGATGTGGTTCACGGCGACGCAGCCGGGAGATTACGTGATTTTCTGCTCGGTGTATTGCGGACAGAAGCATTCGGAGATGCGCTCGGTCTGCATCGTTCATCCCAGCCGCGCGGATTTCGACGCCTGGCTAAAGACCGCGAAGGAAAAAACCCAGGCGTCGCTGACGCCGGCCGAACGCGGCAAGCGTTTGTATGTTGGCAAAGGCGGCTGCATCCAATGTCACTCGTTGGATGGAACGACGAAGACCGGCCCGACGTTCAAGGATCTGTACGGCCACAGTGTGACGCTGGCCGACGGAAGCAAGGTGCCGGCCGACGAGAACTACCTGCGCGAGTCCATCCTAGTTCCCGGCGCGAAGATCGTCGCCGGCTTCCGCAACGAAATGCCGGTGTTTCAGGGCCGCTTGAGCGACAAGGAGATCGATGCGTTGATCGAATTCATCAAGACGCAAAGCAGCACGTATCATCCGGAAGGCGGCACTCCGGAGAAAAAAGCGCCGGTGGGGCCGGCCTCCGTGCCGGCCGGGAAGGATGCGGAAGCCACGAAGGCCGGCGGGGACGCCGGCACCACCCCTGCTGACAAGAAAGGAGGCGCCGATGGAAAGTAACGCAGCGTCGGCGGCTCAACCGATCCCGCTCGACGAACCCGAGACGTCGCGCAGCTACCTGCGGGAGCCTGCCGGTCTGGGCTCCTGGCTGTGGACGCTGGACCACAAGCGCATCGCGCTGCTGTACATGTTCGCCGTCGTCGCGGCGTTCGCGATCGGCGGATTGTTCGCGCTGATCATCCGCACGTCGCTGCTAACGCCGTTGAATCAGGCCGAAAAAGGCGGCAACGTCTACAATCAGCTTTTCACGCTGCACGGCACCGTCATGATTTTTCTGTTCATCATTCCGGGGCTGCCCGGGATCTTCGGCAACTTCGTTTTGCCGCTGATGGTCGGCGCCAAGGACCTCGCCTTCCCGCGCATTAACCTGCTGAGCTTCTACCTCTACCTGCTGGGATCAATTCTGGCAGTCACTTCGATCGCCTTCGGCGGTGTGGATACCGGTTGGACATTCTATACTCCCTACAGCACGTCCACGGCCGCCGGCGGCGTGGTGTGGATGGTCGTCGGCGCGTTCATCATTGGCATGAGTTCCATCCTCACCGGGGTGAATTTCATCGCCACGATCCACATGCTCCGGCCGCCGAGCATGACGTGGTTCAGGATGCCGCTGTTCTTGTGGGGCATTTACGCGACGTCGATCATCCAGGTTCTCGCCACGCCGATATTAGGCATCACGCTGCTGCTGCTGGCGGTGGAGCGCAGCTTTGGCATCGGCATTTTCGATAGCCGGCTCGGCGGCGACCCGGTGTTGTTCCAGCACTTCTTCTGGTTCTACTCACACCCGGCCGTGTATATCATGATCCTGCCGGCGATGGGCGTGATGAGCGAACTGATCTCTGTCTTCAGCCGGCGGCACATCTTCGGCTACAAGTTCGTTGCGTACAGTTCTGTGGCCATCGCCCTGATTGGATTCCTGGTCTGGGGACACCACATGTTCACCAGCGGGCAGTCTCCGCTGGTCAGCATGATCTTCAGCCTGCTCACGTTCGCCGTCGCGATTCCGTCGGCGGTGAAAACCTTCAACTGGCTGGCGACGCTCTATAAGGGGTCGATTGTCCTGCACACGCCGATGTGCTATGCGCTTTCGTTCATCTTCCTGTTTGGCATCGGCGGCCTGACGGGACTGTTCCTCGGCACGCTGGCCGTCGATCAGCATCTGCACGACACCTATTTCGTCGTCGCGCATTTCCATTACGTGATGATGGGCGGGGCCGTCTTCGCAACGCTCGGCGCGTTTTACTATTGGTGGCCAAAGATGTTCGGCCGCATGTACGACGAATTCTGGGGCCGTATCGGCTGCTTCCTGGTCTTCTGCGGCTTCAACCTCACCTTCTTCCCGCAGTTCATGCTGGGCACGAAGGGCGTGCCGCGCCGGACGTACAACTACTTGCCGGAGTTCCGTTTTTACCACGTCGAATCCACGATCGGTTCGTACGTGCTGGCGATTGGCTTGTTCATCGCCGCCGGCGTGCTGCTGGTCTCGCTCTTCCGCGGGCGCCGAGCCCCGCCCAATCCGTGGGGCGCCTCCACGCTGGAATGGCAGTGCCCCTCGCCGCCGCCAACGGACAATTTCGATAAGCAGCCCGTTGCGGGCGAACCATACGACTACAACGGCTTGGTCTATGACAAGGAAACCGGCGGGTACGTGCTGCCGCAACGGGGAGAAGGGGAGAAGGGGAGAGGGGGAGAAACGGCATGATCGCTTCTCATTCCAGCCCGCTCTGTGCTCTCTGTGTTCTCTGTGCCTCTGTGTTGAAAGCTGTTGCCGTTCAGTCCGCAATCCGAAATCCGCAATCCGCAATTTCTGTACGGCAGGGGCTTGAGCATGCAGCATAGCACTGAAGGCCGGCCAGCGTTTCTGGCGCATCACTTCGATACGCCTGTGCAGCAGTTCCGCACGGGGAAGCTGGGCATGTGGCTGTTCCTGGCCACCGAAATCCTCATGTTCAGCGGCCTGTTCTGCGCCTACGCGGTTTACCGGCACAATCATCCGGAGATTTTCTACCGCGCGTCGCAAATGTTGAACTGGAAGCTCGGCGCGCTCAACACACTCATCCTGATCTGCAGCAGCATGACGATGGCCTGGGCCGTTCATGCCGCGCAGACAGGGCAGCAGAAGCGGCTGGTCACGATGCTCGGCCTGACGCTGCTCTGCGCGTGCGGGTTTCTTGCCGTGAAGGTCGTCGAGTACCACGACAAGTGGAAGCACCACCTGCTGCCGGGCACTAACTTCAGACCACACGAAGCGGCAGAAGTCGAGAAGGGCGCAACCAAACAAGCAGACGGGGAGACGGGGGGACGGGGAGACGGGGAGAAACAAACAGGAGGCGGAAAGCAGGAGGCGGGAGGCACGAGCGAGGAGAAGGCCAGCAGCCAAGAGCCAAGAGCCAAGAGCGAAGAGCCGCATCCAAATCCGAAATCCGAAAACCAAAATCCGAAACCGGACGCGAAGGCGGAACCGAAGGAATGGACGGGGCCGGTGCCCGGCGCGGCACCGCGCGGCCTGGCGAAATCGGGCTCGGCAATCGAATCAGATGCCGAAGGCCGCTTGCCGCGGTATACGCACATCTTCTTTGGGATTTACTTCACGATGACCGGCCTGCACGGGATTCACGTGCTGGTGGGCATGGGCGTGATCAGTTGGCTTCTGCTACGGGCGCGGCGGGGAGAGTTCAGCCCCGAGTACAACGCGCCGGTCGATCTCGTGGGGCTTTATTGGCACTTGGTGGACATCATCTGGATTTACCTGTTCCCGTTGCTGTACCTGGTCCGCTAGGCGCGAGGAGCGCGAATGGAAACTGCCATGCAGCAAGCTCACGCGGAACCTGTCGAACGCGATCAGCGGCACATTCCGCTGAAGGTATCGCTCTGCGTCTGGGCCACGCTGATCGTACTGACGTTGATTACGGTAACGGCCAGCCGCATCGATCTGGGCGCGCTGAACGTCTGGATTGCGCTGGGCATCGCGACGGTGAAGGCCGTGCTGGTGCTGCTGTTCTTCATGCACATGATCTATGAACGGCCGATGAATTTTGTCGTGCTCTTTACCGCGCTGCTGTTCGTGTTCATCTTCATCAGCATTGCCATTCTGGACACCAGCACCTATCACCCCGACCTGATCCCCGATTACGCCCCCGATATGAAACGCTGACGTCGCTGGCCTCATTTTTGCCTGCCTTCGGACGTTCTGAACGCGCGAGAGATCCTTCCCGCGCGGTTGTCTTTTGGAGGCAACAGTGTGCGCTACAATCGCTTCACTTTATTCGTCGCGTTTTTCGTTTTGACGAGTGGCGCGTTCGCGAACCAGGCGCCGTCGATCACTCTGCCGGCCAGCGCAACGCCCAACCCGGTGCAGGCAGGGCAGGAGGTCACGTTGAGTGTTGCCGCCGAAGACCCGGACGGCGACACGCTGACCTACACCTGGACTTTCGGCGATGGCACGCCGGACGCCTTGGGCGCGACGGTCACGCATGTGTATACCGCGCCAGGCGTGTATGACGCGCTCATTCTGGTGCAGGACGGACATGGCAGCCAGGATAACGATTTCGTCGGGATCATCGTTACCAGTGTGGCCGGTCCGTTGGAGATTCAACCAATCAAGCTGTCAGGCACTGTGTCGTTGACAAAGACAGGGACAGATACAATGACGTTAGCCGGGTCAGTTCAGTCGGTTCCTGCCAGCGGCAACCCCGTCGGGCGCAGCATAACGGTGAACTTTGGCGGCTTGCAGACAACGATCTCGCTGAAGGGGTCATCCGGAACGGCCAAAGCACTACAGCGCGCCGCCAGTCCAGGAATGTCGGTAACGATCAAGTTCAAGGTCGCGAAAAAGTTCGCGGGCGGAGACATTCCGTTCCAGGTGAATTACAAGCATGCCACGCTGGTCACTCCGCTGATCAGGTACGGCTTCGATCCGTTCGGCACCGGCCCGCAACTGCTCACGGTGCCTTTTCTGCTGACGATCGGAGACGCAGCGTCTTCCTCCAGAGAAGGCATAACCGCGCAAGAGGCCGATGCGTTCCTCACGTTCCTGGCTACCGTGGGCACTAAAGAATTTGCCAAACTCATGTCTTCATTCCAGGCCGCGCACTGACCCTGAGGAATCCGGAGGCAACACTGTGCACCGTCACTACGCTTTCTTTGTGTGCTTCGCCGCTCTAGCGAGCGGTGTCTTTGCCAACCAGGCGCCCTCGCTCACCTTGCCGGCTAGCGCGACCCCCAATCCAGTCCAGGCCGGGCAGTCAGTCACCTTGAGCGTTACCGCTGAAGATCCCGATGGCGATACGCTGACCTATACGTGGACCTTTGGCGATGGGACGCCGGACGCCTTGGGCGCGACGGTGACACATGTGTATGCCGCGCCGGGAATCTACGAGGCGCTCATTCTGGTGCAGGACGGGCATGGCAATCAGGCCAACGACTTCGTCGGAGTCGCGGTAATCGCGGAAGCAGCGGCGCTGGACATCGACTTTTCCAAGTTTGCGGGCAAGCTAACGCCGACACAGACTGGGAAGGACAGTCTGACGATAAAGGGGAAGATTCTTGGCGTTCCCGCCGGAGCGAATCCAGCCGGGCGAGCAGTCACTGTGAATTTGGCAGGCCTCTCGGCCACGATCAACTTGAAGGGCACTTCAGGAACCGGCAAGCCCCTTGCTCCCACGCAGACGAAAGGACGGGCCGCCCCTTCACCCATAGCCTCAGTAAGCCTGAAGTTTACAGTTCCAAGGAACTTTGCCGGCGGCGATCTACCTTTTCAGATCACGTACAAAAACGCCACCTTCATTACCCCGTTCATTGAATATGGCTATGATCCCTTCTTCGACGCCGCCCAGCAGATCGTACTGCCCTTCATCATTGCTATTAGTGACGCGCCGACGTTGAAAACGCCGGCTGGAGTCGCGCCGAAGTCTGCTTCTGCCTATAAGCAAGCCCAACCGATCATTAGCGGAGCGAAGGGAAAGCAGAAGACGGTCAACTTCACCGACACGACCGCGTGGAAATAGGCGGAGGGTGGGATGCGGCTGACTGATTACGGTCTCCGCGCATATGGAGGAATCTGCCTTGGCTTTCCGCAATCTCGCTCTCATCGCCGCATTCTGGTTGATCGAGTCCACGACACTCTTTGCCAATCAGGCGCCATCAATCACTTTGGCGCCCCACGCCACGCCCAACCCGGCCCAGGCCGGGCAGCCGGTCACGTTAACTGTTGCGGCCAGCGATCCGGATGGCGACACGCTTACCTATACGTGGACCTTCGGCGATGGCACGCCGGACGCCTTGGGCGCCACGGTCACGCATGTGTACGAAGCGACAGGAGTCTACGAAGCGCTGATCCGTGTGCAGGACGGGAATGGCAATCAAGACTCGAACTTTGTCGGGCTCATCGTAAACAGCCAACCGACTGCGTTGGAGATGATGGCCACGAAGCTTACCGGCAAGATCGGCCTGAAGCAGACGGGCAAAGATACGATGACCTTTGCTGGAAAGATCCTCGATCTGCCCGCGAGCGGAAATCCGATCGGCCGGCCGATCTCGGTGCAGTTCGGCAGCTTGTCGGCGACGGTCCCGTTGAAAGGCGCGTCCGGAACGGCAAATGCCGTTCTGCGCCAACAGAACGCGACCGGCCCGGGAATGTCCGCAACGATAAAATTCAAGATTGCGAAGAACTTCAATGGCGGAGACGTCTCGTTTTCGCTGACGTTCAAACGCGCGACGCTCATCACAACACTGATCGAATACGGCTACAATCCCTTCGATCCCGGGCCGCAATCGCTCCTGGTCCCCTTCCTGATGACCATCGGAAGCACTTCGTCTTCGCGAGCATTATCGCCGCAGCTCATGCACCAAGTGAACGACTTTATCGCGTTTGTCATATCCCAGAACTCGGAAGAGGTCGCGACATTCACAAGTTCGTTCGATATGACGACGCCGCCTTGAGATCTGGAGAACGCGCCGCGAGTCAGCGCCGCGCGGCCGTGGTGATCGCCGCCGGGGTGGCCGCGGGTTGCAGCAGGAACTGCTGCTTCAGCGTGTTGATGTACTGGCTCACGCGCGGGTAGCTTGGATCGCTGCCGATGATCGTCTGGAACTCCCGGAGCGCGGACTTCAGGTGCTGGCCGCCGGCGGCCGCGCGAGGGTCGGCGCCGATGTGCCAGTAGGCCATGCCCAGCGCTTCGCGATAGCTTAGATTCGTGGGCGCAAGTTCGACGGCCTGTTCCAGCAGCCGCGCTTCATCCACATGGTCATTCAGCCACATTTTCAGCAGCGCGCTCTTTCGATAGCTTTCGGCGCGAAGCTGCGGGCTGAGTTCGGCGGCTTTGGCGATCGTCTTGCGCGCTTCATCCATTCTGTGCGTGTCCAGCACCTTCTTGTTCTGAATGTCGATCGCTCGCCTGCCAACCACCAGCCCGAGGTTCAGATAGGCCAGTCCGTTCTTCGGATCGATACTGACGGCCTCGCGAAGAAGCTTTTCCGCTTTCTCGAATCTCTGCTCCGGCTCCAGTGACCGGTCAGCGGTTGCATTCAAGGCCAGCTCGATTAGCGGACCGGCTTCTTTGGGCGCAAGAGCCATCCGCCCCAGAACAACCAGCGCCGCCAACGCTGCGATTCCGGCGGCCACCTTGAACAGCAGGCGCTGATTCTGCGCGGCGCCTTCAATGAAGCGCTGCACGCGCATGCCGGCCTGCGTGCGGGATTCGAGCGGCTCTGCATTGAGGAAATGGCCGATATCGACGGCCATCGCGCGCGCGCTGGGGTAGCGGCGCTCCGGGTTTTTCTCCAGGCACTTCATGACGATTTCCTGGACTTCCTGCGGAACCTTCATGTTGATGCGCCGCAGGTTTTGCGGCTGGTCCTTGGTGATTCGCAACATCAGGCGCAACGCGTTCTCGGCCTGAAACGGCGGCTTGCCGCTGAGCATCTCGTACAAGACCGCCCCAAGCGCCCAGACGTCGGAACGCGGATCGACGGCCTTGCCGTCGCCGCGCGCCTGCTCGGGAGCCATGTACGCGGGCGTGCCGCAGACCAGCCCGGAAGCTGTCAGGCGCGTGATTTCATCGAGTGATTTGACAAGCCCGAAATCGGCGACCTTCGGCGAACCAAATGCATCGATCAGGATGTTGCCGGGCTTCAGGTCGCGGTGAACGTAGCCGGCTTCGTGCAGCGCGCCGATGGTTTCGGCAACCGACTTCATGAGCACTAGGCAATCGTGGACGCTGAGGCTTTTTTCGGAAATGACTTTGTCCAGCGAGCGGCCTTTGACCAGTTCCATCGCCATGAACGGGCGGCCATCGTGCTCGCCCACCGCGTAGACCTGCACCATTCCGGGCAGCGACAGCGCCTTGGCCGTTTCGCATTCGTGCTGAAAACGTTCGCGATCGGCATCGCCGGATTCGCTGCCTTCGAGCAAAACTTTCAGCGCGACTTCGCGTCCGCCGTCCCTTTCGCGCGCGCGGAATACCGCGCCGACACCGCCGCGCGCGATCTCGCCTTCGATGTCATAGGGGCCGAAGGTGCCTTCGAGCAGCGGACGGCGCGCGGAGGTTTTGGGTTTGGGCTTTGGCGCCGGAGCGGGAGGCGTGATCGCGATGGATGGCGCCGCCGGCGTGAAGGCGCGCGGAATCTCGCTCTTGGCTCTTGGCTCTTGGCTCTTGGGCGCAAGCGCAGCAACATCCGCTCCCGAACCCTGAACCCTGAACCCTGAACCCTCGTTCAACTGCGGATTGGCGGGCGGATCCTGACGTTTCTCCCCAGCCGCCTGTTTCTCTCCTTCTGCCGTCTGAAGATTGGCGCGGATTTGCTGCAGCTCATCCTGGAGCGACTTTACGTTCGGGCTCTTTTGCGACGTCCCGTTGGCGCCAGCGGCAATCAATGCTGGAGCGACGCGAATGCCGGTGGACTTGTCGAAGGGCAACGCGCCGGTGCGAGTCGAATGCGAGGTCGCGGAGCCGGAGTTCAACGTGACGGCAGGCGTTTTGGTTTTGCTGAATTCGTCTTTCGTCAGGAACGACATGGCGTTGAAGGCGACCCCGCAGGTGACGCAATTGATGGCGCAATTGTCCCGCGAGATATTGGCTTCAAAGCCGCTGTGGCACAGCGGACACACGACGCGTGGCATGATAGACGGCTCCCCCACCCTCGACCGCCGACAAGAACTCCCTAAATGGAATCGGCATTTCAGGTTGAGGACTGTACTGATTGCGGATTGACATCAGAACCGCAACAGTCAGGGAGCGGCGGCAAAGCACGCGACTTGCGTTTCACTTGCGCTGCTGACTGTCCGCTGGAACCAGGATCAGGCCGATGTCGCCGCGGAACTCGGGGACTTTCAGCGTGATGGGTTCGACGAGAAGGCCGGATTTGGGGAGCGGCGCGGTCCAGGTTTGAACGTCGCGGAGCTGACCACTGGAGGTATCAAGCCACGCCAGCGTGTACTTTCCAGCAACCAGTCCGGGGAGTTTCAGTTCGCAGTTCTTGATGAGCGGCACATTGGGCGTCCCGGTCGCATCCTTAACCCAGATGATCATCCCGCACCGGCCGGCCTGGCCCAGAACGCGGATGGGTTTTCCGCCCGCGTCAGCTTTGTCGTCGATGGTACGCAGCGGCTCCTTGCCCTGAGCGCGCAGGATTTCTTCCAGCGCCGATGCAAAGACCGCCGCGGCGGGAGCGTCAGGAAGCAACGGGCCTTTACCCTCCAGCAGAGAAATTGCGCCGGCGCAGCCGCTGGCCAGCGCAGAGAAGCAGAAGTTATGGCTCGACACCTGACCGGGTTTCTGCGTCGAGAACGTCAGCAGCAGCGGCTTTGCGGCTCGACCCGTCTGCCGCGCGGCCGCAGCCCAGCCGTGGACGAGTTCGGATTCGTTGTTAACACTCGCGCCGATCTCCGGCGCGTACAACACCCAGCTCAAGTCTTCGAGTTTCTCCAAATCCGTCCACGGCTTGGCCGGGTTCAGGCAGACGCTTACCGAGACGGGATGTTCATGCTGATCCATGCCTTTCAGGTGCAGCGCCATTTCGGCGGCCCAAGACTGGACATCGCGGCGGGCGCGCCGGCACAGGTCGGCTTCTTCGGGCGCAAGCTTGGGATCGTCAGGCGTCTTCTGCAAAATCGGCCAGCTCCGATCCAGGCCGGACATCAACTCCCAGCCCAGCACCGAGCGAAACGCGCTGTAGCGCGCGGCGATGTACGTCAGGCGGTTGTAGAAATAACGTTTCGCCGCCACGTCACGAAAGAACTCCGGCGTGGCCGAAAGCGGCCCGTTGCGCTCTCGGAAATACGGATGCTGCGCCGAACGCGTGCTGATGTCGGCGCTGTCTTCGAGCGCCAACAGCAGGTGCAGATCGCGGGCTTGCGCGGAGAGCAGAACTTGGTCGAGGGCTTCGGCGACATCCGGGTCAAACCGTCCGACTGAACTTTCCAGAGGAAACGTTGCGAAGGAGAAACTCAGGCGCACGGCGTTGAGCCGTTCTCGTGCAAGCGCAACGAAGGCAGTTCGCAGCGCTTCGGGGTCGAGCCGCTTTTCGCCGAGGGGGATCTCGACGCCGGCGGGAACAAACGGAGTTCCGTCGTCGGTGCGAAGATAGCGTTCGCCCGGGCGGGCTTTCACAAATCCGCGGCTGACAGGCGGGCCGGCGGCAAACGAAATCGCATCGCCGCGCACCTGCCCTGTCGCAGCCACGACGGCGATGCGCACGCCGTAGACGCCTTCCGCCGGTGGAGCGAAGCGGAAGCGAAACTCGCCTTCGGCCGGAGTGGTGGTGCCGGCCTCCGTGCCGGCCATAGCCTGCACTCCGCCCGCCGGCACGGAGGCCGGCACCACCGGAGCTTCCCAGAAGAAGCAGGGCAGGCGCTTGATCGGAACTTCGCCGGTGGCTTTGGGCGGGCATGCGATCTCCGCCACGACGGCCGTTTCCGAAAGCATGAACGGGTTGGCGCCCGAGGCGTAGACGCGCACGCTGCCTTCCACGAAATCGCGCGCGGGCGTTTCGAGCTTATCGAGCTTCACGGGCGAGACTTCCGGCAGGCTTTCGTCGCCCGCCGCGCCGAGATACAGCACAAAGGAGCCGGGCTGACGCGCGTCGTGCGGATCCGCAGCGAGCTTCGACGTCAATAGCACTCCGCCAGCGGAGCTCTGCACCAGCCAGTCGGCCGAAGCGGAGCGCGCCAGAGCGGCGCGGAAGCCGCCGGCACGGAGGCCGGCGCTACTCTCCAGCGACCAGGAGCGGGCGCGGCGTTGCATCGGTTTTTCGAAATGCGGGGGCTCGCGCACGCCGTCTACGTAGAGAACGTCGGGCGGCTTGGCTTCCGCGTCCGGGAAGACCTGCACGGCCATTTCGAGAGTAGCGCCGGCGTCCCTGCCGGCCAGCACGGAGGCCGGCGCTACCCCCACCAAGCTGCTACTCACGAGCATTCTTGCGCCAGAACTGCCAGCCCGAACACGGAGGAGAACTTTCACCTTCCCTTCCCCACCCTGCAGCGGGTACTCCAGTTCGCGCAACGCCTCGTCGCCGCTTGCCATCGGCGCGATCTGACTACGGGCCGCGCACAGCTTGCGGGCCTCGTCCAGCGATAAGGGCGCGAGCGGCTCCTTTGCGACGGGGCGAAGTTGCGCGATGGCAATGGGCTGCTCACCGCGGCTGAGGAGCACGCGGCCGGCATCATCGGCAACGCGAATCTCTGGCTTCTTGGGTGCAGGCGGTTCGGCCGCGCTGGCTAGAAGAGCGGCTAACGCGAAAGCCGCTGCGGCCAGGTGGCGAGTGGGGAGGCTGTTGGGGGGCCTCACGTGAGGCGACTACTCTCCCGCTTTTCCCGGCGGAGGCGGTGGCGCGTCCGGCGGGGGTGCTTGCTTGCCGGCGCGCAGACTGAAGGTAATCGGGTCCAGCGGCGCCAGACCGGCGCCGGGGTTCGTCGAGCAAGCGATTTTCACGATGTCGGTGTCGATCGTGAAGACGAGCGGTTTGTGCCAGGCGTCCTCAAGCTTTCGCAATTCTTTCCACTCGTCCTGATCCTGCTTGAGAATCTTGTTCCGATTGGCCCACCTGTTGTCGGCGGTCTGTACGCCCGCGGCGATTTGATCGTCGAGACTCTTGATCTGCGCGTCGATCACGGTCGTGAAGGCGTCCTTGGCTTTCTGCGGCGTAATCTCCTCGCCATCCTTAAAGCCGGGCAAAGTGGCCGCGACCGCCAGAAGCTTGGCCAGCGTGCGCTCCGTCTGCGCCCGCTGCGCGCGCGGGTTCACCGGCTTCCGGGCCTCCAGCCAGACGATCAGGCCGATGAAGCCCATGACGGCAAGCACAACCGCCGTAATGCCCAGCCGCACCATGCGCGTCCAGCGGCGGCCGGTATCGTCGGTGAGCAGAGCCAGGTTCGCGTTCAGCTTTCCGCCGCTGCGGCGCTTGGCTTCCTCGCGAGCCTCGACCTTTTCGGCGCGTTTGACCACTTGGTCGAGGCCAGCGACCATCTCGGACGGTTTTACCGTGGACATTCCAAGCGCGGCCCGATCACTGGCGACTTTGGTCTCCCGATCGGGCTTAGCGGCAAGGCGCCGGCTTGAACTGGTGCTGGGCGCGTTTCCTGGCGGCGTCACAGCGGGCCGGGGGCCGGATGCAGCTTTCGACGCCGGCTGCTGCACGGCGGGGCGTGGGCCGGTCGCAGATTTTGCGGGTGGCTGAACGGCTGGCCGTGGTCCGGAAGCTGGCTTGGGCAGCGACGCACCCGGCTGCGTCTTTATGACCGGCGGATTGACAGGGGGCCGAGATCCCGAAGCCGGCCTGGGAAGCCCTGTGGGATTTGCCGGGCCCGTGCCAAGTTTGGCTGGTGATGGCGGTGTCGTCTGCGGGCGAACGCCTGGAGTTGGAGCCTTTGCGTCGCCGGCAGGCTTTGGATTATCGTTCGGTGTCGGAGGCGTGGCCATGGCTTCTGTTAGTATCGCTAATCTCAATAGGTTACAAGAAGAAAAGTCGGGCGGCTTGAGCGCAGGAACTCCGGCTGCGGTGGAAGTGGAGACAGACAGGCTGCGTCCAGCAGTGCGCGCGACAGCAGGCGGCATTCTTGCCGCCGCATGTTCGCGTTTTCTTTGGTATCGAGCTCGGCTTTCGGATTTTTGAATTCTTTCTGCACCTTTCTTTGGCAATCTAACGACTATACCATAGAGAATCTGTTTCACGCTGAAGCTCACCGGTAGCAGACTCGGCGCGCTTCGTGTTTTGTTGTGCTTGGAGGGATTTCGATGAAGACCCATTCTCTTGTCATCGCTGCCGCGCTGTTGATGTTCTGGTGCGCCCCGCTGCTGGCCGAAGATGCAGGCGGAACCGTCGCCGGCGTCGTCGCCTCAAAGGGCGAAAGCTGGCTCGGCGTCAAGGCCGAGGGCCAGGATGAGCCGACGTTGTACATGCCCTACTGGAAAGGCGGCGCGCCCAAGGATGGCGGCGGGTTCGACAAGGACATCGTTGCGCAGCTCAAGTCCATCGCCGTCGGCAGCAAAGTGAAACTGGTCTTCAAGACTGACGAACATCCCCGCATCGTCTCCGTCGAAGTGACCGCTCCGCCGGAAAAGAAGGCCGAGACCGAAGTCGCGAGCGCCGAAAAGCACCACGGCGATGGTCCGCCGCCCCCGCCGCGCGATGTTGCCGATCGCAAAGACGCCCGCCACCACGGCGACAAAGGCGCCGAACTCCTGGAAGGCAACGCCGGCACTCTGGTCGGCACCGTCAGCGCCCTGGACAACCCAAAAGAGCGCGATGAAAAAATCGTGCGCTGGATCGAAGTCACGCCCTCAAAGGGAACCGACGCTGTTCGCTTCATGCCGGCGTGGCACGGTGGCTTGCCCAAGGACGGCGGCGGACCGGACAAGGAAATCCTGAAGACCTTCTCTAAGCTCAAAGTCGGCGACTTCGTCCGCATCCAATGGACGAAGGACGATCACAACCGCGCCATCAAGATCGACAGCGACCGCCGGTAAGGGCGCAGTACGCGCGGAGCGCGGGAGCCGTCCAGGTGAAAGGCCACGACTTCAACACAGAGGCACAGAGAACGCAGAGGTCGCAGAGTTTCTCTACCGGTTTTTCTCCGCGTTCTCCGTGTCCTCTGTATCCCCCAATCGGGTCGCGTGAGTTCAGTGCTGTTGTCTGAGTGTGAATGTAATTCGTTGCGGCCCGGCGGCGTCCTGAACGACTGCATCGCCGCGCACAAGCCGGCCGTTCTTGCCTAGATTGCCTGTCATCGTGAGCGTCGCATCGGCGGCAGCCGTTGCGCCGCTCAGCGAAAACTCCCCATTGGCGATGCTGCCGCTGGCCGAGAACTCGCGCGAGCCGCTTTTTCCAGAGAAGGTGATCGTCGCGCTCAGAGTGTCTTCTGTCTGCGTAAAAATCACATTCGCCGTGCGCACTTCGTTCGTCTGCCGAAAACGTCCCTTGCTCGCCATGCGCTTCGCCGTGGCGCGCCCGGACCAGGTGCCGTTGAGCTGCGGGCCGCTCGGCGTGACCGTGATCACCAGCGTTCGCGTGTCGGTGCCCAGCGTGTTATCGGCCGTCAGAGTAACGTTCGTCGTTCCAGCCTTGGTCGGTGTCCCCGTTATAGCCGTGCCGTTGAACTTCAACCCCGGTGGCAAGCCCGTCACGGTGAAGCCGATCGGCGGCGCTCCAGCCGCTAACGGCGTGTAGGTGAACGGCTCGCCCACCGCGGCTGTCGCAGTAAGCCGGCTGTCGATCGCCGGCGGTCCTTCGGTCCGCTGCGACACATCCAAAAGCAATGTGGAACTTGTCGAACCGAAATCGTTGACCGCGTTCAACGTGATGCTGCTCGTCCCTGGAGCAGCCGGAATTCCCGAGATGACGGCGCCATTCAACTGCAGATTTGCGGGCAGCGTGGATGTCGAAAACGTGATCGGTGTGGCGCCTGTCGCTGTAATCGCATAGCTGAACTGGCTTCCCACAGCGGCCGATACGTTCAGCGGACTGGTGATGATCGGCGCCTGGCCGGCCGGCGGCGACGTGATGTTGAGTGTCAACGTCTCCGTGTCGCTGCCGAAGTCATTTGTGGCCGTAATACTGATCTGTGCCAATTCCGCAATGGTCGGCGTTCCGCTGATCGTGGCGCCGCTTGCGGACAACCCCGAGGGAAGTTGCGCGGCAGCAAACGTCATCGGCAGATCCCCAGTCGCCACAATTGTGTAGCTGTAGGGCTGCCCGACAGTCGCGCTATCGGTCAGCGAGCTGATGATCAACGGCGGCTGAAGCGCCGCCGCCTGACCTGCAAAAAAGAACATTCCTAATATCGGGCAGACAAATCGCATGGGCGGAGACTCCGGTACCGCGCGTGCACAACCTGCGCGCCCTGCGCCAATGCAACAGCTCTGCCGCCGCTTGCTATGCAGCGGATATTTTCGGAATGAAAATGTCTATGGGAATCGCTCGCGCTGGCTTTTTCCGCCAGCGGCACGCAGTCAGCGTGCGCGGCTAAAATCGAAACGTTCGCTGGAGCACTTCAGACTGTCTGCTTCACCAATTCGACCAGTCCCGGAATGTCGTGCACAGCGGCCTCGCCATGCACCGGCAAGCCGACTTCCTTCATCGCCGCCGACGTGATCGGGCCGATCGAAAGACAGCGCAGCGTGCCGCTCGCCAGCACTTTCTTGAGCCGCTCCGGCCCGAGAATCTGCGCAAAATTCCGGGCCGTGGACGCGGAGGTAAACGTCGCCACATCCACCTGGCCGCTCTCGAGCGCCGCCAGAGACTCGCTCTGTCCTTCGGTCTCCAGGATGGTCCGGTAAGCGACCACATCGCTGACTTCGCCACCCAATTTCTTTAGCGTTTCGGGGAGTTCGCTGCGCGCGATGTCCGCGCGCGCCAGCAGGAACCGTTTGCCCGCAATCGCGCTCTGGGTTTGAAGCGCGGTCGCAATGGACTCGGCGAGAAACTCCGGCGGAATGAGATCCGCTTTCACGCCGAAATGTTCCAGTCGCCGCGCCGTGTTCGACCCGATCGCCGCCGCCTTCGCGCGAAACGCCCGCGCATCCAACTGCTGCCGCGCAAGCTCCGCAAAGACAGCATCTACGCCGTTGACACTGGTCAGCACGACCCAATCGAACGCGCCCTGGACCAGCTTGCCGACGGCGTCCTTTAACGCGGAGTCAGTCGGTGGCTCAATGCGGATCGTCGGAAACTCCACGACCTGCGCTCCAAGCTCGCCAAGAGAATGCGCCAGGTCACTGGCTTGCGCGCGAGCGCGCGTGACGAGCACTCGCTTGCCATGCAGCGGCGCGCGTTCGAAGAAATTCAGCTTGTCGCGATAGGCGACGACCTCGCCGACGACTGTGAGCGCCGGAGCCGTGATGCCCATCTCTTTCACGACACCTTCAATGGTCTCAAGCGTTCCGACCGCCGTGCGCTGGCGCGGCGTCGTTCCCCATTGAATCACCGCGACGGGCGTTTGCGGCGAACGGTGTTTGGAAAGCTGCCCGCAAATGCGTCCCAGATTCTTCACGCCCATGTAGAAGCACAGCGTGCCGATTTGCGCGAGCGACTTCCAATCCAGAGCGCTCTCCGGCTTGCTCGGGTCTTCATGTCCGGTCACAAACGCCACCGCGCTGGCGTGATGCCGGTGCGTGACTGGAATTCCCGCGTACGCCGGAGCGGCGATGCCGGCCGTAATTCCGGGAATCACTTCCACGTCAACACCGCGCTCGACCAGATAGAGCGCCTCTTCCGCACCGCGGCCGAAGAGGTACGGGTCGCCGCCTTTGAGGCGCAAGACGCTCTTGCCTTCCTGAGCTTTCTCGGCCAGCAGCGCGTTGATCTGCTCTTGCTCCAGCGCGTGCTTGTTGCCGCGCTTGCCGACGTAGCAGCGTTCGGCATCCGCATTGGCGAGCGCCAGAATCTCCGCGCTGACGAGTGCGTCGTAGACGAGACAGTTGCAGCCGCGCAGCAACTCCAGCGCGCGGACGGTGAGCAGTCCCGGATCACCAGGTCCGGAACCAGCGAGGTAGACGGTGCGGGGGCGGATAGTCATGGGGGAATAATAACACGACGTTCCGCGCGAGAAAACCGCAGATGGAGACCGAGTGTTGAGCGCAGATACGGTCAAGCGCAAGTGTTGGTTGAGGCGCCTGGGAGTTAAAGAGCTGAACTGCTGTTAACGCCCCTGCGCTCGCTCTCCCTCTTTGGCCGGATTCCACCCGCTGAAACCGCCCGCGCCCGTAGGCTTTTACTCGACGCGCGGCGAAGGGCGCTAAAATCTGTGCTATCGTATTGGCGACAGCAGGGTACAGTTCTATTTATCTTGGCATGTTACAGCAGTTTCTGACTTAGTTGCAGCGAGCGCGCTGTCGATAACACCATGTGGCTGGATAAGGTTGTATGAGCAAGAATCCCCGCGGTCTGCAGGAAGAGAAGTTAGCACTCGACAAAGCTAAGCTCGACTTGGAGAAGGCAAAACTCGATTCCAGTACTGCGCTAAAAGCGAAGTTCCTGGACATTGTCGCCTTGGCACTGCGGTACGGGTTCACTGTGCTCGCGATTTGGTTCATCGTCGATGGATTCAAGCTATACCGGACAGACCAACTGAGGGCGCTCAAAGAGGTGATTTCCGCGTTTAAGCTAGATTCGCTCTTTGGCTGGGGTGGATGTGGAATTTTCGGCACGGCATGGTATTATGAGAGGTGGGGGAAAAAACGCGCTATCAAGAAAAAGGGGGAGTTCCAAGCCTTAGCCGAGGGCAAGGATACATATCGCTCATCCAGCGGACTGACCAAGACCGGGGACACGCCGTCTACGGGAGGTCACTAAAATGACAGGATTCGGAATTAGCCTACTGCTCTTGATCACAGCTTGGACTTGTTTGCGGAAGACGCTTCTCGACCATTTCCGGGATCAGCTTTTCGATCTTCGCGAGGACTTGCGAAGCTATTTCGTAAGCAACGGTCTAGGTCTGGACCACCCGATGTACCGGTCCGGCCGTGATCTTCTGAATAACCACATCCGGTTCACGGAGTGCTATAGCCTCTTGGGCTATGCGTTTTACATCCGCGGTTTGCGCAATTCGCCGACGCTGATGGAACACTTCCGAAGGGAATTTCTGCAACGCTTAAGCTGCAAAGATCCTCTGGTGACAACGAAACTCAACCATATTCGAGGGAAAGCGACAGTGGTGCTGATGCACTACATGTTCTTCACTTCTACTGTCGGAGTGTTGCTTTTCGTCGCCATTTTTCCGTTTTCTTTCGTAAAGAACTTCATCTTGGTGTGGCGCGCCAGGAAGAACAGCTTAGTTCACCCTCCGGGGGCTTATACGACGACGACCTCCGCCAGAGCGACACGACTGAGCTTTCGCCGCGTCGTTGTGTCCTCTCTTCTGGACAAGTTCTCCTCGCAGGAAGAGTTGGAAGAAGCATCCACGTTCGCTGGGCGGCACAACGCATGTTCTCCGGCTACTGCTTAATTCTGCCCCTGCTCGTTATTCGGGAACCTCCTTAGGCACCACTACTCACCTTCGCCTTTCTGTTGACCCGCTTCGCACTCGCTTCTATTTTCATGATGGAATGACTGGAGCGGCTCATGGCAGCGATCAAAATCGACGCGGATGCATTGTATCGAGCGGTGACGGCCAGTGGGTTCAAGCTGCTGGCGTATCATCTCGATTTGCAGACGGGCGCCATCACCTCCCGCACCATGCGCCCCGACGAAATCGCCGACGCGCCGCAAGGGCCGAGCGTCAAGCCGCTGCCCAAAATGGGCGGGGACCTGACGCCCAAGAAAGACGCCCTGCCTTTTGGCCCGCTTCCCGTCGCTGCATCCAAGAAGAAACTGTTCGGCGACGAAGACCTTCCGAAGAAGCAGAACTTCGGGACCGATTTCTGGAAACGCGACGATAAGAGAAACACCGACCCGTTCGGCGGCGGCGGCTTCCGGCGCGAAAGCGGCAGCAAGAAACTTGCTGAAATTTTCGGCGACGCTCCGAAGGCGAAAAAGGCCGATCCCTTCGCCAAGGCGGCGCCCGACGGTAAACCGGAGGCGGGAGGCGGGAAACGACTCGACGGGGAGACGGGGGGACGGGGAGACGGGGAGAAAGAGATAGTAGGCGGGAGGCAGGAGGCAAGAGGCAAGAACAGCAACGAGCCGGCGAGCGAAGCGGCTTCCGTCAATCCGAAATCCGAAATCCGCAATCCGCAATCAGAGGACGCGCAGCATCCCAGGGTTCCCGTCGCGCCTGAATCGCAGCAGCTTGAATGGATGCACGACTTCGCGCGCGATTGCGGCGATCCCGAGATTCGCGACCGCCTTTACGCTGCGCTGAAAAGCCCCAAGCCGGCGCAGAATTTCGAACGCACGCTGCGCAATTACCAGCGCATGGGCCAGCAGTTCGAACGCTACTTCCGCAAAGTGGCCCTCGCCTGCGCCGAGGCGTGGCTCTCGGAACTTGGCGTGGCGTGGGAGCTGATCGAGAACGGTTGAACAGCCGATTGCTCCTCGGCACTCTCCAAACATCTTATGTCAGCATGAACGTTGTGGCGATGGCGAAGACAACAAGGCAGGCTTCAATGGCCAGTGCCAGACTGGCAAACGCGACGCGCGCGCGCCGCATGGCTTTGACGACGGTGAGCGCGCCGAGGCAGTAAATTGCCGCTCCGGCAAGCGTCATGGTGATCAAAAAGTGCAGATACACGTCGTTTTTGGAAATCAGATAGGCCAGAGCTAGCGCAATAAAGCCCCAGATCTGGATGCACACGCCGTACTTCATGTATGCCGCTTCGGGAACTTCCACATCGTCCAGATACTGCGTTGCGACCACGCCCATCCCCACTGCGCACATGCTGCTGAGCAGAAGTAGCGTGAGCATCATGTCTGCATACATCGCTGGGCCTCCAGTCCAGTGATGCAACAAATAGCGGACCGGAAGTAGGGTTCAGGGTCCAGGGTTCGGGGGTCAGGGTGAGATATGCGGCGGGTTGGCTTGCAGCGTGGCGGAATTCCCGGCAAAGCGCTCAAGTCAGCGGCTCAATTCGACGAAAACTCCAAATGGGGAGAAGGACCGTAACATACGCCGTTGCGTGCTTTCACGGCGAAAACTCGCGCGGGCAGCCAGCCACGAAGGCTCTCCGTGCCAGACCACTCGGGGGGCCTTACGATGCGATTGTCATCGATTCTCAGTTTCATCACTGTGCTGGCCGCGGCCGGCGCACTCATCACGACCAGCGGCTGCGGTGGCAACAAAGCCGCAGACGCTCAGACGCCGCCGCCGCAGACGCTCAGCGAGCCGGTGCGCCTGGCTGACAGCACGCCGCCACCCGCAGCCGCTCCAGCGCCCGAAGAACCCGTTGCGATGCCGGTCTCGACGCGCTCGCAGAAAGTGGGCGAAACGCGCGAGCTCTCGCAATTCGTCTCACCGGACGCCACGCCCGTGCCGCCGCCGAGAACTCCGCCCGCGATGCCCGCGCCTGCCACAGCAACCGCGGGAGGCCAGCGCTATCACACTCTGGCCAAAGGCGAGTCGCTTGCTCAGCTCTCGCGCAAGTACAACGTGGGCCTGCGAAAGATTATCGACGCCAATCACTTCAAGGATCCAAATCATCTGGCGGTCGGGACGAAAGTCTGCATTCCGTAGGTGGTGGCACGCACGTGTCCGCGCCGTCCTTTTGGCGCGGACTCGTGCGTGCGAGCCGCTTTCAAACTCGGAGCATATTTCACATCGCACGCTTGAGTTCGCGCAAAAAGACGCGCGAACGCAAGCGTGCCACCGTCTTGCTTGAGTTCGCGCAAAAAGACGCGCGAACGCAAGCGTGCCACCGTTATTCTATCCAGTCGTCCAATCGCAGCGGCTCAGCATCACGCTGACCTTGCTCAATCCAACGAAAGCTGGACCAGCGCCACGCGTCAGGTGAGTCTACCAACCCACGTCTCACCGGGTTGCGATGAGTGTAACGCGCCTTCTCTGCGGCACTCTGAATATCGAAGATGTTCCTGTCATAACCCGGGCCATCTTGCCAGAAACGATACCGCGGCGCACCAACCGGACTCGCGATCTCCAGTTGCTGCAATAGAGGATCGCGCTTACGTTTCAGCTCCTCAATCACGCGCTTCGAGACTGAGCTCTTCACTGACTTGAGCCAGGTCGATACGTCGTAGTTCTCCTCGCCAGGTCTCACCAGCACGTGCACGTGCTCCGGCATAAATACGTACGCCCATAAGGCGAATCGATGTTTGTTGCACGCGGCCCGCATGGACTCACCGAGCCACGATGACCACAGCTCGTTAGCTAATAAAGGCATGCCGTGATAGCACGTGAACGTCAGAAAATGTGCGTGGCCAGGAATGTTGAAATGTTGAATGCGCTTGCGGTGCAAGCCATCACCAAGGTTTGCAGACATGGTATTCGCCTCTGGACCGGAGTGATTTTGATTTTAGCTTGGCAGGAGTTCCTTTGAATTGCTGATTGGTTAGATGGCTGTGATGCACGCTTGAGTTCGCGCAAAAAGACGCGCGAACACAAGCGTGCCACCTACGTTGCGTTCTTGAACCTGGCCATATCCACGGGCGGCTGTGGGCGGGGCTGCAGGCGGGAGTGCAGCACGGTCGAGCCGAGCAGGACGAACATCAGCAGCGATGCGAGCAGCAGCGCTTTGCCGATCCCGACGGACTCCCATTCCAGTTCGGGCCAGCAGCCGACGAGGACGCCGCTGGTGAAGAGCACCATCGACAGGCAACCCCACGCGGTCCAGGGAGCCAGCCATGGTTCGAGCGCCAGCACGGACCCCGCGGCATATCCAGCCAAGCCTCCGAGGACGATCGAGAGCACGTGAAAGCGCAGCTTGCGCGATGCTTCCATCGCGGCGCTGAGAACCACGATGTCGGTGAACGCGGGACTGAGTCCCAGGCGGCCGAGCGCCGGCGGCCAGGGCAAACGCAACAAGTGCAGCGGATGATCCAGCGGAACGCTTTCCGGCACGCGAGCCCAACCGTTCAGCCACAGGTCGCCGGCGATCGCGCAGAGCAGAAGGCCGATGAAGCCTGAGCAGTGCTCGATGTTGCGGCCCAGCCACAATCCCAGCAACACCGCGGCGAGCAGGCAGCTTTCGAACAGCAGCAGGCTGAGCACCGGGCCCGCGAGAATCTGCGGGCCTTTCGGGACCGCGGCAAACGTTTCGGGGCACGGAAAAACGGCCTGTACCAGCAGGGCTGTTCCGGCGGAGGCCAATCCCAGCAGCAGCAGCCGGCGCGCGCTCGCCTCCGCTCCGCGCAGGATGAGCGCTACCAGCGCGCATAGAACGAAAATGCTCAGCCGCGGCAGCACGCGCAGTTCTTTGGCGCTCCACATCGCGGCCTGTTCCAGACGTGGGGTCCACAGCGCGAACAGCAGGGCGGCGAGGCTGAGGCAGATGATCAGACGGCCGCAGAGCTCCGACGATTGCGGATTGCGGATTGCGGATTGCGGATTTGTGCCCGCCTGCAAACCCATACTCTCCAAATCTGCCCCCTCACCCCTAACCCCTCTCCCTCGCGGGGGAGAGGGGAACCGGAAGGCCGCTCCCTTACGGTCGCGGTTCTGATTCGCACTGCCGGGCGAGCCAGCAGCGGCACACAGACTGCCTCCCGCCGCTGCCTACTTCTTTTTCTCCGCGTCTCCGCGTCCCCGCGTCTCCGTGTCCTTCTGTTTCTCCCCTTCTCCCTTTCTCCCCGTCTCCCCTTCTTTCTGTTGCTCCCCGTCTTTCTTCTCCAAATCTCTAAGCTCGAGTTTCGCGTACTCTTTCTCGCCGGAGCGCTTCCACCAGGGTTCCACGGCGTTGATGTCTTTCAGGCCTTCGCGCGTAATGAAGTTGATCGCCTGGAGGGACGCGGTGTGCAACTGCGCGGTGGCTTCCTTGTCCAGACAGATGCGCACGAACGCGGGCACGGCGCGTTTCTCCATCATGCGAGAGAGCGCCAGCACGCAATTGAGACGCACGGTGGAGTGCGGGTCTTTTTCGGCCAGTTCGATCATCTTGGGGATGGCCGTCCGGTAAACACGGGCGTACATGCACTGTTTGCTGGCCAGAATGCGAATCTCATCGTCGGGATCGGACAGCGCATCAAGGAACAGTTTTTCGGAAGCGACCCAAAGCGTCGGCGTGATGCTGAGCTGCCCGTAGGCTTTGCGGCGCATTTCTATGCTGGGATCGCCGGCGGCCATTTTTTGCAGCAGCGGGCCAGCCTCCGGGACAAATTCCAGGCCGAGCGCTTCCATCGCAACCCCACGCAGGGCCGGGTCCGCTTTATCCGCGCTCAGCAGCGGCAGCAGTGGACGAGCGGCCTCGGCGCTCTTGATCCGGGCCAGCGTCAGCGCGCAGAAATACGCCACCTGCGGGTTGCGGCCGGCGACGGGCTTCTTGGCGGGGTCGGGCACGAAGTTGGCCGCGAAGACTTCCGACACAACGGGGATGACGCGTTTGCCCAGGCGAGAAAGCTTGACGGCGGCGTCCTGCGCGGTGACCGGGTCGCGCCCGAGTTTCGCAACCAGATCACGAATGACCTCGTCGTAGCCCATTTCCATGTCGAGGTTGCTCGGCCCCTCGCCGCTGAAGGCCACGGAACCGGTGCACAGGATCAGAACGAGAATCGTACAGCAGCGCATCAGAGACCCTTTGCGATTTGCCAGAACTGCTGACTACCTTATAACAGCGCGTCGGCTGATTGCGGATTGCAGATTTAACAGCTTCAACGCAGAGACGCAGAGAACGCAGAGTGCGCAGAGGAGGATTGGAATTAAAGAGAACTCTGTGTACCTCTGCGTTCTCTGCGCCTCTGTGTTGAAAGCCGTTCCTGTACGATCCGAAATCCGCAGTGCTTTTGACTCCAGACTCTAGACTCCAGACTCAAGACTCAGTTTTGGGGGCCCGATGTCCAACGAATATCAACCGAGTGGCGAAGAGTTGCGACTTGCGCGGGAACGAATCAAGCCCTACGTGCTACTCACGCCCCTGCTGCGCGCCGAAGGACTGGAGCGCGACGGGCGGCGCGTTTACATCAAACCTGAGAACCTTCAGCGCACGGGCTCCTTCAAGGTCCGCGGCGCCTTCAATGTGCTGGCGTCCATGTCGCCGGAAGCGCGGGCCCGCGGCGTCATTACGTATAGCTCCGGCAATCATGGCGCGGCGCTCGCGCTGGCGGCCAAGGAAATGGGCGAGCACGAGCGCGGTTCGCCTTACCCCTGCACGGTCGTGATGCCCGACGGGGCAAACTCGGTGAAAGCCGAACGGATCAAGCGGGCCGGCGCGGAGATCGTGATCTGCGGGAGTTCCGTCGAAGATCGCAAAGCCAAGGCTCACGAACTAGCCAAAGCCGACGGCCGCGAAGTGATTCCCAGCTACGACGATCCGCGCATTATCTGCGGCCAGGGAACTCTCGGCAGCGAGATCATGGACCAATGGATGGCGGTGCCTTCGCGAACCCGGCGGCTGTACATGGTCGCCGGTCCAGTCGGCGGCGGCGGACTGATGGCGGGAACATCGGCGGCGCTGCGGGCACGCGGCTTCAGCGGCCGCGTCATCGGCGTCGAGCCGGCTGAGGCCAACGACACGCAACAGTCTTTTGCGAAAGGCGAGCGCGTGCCGATCAAACTGCCGGTGACGGTATGCGACGGGCTGCGTTCGACGATCCCCGGCGAGATCACCTTTCCCATCCTAAAGAACTGCCTGGAAAGCGTGGTCAGTGTAACCGACGAGCAAGTCCTTGACGCCGTGATGTGGATGCTGCATGAGATGAAGCTGCTGGTCGAACCGTCCGGCGCGGTCGCGATTGCCGCTTGGATGACTGGCGCCTTGGACCGGAAGGATCACGATCCCAACGAGCACGCGGGGGATGTCGTTTTGATCGCCAGCGGTGGCAACATCGACCCAGAGCTGGCCTTGTCATGGATTAAGTAGACAGGCGTTGTGGGCAGGATGTGGACTCGCCGGCCATTTCAGTTTTTCACCAACCCAGACGCGAAAGTCCCCAAATCGAGGCAGCATGCGAGCCTTGTCGAAGTGCGCACCTGTGCAAGCCTTAGGTGGCGTTCTGCATTCTTTTTTGTGGTCCAAGCCTTGCTCCCTGCCGATATCAGACAGCAACTGGAGGAATTCGAGATGACGCAGTCAACGATCTCTGCCCTCCTGCATGCGGAACAGGCAGTCCAACAGGTCGTGCGCACGCGTGGTTTGGCCAGCGCGGAGTACACCCGGGCCCTGCAGGAATACCAGGCGCTCATCCGCAGAGCGCTTCAGCCGCAGCCAGTACAACGTCTCGCGTCGTGAAACACGGCTCTAGCAGCAGTTGCTGTTAAACCCGCGCCACTCATCAGTTGACAATTTCAGGCCTGACAAGAATTGCACTTCGCCCGACCAATTACGTCAGCGTAGAATCTCGCCTCGCCCTCCCAAGACCACCAGACGACCAGAAACCAGACGCCAACCATCGGAAACCAGACACCTGGCCGCCACTTACCACTTCACGTCATAATATGCTGCTTTGTTCTCGCCGGTCATGGGGATGGTGATTTTGCCGCCGTCGATAGTCGGCGTGACATCTACCGTTTTGTAGCCGTAGGGCGAGAGTGCCGTCACCGTGCACTTACCGGTGCGGGTTAGCGTCACGGAGCCTTTTACTCCCTCCAGCAGCATTGGCTCTTTGCCGATCGAGATCAGACGCTGCCCGCCGCGGCTGTAGGCCATGCCGGTGTTGCGCGTGCGTCCGACGGCGCAGATAACGATGTGCGTGCTTTCCTTGAGCGGCTTGCCGTCCCACGAACAGACCAGCACCGAGGCGATGCGGTTGGTCGTGCTGATCTGGCAATCGTTGAGTTTTACTGGAACTCCAGTCAGGAATCCGATCGCGGCCTGCGTTCGCGGCGTGTTGGCGGTGACAAAACCCGTTTCGTAATTCCAAAAAAGTTCGCCCGTTTCGGAGCGGATTTCTTTCTTCTGCATGTCCATATATTTGCTCAAATCGATCGAGAAATCCGGCTTCTCGTCCTTGTTGATTGCGACACCGGTCTTGCCAATGGCTGCCGCGTAAAACGCCGCCAGCGAACGCGCGTTGACATTGTCTTTCGCGACCATCTCAAACGGGCCGCTGATGCCGAACGTCACGGCGGCGTCTTTGATCGGCTGAGCGGAGAAAATTTGTTTCTCCGAAATGTTGCGCACGAAGGACATCTTGCCCTCCTGCACGTCGCTGCGGCGGATCACTTGCGACAGAATCGGATACTGGCACAGCGTGGACGCTTCGGTCACCGGCCACATCCACTTCAGGAAGCGGCAGAAGCCGCCATCGCCTTCGACGGCGAAGTGCATCGGCGCGTCCCAGCCGTTCAGACAATTTCCGTAGAAGGCCATCAGGCCCGGGGCTTCCAACCGCCACTGGTTGGGCAGCACGTTGGCCCATTCCGAAATCGCGTACGGCAAGCCGAGCACGCGTTCCTGGCTAAGCTTGAGGATGCACTCCGGCTTCTTCAGGGCGGTCTCCTCATTGAACGTTAAACCCGGCAGAATCTGCCAGCCGCCCGGGCCGCCGGCGTAGTAGTGGTGGCGGTCCGTCGAATCCATGTTCGGCACGTTGGAGTAAATCTCCGGCCAGAAGCCCGCGCCCACGCCAAACCAGCACGTCCCGGAGATCGGCTGCTTGACGCCCGCGGCACGCAGGGCTTCTTTCGTTCGCGTGAAGTAACGGTTGTTGCATTCGAAGTAGAAGCGCATCTGGTCGCTGGCGCGCACGATTTTGGTCGCCGGCACTTTGTTGAGCTGCCAGATCAGCATGCGCTTCATCGTGCCTTGCTCGGGTTGTTCGCTGTCGGCGATGTCGTCGTCCCAGGCCTTGGCGATCTTCTCGCGGGAACCATACTTCTTCAGCAGCCAGTCGCTCCATAGTTTGTCGAGCTGCGCCTTAAAGCACGGCGCGATGCTGTCGATCGTATAGAAGAACATTCCGTCTTCGTTGGTGACTTCCGTCGCGCAGATGGCCGGGTCTTCGCCGTACATTTTGTTATCGCGGTAGGGGTTCTTGTGCGTCATGATCGCCTTTTCGAGCGCGATGTTGATGTCCATGACCTTGTCGTTGAAGAACGTCACGCCCATCGAATCGAAGGCCTTCTTGTCCTTCTGAACGGCCAGGGCTTCGTCGTACATCGGAACGTCGTCGCCCTTCTTCATCTTGCGATACCACAGCATGGTGATGCGGCTGTAGATGCCGCGCTTGGCGCATTCGGCGATGAAATAATCGAGCTCATCCATGATCTTCGCGTTGAGATGCCCGCTGTCGGGCTGCTTCCAGTCTACGGCGGAGTTTTCTTCCGGCCCGGTGACCAGATGCCCGATGCGGATCATGTTGAAGCCGTATTTCGCCAGCCAATGCGCGAGGTACTCCGATTTTTTGTGATCGTTCGGCGTTCCGCGCATCGTGG
The DNA here is from genome assembly GCA_036504595.1 of Planctomycetota bacterium. Taxonomy (GTDB): domain Bacteria; phylum Planctomycetota; class SZUA-567; order H5-PLA8; family H5-PLA8; genus DASXUX01. The sequence goes on along the minus strand of DASXUX010000043.1, from coordinate 20,511 downwards.
CGACCAGTCGCACGGGGGCGCCGTCTTCGAACACCCAGCGGCCATCGACGTTTTTCATGAAGCCGTGCTTGCCGGCCGGGGCGTCGAGCGACGCCGAAACGTCGATCGGCGTATCCTCGAACTTATCGACGATGTTCTCGATGGGGAACCACTGCGTCATGTCGAGCGTGTCCCAATCGCTGCGCAGATATTCAGGTTCCGGAATGTCCTTCGCGTCGGGCAAGCTGACCGGCTTGTCCGAAAGCGTCGCCGCCGCGACGACGACGATGCCATCCACGTTCATGCTCTTGAACTCGATGCTTTTGATCGTCTTGTCCGGATTCGGATTGTCCCAGCCGAAGACCACCAACCCGACCGCATCGGTTTTCAAGTTCGGCATCAGGAACGCGACGCGGTACTTCGGGCCGTGTGTGGCGCCCCACCAGTCGCAGATTTCTTCCTTGGCGCGGATGGGAATTTCCACCGTCGTGCCGTCGTCGTAGCTGACGACGTACGTGGCCATGTGTCCGCCGGTCCACGCCGAGGCATGCAGGAAGTAAATGCTGCGCGCCTTCGTCCCGACGTTGACGGTTGCCGACGCCGGCCCCGACCGGAACTTTTTCGATTGCAGCGTCAGCTCGGACTTCCCGTCGTTCTTCACGGGATCGATGATTTCGAACGGAATTCCGAAGAACGTGCGCGTGCCGACTTCGATCCCGCGCATGTCGGTGTCGCCCTGATCGGTCCAGCCGCCTCTGCCGTCGCCGCTTTTTTCGTCCTGCCAGCGCATGTTGACGATGGGCTTCAGGTCGAGCATGCGGGTGCCCTCGCCTGCGTGCGCGAGCGTGCAAACGGCCAAAAGGATGAGCAAGCTCTTTCTTGCCATGTGTCTTCTCCTCCAGCCCGCGTGACGGGTGACGCGTGGCAAGTGACGGGTGACATGGATCTTCATTTAACGTTAAATACACCGCGCCGCTCTGGCCTGTCCTGCAAAATTACGCCTGTCCAGGTTCAGTCCGGTGCAAGAAAACAGCTTTCAACACAGAGGCGCAGAGGACGCAGAGGTCACAGAGTGTTTTTATTCTATTCTTCTCTGTGGCCTCTGTGGCCTCTGTGTTCTCAGTGACTCTGTGTTGAAAGCAGTTAAGGATCGCCCGCAGAAGATCGATTACTGCATGAGAAGTCAGATCGCCGCCACTGCTACGCGCAGCAGCGCGTCCCGGCTGATCATGCCTTTGAAGGCGCCGTGCTCGTCGATCACGGGCAGCCGCTTCAAGTGATGCTGCGTCATCAGAGCAATCGCGATCTCAATGCCCGCGTCTTCGCGAACTGTGATCACGCCGCGCTTCATCACCTTTTCGATCGGCATCTTGCGGATTTTCTCGCCGATCGTCGCCTCGCCGCGGCCGGTCAGGACCGCGACCATGTAGTGCCACACGCCGGCTTTCTCGTCAGAGAACGCCGCCAGCAGATCGCGGTCGGCGACCAGTCCCAACAATTTCCCGTCCGGCGCCACGACCGCCGCGCGCTGGACGTCGTGAGCGCCCAGACCCTTGAGCACGTCCTCGACGGCCATTTCGGGCGGAACGGTGTGCACGTCTCGCTGCATCACGTCCTTCACCGTGCGCGCGTCATTCACGACCACGTTGCGTTGCTGCATCGCGGCCCAGTCCGGGCTTTCCTTTGAGATCGCGTGAAAAATATCGTACCGCGACAGCATTCCGGTCAGCTTCCCTTCCGCATTCACGACCGGCAGACGTTTGAGCTTATTCGACAGCAAAACGCTGACAGCCTCACTGACCGGCTTGTCTTCCGTCACCGTGACCAGCGGCTGCGACATGATCTGCTCCGCCGTCTTTTTGCTCAGGCCGCTCAGCGCCGTGCTGATCCCAGGATGCCCGAACTCTTCCAGCAGGCCCAGCCGCACCGGCATTCCGGCGCGTTCGATCAAGTCACCCTGCGTGATGATCCCGATCGGCTTGCCTTCGGCATTCGTGACCGGAAACGCGTGGAATTTCGACGAGAGCAACAGCCGCGCGACTTCGCTGGCCGACATCGCCGGAGCGACCGACTTGGGGTTTGCCGTCATCACGTCCCGCACGCGAAGCTGGCGCGGCAGCAGCGCGCGCTTGACCTTGTGGCTGACGACCGGCAGATCTTGCACGGCGACGATGCCTTCCGTCGTCATCTCGGTGATCTTGGCCAGCACCGCGTCGGCTTCCGCCGCGGGCAGAACGATCTGCACCTGGATCGGGAGATTGAGCGACATGACTTCCAGCTTCACCGTCGAAATTTCGCCGCTCTCATAGCAGGCGCCAATGCCGCGCATCACCGCGCAATGCACGCCGCTCTTCAGGCTGCGAACGTAGAGTTGAATGGCATCGTAGAGCGGCCGGCCTTCGTAGCGCGCGTTCTCGCTCGTGAAGACGGTGATAAGCTTATAGTTCAGCATGGGCTCCCCCCTCGTTTTAGATCTTCGCCCCGAGCCACATTCCTAGAAACGTGAGTGCCAGTCCACACACATTGTTCAGAAGAAAGTTTGCGCCGGCCAGTGCCATCGAATCCGGCATTACCTTGGCCGTCTCCATCGCAAAGGACGAAAACGTTGTCAGTCCGCCGCAGAAGCCCGTTACCAGAAACAATCGTTCGCTCGCGTGCGTCGTCCCGCGTTCGGTCAGGCCGAAGATCAGGCCGATGATCAGGCAGCCCACCAGGTTGACGATCGCCGTGCCCCACGGAAACGTGGTGCCCAGCCATGACGGAACGGCGACCGAAACGCCATACCGGCATAGCGTGCCGATTGCCCCGCCCAACATCACCAGCAACACATTTCGCATTTCAGTGACCTCACGGTGCAGATGAGAACTGCGACCGTAAGCGACCCGAGCCCGTAACGCAAGATGCGCGAGGCCAACTGTAGCGCAAGGAGTGTGTCGTCCTATTGTGGCGGCTCGACACCCTTTCCTTTCGCGCCGAAGGCGCCGTACAAGTCAGCCCAGCAAGAACCGCGAAGCGGTTCGCCGCCCTGGGTCATGGCGCCCTACAAATGGATCGCCCTGAAAGGGCAAAACAAACGCAACGTGTCCGGCCCTTTCAGGGCGACGAAACACATGGGGCGCGTCAACCCAGGGCGGCGCTCACTTCGTGAGCTTGCCCTTGGGCTTTCATATTTAGGCCTTTCAGGCCAAACGGCTTTTGCGCCGGATGGTTAGCGGCAGTGGGGAGCGCCACTGGTCGGAGAGATCTGCAGAAACTAATGCCCGGAGCCACGGGCAGTCCGCGCCGCAACACCGCTTGTCCGCGATAAGCTAGCGCAACTGCGGCGCGGGCGGCGGTGCCGCAGCCGGGTGTGCCCGTGCCACATACCATGTCAGCGGGAGATGCGGTAGACGGCGAGGTTGCCGGCCTGGCAATTTTTCGTTTCGAAACCGAGCGCGTTGATGGTGCGGCCGGTGGCCTTGCCCTTCTTGCCTCTGGGCTGGAGGGCTTTTTCGTCTTCGGGGTTGATTTCGAGCTTCTGGCGTTCGCCGGCCTTGAACTTGAAGTTCCCGCCGCGGTCGCCGAACTCCTGCAGGTTGAGCCAGATCCAGACGTCCATGTCTTTCGTGGCGGTATATTCGATGACGAAGCGATCGTCGTTGACCACGCCGGCGACGCCGCCCAGATCCAGAAAGACCTTGCGCGTGCCGTCGAGGTAGGATGCCTTGCCTTGCGGAGTGCGCAGCGCCTCCTTGCCTTCCTTGAACTTCACCTTGGAATTCATGCCGTCCGGACCGACGAGGACGTTGGACTTGGGCGCGGCGCCGAACGCGTCGGCGGAGGGCCATTTCGATTCGAAAGCGGCGCGGGCGGCGGCGGCTTCCGCGGCTTTCTTTTGCTCGTTCGCTTTGAAGTTGCTCTCGGCCAGATCGATCCACTTTTGCCCGTCTTTGGCGGCCACCTCGGCGTCGTCGGGCAGCAGGTCGCTCAGCCGCGTGGGTGCGAGCATGCCGTGGACGGCGTTTTTGTCGCCGGCGTTGGCTTTTTCTTCGGCGCTTTTCAGGATCTCCTCAAGCGTTGTCTTGGAGCCCTTCTTGCAGTCCTCACGCAGAGCCGTGAGTTTGGTCTTAACCGGCGCGTACTTCTCATCCTGCGGCAACTTCTTTTCGATGCTTTCGATCCGCTGAAACGCAGCGGTGAAATTTTTGTAACGGAGGAACTCTTCGACGCTTTCGGTGGAGAATTCTCCAAACACCGTCGGATCGGCTTCTTTGGTTGCCGGCTTGTTTAGAGCCGTTAGCGGCACAATCTCCTGGTTATTGTAGGTCTCCGTGCTCTTGGCTGGCGTGGTTGCTACAGGCGTAGAAGCAGGATCGCTCTTGCTTTCCGTCTCACTCGGGCGATTTCGGTTATTGACCAGGAAGACAGTCACGCCGATCAAGAACAGGCCGACGCCGCCGAACAGGAGCACATACGGCAGCATGGGGCGAGCGGCTGGCGCGGGGGGCGCGTCGGCAGTGACCGGAGCGACCAGGCCGGTCGTGGGCTTGGGTGGCGGCGGAACGCGCTGCGTCTGCGGCTTGGGGCGCGGAATTGCAGTGGGCGCTGTGACGGCCGACGCGCTGGGCTGCACCGCACGTGTGCGCGTACTGGAGTGTGCCGTCCTGGCGACGGGCGGAGTATCGCGCTTCATGCGCTTGCCGTCGGCGGCGCATTTTGAACAGGTCGCGTCGGTGAACTTCTCGCCGAGTTTCTCGGAGACGGTCTGTTCTTCCGGGGTCAGCCGGTTTCCGCATTCGTGGCAATAATACAGAGCAGCCATAGGTCGTCAGTTCACATGGAGGAAAGGGTGCTCGCAACGATGAACCCTTATCATAGATTCAAAACGCAAAACTCAAGAGCCAAAATTCGCGATTGCTTTCGTTTTGAGAGAAACACAAGCGCTCGTGCCCCCAGCGTACGATCGCAAACGAAAGCGGTAAAGATTTCAGTTTTTCTTTGTCGCATTTTTGCGAGGCAGTGATATGCCCGGACTCGCGCGCAAAGCCGCGCTTTATCCATGATCTTGAGACTGGGGAGGAGATTCGCATGGCCGAGACGACTGCCGCCGCCGCTATTTTTGTGCCGACGCTGTTGGAATGGCTGAACCGTCATGTCTGGCTGGATGGTTGCGACCTGGAGACCGAGCGCCGCCAGACGTGGGATGAAGGCCGGGATGTGAGCAGTATCGATGGGGAGTTCAACCGGCTGCTCAACACGCCCGTTCCCGAAGGCCGGCGTTTTGGCGGCGCGCGCGACAAGGCATGGCTGCAGGACGCCGCTCGGCTGATGGACGCCGTGCAGGATCTGCCGTATCGCTCGGAGTACCCGTATGTCGAGCCCACCGACCTGGAAGGCATCCGGGTCGCTCGGCCGGAGACCGATCCGATTCGCACATGGCGCGGGCGGCGGGCTCAGTTTCTCTCGCGCCTGCACGGCGGTTGGCTGGGGCGCATCTGCGGCTGCATGCTGGGCAAGCCGGTCGAAGGCTGGAACATGGAGAGCATTCGCATCACCGGCGAAGAGACAAAGAACTGGCCGCTCAATAATTACCTGCGCTTGCCCACGCGCAAGGAAGACGGGCACATCGCGGCTCGCAAGCCAAAGAATGAACTGCACAAGAAGCAGGCACCTCTGCTGCTGGACGGCATGAACGGCATGGTGGAGGACGATGACACCAACTATACGACCACTGGCTTTTACATCGTCAAAAAGCACGGGGGCGATTTCACGCCGCTGGATGTGGCCACGGCGTGGGGCGCGAACATTCCGATCTTCCACACCTGCACGGCGGAGCGCGTCGCGTACCGGAATTTCGTCGCCGGCGTCGTTCCGCCCGAGAGCGCGACGCACCGCAATCCGTATCGCGAATGGATCGGGGCTCAGATCCGCGCGGACTATTTCGGCTACGCCAATCCCGGCAATCCTGAACGCGCGGCGGCGTGGGCCTGGCGCGATGCGTGCATCAGCCATGTGAAGAACGGCATTTATGGCGAGATGTGGGTGGCGGCGATGCTGGCGGCCGCGTACGTGGAAGACAACTGGGTCCGCATCGTGCGCGCCGGTTTGGCGCAGATTCCTGAACGCTGCCGGCTGTACGACGACGTCGAAACGATCGTGGACGCATACGAAGAGCACAAGTCGTATGACGAGGTGGTGAAGATGATTCACGAACAGTGGGACGAAACGGTTTCTCACCACTGGTGCCACACGAATTCGAACGCGCAGATCGTCGCGGCGGCGGTGCTGTACGGCGAAGAGGATTTTGAGAAGACGATCACGCGGGCCGTGATGCCGGGCTTCGACACCGACTGCAACGGCGCGACCGCGGGAAGTTTGTGGGGCGTGCGGTACGGGGTCGAGAAGCTTCCGAAGAAATGGACGCGCCCGATCAAGGACAAAATCCGCACGGGAGTCGCGGGGTATCATGAAGTGAAGATCAGCGCGATGGCGGAAGAGATGGCGGAGGTGGCAAGGGGGAATTGGTGAGGGGTGAGTGGTGGAGTGGTAAGTGGTGAGTGGTGGAGTGGTGAGTGGTGGAGTGGTGAGGGCTGAGGGCGGAAGAATTGCGGCGCTGCCGCAAACCCCTCCCCCGACCCCTCCCCTCGGAGGGGAGGGGAGAACGGAGAGCGCCCCCTCACCCCTCACCCCTCTCCCTGGCGGGGGAGAGGGGAACCGGAGCGAACGGCACGCATTCCGGGAGGATTGCGCTGCTACGGAGAGATTGGGATGGCTGTGCTGAAGGTGGCGATTGTCGGGTGTGGGATTGGGCAGTCGCATTTGACGGCGTACAAGGCTTTGCCGGAGCACTTTGAGGTGCGGGCGCTGTGCGATCTGGACAAGACGAAGGCGGGGACGATTGCCCTTGAGAATAAAATTCCGCATGTGCTCAATGATCTAAGCGAATTGTGCGGCTTGGGTGACATCGACGTGATCGACCTGTGCACGCCGCCGGGGCTGCATTTCCGGCAATGTTTGGAGGTGCTCGCGGCGGGAAAACACGCCATCTGCGAAAAGCCGCTGGTGGGATCGCTGCGAGAGATCGATGAGCTTTCCGCCGCTGAGAAGCGCTTCGGCAAGTGTCTGATGCCGATCATGCAGAACCGGCTGGGGCGCGGATTTCAGAAGCTGAAGTTTCTGATCGGCGAGGGGCTCGCCGGAAAAACGTTTCTGAGCACGGTTGAAACGTGCTGGATTCGCGGCGCGGATTACTTTGCGGCGCCGTGGCGCGGGAAGTGGGCCACGGAACTGGGCGGATGTCTGCTTGGGCACGGCATTCACGCTCACGACGCGCTGCTGCACGTGCTCGGCCCGGCGAAAAGCGTTTTCGCTCGAACAGCCACGCGCGTGAACCCCATCGAAACGGAAGACTGCGCGTCGGTGTCGATGGAGATGGCGGACGGCTCGCTGGCCTCGCTGTCGGTGACGCTGGGGTCGTGCGAAGAGATCACGCGGCACCGTTACTGCTTCGAAAATCTGGTCGCCGAAAGCAATCACAAACCCTACGCCAGCGGCACTGATCCGTGGAAGTTCGTGGGTCGGACGCCGGAACTGCAGAAGAAAATCGACGCTGCGTTGGCCAGTTTTCAGCCGCAGCCGGATGGATTTGTGGGACAGTTCAAAATGTTCCATGAGGCGCTCGCGAAAGGTGCGGCTCTGCCCGTGAACTTGGCCGACGCGCGGCGTGCGTTAGAACTGGTGACGGCGCAGTATTATTCTGTGCGCATAAAAGGGCCGGTGGAGTTGCCGCTGAGTGTTTCGAATCCGTTTTATAGCGGCTGGACGCGGTAAGGCAGTAGGCAGCGGCAGTACGCAGTAGGCAGGAACGACAACGGCAGGGAGGCAGGACGCAGGAGGCGGGGCCAGGAAAAGAAGGGGAGAACGCAGATGCGGATGCTTGGGGCGAGTTTGCTGATCGTGCTGGGTTCATGGGTTCTTGCCGAAGAAGAGAAGCCGGAGGTCGGCGAGCGGACGTACGATTTGACGGGGGTGATCATGAACGTGAAGCCGCAGCCGCCGGCTCCGCCAAAGACAAACAAACCTCCAGCGAAACAGCCGCCGGCCAAGCAGCCAGCGAAGGACGGCAAGAAGGCGGCCGGCGGTGCGGGCGCGGGTGGAGCGACGGCGACGTTTTCGGGCGGCGGGGAACTCTTTTCGTGCGTTCGGATCGTGGACGTGATCAAGACACGGATCGACCCGGAAAAGTGGAGTGAGGATCTGGGGACGAGCATCGAGCAGAAGGACGACACGCATATCGTTGTGAAGCAGACGGCGGCGGTGCACGAGAAGATCACGGCGTATCTGAGCACGTGGCGGGTCGTCATGGTCTCGTCCGCGTGGGCAGTCACTCAGCCGCAGCCAAAGGTGAAGACGTTCGGAAGCGGCGACAGCGCGATGGACTTGTGTTTCTACACGATTCCGGCGAGCGCCGACGGCGAGATTCGCGACAAGATCAAGAAGGACGTGAAGCCGGAGTCGTGGAAACAGCCTGGCGCAGGGATCGACGACTTCATCACCAAGAACGGGCGCGTGCTGGTGGTTTATCAGAAGCCGGACGTGCAGGGGATGATCAAGCCGTATCTGGAGAAGGTGATCAAGTAACGAATTCAGAGTGCAGAATTGAGGACGAAGAAAGGGCTTACCACAGAGGACACGGAGGACACAGAGGGGGATTAATGGAAGCCGCCCCTCTCGCGCTCCGACTCCAGCGGCGTTCCGGAGCCTACCCTCTCAGCCTTGCGTTCGGCGGCGAGGGACGCAAGGAACCCCTCCCCCGGCCCCTCCCCGAAACGGGGAGGGGAGAACGGCGGCGGCAATCGACACGCCGCTGCTTAGCCGCTATCCTCCTCTCCTCCAGAACCCCTCGTCCTCGGAGGAATCATTGTGCAATCTCTCGTATGCGTATTGTTGGTTTTCGTCGCTGCGCTCTCCCTTGGCGCTGAGTTGCGCGTGGATTGCGGGAAGCAGGCGGGGACGATTCGGGCACTGCATGGGGGGAATTGCGGGCCGGTCAACTATGGGGAGATGGTGGATGTCTCGGCGTATCACAAAGAAGTCGGGATTCCGTACATTCGGCTGCACGACTGCCATTGGCCTGTCGTGGACGTGGTGGATATGCACGTCATCTTTCCGGACCTGAACGCGGACCCGTCCAAACCGGAGAGCTACAACTTTGAGCGCACCGACGACTACTTGCAGTCCATCGTCAAGACGGGTGCGAAGATCATTTTCCGGCTCGGTGAAAGCATTGAGCACACGAAGAAGAAACTGTACGTCCATCCGCCGAAGGACTACGAAAAGTGGGCCGCCGCCTGCGTGGGAATTGTGCGGCATTACAACGACGGCTGGGCCAATGGGTTCAAACTGGGCATCAAGTATTGGGAAATCTGGAACGAGCCTGAAGTCCGGCCGCAGATGTGGAGCGGGACGGACGAAGATTACTTGCGGCTGTATGGCATCGCGTCGAAGGCGATCAAGGCGCGCTTTCCGGATGTGTTCGTCGGCGGCCCGGGCGCGTCGGATGCCGGGAATCTGAAAAACGGAACGTACCAGCCGCCGAAGTTCGGCGTCAAGCTGCTGGAGTACTGCAAGCTCGAAGGCGCGCCGCTCGATTTCTTCTCTTGGCATCGGTACACGCCCAATCCGCAGGACTATATCGCTCTGGCCAAAGGCGTCCGCGGGATGCTCGACCGGTATGGTTTCACGAAGACGGAGAGCCAGCTCAACGAATGGAATTATCTGCCGGGAAATGATTGGGGGCCGATGATGCTGCAGGGCCAGGGCCCGCGCCGCGAGAAAATGTACGACCTGATCGGCGGCGCGCAGACGGGTAAGGTGACGGTGGACGGGTTGGATTTGTCCGAAGAGCTGAAGGCGCCGGCGGTGGGATTGGTGAAGATACGGCAGGCGCGCGCGGGGGAGTAAAGGCGAAAAGCAGGGTTCAGGGTCTTGGTTAGGCAGAACGCGATGAGTGCGCTTGCGCCGCGCTGCCATCGCGGTGTATCCACGGTAGGGATTCTGCGATGGAGATGGTCACTACGAAAAGGAGTTTGCGATGGAGCGGCGAGAGTTTCTGACGCAGGTGACGGCGTGGTCGGCGGGAGCGGCGATGGTGCCGCTGTTCCGCGCGGGGACTATCGCGGCGGAAGAAAAGGCGGCGGGGCAGAGCACGCTCGCGGTCGCGAAGGGCAAGGACTACGCGGCGCTCGTCGCGAAGGTGTTGGAGCCGCTCGGCGGGATCAAGGCCTTCGTCAAGCCGGGCTCACGCGTGGTGGTCAAGCCGAACATCGGCTGGGACCGCAAGCCGGAGCTCGCGGGCAACACGCATCCCGACGTGGTGAAGGCCATCGTGATGCTTGCGCTGGGGGCCGACGCCAAGCAGGTGCTGGTCTTCGATCGCACGGTCAACGATGAGCGGCGCTGCTACACGGCCAGCGGCATTCAGGCCGCCGTCGAATCGATCACGGACAAGCGGGTCTCGTGCGTCTTCTGCGACAAGAAAAAGTACGTCCCGGTGGACATCGAAAAAGCGAAGTCGCTCAAGCGCTTTGAATTCTACAAGGACGCGTTGGAGAGCGACTGCGACTGCTATATCAACGTGCCGATCGCCAAGCATCATTCGATCGCGAAGCTGACGCTGGGCCTGAAGAACGTCATGGGCGTGATCGGCGGAAACCGCGGCGAAATACACCAACAGAACATTCACCAGCGCATCGCCGACTTGAACCTGGTCGTGCGGCCGAAGCTGACGATTCTGGACGCCACGCGAATTCTGCTGCGCGGCGGGCCGTCCGGCGGCAAGCCCGAAGACGTGAAGGTGCTCGACACACTGGTTGCGTCGAGCGACGTGGTGGCGATTGACGCGTACGGCGTGGGACTGTTCGAGATGAAGCCCGCCGATGTGCCGGCGATCGCGGCGGCCGCGGAACTGGGCCTGGGCGAAGCGGACATTAGCAAGGTGAAAGTCGTCCAGGCATGAACTGCAGGGTATGGGGTATCGGGTATGGGGTATCGTGAAGGCTTGTTATGAAGCCGCCCCTAAACCCTAGACCCCATACCCCATACCCCCGGCACGGAATTTCGCACGGATGAAGCGGTTGTTCTTTCTCAGTTGGCCTTCGTGGCGGCGGATTGGACAGGCGGCGTTTCTAATCGCGTTTCTCGTTCTGTTTCGCCGGACGGAAACGACCGGCGCGGACACGCTGCCGGGCGGCGAGAACTTCTTCTTTCGCATCGACCCGCTCGTCGCCGCGGCGGCATGTTTGGCCGGGCGCACGCTCGTGGCGCTGTTCTGGCCGTCTCTGATTCTGCTGGGGCTTTCGCTCGTCTTCGGACGCTTTTTTTGCGGCTGGGTCTGTCCGCTGGGCACGCTGCTGGATGCGCTGCAATTCATCGTCCGGCCGCTGTCCCGACTGACCACGCGCTGGTCGCGTTCGGAACAAGGCGCGGCGGTGCTGAAGGAAGTGCGCCTCTCGCGCTACGTCTTGCTGGCGCTGTGTCTGATCGGCGCTCTGCTGGCGTTCCCGCTCGTTGGGCTGTTCGATCCGTTCGCGCTGCTCACGCGCGGCCTGGCGTTCTGGGCCGATCCGAAATTCTATGACTCGGCCGACGCGGCGCTTACGTGGGTCGGGCACGGCGGGAATGATTCCGTACATAAGTTTTTCGTGAAGCATGTCATGCCGTTTCGAGCGAACCTGTACGATCTGGCGGCGGTCTCAGCGGCGATTCTGGGCGTGCTATTTCTGCTGGAGTTCGTGGCACGTCGATTCTGGTGCCGCTACCTGTGCCCGCTGGGCGCGGTGTACGGTCTGGTCGCGCGAGTGGCGTTCATCCGCAGGCTGCCGGCGAAGGTCTGTGGGAATTGCGGCGAATGCGCTGCTGACTGCCGCATGGGAGCGCTGGACAAAGCCGCCGGGGTTTCGCCCGAAGAGTGCAACGTGTGCATGGACTGCGTGGCGCTGTGCCCCAAAGGGATCCCGAAGTTTGCCCCACCGGCACGGAGGCCGGCGCTACCGGCGCCGCTGGATTTGTCGAAGCGCCGGCTCTTTGCGGCGATCGCGGCGGGGACGGCTGTGCCGGCACTGGCTCACGCGCAGAAGTGGACGCTCGGCACGGTGATCGTTGAAGGCTTGCTGCGCCCGCCGGGAGCCGGCGACGAGAAGAAGTTTCTCGGCCTGTGCGTGCGCTGCGGGCTGTGCATGAAAGTTTGCCCGACGAACGTGCTGCAGCCGGCGATTCTGCAGAACGGCATCGAGGGTTTGTTCGCTCCGCACCTGGCGCCGCGAGCGATCTTTGAGCAGAGCTATTGCGAGTACAACTGCAACCTGTGCGGGCAGGTGTGTCCAAGTGGCGCGATTCCGCGGCTGTCGATCGACGAGAAGCACAAGGCGGCGATCGGCAAGGCGTACTTCGACCACAACCGCTGCCTGCCGTGGGCGAAGGACACGTCCTGCATTCGCTGCGAGGAAGTCTGCCCGCTGCCGGAAAAAGCGATCACGGTCCTCAACACGTTCCACATAAAAGACGCCAAGGGCGAGCAGATCGAGATTCAGCAGCCGGCCGTCGATCGCGACAAATGCGTCGGCTGCGGAATTTGCGAATCGAACTGCCCGCTGGAAGGCGCGGCGGGAATTCGGGTGGTGCGGGTGGATGCGATCGATCCGAAGACGGAGTTTCGATTGGGGATGCCGTTGATGGGAAAGAAACAGTAGGCACTAGGCAGCAGCAGTAGGCAGTTAACGGCGGAGGCGGGAGGCAGGAGGCGGGGGCGGCAAAAGTAAAAGCAACGACTTCAACACAGAGACACGGAGAACACAGAGGTCACAGAGTTTTTCTATAAGTTTTTCTCTGTCTTCTCCGTGTCCTCTGTGTCTTTGTGTGAAGTCGTGAAATCCGTTCGTTTGGCTGACGGTGCACGGCACGGCCAACCCTGAACCCTGAACCCTGAACCCTGTCGCTACTGCCCGTTATCGATCTTCAGCGTTTCGCCGTCTTTGGCTTGTTTGGTTTTCTTGGCGCCGCCTTCGAAGGTGTATTCGACGCTCAGGACTTTCGCCGCGCCTTTGGCGGGGTCGCCGAAGTTTTCGACCGAAGCATCGAGCGCTAGCGCATCGCTAAAAACCATGCTGCGAGCGATGGCGGTGACGTCGGCGCGTTTCTTCTCGTCATTGGGGTCGCCGAACCAGGCTTTTTCGATGAAGAGCTTGCCGCGCTTGGCGTTGATGATCAGGGTCTGGTTTTCGTTGACAGTCTGTTCGCCCTTCGCGCCGTCGAGGATGTATTCGACCTTCAGTCTCTTGACGATTCCATCGCAGGGATCGCCGAAGTTGTTGTTCGTCGCCTCGACGCTGAGGTCTTCGTTGGGCCGGACCATGGCCTTCACTTTGGCGGTCACGTCCGCCTGGTTCTTCGCGGGCCCGCCGATATCGCCGTAGACGGCTTTGACGATTTCGAGGTTCGCCTTGGGCTTGTCTTCAGCGCGAAGGAACGCGCTCAGGACGGACAGCAGAACGACACAACAAAGTACGAGAGTTCTCATGCTAAATCCTCCGCCCCCTCACCCCTAACCCCTCTCCCTCGCGGGGGAGAGGGGAACCGGAGCGCCGCTCCTCTACGGTCGTCGCCCCGTTGTCCGTTACTCTCCCTTGTCGTTGATCGTCAGCGATTCGTTCTCGGCGGCCTGCTTGGACTTCTTCGCGCCGCCGTCGAACGTGTAATCGATCTTCAGGACCTTCGCCACGCCTTCAGCCGGATCGCCGAAGTTGTCGTTGGTCGCATCGACCGTCAGCGAATCGTTCTTGATCATGGTGCGGACTTTCGTGGTCACGTCGGAGCCGACTTTGGCGTCGTCCGGATTGCCGTACCAGGCTTTTTCGATGACGAGCTTGCTGGGAATAACCGTGATCGTCAGCGTCGCGTTTTCATCGACGGTCTGATCGGCTTTCTGGCCGTCCAGCGTGTACTCGATCTTCAGCTTCTTCGCAGTGCCTTCGATCGGATCGCCGAAGTTGTCGTTGGTCGCATCCACGTTCAGGTTCTGACCGGGCTTGACCATGGCCTTCACTTTGTCGGTCACGTCGGTCTGAGCTTTCGCGTCGCCGGCAAGATCGCCGTACACAGCCTTGACGATCTCCAACTTCGCCGGCGCTTTGGCGGGCTTGTCTTCGGCAACAGCGAACAGGCTGGCGGTGATCAGCAGAGCGATACACAGGTGGACAAGTTTCTTCATTGGAACCCCCTCCTTAATGATCTGAACGATAGCGCCCTTCGGGGCGGTTTTGGAACGGTAGAGACTAGCAGGAATGGGCAGGTGAGCAAGCGAGCAGGACGCGAGAAGTTGCGTCTTCGCCGCAAACCTAACCCCCCGACCCCCTTCCCTCGGAGGGAAGGGGGAGAACAGCGAAGCGGCACCCTCACTCCTAACCCCTCTCCCTCGCGGGGGAGAGGGGGACCGAGGCAGCGGGCGAGACGCCCCCACTACAGCAGTTCTTGCACTTTGATGACCTTCGAGCTGCTGGCCATGGAAACGTTGGCGGCGTGGCCGACGAGGATGGCCTGGATGGCTTGTTCGAGCGGGGCTTGCATTTCGGTGAGCGGCGCGTCGAAGGGGCGGCCGAAGAAGTCCTGGCGGATGCCGCCATCGGCGCCGCCGTGTTCGCCGGCCTTGTGCGGGATTTCGAGCTGCTTCAGTCCCTGCTTCGGGCTGTAGAGGACGAGGCTTTGGCCGAGCATCTTTTCGAGGCCATGAATGAGAACTTTGCCGGCGGCCCAGCTTGAATCCTGCACTTCCTTCAGTTCCAGGCGGCCATCGGTGCCTTCGAACTGGATGTGCCAGCCTTCGTAGCTGGCGAACGCGGTGAGACTATACGTCACCTGCACGCCGTTTTTGTACGTGTACAGCGCGCCGCAGTTGTCCACGATATCGATCTCTTTATCGAAGACGCAGCCATCGCGCAGGTAGCCGTCGGCCTTCTCGGCTTCTTTGTACATCTTGACGTTGATCGGCTCCTTCCACATATCGGCGTAGAAGTCGCACTTTTCCGCGTGCGGACAGCCGTCGCAACGCTTGCTGCGGAACGGGCCATTCTTGCCGTAGTAGAGGAGGCCGCCGTGGGCGACGAGCGTGTCGGGGATCGAACCGACCAGCCAGTTGAGCGTGTCGAAGTGGTGCGAGGCTTTGTGAATCAGCAGGCCGCCGGAATTCTTGATCTGCCGGTGCCAGCGGCGGAAATAATCGGCGCCGTGGCGGCGGTCGAGGTTCTCGTGAAAGTTGACGGCCAACAGATCGCCGATCGCGCCGCTCTTGAGGATGCGTTTGCACTCCTCTATGGAAGGGGTGTAGCGCATGTTGTGGGTGACGAAGCAGTGGCCGCCTTTCTTCTTGTACTTCTTGGCGGCGGCGAGGATTTCGCGGCACTGCTTGGCGTCCACGCAGAGCGGTTTTTCGCTGAGCGCGCGCTTGCCGGCGGCCATGGTTTGGATGATCAGCGGCGCGTGCGTGCAATCTTTCGATGCGATGATGACGCAGTCGGGGTTCACCTTCGAGAGCATCTCTTCGAAGTCGGTGAACATCGGCAGGCCGGCGCCGAGGAGTTCGTTGCAGGCTTTCATGCGCAGCGGGTTGATGTCGTAGAGCCCGACGAGCTCGCAGTACTTCGTGAACTGGTTGAGGATCGGCTTGCCGAACATGTAGGTGCCGCGCCCGCCGGTGCCCGCCAGGACGTAACGTTTGCGTTCGGACATTGTTTTTCTCCAAGGGGAGGTGCAGAGAATGGAGAGTAAAGCCGAAGCGGGGGAAGTCAAACTTCTCACCGCAGAGGACGCGGAGGACGCAGAGGTTTCCTAGATACTTCTGTCCTCTGCGCCCTCCGCGTCCTCTGCGGTGAGCCGTTCAGTTGGTGAAGGCAGCGTTGACCGCCTCGCCTTCTTTGCCGGCTTTGACGAGGTGGTCTTCGGCCTTGGTGGTGTCGCTGTTGCAGAGCAGATAGAACGCGGCGAGCGCGTGATCGAAGGGCGTGTTCTGGTTGGCGGCGAGGTCGAGCGCCAAGCTGCGGAAATCGGACGGCTGAAGCTGCGACCAGTTCATGTCCATCTGGCCGCCGCCTTCGACGCCGGCTTTGAACGCGCCGGCCGCGGATAGACTTTGCATGGAAATGCGCATCTTCAGCGCGCTGAAATCAAAGCGCACCTTTCCGCCTGCGGCGAGCACCGCGCCGATGCGCGTCTTCAGCTTGCCTTCCCACTCCTTAACGGACGACGGGTCTTTCAGTTTTGAGGACAGGCTGGCGCCGGTCGCCGGTGTGCTGCTCGCACCGCCGTTGCTGAAAGCGATGCGTTCCCGTTTGCTGGCAAGCTTCTGCTTCAGGGGATCGCAGGCGCGCTTGGCATCGGCGGCGGCGAGGGAGCCTTCGAAGGCCTTCTGAAACTTCTCGTAGTCCTGGATCATGTCGGCGTACGCAAGGATCGCTTCTTTGGTGTCGGCTTTGGCCGCGGCCGGCACGGAGGCCGGCGCTACTCCGGCCGGCAGGGACGCCGGCGCTACCAGTTTGGCTTCTTTTTCCTGGAGCTGCAGGAATTGCTCCTTTGCGAGCGCTTCGATCTTTTGGATTTGTTCGCGTGCCTGCGGGACCAGTTCGCCGGAATCGCCGCGCGGCAGGACAACGCTGAAGTTCTTCAGGGCTTTGGCGTAGTCGCCTTTGGCCATCGCTTCGGTGCCATTCTTGAAGGCGTCCTTGTTGTTGATGGAGCCGACCGGCTTGGACGGCAGGGGGCTGAACGCGCCGGGGCGTTCCATTAGGAGCAGGCAGGTGAAGACGGCGGTCGAAGTAAAGGAGCCGGCTTCAGTGGTGTTGGTTTTGAACTTCTGGAAGTACTCGGCTTCGTTGGGGTCATCGTGCGACATCGCCGGGATGCTTCCGTCGTCGCGCTGAATTTCGGCGAGGCGATGGATGTGGCAGGTCGCAAACTTGGCGTAAGTTTCCATGCTCAGCCGGTGCAGCGCGGCGCCCATTCCAAAATAGTGGAGGTCGCCATTGGCGTGGCCGTGGCCGGCGTCCATGTAATTTTCTTTCATCCAGTGCGCGAGGCCGGCGGCCCATTTGTCGTTTTCATTTCCGCTGCCGAGCAGCCCCAGATTCACGAAGCCGCCGTGGCCGCCGCCGCCCATTCCGCCGTGCCAGCCTTTGGCGTAGCCGATGGTTTTTCCGTCGGAGATGCCTTCGAGATAGGTGCGCGTCTGAGTCAGCAGCGGTTCGGAGTCCAGGCCGAGCGCTTTCATTTCGACGAACGACGCGTAGAAGATGCAACCGATGATAGCGATGTCGGGCGAGTACTGTTTTTCCTTGGGCTTGCTGTGGAACCAGCCGCCGCCTTTCTGCTGGCCTTCCGCGGCGGCTTTCAGGCCTTCGAGCAGGGCGGCTTTGTTGTCGGCTGACAAACCGTAGCGCAGGCTGTACTCGGTGAGGAAGTACATCGCCATCGCTTTCTTCCAACTGAACCAGTCGCCGCCAATCTGGTCGCCGGACGCGAAGTTGCCGTCGGGTTCGGGCTTGATCATCGCTCGCATGTTCTTCGTGCAGACGGCCAGCTCCTTGTCGTGTTTTTCGCCGTCCATCATGAACACAAAGCCGCCGTAGAAACTGTCGAGGAGCAGGCCAAACATCGTGGGCTTGAAGTTCTTCTTCACGTACGCCAGCGACTTGGAGAGCGCCATCTGGCACTTCGGACATTTGGCGAAGTCGTAAGGATGCGGCGCGCCATCGAAGCTGGCCTGGCAGCGCGGGCACTTGTGGACGTCTTTGGTGTGCGGAAATTCTTCGACTTCGCCGCACAGCGCCAGCGGCGCGCAAGAGAGCAACGCGAGCGCGAGGGTGCAGCCAAGGATTCGGATTGGAGAGGTCATGCAGCCTCCGGAACGGCGATTATCATGTCGCCTGACGCCGCTGGAAGCAAGGACTATTTAGGCGATATGGTGGAAAGTAATTCCGGTATAACGGAAGCACAATCGTGCCAAGCGTGGACGCAAGCTAAAGAATAGTGTACCCTCCTGGAGCACTGGCCGCACCGCCGGAGATCGGACGGTATGACGGACAATATGACTGACGGCTCTGGCCACCCAAGCGTACCGACCGCGCCGCTGGAAACAGATGCAGCCACGCGTCCGGCCGTCATAGTCTCTGAGCTTCCTCTGCCGCAGCCGCTTGTCCCGAAGGACTTCATCCCGTGGGCAACCTATTGGCTCGCGTTCGCCAACGGCATGGTGTTCTTCGTGATGCTGCTGTTCATGGGAACAGATCTGCTGTGGCCGAAAGCCGACGCACTTCTGATCTTTGGCGCGAACCATGGACCGAACACAGTTGCGCAGGGCCAGTTCTGGCGGCTTTTTACGTGCACCTTTGTCCATGCCGGGCCGTTGCATTTGGGCTTCAACCTATGGGTTTTGTTTAGCGTGGGGCCTCTGGCGGAGTGCGTTATTGGCCGGCGACGCTTTTTGCTCTTGTACCTGATGTCCGGTCTATGGGGATCGCTGGCGAGTTTGTGGTGGAATCCCGCGGCGGTGGGGGTTGGCGCGTCGGGCGCAATCTTCGGGGTCTTCGGAGTGCTCGCCGTCTTCTTTGGGAAGCATCGCACGCAATACGATCCGGAGGTCGTGAAGAAACAAGCCAAGCAGATCTACTCGCTGATCGGCTACAATCTGCTGTTCGGCTTGATGATCAGCGGAGTTGGCAATGCGGCTCACGTCGGCGGCTTGGCCGCTGGGTATCTCGGCGCGAGCGCCATGTTGCCGCCCGATGCGCAGCGCAGATCTCCCCGCCGGGAGGCGTTGGCGATGATAATCCTCGCGAGCGTCCTCGCTGTTGGTTACTGCGGAGCCGGTTGGCGCGTACGCACGTCACCCGCCGTGATCCGTCTGGTCAGAGCGCGTGAATTCAAGAGTTACGCGGATCGTATCCTGCCAATTGTGAGGGAACAGGAATCTCTGGCGAAGAAATTAATGGGCACAAAGCCTGCAAGCGACGAAGCGGCGGCGGCGCCCGAGGACAGCACAAACGCTCGCCGGATCCTTGGCCAGCTCCAGCAGATCGAGGCCACTGACGTCGAGATCGCTGAAATTCATGCGCAGTTGATAAAGTATGGCGAAGCGCTCGTTGCGATG
This sequence comes from Planctomycetota bacterium, assembly GCA_036504595.1. GTDB lineage: Bacteria > Planctomycetota > SZUA-567 > H5-PLA8 > H5-PLA8 > DASXUX01. The sequence goes on along the minus strand of DASXUX010000043.1, from coordinate 1,361 downwards.
GCCAGCGCTCGGACCGCAGCGGAGCGCGAGACAAGTGCCCGGAACCTGTCGGAGAGCGCCGGTGCGTTCACGACTAAAATGCGCGCGCTCTTTTCCAGTTTGCAGTCGCACTGATCCGCGCCAGACGTCTGGAATAGCGGGAACGCTCGCACCATCGCTTTGCGTCAGAGAAGTGTCGTGAGGGTTCCCGCCTTTCCGAACAACTCGCAGGGGAATTAAGTTGATATTCGGGTGCTCATCGGGTAGGGTTTTTGGTAGAGATCGCTCCGAAACATATTGATCTCGGGCTGGCGTGATTAACGCTAGCGGGGGAAACCGGGCGGTCTCGAACATCGCGGACTGATCCACAAACAACTCAGGAAAGCCAGAACCCGGCGGAGGCGTCGCGTGGTTGCGTGGCGTGTGACGGGTGACGGGTGACGAGTGACGAGTGACGAGTGGATTCGTCTGCGAGGAAGTGGAGGGCGGCGGTATGTACGACAGTCGGCAGGAGGCAGCGGCAGTAGGCAGGAGCGAAGGCACGGAACGGATGGACGGGGAGAGGCGGGGACGGGGAGACGGGGGGAAGAGCGATTGCGGATTGCAGAATTCGGATTGCGGATTGGTGGCCCCCTCACCCCTAACCCCTCTCCCTCGCGGGGGAGAGGGGGACCGGAGCGGCGACGGTAGCACGAGTAATTAGAAGCGTGCTACTGTCGCGGAAGGCACGGGCGGGGATGCCCGTGATACGAATGGGGACGCACGCTTGAGTTCGCCGCGAACGGGGTCGGGGGAAAAAGGTGTGGCACAGGGCGCGGCGAACACAAACGTGCCACCCGGCGCAGGAGAGGGGGACGGGAGCGCACGCACGAGACCGGCGCAAACGGACGCGCCGGTCTCGTGCGTGCCACCGCCACCGTGGCAGGAGATCAGCGGTCTGACGGTGGAGGCGGAGGGGAAGATGACGCGGAGCGAGCGGCGGTTCGCTTTGCGGAAACTGTTTCGGCACTATGAGAAGTTGGTGCGGGAGGCGCTCGAAGAGCATGAGAAAGATCCGGAGAAGGAGGAGCGGACGTTTCTTTGGGATCCGGTGCCGATGTTGTGTATCGAGCTGGGGATTTCGCGGCGGAAATTATCGGCGCTCACGCGGGAACTGACGGGGATGGCGGCTCACGAGGTGGTGGATCGGGTTCGCGCGGAAAAGGTTGTCACGCGGATGGAGGACGACATCGCGGGGATTTTGAACCAGTGGTACACGCCCGGCGGAGACCATCGCATCAAGGGGTCGTGGTGGGGCGACGACCTGCGCGAGGCTGTGCGGGAGCAGCGGCGCGAGGACGGGTTCGATGGTTGCGCGTGGGCGCTGCTGCACGGCTTTCCGA
>DASXUX010000042.1:0-486227 GCA_036504595.1 Planctomycetota bacterium | reverse complement strand
AGACAGCGAGAAAGCGCTAAGTCGCATGACCGCGGTGAGTTGTGAGAATTATGTAGATTTTTCCGGGACACGATCGGGAACACTGTATAATCCGCGCCCCTCTTTTGGGTGTTTGCACCGGCGAGTTCAGATGTCTGAACTCGCGAGGGCGTGTTTGTGCTCGTACGTTGCGAATGAGATAGATGGGCTCCGACGTTGATTGGTGGAATACTGCGCGTGAAGGACAGCAACCCGATCCCGATTGTTGATGTGTCTGCCGGCCCCGGTGGCCTGAGCGAAGGTTTCTCCGCGTATTCACCGCGGCGAGTTGAAACGAGCATTGGGGGCCGCGCAACTGTGCGCCATTCATGGCGTCCTCGCAACTACCCAAGAGAAGCCCCTTTCCGCCAAGATATTCTGCCACGACAGCCTTCCTTTGCCCTGCGAGAGATTAACAAGCTCCTTGGGGTTCATCAGCATCATGATCGCCCACCAACTCCATCATGCCTTATGGAGCGGGCACGATAACAGTGTTGGTGTCCAAGTTAATTGCGCCACCAGCAGGGAGTGCTCCGGCCAGAATTCTGCCGAATATCCTGGCACCACTCACACCAGTAGCATCTCTGCCAGTCACTATGGTTCCATTGAAAACAGTGCCCGCACCTATAGTCGCATCAACAGTGGGCACAAAGAACACGTTCTTGGCCTGAGCACCGCCAGCCAGCAAAACATTGCCCGTGCCATTCGTAGTCAGCGAGGAACCGATCTGGAAGACCCAGACGGCATTCGCGTTGCCGCCTGCGTCAAGAGTGACAGGGGTCGAGGCTAACATCGTGCTACCAGAGCTATAGATGCCTGGGGGAAGATTGCCGGGGACATGACCGGGCATCAGTACCTGGCCCAAGTCCACAGTACCTACAACAAACAGGCCCGGGTCCGCTGGTAGGCTCTTGGCCCAGTTGTACGCGGCCAACAGGTCCTCTTTGGCCTTTGCTGACACTGTATCGTTAATGTGTATCGTGCCGTTCACCACTCCCGGCGGAAATCCAGTCATTGCACTGCCCGGGTCTAACGACACATCCCCATTTATAGTGGAGGGACCGGTGTTGGCGACCGTGGCGGTTGCCATGATCCCGTAAGTCGCCGCCGAACCAAGCGGTACTGCGTTTGGCGCGAGTCCTGTACCTGTGGTAAAGGTCCATGGATTCGGCACAAGTCCAGATACTAATGCATTGCCAGCCAAGTCGGTGGCCCCGGTTGTGATCGTCGCAGTATACTGAGTGCTGGCTGCGAGCTTCTCCTTTGGTGTGAAGGTCGCAATATGGCTCAGTGTATCATAGGTGACCCACCCTGCTATGAGCGGGCCCGCGGGGGGGCCGCTGGCTTGCACCGTAAAGGTTGCTGTGCTGAGCGTTAACGGGGCCATCGCTTCGCTGAACGTTGCGTTGATGGAGATGTTGAGCTCCTCGTTTGAGGCAAGATTCGCGGGAACTGCAAGAGTTACCGTGGGGGCGGTCTTGTCTGGTGCTGCACCGGTCGTAAAGGTCCATGGATTGGGTACAAGTCCAGATGCTAATGGATTGCCAGCCAGATCCGTGGCGCTGTTAGGGTCGAGCCCGCCCTTGATCGTAACGGTGTACTGGGTACTGGGAGCGAAAGTGCCTGATGGTGGTGTGTAGGTCGCAGTGTTGCTGCCTGGAGCGTAGGCGACTGTTCCGCCGACGTCAATGCTGCTGACTGTCGCCTTCACGGTAAACATTGCTGTGGTGATCGTGTTCATCGCCTCACTGAAGGTGGCGGTGACGACGCTGTTGGGCGCCACAAGCGTGGCACCATCAAGCGGGATTGTGGAAAGCACGGTAGGATCGGTGGTGTCCGCGCCTCCGGTGGTCGTAAAGGTCCATACGTAGTTCGTAGCCAGAGAGTTGCCTGCCAAATCCTTGGCCCCGGTTGTGATCGTGCACGTGAATAGAACGTTGGCGTCGAGACCGTTGGTACTGAACGGGATGAAAGTCGCCGTTGTACCAGTGTGAGAGACTGTTCCGTCTACGGGTGTCATGCCAGGGCCTGTCACCGCAAAGGTGTCCGTTGTGAGCGTTAAGGGGTCCATCGTTTCACTGAAGGCTACCTGGATAACCTGGTTGATGGGCACCGCTTTGGCACCATCGGTAGGCGCCGTGAAACTCACTGTGGGTGCGGTCTTGTCTGCGGCGGCACCTGTTGTAAAGGTGAATGAGAAGTTACTTGCCATGGCATTGCCTGCCAGATCCTTGACCCCGGTTGTAATCGTCGCTGTATATTTGGTGCTGGCTGCGAGATCGCTTGTGGGCGCAAAGACCGCCGATGTGCCGATGGGGGTGACTGTTCCCGCCACGCTATTCCCGCTCACTGTCTCCTTCAGGGTAAAGGATGCCGTGCTGATCGTTGCCGGATTCATCGCCTCGCTGAAGCCTACAGTGACTTTCCTGTTGATGGGCACATCCGCGGCTGTATCCGTAGGGGATGTGACACTCACTGTCGGTGGGATGGTGTCTGCGGCTGCACCTGTTGTAAAGACAAATGAGAAGTCACTTGCCATGGCATTGCCTGCCAGGTCCGTGGCCCCATTGGTGATCGTGGCCGTATAGCTGGTGCCGAGAGAGAGAGAGGTTAAGGGCGCGAAGGTCGCGCTTGTGCCGGAGTAGGTTATGTTGCCATTGGTGGACACGCCAGAAATGGTTTGCACCAATTTGAAGGTCGCGGCGCTGATTGTTGTTGAAGCCATCACCTCACTGAAGGCCACGTTGATTATTCGGTTGACCGGCACATTGACGGAACCATTAGTGGGGGACGTGAAAGTCACGGTGGGGCTCGTATTGTCTGCACCCGCACCAGTCGTAAAGTTCCAAATGTAGTTACTCACCACTTCGTTGCCGGCCACATCCTTGGCTCCGGTCGTAATCGTAGCGGTATAGGTCGTATATGGCAAAAGATTGGTTGCGGGTGCAAAAGTCGCGGTCGCAGTCGCACTAGTGTATGTTATGTTTCCATTGGTGGACACACCAGACACAGTCTGTACTAAGAGAAAGGTTGTGTTATTAATCGTGGCAGGGTCCATGCCTTCGTTGAAAGTCGCGTTGATGGCGGCGTTAATAGGCACGCCTGTCGCGTTGAAGCCAGGGTTCGTAGATATCACGGTGGGCGCGCCATGGTCTGCGGGGAAAATTCCGTTACCACTTCCGGGGAATAGCGCCAGAACAACGTGGGCGCGGTCCTGATCTGTCAGGGCTATGGTGCGGATATCGAAGACGCGCAGCGAATGACTGTTAAATGTAACTCTTATCGTGCCGTGCTGGTCCGACTTGATCGTGTTCCACGCCATTCCATTGACCAGGAATACGTACGACGTGGATGGCTGCAACTTCTTGGCGGCCAACAGGAAACTGACGTTGATCGGAGTGGCCCGGATACCTATGGAGCCGCTCGCGGTCGGGATGAACCCGGTGTTATGCATTTGCAGCATGGCTTGATACTTCAGGGCATTCGGATCTACTTGGTCCGCCCGTAGTACCACTTGAGAACTGGCGTTGACGACATCCAACTCGCGCAGGCCATGTAGCGGATGCATCGCAGGCGGCATCGGTGTTGACCCGCGTGAACTCTTTCCCATCACGTAGGTGGCATGGAACGCACCAGACCCATCTGTAGTGATTGACGTAGCATTCGTCGAGTTAACGTCGTTGCCGATAAGCACCTTTAATTGATACGCAGTGTTCGGAAGAAGGTTGGCAAGCGAGAGCGTGAATTTGGATTGGTACGTGCTCCGGGAAGCACTGACTTGAGCGTCTACAGTTCCGGTGGCCTTTTGCTCGATGCCTTGATTGGTCATGGCCGTAACGTACTTCAGGGCAAGTTTGCTGTTGCTTCTTTGGTCGAGTAGCGTGAGGGTGTGATCGAAGGGCGGCAGACCTAAGACGTCAGGGATTGGCCGCGAATCAGTCGCGCTTACGGCAAAGGCAACGTTCAACACGACTAACAGCAACGCGACACTGCTTACCAACCAGACCGTGGCGCTCGAAACGCGGTTCAGAAAAGTACTCATGGAACATCCCTCCTATGTGCTTCGCGCCACTACGTCGCGGCAAGAAATCACGGAAACCGCGAGCTCTTTCGCATATCGCGAGCCATTCTCCGAAGCGAGTGCTTGTTGCGATGGGCAAAGGCAGGTTCCGCAAATGACATCGAGAGCGAACAGACTTCCATATTTGACATGCATGCGGACCATTATGCGCATTGCGTCGTCTGAAAATCGCTGGCTACCGACCGAGAACCATACGATTTATTCGTAAGCGTCAGATCAGCCACGTGTCGGGCGGAGCGGAACAACGCGGCGTTTGCGGCTGCTGCAACGTGCGGTTTGTGCCCGGCTGGCGGGGCGAAAGACCTGTCTGCGGCAGGCCATCACTTCAGCCTCACGTGAAAATGGTCTTGGTTTCTCTTCGCGTGATGTGCAGGCCTCCGCGCCGCACACTTGGGTGCCTCGGCGACAGAGAACAGTTCGTTACTTCACAAAATGCAAAACGCGAAGCGCGCCTCGCCGCGCTGATATTCTTGATCTTGGCCGGGATGAGTAATGCTGGCGGCACGATTCAAGATTGATCGTCTGAAACTTTCTTCAATACGAATTTGCGTCTGGCGTTGGCACCTTCCCAAGCGATCAAGGGTTTCCCGACCCGAACGACCGTCCCGACCGACCGTCCAGACCCATCGCCCAGCCGCGGGTGTATCTCTGGGATTGGCCACTCGACCGCATGCCGCAGGATAAGGGGCCAAGGTCGACGATGACGCGCGTGACCCGTGGCTTCGCGACGAGCGTTGATCGCATTCTAGTCAACGCTGATCTAGGCTCTTCCGTTTGCGCTCGCGTTCGTGATCACTACCTTTAGCGCGCGTTCTCTCGCGGCGCTCCCGAAGATGTCGTACGCCTTCATGATTTCGGACAGTTTGAATCGGTGGCTAACGAGTTTCTTTGCGTTAAGACGCCCCGACTGAACCATTTTGAGCAGCATGGGCGTGGTGCCCGCATCTACTAGGCGCGTGGTGAGCGTGATATTGGAGGCCCAGAGCCTCTCGAGATGGAACTCAACCGCTTTGCCGTGAACGCCCACGTTGGCAATGCGCCCGCCGGGGGCGATGATCGCCTGGCAGATATCAAAGGTCGCGGAGAGGCCCACGGCCTCGATGGCCACGTCTACTCCTGCGGCTTGCGTCAGCGCCGTGACCCGCTCCGCCGCCTGCCCATCCGAACTGTTCACGACCGCTGTCGCACCGAACGAGCGGGCGACCTCCAACCGGTTGTCGTCGAGATCAATCACTATAATCTCAGCGGGAGAGTAGAGTTGGGCCGTGAGCAGCACGGCGAGACCCACCGGACCGGCGCCGACGATGGCCACAATGTCCCCCGGCTTCACCTGCCCGTTCAACGCCCCGCATTCCAGGCCGGTTGGAAGAATACAACTAAGCATGACGGCCGCTTCGTCATCGACCTCAGACGGCAGCAGGTACAACCCCGTATCGGCAAAAGGGATTCTGACGTATTCGGCTTGAGTGCCGTCGATACTATTGCCCAGCCGCCATCCGCCGGTGAGACAATGGGAATACATCGCTTTCTTGCAGAAGCTGCACCTGCCGCAGGAGGTAATAAGGGAGACGATTACTCTATTCCCCTTCTGAAAACCCGATACGTTTGTTCCCACCTCTTCGACAATCCCCACCCCTTCATGGCCGAGAATACGCCCACCGGGGATTGTCGGCACGTCCCCCTTCAGAATATGCAGGTCAGTCCCGCAGATGGTCGTCGTAGTGATCCGAACGATAGCGTCGGTCGATGCTATGAGCGTCGGCTTTGGCCTATCCTCTAATGCCAGTCTATTAGGCCCGTGAAATACAAGGGCCTTCATGGTGGGGTGGGTTGTCTCGATGTCAGTCATTGTCTCGCGGCGCAAGAACGTAATTGATGCTGGGGCTAGACCGCGCGCGCGGCCTACAACGCCAGCATGAAGGCCAGGATATTCTTCTTCTCCTCGATAATTGTCACTCACGCAACAGTGCCGCGTTGATTCCTGCCGTGCATTAGTCGAGTTGGTTCGCGTTTGCCATCGACCGACCCGCACTGCGAAGGGACTCGGGGCAATCCAATCGCCCGGTGTGGATTTCGATGAACACCAAGCCGTTTGCCGTAACGGCCTTACGCAACGCATCTTCAAGCTCCCCTTCGGTGCGAACATCAAGGCCTAAGCCACCGCCAAATACGTCCACGAGCTTGTGATAATGCCAAGGTTGAATGTCGTTATAGGGGCGATCGGTGATTACCCGCTCGATGGTATACCCGTCATTATTGAGGAGAAAGATGATAGGCTTGAGATGGTTCCGGATCATCGTCGAAAGTTCTTGGCAAGTAACTTGAAAAGCTCCATCTCCGACAAACAGCACGGCGTTCCGAGCTGGCGCGGCCATGCAAACGCCTAAAGTAGCCCCGACCGTATAGCCAATCGAACCGTAAAAGGTCTGTCCTATGAAGGTCACGCCTTTCGGCAGCAACATCTCAGCGCAACTGAAGAGGGATACGCCAGTTTCAGCGATCACGAGCGAATCACTTTCTATAAAATGACTCATGCGGTCGAAGAAACGCTTGATCGTCAATGGTTTCGCCGCTTCAGGCCGGTATGGCACCGAATGCCGGTGAACGCATCCATCCCCAGCACATTGGATATCAAGACTTGCAGAATCTCTTTTTGACAGCTTCTCCGTCAGCCCAACGATAAAGTCATGGAGATGCACGTTCTCATAGTAATGGTGCTTGATTTTCACGTAACCGATGTTGCCACTAATGGTCTTTGAGTCATCGGGGTTTGTTGTAAAGCCGCCCGTGTTAAAATCCGTCAGCAAGACCCCAAGTTGTAGAATACAGTCAGCAGACTCAACCCGTTTCCGTACATACTCGCGACTCCGATCTCCCGCAAAGAGGCCAATAAACTGTGGATGTTGCTCTGATAGAAGCGTCTTGCCCAACATCATGGTGACGTATGGGAACCCCGTTTTTTTGAGAAAGCGGGCGAAGTCCTCCTGCAGCTTGAATCGGATCAACTCCACGTCGCCAATCACAATCGGTTTTCTTGAGTTTTCCAGCATTCCAAGCGATTCCTTAATCGCCTCCTCCAGCGCACCTGGATCACTCCGTGGATGCGTTGGGAAGAGGAAAGGGCTTGGCCGGTCGCATTTCATCCTCACTACGTCCGCAGGGAGACTGATGTAAACCGGCTTCTGGTGAGCTAGACACGCCGATAGTACCCGGTCGATCTCGCCCGGAGCCGTTTCGGCGGAAGCAAGTTGGGTTGAGGCGACGGTGAGTTTCTCATACATCCTTAAGGGAATCTGATAATCGCCTAACGTGTGATGCAAAAGTGGCCGGGTACGAAAATTAATTGTCGCAGGAGAGCCGGTAATCGCTACCACCGGTACTCTTTCGGCGAATGCTCCCGCCACGCCGTTGATGGCGCTCAATTCTCCGACGCCAAAAGTTGAAGCAAATGCGCCGATGCCCCGAATACGCGCGTAGCCGTCAGCGGCGTATGCTGCGTTAAGTTCGTTGCATGTGCCGACATACTTCAGGTCGCTCTTCAGTACCTGGTTAAAGAAACCCAGAACGAAATCTCCCGGCACGCCAAAGAGGTGATCCACCCCGATCTCCTTTAGCCGCGCAAGGAGGTACTCAGCCACCGTGATATCTGAACTCGTCATAGACCTAAACTCCTCATGTCGTCCCTGTGACTCGGATTAAAGACCTGCGGGCGAGCGTTCGCCGGAGGATTACCTCGGAGAGGGGCCTTCGGTCGGCGCCGCTAGTCGCTCGGTCAACTCGTTTTGCACCCAGTGCCTCGCAAATGCGTCCCAGTCGTGTGGATGCTTCGGCGCGCCCACGACGCTGCCACGCATGGAGATATAGTACCCGGGGCTCTGTCTTATCGCCCATGCACACCTGTTCCTTGGAACTCACGCAGCGCCAGATCCGAGCCGAGGCAGCTAGGCTTCGCACAACCACTTCCGCGCCTCAGCCGTGTCGGCGTGCTCGAAATATTTGACCGTCGCTGTGGTAAATGGCTTGCAGAATCTCGCCATGCTTCGCTGCCACTTCTTTTCCCCAACCATCGCGATCCGTTCGACGTCGGCGAAGTGTTTAATGTCAAACTTGATGTTTTCCCATAGCGCGCCAACATCCCAACCATCGAAACCGATCATGTCGAACAGCACGCGCAGCTTGCCGCGCTGCCGGACCAATTGCTCGAACTCCGGCACAAGGTGTTCGTAATCTGCTTTTGCAATCTTTCCGCTGACGCGAACGACAACAGTCTTCCCGTCGTTTTCTTGATTGAGTTGTAGGGGCATCTAAGACTCCTTTGGCTGGTTCTCAGTTAACTTGTTTTCCTGTTTTACGCTTACCCACCGCCACCCTGCCTTAGGCATACCGCTCATCGTGTTGGGTTGCATGCCAACCGCGGCGCTGTGTTCGCTCCTCTGTCGTACCGCAGGATGTTGCCTTCCGTGCGCGTGAGTACTTGGGGGCGATCCGAGAGTACAGAAGCCCCTGAGTGTTTGGATCCGGTAAGCGCCAATGCTGCAGCGGCATTCGCATTTCCAATGCCACAGGAAGAATTGGCTCCAAAGAAACCTTGTGCTGATTGCGAAAACGAGAACGGCTCGCCACCGTCAACTGTAGAGCGTTGTTTAGTTTCGCGGCTTCATCCAGAAGTCGAAACCGCCGGCTGACTGACGGGGTGGGGCTGATGCGCACCAGAACGTCGCGTAGGCAGGTACCCCTAGGCCTGCAGGCCGCGCCACTCGAAAGAATGCAGCAGGGAATTGGCGTAGGTAGTCCGCCGCGTCAGTGCCCGGGTTGGCGTAGAGTTGACGGCTGCCCACCGGAATTCAGCTAGACGCCACTCATTATCGTACGGCTGACTCTACGATCTGGGAAGCGTCGGCGTGCTATCGCCTGGCTTCCGCTCTGTGTCGGAAACGACCTTCGGTAGCCCCGGCGCTTGGCCGACAGTGTGGTTGGTCTGCACTGCGCGAGCGCTGCCTACTAATGCAGGCGACGGGCATGGTTCAGGAACCCGAATAGGCCAATAGGCAGCGCCTACGGACTTTTCGGCCCGTAAGCGCAAGGGTAAGAAGACTGCGGGGATTCGGTTCAGACCAGACTGAAGGACTCAGAACGGCCTTTATCCGGTAGGATCACTTTGTTCAGAGCAAGCTTCACGCCAGGAGTAGGAGTTCTGCACGACCTCAAGCGGGTCATCGCGGAAAAGGAAGTGACCCTGATCTGCTCATTTCCAACTACGTATGTAGCTCACTCAAGCACTACCGCTGGGAATTCGCCGCGTTCGCAAGAAGGAAGCGTACACAAACACTGAAGGCCAGTGAACTGGCCGCACAAATTGCGCCGGAAGTTCGAAAGCGGCGCAGACTGGCAAGAAACAACAGTGGTACTTCGCCGTGAGTTTTCGCATTTCGTATCCCTCGTGCGCCAGCCGCGACGTTCAGTTTTGACCCAAACGTGGTCCTGTATTCGCGGAAGTACTTGCACTCGGTGCGCACAGGAGGAACTGTTGTGGGAACCTCGCCTGGCGAAATCGCAGATGGAAAGGTGGATGGCATGTCGGTGCAGAAGGTAACGTCGGCCGTGCGGAACAATCGCGAGGCGGCGCAACAGAAAGAATATGCGAAGCAGGAGCGGCTGTCGGACACAGAGAGATCGCGCAAGAAGAATCGCGAAACCCAGAAGAACGCGGTCCAGATGCAGCATGAGCGAATCAGAACAGCCGACCGAAAATCGCGCGCGTGAGCGCGCATCGGCGATCAGTGGTTGGCCTGTGGTGAGCACACCGGCGGGGGGGCGACCGTTATTTTACGTCATGCGGTGCGCTTCGGCGGACGCGCAGGACGGTAGGGATGGGGTGTGGCCCAGAGCCCTTCGGTAAGGTCATGCGCGCATACATCCGTGGGTTCTTTCACGGGGCCGCTGACACCTTTTGAGAACGGCGGCAAACTTGGGTGCCCAGCCTGCAAATTGCTCAGAATTCGTGGGTCGGGTCAAAACGCCGTGGATAGGAGAGTCAGGGCGCAGGCACTCGCGCGTAGCTGCATCGCCCATGCGACTTAGAACCAGTGTCGTCGGCAGGGGTCGAGGGTGAAACGCAGCACTGAGGAGCTTTAGCAAGTCGTCCGCGAAGAAACCCTCCATCAACCAATCCACGACGACAATGTCGATTATGTGTCGGCGGCAGGTCTCCTGGGCGACAACGACCGTCGTGCAGGCATGCACATACAGTCCCGCCGGTTCGCAGGCCTGTATCAGCGCATCACTCAAGTCCGGGTCGGACTGTACCAAAAGGATACGAGACGATCCCTGCGCAGCGGGCTCGACGCGAGCGATCTCGAGCACCTTTACTTGAAGCATCGTGGACTCCCCCCAGTATTAGTGAGCACGGCTTATTTCCCAAAGCATAAACAAGGCCGTTTTATGATGCGGCCCCGCATTCTTGACAGGGGCAATCTGAAAGCAAGATGCGCACTCGAATTATCAGGTTGGCGCGCAGTAGGGCGCAGCGGGGTTGCTGTTGTCGGGCGACCGGAATTCGGACGGCGATAGCGACTATCGGAGCCTCACATTGACTTGACGATTTACATGTTTATTGTTTTAAGCGGTATGTGTTTGAAAACGGCGCAAGACGCCAGCATTGGAATTAGCGACAGTGCCAACTTGATTGGTACCGGCCTGCTTGCGAAGCGCTTGGCCGCGCAATTGGCGATCTCTCGAGTGCTCTCCCAAGCCGACACGTTGCGCGAAGCTACCCCAAAGATTCTGCACGAAATCGCGGTAGCGCTCGGCTGGGAAATAGGCATCCTTTGGCGCGTGGATGTCGAAGCCGACGTGATGGTCTGTGAGGAAATATGGAGTTCGCCGACTCTGAATGCAGAGACATTCATTTCTAAAATCAGAAACATCAAGTTGAAGCGTGCCAAAGGCCTTGCTGGCCGTGTCTGGGTCAGCAAGGAGGCCATCTGGGTCGACGATTACGCTGAACAGGACGTTTCGGGCACGGGTATCTCGGCTAAAGAACGCATTCGGGGCGCCGCATGTGTTCCCATAAAGCTTGGCAAGCAAGTGCTCGGCGCAATGGAGTTCATCAGTGGGGATCTGCGCCAACCGGATCCGCAGATTCACGAGATGATGGCGATTGTCGCTACCGAAGTCGGGTTGTTTATGGAGCGCGTTCGTGCCCAGGATGCACTGGATGCGAGCGAAGCGCGCTACCGCCTTCTCGCCGATACCTCCGTGGACGTGCTTGTGACGGTTGACAACGAAGGCATGCTCTTGTTCGCCAATAAGGCCGCCGAGCGAGTTTTCGGATATACTGCGCGCGAATTGCTGGGAAAGAATCTGTCGCTCATTATCCCGGAACATTCTCGATTCAAGAATCTGGTGTTGAAACTTGGCGCGAAACCGGCGCCGGCAAAGTACGTGGAATTATCCGGACTGCATAAGAACGGCCGGACGCTGCATCTCGAAGCCGCTTTCGCGGAGTTCTTGGGAAGAGAGAAGCTGTACACCACTGGCATCATTCGCGACGTCACCGAACACAAGCGCGTGCAGAACGATTTGGAGGAGAAAGAACGAAGGCTGCAGAGCGTTCTGGCGAGTGGTCCGAATGGCCAGATCGTCGCGGAGGCGCCCTCCATGCTGGGCTTGCTGGCGCGAGTGAGGAAGGCCGCCGCGACTTACGCGGGAATACTGATTCAGGGCGAGACTGGGAGCGGGAAGGAATGCGTTGCGCTCGCGCTGCATCGGCAATCGCCGCGCGCGGACAAAGCCTTCGTGGCGCGGAACTGTTCGGCGATTCCGGCGAACTTGTTCGAATCGGAGATGTTTGGACACAAGAAGGGCTCGTTCACCGGCGCCGACCGGGACCGCAAGGGCGCTTTCATGGAGGCGGACGGCGGAACGCTATTCCTAGACGAGATCGGCGACTTGGAATATGGCCTTCAGACGAAGCTGCTGCGCGCGATACAGGAGAAAGTTATTCGTCCGGTGGGCAGCGACACGGAAGTGCCAGTGGACCCCCGGATCATTTGCGCCACCAATAAGGATTTGCGGGAGGCCTGCAAGACGAATGAATTCCGCGAAGATCTATACTATCGTTTGGTGACAGTGGTGCTGGTGGTTCCCCCGTTGCGCGAGCGGAAGGAGGATATCATTCCACTCGCGCGCCACTTTGTCGGACTTGCGAGCAAATGGTCGCGCACGTTAACACCGGATGCAGAGGCGCGCCTGCTTGATTACGCCTGGCCAGGCAATGTGCGTGAACTGCGGTCCTTAATGGAGCAAGCGGTCATCTTTGCTGTGAGCAATGAAATCCGGGTCGAAGAGTTGAGTTTTCCGGCGACCGACGAAGAAATCGATGAGGCCTCGGTGGCCTTGGCAGATGTGGAGCGGCGCCATATTTTGCGAGTGCTGAAAGCTCATCATGGAAACAGGACAAACGCTGCTAAAGCACTTGGATTGGCTCGCAGCACCTTAGTGCTAAAGCTTAAGAGCTACCATTATCCCGTTGACGAATGACCGTTTAGTGTTCCAATTCCCACGAGTCCCCCACCTTAACCACATTAGCCCGTGCACATGAGGCCACAACGCTACGGCGAGGGAAACTCCAGGCCGATCATACCAGAATGGGTTGATTGTGTTTCGGGAACTATCAGTTAATTAGATCTGCCAACGAACGGGGCATTCGCCCGTCGAGAGCGTGGTTCGGTGGCCGCAATCTCCCCCCTCCATGTACGTTTGAGGACTACGGAATCTCCGCGTGTAATCGCATCTTCACTGCTGGCTGCTCGAGCATCAAGGAGCGCATGGCACTGTCTTCGTTCAGGACGCTGTTGTCGGCGACCCGTTGTCCACCGCACTTCCGCTGCTACTTTCCGACGGCGCTCCTGGGCGTTCCCTTGACCGTGAGCGGCATGGCGGCGGCATAGACTTTGCCCGAGAACACGAATTGTACCTGCAGCGTCACGTTCCCACTGGTCCCGGAGGCGCGGCCCGCTGTGTTCAGCACCTGCTGGAAGTCGCCTGCGGCCTTGAGGTGGAACCGCACGGTCTGCGTCTGCAGCACGCCTTTCTTCATCTTTGCCGCCAGCTTGAACGTGCTGGCACCGCTCTTGCCCCGCCCTTTGCTGTCCAGGGCGAAAGCGGTGCTCAGACCGCCGACGTCCGTCTGCATGGGGCCGCTGAGAGACGAGAGGCCCTGAGGCAAAACAATCCACCCCGTGAGGCGACAGGTATCTTTGCCGGTGGACGGGTTCCTGGCTCTGAGATTCTTCTTGGTGATTGTCAGTGGTTCCAACGTTGGAGGTAACGCGCTTGCAAGCACCGTAACCGTGACCGCGCTGATGGTCCTGCGACCTTGTATGTCGAGCACCGCGGCGGTGGCACGGAAGGTCGCCGCGGCCGTGTAGACATGCGTGGTGCTCGCGCCGCTGCCGGATGTGCCGTCACCGAAGTCCCACACCACGGTAACCGCCTGTCCGTCCGCTCCGTGTCCTGCCACGCTGAACGTCACCGTCTGGCCAACACCCGCGGGGTTGGGTGTGGCGAACGCGCCGCTGTCCAGCACGGGGTTGCGGTCCGCAATCACGAACGCCGTCGCCGCGCTCGTCCCGCCTCCCGGCGCGACACTGCACACGGTGACGTCCACCTTGCCCGGCGATACCAGGTCGCTCGCGGCGATGAAGGCGGCCAATTCCGTGCTGCTGCTGAATAGCGTTGGTCTGGGCGCGCCGTTCCACTGCACCTTGGAACCGTCTACGAATCCGGAGCCGGTGACAATGAGTACCAAGGCGCTGCTATCCGCGTCGGCCGAGCCGGGCGAGATACTGATGAGCGCAGGGATGGGGTTCGTCACCGTGAATGTCGCGCTCGCGGCCCAGCTCAGTTCGTAGGCCATGGCTTCGAGGCTGTAGCCGGTGCCAGCTCTGTCCACCGACAGCCCCGTGTACGATCCGATACCGTCACTGCATTGCTGCGACAGCGTGCCGCTCAGCACGCCCTGCGCGGGATTGCTGGCCATCACCAGTACTACGCGCCCTGCATAGTTGATGCCCAGATAGCCCGTTGCGTCTTGTGCTTGCACAACGGGTTGTGGCGCGAGGGCGTCTTCCGCGGTTGCGCCACCGGGTTCCGCGCTGAAGGCCAGGCGCGTCGGTATGGCGTAGCGCGGCGAAAGATTCGGCTGGAATCCCGGCACACTCGACTGTGTGTCCGTGCCGTCGCCAAGCCATGGACTGAAGTTGACGCCGTTGCTTACCACGACGCCGGCGCCAGTGTTGGCGTTCGTCGCATGTCGCGGGCCGCGCAGGTGTCCCCACCAGTTGTCGGTGGCGTCAATGGGGACATCGGAACGGTTGTCCAGGCCGAGAATGGTACCGCCGGCGATGCTGTTGTGCGTGATCACCGGCGCGTTGACCTGGTCCGGCTCGATCCAGATTCCGTACTCGCCGCTGTCCGCGATGGCGTTGTTCTGAATGGTGACGTCCCGAGCGAACGGGTCCAGGCGAATGCCGGCGTCATCGCGCGGACTGGTGATGCCATAGATGGTATTGTCGTGGATGGCGACGTTGCTGGGACCGTCGCTGGCGCTGTTGCCCCACAGGACGATGCCCGCCGCGCCGCCGTTGGCCGGGTCGCTCGAGCCATGCCAGATGTTGTAGATGATGTTGTGGTCCACTTCGACATCGCTCACCGGGCCCATCACGATGCCGGTCGTGCCAAACGACGCCGGAGAGCGCGTGGACGTGCAGACGTCGTGGATCACATTGTTGGTGAGATGAATGCCGCTGTTGGTGCCGCCGTCAATGACGATGCCGGACGGATCAGAGCCACCGGCATAGTTGGGATTTGTGACTGTAAATCCCTTGATCGTGACGCCTGACGCCCAGATCTGGACGACGTAGGGACTATTCGGGTCGCCCTGGATGGTTGTCGCAGACGGACCGTCACTCGATTGCAGCGTCAGTGGTTTTTGTATCTGCAAGGCGCAAGAGTAGGTGCCCGGAGCGACGTTCACGGTGCCGCCGCTGGCAACCGCGTTCACTCCGTCTTGAACGCCCGCAAAGGCGTCGAGACCCACGTGGTGAGGCGTGAGTGTGTCGCCTGGGAAGAACACTTGGCTGAGAAATGGCTGCGTGGTCCAGTCGTCGTCCACGTACGTGGTGTCGTACGACGGGGGAGCGTTGATGGCGAGTGCAATCCTCTTCTGCGGGTCGCCGTTGGCGCGCGCCGTGAAGTACATGCGCAGCAGTCCACTCCCGTCACGGATGACGCACGGCGCATCCGTGCGCAGGTTGCGGTAGGCCACGCCGTCGCTTATGTGGAAGATCGGGTTGCCGGCATCTTTGGCCCAGGCGATACCGTCATTCGACGAGGCATAGCCGATGCCCTCGCTCGACGCCACCGCGCCGCCGCTGAACCAATAGTGCCACGTTGCGCCGTCACGGAGCACCGTGCCATACGATGAGAAGTTGGCATCCCAGGAGACGGGGCCGACGTCCAAGACAATCGTTGCGGGATTGGTCGTGGCAAACCAGTGCTTGCCGTCGGCCGAATACGCCAAGCCCGCGCGCTCCTGACCGCCAGTGGTGCCATCGTAGTACATGACAAAGCGATTGCCGAAGACGTCCGAGCCGTCAGGAGTAGGAGACCCGGCCGCCTTGTAGAAGACACACACAGGCCCGTAGGATCCTCGGTTCCAGTCGGGATCCGCGCCGGTCACGACCTGGTACGTCCCGTCCTGCGTGATCGCCTGGTTGGCCGCCCAGTTGATGCCGTCAGTTGATTCCGCGCACGCGATGTTCTCCACGCTGTACGGTATTGGGGGCGGAGCAGCCGTGTCCCAGTACCAGACGCGGTACTTATTGGCCGACCCGCCGAATCCGCCGGCGTCATACAACACTTGCAGGTGGTGTGGACTGCTGAGGTTCTGCAGTTCCGTAGGCGCGCCCCAAGTCACGCCATCCGGCGACGACACAGCGTACGCGTTACCGACTCCGTCGCTATACCACATTTTGAAGCCTGGCCCGCCAACGCCAAAGCCGTTGGAATCGTAGAGAACGCTTGGGTAATACGCAGAACCGGCGGGCGCGCTGTAGTTGAGGCCAAGATCGCGCCAAGCGGTTGGGTCTATGCCGGCTCCCGCTGCCGTCAGCGGGGAACAGGCGACCACGAGAGCCAACACGGTCTTAGCAGCCCACGACACGGCGTAGTCCCAACTTCGGGTTCGTATCTGCTCCTGCATGGTTACCCTTCCCTCGCCATTGCGGCAGTCCATTCTTCGGGTCGAAACCTGGGTACTCAAATTCATGCTGGTTGGTGCGCAGGAACCTGATTGAGCCCGGCGCTTGGCCAGCGCCTGATCACGCACCCGGCGTATGCTCTTTGTTGCCAGAACCTTCGCATTAAGCTTGTTAATGGCGAAGCCGGCCATGACGTTTACTACCGGATCGAGCAGGCCAACCACCAAACGGAACGTCTCCGCTTAGGCAATCCTCGTGCCGCGCCCCGCAATCTGTCTGAGTAGTGCTTCTTCCTGCGTAGTATAGGAACCGGAAGGTGCTGCTCCAACGGCGCTTGGTAAGTTCTGCTTCGTCCGAGAATCGGTGACCGCAAAGTGATTATCATCTGCCGGCCGCTCCAATAGCGCGTCCGCAGCCGGATATAACTTCAGCGACAGTGGTCGTCGGCGTTCCGCCATGCCTATTCTGTTCTCAAAGAGTTTCCTCACGCGGCGACCGGAACGATGTCGGCGCCGTATTGCTGACGCCGGGCTGAGATCCGAGAAACTGACGACCAGAGGTGATCGGCTGACGGTTTTGCTGCTGATCTTTGGGGTCCAGATGGTGCCATGGTTCGGATTCGATCCTCACGGTCCGTGGTGTAGATCGTGTTTCAAAACCGGTTGTAGCGCCCGGCCGGGGGCACCCCTGCCGAAGCCGCCCGCACAACCCGCGAAACCGACAAAACCGAACTGCCCGCCGACTTGGCCCGCTTGGCTGAAGTGTGGGCGATGATTCCCGCCGTTGTCCGGCAAACGTGGCTTGCGACGGCTGAAGCACTGGCCGCTGGGGCCGATGCTTAAACGTCACGCGCATACACCTCGCATTCGCGCACCGTTGCGCGCTGCGGGGCTTTCTCGATTCAGGCTGACTGTCTGTGCAGAACGCACAGGAAAGGACTCGCACAATGAAAACACCGTCAACAAACGGCGATAACGGCCGCCAAAGCAACGGCAAATTTGCCGCCGGCAATTCGGGCGGGCCGGGCAATCCGTTTTCCGCCCGCGTTGCGCCGTCGAGTTCAGACCTCTGAAATGGTTCAGACGTCTGAACTCTGTGCGGCAATCGGCACCGCCGTCGCCCGTCGCGCGCGGGCGTGGATTGAAACCCCTCGCCCGCCAGCCCACCGGGCCGGTGGGCACGGCGGCGCACGTCACACGCGCACGCGCGCAGACGACACAATTAACATCATCAAGGTCAACAGAATTGCTAGGCACTCTCGTTGCACATTCATGCTCACCATTTGAACGGCCAGCGTTTGCCGGCTGAAGTTGCCGCGATGTAATGGCGATCGGCAATGGCGGGGTTGTTGCCCATCACGCGCGCAATTTCCAAGCTGTTCCAGCCACACATGCCGAGGACTGTGCCGAAGGTGTGCCGCCATTCGCGCGGGCCATACTGCCAGAACGTGGGCGGTTGCGACTTTACATTTTTGTTTTTCCCTGCGGACCTGGAAATGTCCTTCCAATAGTTGCGGAAGATGCAGTTCACCCAAACGCCTTGCGGGCTGGACGTCCGCGGGCGTTTTCCCTCTGGCGCAAGGCTTGGGAATAGCCAATTTGTCCCGGTCGGGCGATGTCTCTCGACGTAGGTGGCGAGGATGTTCTTCAATTTCGTCTGTTCAATCGGGACACGCCGTTCGCGGCCAGTTTTGGTTATGTGCGTTGAACGGTTCACGATGCGTATGTAGTTGTCATCGAGGTGAACGTCGTCGAGCTGTAGATGAACCTGCTCCGACCAGCGGGGGCCGGCGAGGATCGCTACGGCTACCCACGCCTGCCAGTAGGGCCTTCGTTTCAAGCCATCCAAAAGAGTGTCGATATCTTCCAATCGGTCGATGGCGATGATCTTCTCGGCGCGGTGCGCGTAGCCGGGAACGGGTGCGGCTTTGTCCATCGGGTTCTCTACCAGATCGTAACGACGAAATGCCCATGTGAGGAACGTTGAAAGGTAAGCCTTGTTTTTCTTCTTGGTCACGGGGTTGGCGTCGGCGCCGTTCTCCAATTTCATTCCATTGACCCACGCGTCTACCTCTCGCGGTCGAATAGCCCCCAGCGGCGTGGCTCCCGCCTTGTTCAGCGTCTTGAGAAACTGATCGATAGCATGCGTGGCTTGCGCAACAGTGATTTTCGCGCGCCCCCTGTATTCCTTCTTCCATTCTTCATACGCGCTCTGAACCGAAATCTTTACGTGTAGATTCTGCTGCCGCCTCAGTCGCGCGTTCTCGGCTTTCAGCTCGTCATTTTCAGGTTCCAGCACCTTGACTTTCGTCTTCAGACCCTGGATTTCGTCCTGCATTTCTTTGAATCGGCGTGGCGAAAACTCGCGCAAGAACTGCGCAAAATGGCTGGCCAGATCGTCTTCGCTCCACGTGACGCCCGTTTCGTGCTTATCGACTTGCGCCAAGGCGGTGCTCTCTTCGATTGCCGCCAAAATGTCAGTCACATCGGGGTCGGCAAGCGCCTTTCTTCCGGCATGCAGGATATTGTCGATCTCCGCTGAACGGTCTTTCCCGTAGTAAATGACCAAGGCTTCTCGTTCGAAGCCAAGCAGTTCCCGCGAACGCTTGTCGAGGGCGGTTGCGTACTTCTCATCACCGCACAGGACGCTCAGATCGCGGCAGACGGCTTTGGCCTTATTTTCATCTTCAGTCCCAAGACCGCGAGCAACAACTTTCTTCTTCAGCAGGGGATGGCGGAAAACTGCACGGTAGCCGCGGCGATTTGGGAACGGGCGGGGAACGATTGCAGGCATAGCAGGCGCGCTCCGGCGTTGTCGCAATGTTGTTGCATACCGCGAGAACGCCTAGACCGCAACAAAAATCTAATTTTCATAGGTAAATAAGGCTTGAAGATTGGTTTCCGGGCCAGGATTCGAACCTGGAATGAGGGAACCAAAGTCCCTAGTGTTACCGTTACACCACCCGGAAGGGGCTTGCGCGCGAGTAATCTAGCAGAACGACGGCGGAGTTCAATGCCCGGCTGAATTCGACGCGAATTTGACGCGGCCAACGCGTTTCCGACTGCGAGATGGCCGAGATCTTTGCGGATGCGGATCGCGGACTGAACGGGACCGCGAGCCGCAGATGCACGCAGATGTTCTTCTTCTCGTTTATCCGCGTCCATCTCCGGCTAAAAAACTGCAATCCGCACTAGATTACTCCGCAGCCGCAGGCGTGAACTCCGGAGTCGGGCGGTTCTGTTCGGCGGCGGTGCGGATGGCTGCGTACCACTTGCGCGCCCAGGCGGACCACTTGTTGCGCAGAGCGTTGCGCGCGCCGGCGGGGAGGCGCTTGGCAGCGATCGCCGTGATGGCCTCTTCACTGAGTGGCGGCCGACAGAGCGCCTGGCCCAAATCGGCTTCCCGGCCGGCGCCGATGATGGCCTTGCGTGCATTCCACAGGTCTTCGTGCGGATCGATCATCGTGGCGCGCCAAAGGTCGTCCATGGTGGACCAGCGCGCGCCGACTTTGCGGCTGTCGTACTTCGATGCGCCGATCTTAAACGGGTTGATGACCGTGTACGTTTTCAGGCCCATATCGTAAATCTTCGGCATGATGGGAAGCCGCTCGAGATCGTAGTCTTGCGGTCCGCCGGGCTGGCCGCGCGCCTGATACCAGAGCTTCTGCCCTTCTTCCGAAAGAACGAAATGCATGAACTCGGCGGCGGCGCGATGGTTCGGCGGGTTGCGCATCATGGCGATGCAATCGGGTGTCGCGACGACGAGGTCGGGCGGGACGACGAACTGCAGGAAACTGGCGCCTTGGCGGCGGATCGGCGCACTGGCGTAGAAATCGATGGACGGACCGACGGCCGATTGCCCCAGCGAAACATCGCGCGGGATGGAAGACCCGCCTTCGTTGAACGCGCGGACGTTGGAGGCCATGCGGGTGAGCGTGCGATAGCCCTTGTCCCAGCCCTGGCCCTGTAGAACGATTTCGAAACTGGCGTGAATGGAGCCGCTTTGGGCGGGATTCCCGCAGATGACCCAGCCTTGCAGGCCAGGATCGCCCAAGTCGTCCCATGTCTGGGGCGTGATCAGGTGTGCGCGCTCAATGACCAGTTTGTTGTAAACAAAGCCGAAGCAACTGAGACAGGCGGCATGATAGCGGTTCTTCGCATCGCGCAGGGACTGGCCGTTGACGCTTTCGGGAATATCTTTGAGCAGTTCGGCGGGAAGCGGATACGGTTCGAAGTAGTTCTTGTCGGCCATGCCCGGCAGCATGTCCGCGCCGCCGCCGAAAAGAATGTCAGCGCCAATGCCTTCCGTCGGCTTGGCCTGGTTGAAACGTTCGTTCAGATACTTTCGGATTTCGCCGGTCGCGCCGATGTCGAGCCACACGACATTGATGCTCTTGCCTGTCTTCTTCTCATACTGTTCACTGAAGGCCCGGGCGAATTCGTTGCGAATGCCGTCCCAGTGCGGCGAAATCACGACGAGCTCTTCATCGGCAGGCTTCTGCCGGGAGAAGAGTGCCGGGCCGAGAGCCAGGCCGAGCACGACGACGCAGAAGAGCGTGATCCAGACGGTGCGCATAACGAGTTTACGTTATGCCTGATGTGGCTGAAGAGCAAGTGGGGGACGGCGGGAACGGCAGGAGGCAGGAGCAACGGCACGAACGGGGGAAGCGGCCGAGACGCCCGCACGACGGTGGATAAGGAATGGGCTATGCCACAACGGAGGACTTCGCCAGCGATGGCTGCACCAGCGCGAAGCCTTTGCGTGCCATGATCTGCATATATGTTCCCTGCTCGATGATCCGGCCTTCGTGCAGCACGTAGATCCGGTCGCATTCGTAGATGCTGGCCAGACGGTGCGTGACCAGGATAATCGTGCGTTTGCGCTTCAAGTTCGCGAGCGTCTGCGAAATGTGCTGCTCGGTTGCGCCGTCCAGAGCGCTGGTCGGTTCATCGAAAATCAGGATCGGCGCGGCTGTGAGCAGCGCGCGCGCGATCGCCAGCCGTTGCCGCTGGCCGCCGGAGAGGTTCTTGCCGCATTCCGCAATTACGGTCTGGTACTTGTCCGGCAACTGTTCGATGAACTCCGCGGCGCCGGACATTTCAGCGGCGCGCTGCGCCTGCTTTTCGCTGGCCAGCAGGTTCCCGTAGCAGATGTTTTCGAGAATCGTTCCGGCGAGCAGACCGTTGTCCTGCGAGACCAGCACGATATGCCGGCGCAGCGAGGAAAGCTGGATGCCGCGGAGGTCGCGGCCATCCAATGTGACCTGGCCGGCCGTCGGATCGTAGAACCGCGGGATCAAGTTCAGCAACGTGCTTTTGCCTGCGCCGCTGGCGCCGATAAACGCGACCATTTCACCCGGGCCGACGAGCGCCGAAACGTTCGAGAGGATCAGCTTGCGTGGATCATAGCCGAACGAAACTTTTCGGAAGCGCAGACCTCTGGGCCGCACGCTCAACGAAGTAGCTCCGGGAGCATCCGCGATGTCCACCTTGCGGTCGAGCACACTGAACACGCGCTCGCTGGCGGCAATCGACGTCTTCACCCGCGCGCTGAAACCGGTGACTTCCGCCAGCGGGTTGACCATCTGCGAAAAATAGCCCATGAACAGAATCAGGTCGCCGTAGGTCACGCCGCCCTGGACCTGAGCGGCAATCTGGTCGCGATAGATCATGTAACCGCCGAGTCCCAGCAGCACGGCGTGTCCGAGGCCGTAGACGAGTTGAATCGCCAGGGGATAAAGATTCTCCTGCCAGTGCAAGCTCATCGCGGCTATTACGCTGCGGTTCAGCGAGTTTTCGAAGCGGGCTTCTTCATGAGCTTGCCGGTTGTACGCGTGCGTCAGATTCAGCGTAGACATGCTGCGCTGGACTGTCGTCATCAGGTCGGCGTCGATCTCGCGCGAACGGTCCGCCCGGTGTTTGATCCGCGGCCCGAAGAACCAGTTCGCCAGCAGCATCAGGGGCAACAGGGAAAGCGCGAAGAGAGTCAAATGCACGCTGCGGGTCAACATCACCGCGGTGATCGCCACAAAGGTCGCGGCGTTCTGCAAGGCGGTCAGGATGGTGTCGAAGATTCCAAACGGGCCGAACGTGTCGTTACTTAAGCGGAAGATCACGTCGCCTTGGGGTTGGCTGTTGTGATAGGCGGCACCCAAGTCCTGGAACTGCCGGTACAGGGCTCGTCGGACGCGCACCGTTCCGCGATATTTGATGCTGTTGTTCAGCATGGTGCGCAGGCAGGAGAGCAAATCGAGCGCGAACTTGATGCCGATGTAGCTGACGGCGAGCATCGCGATGCGACCCAGCGCACTGGCCGGCGCAAGCGAGATAAAGAAGCGGTGCACAGTGCCGGTTTTAGGAGCTGGACTGAGAACGACGTCGAGCAGCAGCGCCATCGGCCAAGCCAGCGCGGTGCTCAAACCGATGATCGCCCCGATCAGTGCGAGGATGCCGGCCAGACGTTTCCAATCGTGCAGGAAGAACGCGACGGCGCGCAGGTACAGTTTCATGTATGCGGCTCTCCTGCAATTGAGGCCGAAACCACGCGTTTGAAACGGTGGCGCTCTGGAGTGCTGACCGATCTCTTGAAAAAAAGGACAATACTCCTGTTACTATAGACTCTACCTCTACTTACATACCCAGCAGTATTATCTCGGAAAGGGGGTCTTTTATTTGCACCACAACGTCACTTTGTAGGGCGCCACCAGATCTATCGTTGCGCCCATGTTCCTTTCATATTGATCGGATGACCTTTTGCGGGCAATGAAGCTTCTTCGACTGCTCCCGAACAATTCCGTGGTTAATGGATCCAGGCTCCGCCTCCTGCTGCCCTTTTGGCGTTTTGTGCGACCGCAACGCTGGCGGCTTTCCGTACTGGGACTGCTTTTCGTTTTGAACCAGGCCACCACGATCGTCATCCCCATTGCCATTGGCCGCGTGCTGGACCAAGTCATTCCTGGCGGCGATCAGAGTGGGCTCAACGCGATTGTGATTGCGCTGTGCGCTTTTTTAGCGTTGAAGTGCATTCTTATATTTCTTGAACGCGAGTTGTCGGCGCTGACTGGATCGTTGATTGTCCGAAATGTACGCGCCAAGTTGCACGCGCATTTCTTGCGTATGTCTCTTCGGTTTCTGGACGAGTATCAGGTAGGCCGCGTCGTGTCGCGAGTTATGGGCGACACGGAGTGTGTCAAAAACCTTTTATTCAGTGGGATCAACAGCCTGGCCAGCGCCGCCCGCTTCATCTTCGTGCTAAGCACGCTGTTGGTGCTGGACTGGAAGCTTGCGCTGGTGAGCTGCGCCATACTGCCGATCTTTCTCGCCATCTTTTGGCGCTATACCGATGGAGTCAAACCCGCCTATTCCGAATTGAACGACGCTGGCGCCCAGCTTTATGCCGATGCCAATGAAACCTTTTCGGGCGTGCGCGTCGTCAAGACATATTGCGGCCAGCGCCGCGCCAACAGCCGCTTCGTCAGCCGCACGCATGATATGCTGCGCCGCTCTCTTGCCGTCAGCCGCAGCCAGCACTTAGTCACCGTTATCTGGGAAGGCAGCGCTTGGCTGAGCCTGATCGTGCTGCTCTGGTACGGTGGATACCAGGTTCTGGCTGGTACCCTGACTGTCGGCCAACTCGTGACCTTCTACGGACTGCTCGGGCAATTGCAGGGCCCCGTCGCCGACTTAATCGGCTTCAATGCCGCGCTTCAACCAGCGCTGGTCTCCGTGGAAAAAATCGAAGAAGTCTTCCGCACCCAGCCCGAGATTGCCGACGACGCCAGCGCGCTCAGCGCCGCGCCGCTGCGCGGGGAGATCGAATTCCAAGACGTCAGCTTCACCTATAAGAATGGCCCGGACCTCCACGCCGGCGGCGACAGCTCCGAGCGTTCTGCCGGAAGCAAAACCACCCGTCGCACACACACGCTGGAGAACATCTCCTTCCGTGTGCATCCCGGTCAGTGCGTGGCGGTCATCGGGGCGTCCGGTTCGGGAAAAAGCACGCTGCTGAATCTGCTCGCGCGCTTGTACGATGTGGATTCCGGGGCAATCAAGGTCGATGGCATCGACATTCGCCAATACCGCTTGCGTTCCTATCTCAGCAACTTCGCTATCGTGCTTCAGGACACCTTCCTCTTCCGCGGGACGATTCGCGATAACATCCGCTACGCGCGGTGGGAGGCCAGCGAGGCCGAGATCGTCCACGCGGCCAAGCTGGGTGGCGCCTGGGAGTTCATCGCACAACTTGATCAAGGCTTGGATACCCCGTGCGCCGAGCGGGGCGTGTCGCTCTCCGGCGGGCAGAAACAGCGTATCGCTTTGGCTCGCGCGATTCTGGCCGACCCGCGCATTTTGATGCTGGACGAGGCGACCAGCGCCCTCGACAGCCACACGGAAGCCCAAGTGCAGGCCGCCATCGAGCGGATCATGCAAGGGCGCACGACGTTTGTCGTGGCGCATCGGCTTTCCACCATCACCTCCGCCGATCTGATCATCGTGCTGGACGCCGGGCGCATTGTTGAGATGGGCTCGCACGCCGACCTGCTTCGCGCCGCGGGCCGGTACTGCCAAATGCTGCGCGAACAATACGGCCGGGTGCAGGAAAACTTGCGCCGCGCCGATGGCCACGCACGGGTGCGCGATTCCTCCCGCCGGGAGAGGGACAACGGCTTCTCCAGCCGGCGCATGGCGGTAACACAAAGTTCGTGATCTGTGGGTCAAAAAAACCATCGAGTGCGAATAGACCACGAACATTCTTCTCGGTCGGTTCAGGAGTTGCGCAACATCTGGCCTGAAGGCGAAGACTCTTTTTTGAGGAGATTTTGAACATGATGGTCCGGGATGCGGTTTGTGGAATGATGGTCAGTGAGCAGCACGCTGGGGACAAGAAACTGACGACGACATTCGGTGGCAAGACCTATGCGTTTTGCTCTAAGACCTGCAAAAAGAAATTCGAACAGAATCCGCAAGGTTTCGTGCAACAAAGCCAGGTGCCGGCGCATCGCTCAACAGCCTAAGCTAAGTACGTAGTACGTTGCTCGTTGTTGCGCGCTTACTTTGGCGCACGAATTGTAGAGCGTAAGACGTGCTCTGCTGCGCATGGGCTATATTGGGGCGATGAACCATGACACGCGACCGACTGAAAGAGTTGACGCTGCTGGGGCAAAGCGTCTGGTATGACTACATCCGGCGCGATTTATATACCGGACCTGAGCTCCAGCGGCTGATTGACGAAGATAGCCTGCGTGGAATGACCTCCAATCCGACGATCTTCCAAAAAGCCGTCGCCAATTCCGAGTTGTACGACGACTTTATCCGGCAGGCTGGCGATCAAGGGAGGTCAGCGGCTGAGACCTTCGACGAATTGGCGATCGAAGATGTCTGTCACGCCGCGGATGTCTTCCGCTCCGTATACGACCAGACGGGCGGGAACGATGGCTTCGTCTCCATCGAGGAAGATCCGCACCTGGCCCGGGACGCGCAACGCTCGATCGAAGAAGCACGGCGGTTGTGGAGGGCCTGCGGCCGCCCGAACGTGATGGTCAAGATCCCCGGCACGAGCGAGTGCCTGCCGGCGATCCGCCAGTGCCTGGCCGAAGGCATCAACATCAACATCACGTTGCTCTTCTCCGTCCCTCGCTACCGCAAAGTCATCGAAGCGTACCTCTCGGCGCTTGAGGACCGAGTGGGCCAGGGCCTGTCGGTCGACCGCGTGCGTTCGGTTGCGAGTTTCTTCGTCAGCCGGGTGGACACGAACACGGACAAGAAACTGGACTTCATCGCCACCGATCCTTGGTGCACCAGCTTTGAACGCGCTTCCGCTCAGAAATTGCGCGGGAAACTCGGCATCGCCAATGCAAAGCTCGCGTATCACGCCTTTGACGAGGCGTTCACCACCGCGCGCTTCGCGGAGTTAAAAGGCAAAGGCGCGGCCGTGCAGCGTCCGCTATGGGCCTCGACCTCCAGCAAAGATCCGGCGTACCCCGATTTGTATTACGTGGAAGCGCTCATCGCGCCGAACACCGTCGATACGATGCCGCAAGAGACCTTCGATGCGTTCCGCGACCACGGGGATCCGCGAATCCGTATCTACGAAGACTTGCCACACGCATGGTCCGTGCTTTCCGGTTTGCGGGAGTTGCATCTCGACGCAGGGGAAATTGCGGATGAGTTGGAGGGCGAAGGCCTTCGCAAGTTCAGCGATTCGTACGACGCGGTGTTGAAGACCATAGAGGAGAAGGAGCGGACTGTTCGCGTTGGCTGAGAGCGGTCCGCCGCCAGGCCTATGCAAATCACTCATTTGTTCGTCGATGTCGGCGGCGTGCTTCTGACCAATGGCTGGGACACGGCGTTGCGGAAACAAACGGCGGAGCACTTCGGCTTTGACGTCGCGGAGATCGAAGATCGTATTCGCGACTCACTTGTGGTGTACGAGCTTGGCCGAATCGGCGCGCGCGAGTTCCTGGATTTCGTCGTCTTCCACAAACCGCGTTCGTTCACGCACGAACAAATCCTTGAGTACATTCTTTCTGCGGCCAGAGCTTACAGCGAGACGATCGACTTGATCAAGCGACTGAAGTCCCGCTATGGCCTCACGGTGGTCGCCATCAGCAACGAAGGCCGCGAGCTGGCCATCGACCGCGTCACGCGCTTCGATCTTTGCGGCTACATCGACTTTTTTGCGTTCTCCTCTTTTGTCCACCTGCGCAAGCCGGACCCGGCAATCTACCGCCTGGCGATGGACGTTTCGCAGGCGCGGCCGGAGCACTCGGTTTATATCGACGATCGCCCGCTCCTGGTTCAGGCCGCCGAAACAGTGGGCATTCCCACCATTCGCCATAAGGATGCCGATACCACGCGGCAGGCGCTGGCGCAGTTGGGCCTGGATCTGCAAAACGGCCGCTGGCCGGGGGCTCGGCGGCGCGTTCGTGCGGCGCTGGCGGCTCAAAAACCGGGCCTTGATGGATCGCTATGAACACTTGGACGGCGCGTGCGCCGAATGCCGCGTTAGAAAGCGCGTCAGGTCCGCGGATACTTCGCTGCTGCGCGTGAAGTCGATCGCCGGATGCCGAAAGAACACCCAATGGAAACGTTCGTAGAATAATGTCCCTTCATGCGGCGGCCGGCTGTAGTCATACCGCGCCAGCGGCCGGAAACATTCCTGCCGCACGTCCACATAGCTCAGATCGATCTTTGCCGAGGAAAACGCGGCCAGCCGATCGCGCTTGAACTCCACCTCTTCGGGGCTCAACGACAGGATGAATTCCGTTCCGTTCGGCGCTGGAAAGGTCTGTGAGTTCGTCTTGCCGCTGGCGTTGTTGTACTCGGCGAACTCGAAAATCTTGAGATCCGGGCGGCACTCTCTGATGGCTGCCGCCAGTGCATTTGTGCTGTCGTGATCCGCGTGCCCGCCTTCGTAAGCCGGAACCCACAGCGTGTCGATCTGCCATAGCGCGAGCTTCTGCAGGACAACCTCGCAAGTTTCCTCAAGCGTCGTGCGCACACGGCGGGTGGGCAACTCTCGGAACTCAAGCTGCGTGAAGCCCAGCGCCGCCGTGCTGGCCTGGCATTCCTTCCGCCGCCGTTCCACGCGCGCGGCGTGTCCGCGCTTGGAGAGAAACCAGAACAATTCAGGGGCCGGGATTCCCGTCGTCAGCACCAGGCCGTAAACGGCCACTCCGGCTGCCCGTGCGCGCCCAATCGCGGCGCAGCATCCGGCTGTCTCATCGTCAGGATGTGGAATCAGAATCAGAATGCGTTTGCTGTTGTGCCAGGGTGCGGCGTTTGTTTGGGAACTGGATGCTGTGTCGGCGGCCACGGCGTCACCCATCAGACAGCCGCAGCCGTCTTCTTCTGTGCCGCGGCGGCCAGCCAGAACGGCATGAGATCCTGGTTCAACACGTCTTCCCAGGATGGCAGCTTGGTTTCGGCATAAGCCCGTGCTGCTCGACCCATGTTCGCGCGCCGCTGAGGATCGTGGCACAGCGTGCGCATCGCCTTCGCCCACCCCTCCGGCGTGCGCTCTTCGACGATAATTCCGGTTTCTTCCGGAGCGATCAGCCGGCCCATTCCGCCGCGGCGAGCCAGCACAGTCGGCAGCCCTGAAGCGACCGCTTCCTGGACCACGTTGGAGAAAATCTCGATTTCTGAAGGCATCGCCAGCAGATCGACGCTGGCGTACAGACGCGCCAGTTCGTCGCCATTGATGATCCCCGCGCAGCAGCCGTTCTTGCCGACCTTCTCGCAGATCGCCTGCTGCAACGGTCCTTGCCCGGCGCAAAGCAGATGAATGGGCTGGCCTTCGGCCGCGAGCTTGGCGATCGCCTCGGCCACGATCATCACGTTCTTGCCTTGACTCAGCCGCCCCACAAAAAGCGCGATCACCTGGTCTGAGCGCAACGAGAACCGCTGCTCCAGCCACGCGCGATCGCGTTTCGCTGGATTGAAGTGGCTTTTGTCCACGCCGCGCCGCAAAAAACCCACGTGCGACGGCTCCCGCGTCTTGCACAGCGCCTCGTAGTCCTCCGGCTTGGAAACCCACACGAACGAACTGGCGCGCTGGTGGTGGTCCAGCCGGCGCAGCATGCGCTGCTCGGCGCGCAGATGCATTCTCAAGCCGTTGAGCAGCGCGCGGGAGATCAGCCCTTTGCCGAACATGCGCTCGACAATCTGCGCCGTGTACACGCGCGTGTAACTGGGCGTGTCCGTGTGGACGGAATTTACGAGGGGGATACGTTCGCGGCGCGCGACTTTTTCCGCCGTTCCCGCAAAGGCAAAAAAGGCGTCGGTCGTGTGAATGACGTCTCTGCCCACAAGCGCTTTCGCAAGGCTTGGGTTGTAAGAAGCCAGATCCGTATGGTCCGGAATCGCCGACATAAAGGGAAACCGCAAGGTGCTCAACCGCGGCCGATGCAAACGAAAACGTACGTTATCCGAAATTGGCAGAATCTTCTCTTCCTCACCGAGATAATGAACGGTCAAGTCTACTCTCGGCTGGTGGGTAGCGGCTTGAGCGAAGCGCTCCCAAGCCTTGACGTGGCCTCCCGAACTCTGGTTCTTGAACAGATTTACCAAGACAGAGACTCTCAGCGGCGCGACGTCGGCCGTCTCGCTAAGAATCTTGCCGTCCGTCCGGCGTTCAAGAAGCCGTTCAACCCCCAACGTCATTCGGTGCTACTCCCAGACCACCGTGAAAGAACGTCTCATCGTCGCAATATGCGAGGTAAGTGCAAGCAGAAACTGGCACCCGACCAACCCACATTACGACTCCGAAATCTGCCGAAAGGCTTCCCCCGGAGCCACGGCCTGGAAGGCCGTGATACGCACGGCACGCAATCCCGGAGGATTGCGCTACTCGACTTCTGGACTTTTACTTTTTCCTGTCTAGACGCTACAAGAATGCCATGCACCCTTTCATCCGTTACGCATGCTATCTGCTCCTGTTTTGCGCCGCACTGCCCGCGGCCGATGACAACACGCAGATCACGATCGAGGAAGGCCGCGTTTACCGAAGAGTGAACGGTGAACCTGTCACGGGACGCGAAGTGCTCGACCTGCTGCTGGAGCAGAAATGGGCCGATTGCCTTCAGACATTCATCGATTACTCGATTTGGAGCGACGAGATAAAGGCGCAGAAGGCTGAAGTCTCCGACGCCGAAATCGATGCCGAACTGAACGCTCTGCTGAAGAACTATGCCGATCGCATCAAAGTCAATCCGGCGGAACTGAAGCTTGAGACGCTGAGCAAGGAATTGCCCGGCGGAATGGCCGAACTGCGCCGCCAGACGCGGCTGAACCTGGGGATGCTGCGCATTCTGCAGCGCGAGCGGAAGCTGTCGCCGGACGCTCACACCTGGGAGCGCGGCTTTAAGGAACTGGTCACCGACCGCGTGGAAAAGCTGATGTCGCAAGTCGGTGTCGTCACCGATCCGCAGAAATTGGGCACGGGCGAGGCGGTGCGTATCGGCGTGAAAAGCTACTCGCGGGGCGAACTGCGCCAGTTTTCACTTGATCGGCTTGCGCAACTCACTCTCGCCGAACTCAAGTCGAAGCTTGAAGTGTTGACGCTGGAAAAGCTCGCCATGGGCGCGCTCAAGGAGCGCAAGCTGGAATTGACTCCCGACGCGCTGGAGTTCCATTTTAAGTATCTGTGCCACAAGCTGGAATTTGAGCAAGGGGTGCCGGGCCGCTACGCAATGGGGCAGCACTTGGCCGGCTTGGGCCTGACGGTGGAGAAATTCATGGCCGACCGCATCTTCAAGGCCGATGCTGCGCTGACTCTGGCGGCGAAAATGCCCATTCACGGCAAGGAAATGCGCGCGGAATTCGCCAATCATCCGGAGCGCTACAAGCGTAATGAGAAACTGATCGCGAACATCTTCATCTCCGTGCTTGATCCCGATGGCCGGCCGTACGCGTCGTCCTGGCAAGCGCCGGGACACGATGGGCTGAACCAGTTCGTCGCCAAGCGGCGCGATGAGCAGTTTGCGGCGTACAAGCCGCAGATCGAGTCCGTCATTTCGGATGCACAGAAGGACTTCGAGGCCGCCGTCAAGAAGTACTCGCAGGATAACAAGAGCCGCGAGGTTGGCGGGCAAATCGGCCGCATCGGCAAGGACACCGTCATGGTGACGCCGTACGACAACGCGATCCGCGACGCAGCCATCAAGCTGAAGCCCGGCGAAATTTCACCGCCTGTGCGCAGCGCTTGCGGCTGGCATCTGTTGAAATGCCTGGAGCAGCAAGACGTCACCTACGAGGAAGCCGAACCGCGCGTCTTCATCAACCTGATCCACGAAGCGAAGCAGAAGCTCAAAGACACGCTGATGAAAACAGCCAAGATCGAGGAAAACTAACAGCGGGTTATCGGGTATCGGGTATGGGGTATGGGTAAGGCATTGAATGTTACAGCCGCAATCATACCCCATACCCGAGACCCCATACCCTCACAGGTCTCGTTTGTTGCATTCACGAAAGGACGACCATGCCTGAGATCGACAAATTGCACGAGATTTTTGCGGCGCAAAGCGAACTCAACGACGGCATTTTCAAGAAGCAGGATATTCGCGGGCCCGACGGCAAGGTGTTGACGATGGCGGCCATTCGCGAGGCGCTGGAGCGCGGTGAACTGGGCCCGAACGGCTTGCCGAATCAATGGCTGCGCAATTACCTGCGCGCGTTGCAGGCCGAATCGGCCGAACTTGAGGACGAGTTGCTCTGGAAGTGGTGGAGCAAGGACAAGATCGACCTGCAGAACATCCGTGTGGAAATCGTAGATCTGATGCACTTCCTGACCAGCCTCGCGCTTGCCGCCGGCATGACCGCTGACGACTTCCACCGCATCTACGCCGCCAAGCGCGAAGTGAACAAGCAACGCCAGGAAAACGGGTATTCGAAAGCGACGAAGGACGAGAAGGACAATAAGGGCATCGTGTAATACAGGCGCTCTCAGCGCCGTTGACGAGGTGTCTCGCGGTGCAGGTGGCCGATTTATACCGAACTGCAGTCTTCTCCGTGTTCCTTGGTGGCTTGCTGCTCGGCGTGATTCGCTTCGTGCGTTTTTTCTCATGGCGTTCGGCGCCTCGGGACACGCAGTTGCGCAATCCGTATCTGAATGACGCTCTGCTGTTGACGGCTATCGCCGCGATCCCGCAGGCGCTTATACTCACGCTTCCGGTCGTCTATCCGACCGGTCCGCAACAGGTCCCAGTAACGTTGGCCGAGCCGGCGATTATGGCCGGGGCAGCCGTGTTCACAGTCTGGGCGTGGATCAGCCTCTGTCTTCATCGTGCCCGACGTGCCAGTCGCGTACGGTTGGGTTGGCTCTGGCTGCTCTTGTTAGCCATGCCAGCCGTCGTCAGCGCCGCGGCGTTCATCACGTATGGTTTGTCGAGCATCCGCTAGGAATTGAGCCATGCGCTTACTCGGCTTCGTTCTCGCATTTCTGCTCGTCCTCATCGCGATGGGGCTGGGCTTTGCCGTCGATCGTCTCGGCCGCGAGCTCACCGTCGTGCCGGTCCTCATCGCGTTTCTCGGCGGTACGCTCATCAGCCTGCTTGGTCTCTGGTACGGCTTCTTCTGGCCGAATATCAGCGGCTTTGTTCCCGCAACCGCTAACTCAGAGCGCCACGCTCAGCGCTTCCGGGATGGTTTGCTGGTTCTAGCCATTGCCATGCTTCCGCAGGCAGCGCTGTTATTTCTTCCGGTGATCAAGTGGCCTGTCTCAGAAGGGCTTTTCCCACCGCTAGCGGTGTCCGCCGCCGCGCTGGTCACGCTCTGGATCTGGGCCGCAGCCTGCATGTGGGTCGGATGGTCGGCTCCGCCGGACGATTGCCATAGCTGGCCGGGCCTATTCCGCCTGCTCGCACCAGGGCTTCTTAGTTTCGCGGCGTTTGTGGCGTGGATGGTGCGGTAGCGGCTGAACGGTGGTCAATTGCTCTCCTACGGCGCCATTCATTCGGCAAAGGGGGATTGCAAACAATCTAGTCAACTAGTATGATACAGACATGAAAAGCGTTGGGCTGTTCGAGGCCAAGACTAAGTTGTCCGAAATCTGCGACCGGGTGTCTCGCACCGGCTGTGCGGTTCGGATCACCCGCCGCGGGCGGCCGTGGGTTGTCATTGCGCCCTGTCCTCAAGATTCACCGAATCGATCGGTATGGACGCGGCGGAAGGAGTTTGAGCGAGCCCACGGCCCGCTGGACGAAGACTTCGACTTGCCGGAGCGCAAAGTGGACCGCCGCACCTGGCGCAACCCGTTGGGATGAGCGTTCGGTATGGCCACGCACCTGTTAGACACCTCTGTGTTCTGCCAGCCGCTGCGGCCGCGGCCCCTCGCGTCGGTGGTGCGGCGTTGGGAGCGCCTGGGCGACGGCAAGCTTGCCACCTCGGTGCTCGTGGAAGCCGAAGTGCAGTACGGCGTCCACCTGAAGGGCTCCAGGAAACTCGCCGAAGCCTACCGCACGCTGCTGCGCGGAAGGTTGCCCGCCTTGCCGGTTGACCTCGAAGTGGCGGATGCTTACGCCATTTTGAAAGCCCAGTTGCATCAGCGCGGGCGGCCAGTGCCGGACCTAGACCTGCTTATCGCTGCCACGGCACAAGTTCATGGGTTGGTAGTGGCGACGCTGAACCCTCGCCACTTCCGCGGTCTGGAGGGCGTCAGCGTCGAAGATTGGAGCAGCGCCTGAGCTGTCGCTCATAGCGCGAAGCGCAGACTTGCCAAAAAGTTCTTAGCACCTATCATTTCTTATGGGTAATACGTCTGGAGTCAGGCTCATGAGCAGGCTAACCCTCAGTGTTGACAAAGATGTTGTGAAGCTCGCGAAACGACTGGCCGCCGAAGACAAGACCAGCGTGTCCTCGATGTTCGAGCGCTTTGTGCGCTTTAGGGCGCAGAAGCGGAAAAATAATATACCCATCGCACCGATTACGCGTCAGTTGACGGGGATTATCTCTGCCCCGAAAGACAAGACCGATCGGCAACTCATTGAAGAGGCCCTCTTGGCAAGATACGATATCAAACCATGAAGGTTCTCCTTGACACCAACGTTCTCCTGGACGTCTTGCTCAATCGCGAGCCGTTCTATGCGGACGCGGCAAAGCTCTGGAGCTTAGCCGAGACCGGCAAGATTCACGGTTGCGTATCAGCACTCAGCTTTACGAACGTCTACTATGTTGCCCGTCACCATCAGGGCGCCCTCGACGCCAGGCAAATGTTGCGGAAGACGCGCGATATCTTCACGACCATCCTGTGCGATGCACAAATCGTAAACCAAGCCATAGATTCAGACATTTCTGATTTTGAAGATGCTGTCCAATACTTCAGTTCGGTGCACACCGCAGCCGACTGCATTATTACCCGCAACAAACGTGATTTTCCAAAAGATGCCCCTCCGGCGTTAACCCCACACGAATTTCTCGCCACCTACTCTTTCGAGTAGCCCGACAAAAACCGCCGGCGCAAATTTCCGCGCCGGCCGCCAAGCAAGTACCACTCACCAAGTAACCATTACCATTACCCAAAAAATTCTTTGTGCAGCGCGGGGCAAACTTTGCTGATCTCGCTGTTATCAACCAGGAAGGTGATGTTGATCTCGCTGGCGCCCTGGGAAATCATCTGCAGGCTCACGCCCACGCTGGCGACGGCCTTGAACGCGCGCGAGGCCAACCCGACGGTGTGCTTCATGCCTTCGCCGACGACCGCGAAAATCGTCTTGCCCGGCTGAATCTCAACCTTGCTCGCCAGGTCCAGCAGATCCTTATGTAGCGATTCCAGCTTGTGCTCGTCGGTGACGTTCGTCGTCATCGAGACGCTCACTTCGCTGGTCGAAATCATGTCGATGACGATGCGGTGTTTTTCGAAGATGGCGAACATCCGAGCCATGAAGCCTTCCATGCCCAGCATGCGTTCGCTGCGGACGTTGATCAGCGTCTGGTCTTCCTTGTAGACGATGCACTTGATGGGGAACTTCGGGTCGGTCTCAGGTTTGGTGGTGATCAGCGTGCCCGGGGCTTCCGGATCGAACGTGTGCAGCACGCGCACGGGAATGTCGTGCATCATCGCCGGGACCATTGTCGCGGGATGCAGCACTTCCGCGCCGTAGTACGCCAGTTCCGACGCTTCTTCGAACGTCAGCTTCGCCAGCGGACGAGCATCCTTGATCACCGACGGGTCGCAGGTCATCACGCCGGGGACGTCCTTCCAGACCTGGATTTCGTCGGCTCGCAACGCAGCGCCGAAAATCGCGGCGGAGAAGTCGGAGCCCGAGCGGCCAATGGTCGTGATGTCGCCGTTCTTGTCTTTGGCGATGAAGCCGGTCACGACCGCGAGTTTGCCTTTGTGCGGCTTGAAGGCGTCAGCGATCTTCTCGTAGGTATCGGGGAGCGGGCGGGCGTTCATGAAGCGCGAATCGGTCTGGAAGCCCAGATCGTAGGCGTCGAACCCTTCCGCGTCTTTGTGCCCGCGCACTTGCAGCACGGCGGTGAAGCAGCGCACGGAAAGACGTTCGCCGAAGCTGGCCACGTAATCGTACAGCCGGGGCGTGACCTCCTTGACCATGTGGATGCCCCGGAGCAGATCGTGCAGCTCACCCAGGAGCGGTTCGGCGATCGTGCGCGGCAGCTTCAAGCCGTCGAGAATCTCGTAGTGGCGGTTGGCGACGATATTGAATGGCGCGTCCACGTCTCCCTTGACGGCCCGCTTGGCGGCGTCGAGCAGCTTATCGGTTACTTTCGAATGGGCCGAGACCACGATCACCGGCTTCTTGCCGCTCAGCTTGATCTCGCGCTCGACCAATTCCGCACAGCGCTGGATGGCTTCCGGGCTGCCCACGGACGTACCGCCGAATTTCATGACTTTCATGACAACCTCTCTCTATTGCGGATTTCGGATTGCGGATTGCGGAATGATTCACTTCAACGCAGAGACGCTGAGGCGGCAGAGGTGCGCAGAGAACGAATTGGAAAGCTCTGTTACAACTCTGTGCCCTCGTGCCTCTGTGTCGCTCATTCCGAAGTCTGCAATCCGTCATGCCACGGACGCTGCCTACTGGTACGGCTGTCTTTTTGGATCGCGCACCAACGCTATCCAAAAGGGTCGCAATAGTTTAAGAATCCTATGCCGCCCGTCAAGCGGGGAGCGGGGCTTGGCTCTTAGCTCTTAGCTCTTGGCTCTTGGCTCTTGGGAAGGTTGCGCTATACCAGACGGGCACACGTAGAGGAGAGATTATGAAATTCGCGCAGAGGGGCGGCTGGCTGTTCTTGGCGGCGGTGGTTTGCTGGGTGAGCGCGGCGGCGGATTCGCCACGCGTCGTGACGTCGCTGGATGGGACGTGGGACGTTGCGGAAGGCGAGATGGAGAAAGTGCCTGAGAAGTTTGAGCGCAAATGTCCGGTGCCCGGCTTGATCGACATGGCGACGCCGGCGTTTGAGGAAGTCGGCGTGAAGAGCGCCAAGCGCGAAGCGTTCTGGTACCGCAAGACGTTCAAAATGCCGGCCGGCACGGAGGCCGGCGCTACCGTCGCTTTGCTGAAAGTTCATAAGGCGATGTTCGGAACCAAGGTGTGGCTGAACGGGAAGGTGGTTGGCGAGCATCTGCCGTGCTTCACGCCGGGATACTTCGACGTGCGCGAGGCACTGAAAGCTGACGCCGAGAACGAACTGATCATTCGCGTGGGCGCGTGGAAAGACAGCGTGCCGCCGGCGATTCCATCCGGGTTTGATTTCGAGAAGAAGAAGTACATTCCGGGGATTTACGATTCGGTGGAGCTGATTCGGACGGGGATGCCGCACATTCTGAGCGTGCAGGTGGTGCCGGATATCGGCAAGCAGGAGGTGGTGATCCTTGTAAAGCTGGACGCACGAGGGGCGAGTGCGAACGCTCGGGCGGCGGTCACATTCACGGTTCGTGAAGCAAAATCAGAGAAGGAGGTCGGTTCGGCGCCGGCTACCATTGATATCGATAAGAAGGATGGCTTCGAGACAGGTACTGCTCGCGTTCTGGTTAAAGACTGTCATCTCTGGTCCCCAGAAGATCCCTTCCTCTATGAGGTCGTAGTGAACACTGGTGCTGATCTCGTCCGCCAGCGCTTCGGCATGCGGGAGTTCCATTTCGATCAGGCGACGGGGCGGGCGATTTTGAATGGGAAGCCGTACTTTTTGCGCGGGAGCAACGTGACGCTGTACCGGTTCTTTGAGGACTCCGAGCGCGGGGACAAGCCTTGGCGGGAAGACTGGGTTAGGCGGCTGCACAAGTCGTTCCGCGACATGCACTGGAACAGCTTGCGGTATTGCATCGGCTTTCCGCCGGAGATGTGGTACCGGATCGCGGACGAAGAAGGGCTACTGATCCAGGACGAGTTCCCCATCTGGTACGGCGGGCCGGGGTGGGGCAAGTGGCCGAAGGAGCTGAAAAGCGATGAGCTTGTCAAAGAGTACACGGAGTGGATGCAGGAGCGCTGGAACCATCCCTGCGTCGCGATCTGGGACGCTCAAAACGAGACGCAGAGCAGCGAGACCGGCGCGGCGATTCATGAAGCGCGGAAGCTCGACCTGTCGAACCGGCCGTGGGACAACGGGTACGGGAAAGAAGATCAGCCGGGGGACAGTTTCGAATCGCATCCGTATCACTTTCAGAATCCGCACTATAAGCTCGCGAATATCGCCAATGATTCAGGCCTGCCCGGCGGGAACGCTCGGGCGAATAGCGGCAAGAATGCGATCATCATCAATGAGTACGGCTGGCTGTGGCTGAACCGCGACGGGACGCCGACGACGCTCACGAAGGATTTGTACAAGAATCTGCTCGGCCCGGATTCCACCACAGAACAGCGGCGGGAGCTTTACGCGCGATATCTGGCGGCGGAGACGGAGTTCTGGCGCAGTCACCGCAAGTGCGCGGGCGTGCTGCATTTTTGCGCGGTCGGCTATTCGCGGGCGGACGGGCAGACGAGTGACCACTGGACGGACGTGGAGAAGCTGACGTGGGAGCCGCAGTTCTACAAGTACGTGCGGGATTCGTTCGCGCCGGTGGGGATCATGATCGACCTGTGGGCCGATGAACTGCCGGGCGGCGAAAAGCGCGACGTGCCGGTGGTCGTCATCAACGATCTGTATCAGGACTGGAGCGGGAAGGTGAGCCTGCGTCTGCTGAGAGACGGAAAAGAGATCAGTAAGCAGGATGGGCCGCTTGAAGTTCCGGCGTTGGGCGACAAGCGCGTAACGCTGTCGTGTGCGGTGCCGGCGGAGTCGGGCAAGTATCAGCTTGAGGCGGCGCTGATCCCGGGTGCCCCCTCACCCCTAACCCCTCTCCCTCGCGGGGGAGAGGGGGACCGGAGGGCCGGCGCGGAGGCCGGCGCTACCCAGGCGGGCAGGGACGCCCGCCCCACTTGCAGCTTGCGCGATTTCCAGGTGCTCACGGAACAGGAACGGAAAGCGCGCGCGGGGCTGGCGGTCGGAAAGAAAGCGACGGCGGCGTCGGAGCTCACTAAAGACGGGCAGACTTATCCGGCGGCGAATGCGGTCGATGGCCGCCCGGACACGCGCTGGTCGTCGGAGTTCAGCGACCCGCAGTGGCTGATGGTGGACCTGGGCAAGGCGGAGACAATCTCGCGCGTGGAACTGCTGTGGGAAGGGGCGTATGGGAAGGTGTACGCGATTGAGATTTCGAACGACGGCCAGAAGTGGGACGAAGTCGCCAAGAAGACGAATGGGAAAGGCGGATTGGATTCGCTCAGCTTCAAGCCGCGCGAAGCTCGCTACGTGCGCATGAATGGGACGCAGCGCGGGACGGAGTGGGGGTATTCGATTTGGGAGTTCAGGGTGTTCCCTTAACGGCGAGTAGGCAGTTGGCAGCGGCAGTAGGCAGGAACGGAACAGTGAGGAGGCAGGCGGCGGGAGGCGGGAGCCCTTCACTCAAAACTCAAAAATTAAAACTAAAAACTGCCCTATTGAGTTCTGTGCGTCGCGCGGCGGTGCCGCAGCCGGAACAGTGGCACACGCACACCGCTTACGGTTTGTGCAGGCGATCCATGAAGATGGGGGACTCCTGAGAGGCGTCGTTGAGCAGCACGAAGGGCTGGGCGCTGAGGGCATTTCCGAGCGAGGCGGCGTCGGGGAGATCGGCTCGCCAGGCCAGGTCGAACTGGAATTCCATCGCGCCGTGCTGGTCGCCGACGAAGTTGGTGTACCAGAAATTGTTGAAGAACATCGACAGCACCCGGTTCGTGCCGGCGGGCGGGGCGGTGAGGCGTTCCCAGATGTGCGGGGCGCCGAACGTCATCAGCGGCGCGTCGCGGGTGCTCCAGACCCAGTGGCCGTCGGGCGTGGCGTAGTGCGCCCAGCCGTCGATGGCGAAGTGATCGCGGCACGTGCCGGGGATCTGGTCTTTATACGGAGTGAACTTCACGCCGCCGGAACTGAGCGTCGGGAGAACGTTTTCGCACGGGAGCGGGAAGGTCGCGAAGAACGCTTCGGGATCGTCGGACGAGAGGCGATAGAGCTTCAGCGTCAGACGCGCACGGGGCTGATGTTTCCACAATTCAAGTGAGCGCACCGCGTACTTCAGGCGCGGATGGCTGAGCCACTGCGTGTATTGCAGGCTATGCGGCGTCTCAACGAGCGCGGCTTTGCCGTCGGCCGTCGCTTGCGTCTGTTCGATCTTCTCTTTGCGCAGAGTTTCGTTGCGCGGGCCGCGCGAGTTGGCCAGGTCGGAGAGCGTCCAACGCGCGGAGAAGGCGTTGACTTTCACAGCGGTGAAGTTGCCGATGCCTTCGGTGAAAAGGGGTTTGGTCATCTTCGGCCATTTGGCGGACGTGGGCCAGCCGTCGGGATCGAGAGCGACTTCCGGCGGGGCCCCAGCGGGCGCGCGGTCTTCGGCCGTCTGAGCTTCGGGCCGCAGACGCAGGAAGCTTTGCGGGGCGAGATTTTCGACCCAGAAGCGTGCGGCCAGGTTCGGAACGTTGTCGGGGAAGACGGCGGCGGTGTTTTCGC
This sequence comes from Planctomycetota bacterium, assembly GCA_036504595.1. Taxonomy (GTDB): domain Bacteria; phylum Planctomycetota; class SZUA-567; order H5-PLA8; family H5-PLA8; genus DASXUX01. The sequence continues at coordinate 446,382 of DASXUX010000042.1, read as the reverse complement.
GCGTGAGGTCCGTGGGTTTGTGCGGGCGGCCCCATGGCTGGATGCCGGGCAGAAACTGCAGCGCAATCGGATCGCCGCCGTTTGCCGGGCGCAGCGATTTGAAGCTGCCGCGCAGGCAGGAGGTGTTCAGGTAGACCCAGCCGCTGAAGGGTTCGGCGGAAGTGTTCGCGACAAACAGGCCGTCGCCCTCGCGCAACAGGCGCGTGCGGGCGCGCTGAGCGAGCAGCCATTCGGACTGTGCTTTGGGGCGGTAGGCGAACATCGCTTTTTCGGCGAACTGGCCCTGCGTGTCCAGATTCCACGGCAGCGCGACGCTCATGCTGGAGCCCCACGTGTGTTCGTCGAACAAGCAGAGATCCTTGTACAGCGAATCGATCTTGCGGACGACGCGTTCCTCAAGCGGGCCCCAGAGCGGCGACTGTGCGGCTTCCAGGTTGAACTTGGCCAGACGGCTGGCGGAGGTTTCGCGCGGGGCGCTGGCGGTGCCGTTGGCCCACCAGTCAGTGAATTCGCCCTCGTATTCCGGCGCTTTCGAAACGAGCGGTTCCATAGCGGCCATGGCTTTGGATACGGTGGTGAAGCGCAGTTCGGGCCTCAGTCCGAGTTTGTTCCACGCGGCGATGAAATTCGCGAGCGGAAGGAACGGCGGGTCGTTATCCATGCGCCAGTGATTGGTCATGGAGATGATCAGTTCGCTGTATGCGTAGCCTTCGCGTTTGAGCTGCACGAGGCGGCGGGTGCACTGCGCGTGGGCGGCTCGGAGAGAGGCTTCGTCGGTGCGGAAGAAATCGCCACTTCGCGGCGGACGGAATGTGGCATCGGCGGCTTGCGGAACGGGACCGCGACGCCAATGAGCGGTTTCGAAGAAATCGTAGCCATCCGGATACGAGTAATTCAGCCAGACCAGCAGGCGGCGGCCGTCGGGCATCTTCCACCAGAACGCAGACGGCCGGTAGAGCGGCGGTCCGCCGCTGTCACCGTTGATGCTCATGAAAAGGTTCTTTACGCCGCGGTCGAGCAACCCGAGCGCTCCGGCCCGCGGGCAGCCGTTGACGTCGTCCTGCAGTGCGACGGTAGGATTGAGCTGCTTCCAGAGATCGTCGGGAATCCAGTGCAGCATCGTTTTCCATTGCGCGGCGTTGAGGAACGGGGCCTGGTTCATCGGCAAGGCAGCGATATCCAACTGGCCGCTGGAGACGGCTCTCAGGAGATCTTGCCGGCGCGGTTCCGACGCGTTGCGCCACCAGTCGTCCACGACGAGGAGAGATTCGACGGTCCAGTAGAACTTGCCTTCGTCCGGCCCGGTCATCGACGCGAGGATGGCATCGATGGCGCAGTCGAGGTAACGCTGCTGAAGTTCGCGGCAGACGCCGGGCATGTCGGTGAAGCCGACGTCCTGGTGCGAGAAGTGTACGATGTGGATGCGCTGCACGTCCGGGCCCTCTCCGGCTTGAAGGGTTGTTGAGGCACTGGTGAGGAGCGTCGCGAGGAATAGAAGAAGGGACGCTACGCGTTTCATGAAGTGTCCTCCGATTTTGACGGCGCATTCTGCAACGAAGAGCCGGCGATGCGAAGTGACTTTCGGCGTGGGTGCGGTTGCGCCGATGCCTGAGGCGCTTGGCTCTTAGCTCTTAGCTTTGGGAAAGGCGTGCGCTCGCCAGACCACCAGACTACCAGACTACCAGACCACCAGACCACCAGCCACCGCTCACCAAGTACCATTCCACCAAGTACCACTCACCAACTACCAATCAGAGCTTGCCGAAGGGGTAGGCGGTGGGCTACATTCGCGCGGCGTTTTTCATGAGGGAAAGGACGGAAGTTGATGGGTGTCGTTGAACATTCGTGTTTGTTGAGGGTTCGTTACAGCGAAACAGACCAGATGGGGACTTACTATAACTCCCGTCCGCTGGAGTGGTTCGAGTGCGGACGGAGCGAACTGCTTCGCGCGATGGAGTTGCCGTATTCGTCAATGGAGCAGCGCGGCATCCGCTTGCCGCTGGTGGAAGCGCATGTGTTCTATCACGGAAAGGCGCGCTACGACGACGAGTTGCGCGTGACCACGCGAGTCTCGCTGGTTGGAAAAGCGCGCATGCGGTTCGATGTGACGGTGGTTCACGCGGCCGATGAGCAGCGCGTGGTGCACGGGCATACGGTGCATGCGATCATCGGCGCGAATGGCCGGCCGGTTCGGCCGCCGGAATGGCTTTCGGCAAAGCTGCCGGCAGAAGGTGCGGAGCCGGAGCCGACGGGAAATTCGTGGCAGGGGAGCTGGGAACAGCAGTAGGCAGGAGGCGGGAGGCAGTAGGCAGGAGCAACGGCACGAACAGCAAGTAGGCAGGATGCAGGAGGCGGGAACGGAGAGACGGGGAGACGGGGAGAAGGGGAGACGGGGGGAAACGGCGACGCGGGGACGCGGAGACGCGGAGACATGGAGAGGCAGCAAAGCAGATCCCATTCATGACAGAAGGCGATTGGAAAACGGATGAGCGGAAAAGAACGGAAATTACTGAGTGGTGACGAGGCGGTGGCGCTGGCTGCGAGAGATGCGGGGGTGGCGCTGGGGACGGGGTATCCGGGGACGCCATCGACGGAGATACTCGAAGAGTTCTCGAAGCTGGGCGGCAAAGCGCAGTGGGCTCCGAATGAGAAAGTCGCGCTGGAAGTCGGGCTGGGCGCGGCGTACGGCGGGGCGCGTGCGATCGTCACCATGAAGCACGTGGGGCTTAACGTGGCGGCCGACCCGCTCTTTACGGCGGCGTACACGGGTGTCACGGGCGGATTGATTGTGGTTTCCGCTGACGATCCGGGGATGGCGTCCAGCCAAAACGAGCAGGACAACCGGCACTACGCGGTCGCGGCGGGCTTGCCGATGCTGGAGCCGTCCGATTCGCAGGAAGCTTACGACTTCACGCATCTGGCGTACGAACTGTCGGAGCGGTTTCACATCCCGGTTTTGCTGCGAATGACCACGCGCGTGTGTCACGCGAAGACGATCGTAAACCCGGCCGGCACGGAGGCCGGCGCTACCCGGCCGGCGGCGAAGTTTCAGCGCGATATCAAATCGCGCGTGATGATCCCGGCGTATGCGCGGCCAGCTCATAGGCGGTTGCGCGAGAAGCTGGCGCAGTTGGCTCAATGGAACGAGACCAGCGGTCCGACGATCGTGCATAAAAATGATGGCGCGCTGGGGCTGATTACCTCGGGCATTTCGTACATGCATGCGCGAGAGGCGGCTCCGCAGGCGAGCGTGCTGAAGCTCGGGATGACCTATCCGCTGCCGATCGAAGCGATCCGGAAGTTTGCCAGCAGCGTAAAGCGCTGCGTGGTCATCGAAGAAGGCGACCCGTATCTGGCGGATGCGATCCGCGCGGCGGGGATTGCGGTCGAAGCGAAGGCGGAGATGTACCGCTTCAACGAATTGGATGTGGCTCGCGTGCGGCGGATTCTCGCCGGCGACACGACGCCCGAGGCGGCTCCACCGAAGGGCAAACCGCCGCAGCTTTGTATGGGTTGCCCGCACCGCGTCGTGTTCGAAGAATTCAAGCGTCAGGAATGCATCGTGGCGGGGGACATTGGCTGTTACACGCTGGGCGTGCTGCCGCCGTTCGAAGCGATGGACACGTGCGTATGCATGGGTGCGTCGATCACCGTGGGCCTGGGAATGCGGCATGTTCTCCCGCCGGAGCAGGCGAAGAAAGTCGTCAGCGTGATCGGCGACAGCACGTTTGTGCACAGTGGGCTGACGGGGCTGGCGGAGATGATCTACAATCCGCCGCCGACGGGGCACGTCGTGGTCATCGTCGATAACGGCACGACGGCGATGACCGGGCAGCAAGAGCATCCGGGGACGGGGCGCAGGCTGGATCATTCGGCGACGAACAAACTGAGCTTCGAAGGCTTTGCGAAGGGGCTGGGGATTGAGTTCGTGGAGGTGGTGAATCCGAATGAGGCGGGGGCGTTTACGAAGACTCTGACGGAAGCACTGAATTCGGGCCAGTGCTGCGTGATCATCACGCGGCAGCCGTGCATCTTGGCGGGCGGCAAGATTCGAGAGTACGACAAGACGAATGCTCAGCAGAAACAGAAGAATGATGAATGCGGAATGATGAATGAGGAATGCGGCTGATGACTGAGAAAGTGATCAACGTGGTCTTTGCGGGCCTGGGCGGGCAGGGCGTCATCAAGGCGTCGGATATCCTGGCGGACGCGGCGTTTCGCGCGGGGCTGGAAGTCAAGAAGAGCGAGCTGCACGGGATGAGCCAGCGGGGCGGGTCGGTGTCGAGCGATGTGCGCTTCGGTAGCGAAGTGCTCAGCCCCATGGTGCCGGCCGGCGAGGCGGATTACTTGGTCGTACTGGAAGCGGCGGAGTTGGATGCGAACCGCGGGCGGCTGAAGGCTACGGGGAAGGCTCTGACGCCGGAGCTGATCGATCTGGGGAAGCTTTCAAACAAGAAATCGATCAATGTGGCGCTGCTGGGGGCGCTCAGCAGGTTGTTGCCGATTCCCGAAGAACACTGGCGAGCGGCGCTGGAGTCCAACCTTCCTGAAAAGATTCGTTCCGTGAATGAAGAGGCGTTCGAGATAGGAAGGAGAATTAAAAATTAAAAATTAAAAAGTCAAAATTAGTGGCTGATTGTTCAGCCCTTCGACAGCCGCAATTTTTAATTTTGAGTTTTTAATTTTTAATTAATCGGGGGGCACGATGAAGATCACGCAGCTTTCGGTGTTCATGGAAAATAAGCCGGGGCAGCTTTCGCATCCTTGCCGAGTGCTGGGAGAGGCGGGAGTCAGCATTTTGTGTCTGTCGCTGGCGGACACGACTCAGTTCGGGATTCTGCGGCTGATCGTGAAGGATTGGCAGAAGGCCAAGGCGGTGCTGGAGCAGGCCGGGTGCGTGGTGCGGGTGACGGAAGTGGTCGCGGTAAGCGTCGCCGACGCACCCGGGTCGCTGGCGAAGCTGCTGGAGCATCTGGAACAGGCGTCGATCAACGTGGAGTACATCTACGCCTACAGCGATCGCACGACGCTGATCTTCCGCTTTGAGCAGCCGGATGCGGCGATCCAGACGCTGGAGAGCAAGGGGTTTGAGGTGATTCGAGGGCGCGATCTGCTGGGGTAATTCAGAGTTCAGAATGCAGAATTCAGAAGTGAGGCCTGTGATGGCCTGCGTTTCATAGGAAATGCAAGACATGCAATTTGAGAACAAGATTTTTGATCCTGCCGAGACGATGAGCACGGCGGAATTGCGGGCGGTGCAGCTCAAGCGGCTGCGCGACGTGGTTGGGCGGGTCTCGCGGGTGCCGTTTTACGAAGAGATTTTTGCGCGGCAGAAAATCACGCCGGAATCCATCCAGACGCTGGGCGACGTGCAGCGGCTTCCGCTCACGACGAAGGCTGATTTGCGGGAACATTATCCGCTGGGATTCCTGGCGGTGCCGCGAGCTCAGATCGCGCGGATTCATGGGTCGTCGGGAACGACGGGCAAGCCGACGTTTGTGGCGTATACGGCCGATGACCTGAAGATGTGGGCGGAGATGTGCGCGCGGTTTCTGGTGGCGGGCGGACTGCTGCCGGAACATACGGTGCACATCGCGTTTGGATACGGGCTGTTTACGGGCGGTTTCGGACTGCATTACGGCGTGGAGCGCGTGGGCGCGGGGGTGGTGCCGGTTGCAGGCGGCAATACGCGGCGGCAGGTGATGATTTTGCAGGATCTGCGTTCGGAAGTGCTGGTCTGCACGCCCAGCTACGCGCTCAACATCGCTGAAGTAGCGCGGGCCGACGGGATCGATCCGCGGACTCTGGGGCTGAAGTTCGGGCATTTCGGCGGGGAGCCGTGGACAGAGGACATGCGCCGGCGGATCGAGAGCGAACTGGGCATTCTGGCCTTCAACAACTACGGGCTGAGCGAAGTCATCGGGCCAGGGGTAAGCGGGGAGTGTTACTGCCGGAACGGGATGCACATTCAGGAAGACCATTTCCTTGTCGAAGTGATCAACCCGGAGACGATGGAGGCGGTTGCTGACGGCGAGTACGGAGAGCTGGTTTTCACGGCGCTGACGAAGCAGGCGTTTCCGCTGCTGCGCTATCGGACGCGCGATATTGCCAAGTTAGATCACTCACCCTGTCCCTGCGGGCGCACGGGCGTGCGCATGAGCCGCATTGCGGGGCGCACGGATGACATGCTGATTATTCGTGGCGTCAACGTGTTCCCGTCGCAGATTGAGGAGGCGTTGCTGCGCGTCGAAGGGACGGCTCCGCACTACCTCATCGAAGTCGATCGGCCGGGCCCGATGGACGAAGTGACCGTGCATGTGGAAGTGCGGCCGGAAGATTTCTCGGACGAAATGCGCAAGATGCAGGAATTGCGCGAACGGATTGACCGCGAAATCCAGTCGGTGACAGGCATCAGTGTGAATCTGAAACTGGTCGCTCCGCAAACGCTGGAACGCACGGCCGGGAAGGCGGTGCGGGTGATCGATCGGCGCAAGCTCTAACGGCGGGGTTCAGGGTTCGGAGTTCAGGGTTCAGGGTTCGGGGTCCAGGGTTCAGAGTTCGTGGTTCACGGTTTGGGGTTCGATCGCTTCGACCTCGAACTATGAACGACATACTGCGAGGCACGAACAGAGAACTACGCAAATAATTGGTGTGTTGGGGGCTTCATGGAAACGGTGATCTCGCTGGGTGTCTTCTTTGTGGTGATGGTGGGCATTGGCATATGGGGGATGAAGAAGACAAAAACCCTGAACGATTTCTATTTGGGCGGGCGGGATATCGGGCTGTGGATGAGCGCCTTTGCCTATGGAACCACGTACTTTTCGGCGGTGCTGTTCGTGGGGTTCGCGGGGCAACTGGGCTGGAAGTTCGGGCTCAACGCGCTCTGGATCGCTCTGGGCAACGCGGTCGGCGGGTCATTGCTGGCGTGGCTGGTGCTGGGCGGGCGCACGCGGCGGATGACGCAGAACCTGAATGCGATGACGATGCCGGAGTTTTTCCACGAGCGTTTCGATGCGAGCTATTTGAAAATTATCGCCGCGATTATCATCTTCATCTTCCTGACGCCTTACACGGCGTCGGTGTTCAAGGGGCTGGGGAATCTGTTTGGCGAACGCTTTGGCATTTCGTACGAGTCGGCGCTGCTGTGGATGACGCTGATCACGGGCGTTTACCTGGTGCTGGGCGGTTATTTCGCCGTGAATCTGACCGATTTTGTGCAGGGCATCATCATGCTCGGCGGTTCGCTGGTGATGGTGTGGATGCTGGTGGGGAAGTTCGGCGGCAGCGAGCACGTGATTGCGAACATTTCAGCAAAGTACGCTGAGCATGTGCCGCCGGCGAAGCAACCGGACTTCTGGACGGTGGCCTCACTGGTATTCATGACCTCGTTCGGCACCTGGGGCATGCCGCAGATGGTGCAGAAGTTCTATGCCATCAAGAACGACCGCATCATCGTTAAGGCGGCCATCGCCACGACCGTGTTTGCTCTGATTATTGCGGGCGCAGCCTATTTCACGGGCAGCATGACGCACCTGTCCTTTGAGACGGTGCCGGTCATCGCCGGGACGCAGAAGCCTGACTTCGATCTGATGATTCCGCAGATGCTGACGACGAACTTGCCGGCGTGGCTGCTCGCTCTGATCATTCTGCTGATCCTGTCGGCGTCGATGTCCACGCTTTCCTCGCTGGTGCTGGTCGCGGCGGGCGCGATTTCGATCGACCTGTACAAGGGGCACATCAACCCAGCCGTGCCGAAGGAAAAGTCTCTGCTGATGATCCGCGCCATGAGCGCCGTTTTTGTGGTGATTTCCTGGTTGATCGCGACGTATAAGATCGCCTTCATCGTTACCCTGATGTCGCTGTCCTGGGGCGTGGTGGCGGGCGCGTTCATGGCCCCGTTCATTTATGGCCTGTACTGGAAGCGCACGACGGCGTTAAGCGTTCTGGCGTCGATGGTTACGGCGTTGCTGGTGACCGGCGGTTCAATGCTGTGGCTGGTGCTGAAGTTCGCTGACGGCATGGCGACGTACCAGATGTATTCAACGAAGATTTCGTGTGTCGCGATGCTGTTGCCGTTTGTGATTGTGCCGGTTGTCAGCCTGCTGACAAAAGCGCCGGAAAAAGCTGTTATCGACAAGGCGTTCGGCGGGGCCGCTGCAACGGTGCACGAAAAAGAAGCGGTGGCGGCATAAAGAGCGGGGAGCCCCGTGCTACGGGTTCTTGAAACTGCTTGTGGATTTAACGGAGCGAATATTGATTTTGGGCGTCTAACAGTATACATTTGTGTCATCTCTTACGGGTTGACCGAGGGGCTTCCTATGAAAACAGGCCGGATTTGCACACGGTGCATGGTCTTGTCGGGTCTTCTATTGGTTCTCTCCAGCGCCGCGATTTGCGCGGAGCGGGTCACGGTCAAGCTTCCCAGCGGGCAGGTTGCACCCTGTGACATCAGCAAGGTTACGCCGGAAGCCGTCACGTTGCGGCCATCGGGGGGCGCGCTGCTGACGATTGCGCTGGAGAAACTTGACCCGAAGGAAGTCGCGCAGTGCTACAAGCAGGTCACGCCACCGGCGGCTGCAGCGGACCGGTTCAAGATCGGGCAGTACTTATTCAAGAACAAGCTTTTCGATGAGGCCGAAGCGGAATTGAACGCCACGATCGGCGTCGATGCGTCTTACCGCGCCAAGAGCGAGGCGATGCTGGCGGCGATTGCGGCGACCAAGAAAGTCGAGACTCCACCGGAGAAAAAGAAAGACGACAAGAAGATCCGCATTGTGAAAGTTGGTCCCGACGGGGAGTCCGACGAGGAATCGACCGGGAGCCTAGAGGATTTTGCCAAGAAGTTCGGCAAGAAGAACGTACCAGCGCGCAGTGCGGAAGAGATGAAGGCCTTTCTGGACAAGCGCCAGGAGGAATTGAAGAAGCTCGGCGGCGCGTGGCTGATGAAGGAGACCAAGCACTTCTATTGCTTTACGAACTGCGGCGCGCCGAAGCTGGAGATGTTCGCCGCGTGGAACGAGCGGCTTTATGACCGGCTGTGCGTGGTATTGAAGCACAAGGAAAGCGACAAACTCTGGAACAACAAGATGCCGATTTATTATTTTGAAAAATACGGCCAGTTCCAGAACTTTGCCGCGGAGATCGATGGGTCACCGGGCGCGGGATATTCGGGCGGGTACTTCTCGGCTCAGGGACGCGACGTGCACATCTGCATCCCGATCATGACGGAGCGCCTGGGTTCTCGCGCCGAGGACAACGCAATGAACACGTTGCACCACGAATGCACGCATGCGTTCTTACAACTGACCGGAGAAGACGTGGAACTCGCCCGCTGGCTGCATGAGGGCATGGCGCAGTTCATCGAGTTCTGGTATGCGCGCGAAAAGAAAAACAATCATCGCGAGCAAGACGACCGGGCATTGTTTCTGGCGCGCGAGGTGAAGTCGGGGAATATTCCGACCTGGGAGGAAATGCGGGAACGGCCGCGTGGCGGCATGGATTTGCCGGGATATGCTTTTGCGTGGTCGAAGCTGGAGTTTTTGTATCGCAGCTTCCAGGACGTTCAGAAGCTGCCAAACATGATCCACAAGATCAAGGAAGGGAAGCCCGAGGCGAAAGCAATGGAGGAGGCGTTCGGCTTCAGCCCGTCGAAACTGGAGGAAGTATACCGCAAGTGGATGCAGGAGAACGGGCCCAAGAACTTCAAGATTCTGATGGGCGGATGAGTGGTAGTCAGTAGCCAGTAGCCAGTAGTTCTACTGTCAGCGTTTCTGTTCATTCATTCCGGCTGGGCTCTTCGCTCTTGGCTCTTGGCCGCGCAAGCGAGATTCGCGAACTCTCCCAAGAGCGAAGGGGCGGCGTGGGAGCGGCTGAAAAGGTCACAGTAGAGGTAGTCGAGAACTGAGATAATAATACCGGTTAGACGGATTTCTGCGCTTGAGCTATAATCTAAGAACAAGCTGTCAATGTGCGACAGCGGCTGACGGTTCATTTCTTCACGGAAACAAGTACTTCCATGGCTGACATCGAATTGGCGTGCCACACGGCTCCGTGGGGCGACGACGGGTTTATCAACGCATTGGCCGATATCGAGAAGGCTGGCTTTCGCGGAATCGAAACGACGATCGGCGTCGTCGAGCAGTTCGAAGACCGCGTAGACGTTTTCAATGAAATCCTGTCGCAGCACCAGATGCAGCTTATTGCGATCACCACGGTCGGCGCGAAGTGGCCGGGGATGAGCCTTGAAGAAGAAGTGGAGCGCAGCCTGAATATCGTGCGCTTCCTGAAGGGCGCCAACGCGAAGATCCTGACGCTGATGCCACCGCGCCCGAATCCCGATCAGCCGCTGGAGGACGAGGCGGACCTGATCCCTGTGGCAACGGCCTATGGTGAAATCGCCCGACGCACACAGGAGCTGGGCATCCTGCCCTGCCTGCACCCGGAAATGGGGACGCTGATCGACAGCGTCAAGATGCTCGATGCCTTCATCGAATACTCCGACCCCGCGGCCATGAAGCTTTGCGTGGACGTCGGGTTTTTGGCCGCGGCGGACATCCCGCAGGCCAAGTTCATCAAGGAGCACAAGAAGCGCATCGCCGCGGTGCATCTGCGCGACATCAAGCCGTCCACCGCAAAGAAGAAGAAGGGCGAGCCGGCGCACCGCTTCCAGACCGTCGAACTTGGAAAGGGGACGCTTGAGCTGGAGGAGTTCGTCGATACGCTTCTGGCTGCGGAGTTTTCCGGCTGGGCCACGGTGGAACTGGAGAAGGGTTCGCGGGCGCTGCAGCAGCAGGCGATAGCCAGCCATGCGTACGCGGCGCAGACGCTGGATTTGGTGCTGTAGGGCCTGGTGGTCTGGTGTCTGGGAGACTGGCCACAGGGACGGAGCGCGAAAGACGAGGCACGGATTTGTTGTCGCGATACGGCGAGCCGCTATGGACAAGTGGACGCCACTGGCGCTGACGCCGTGGCCGAAGCACATTCCAACCAACACATCACTTGGCGTGAACGGCAAGCGCATAATCCTAATTTCGACGGAAACAGCAAATCACAAACGCGGGCACACCAGACGACCAGACCACCTGACACCTTCCTTGACTTACCACGCGCTAGAGAGAAACTGCTGAATTCGGGTGGGCGGGGCGGTGCTGCGAGCGGCACCCCCTCACCCCTAACCCCTCTCCCTCGCGGGGGAGAGGGGAACCGGAGTATTGCGGCGTTGCCGCAAACCTCTCCCCCGACCCCGCCCCTCGAAGGGGAGGGGAGAACGGCAGGGGCAGCGGGCGGGACGCCCGCACTACGAACAGCACGGAGAGACAGGCCGGAGGCCTGCGGTACAAAGGAGTCAAAGTGGAACCGGCGTTGCGGCAGGGGTTGATTCAGGCGGCTGAACAGTTCGGCACGCCCGTGTATGTGTATGACAAGGCCACGATTCTGGAGCGCTGCAACTCGCTGCGTGAAGCGGTCACCTGGCCGAAGACGCGCCTGCTCTATGCGATGAAGGCGAACTCAAACCGCGAGGTGCTGCGGACGATTTTTGGCGCCGGGTTTGGCGTCGATTGTGTGAGCCTGGCGGAAATTCTGCTGGCGCAGAAGCTCGGCGCGCCGGTGATGATCTACACGAACAACAACGTTTCGGACGAAGAGTTTTCGGCAGCGGTGAAGCTTTCAAACCTACCCCCCCAACCTTCCCTCGAAGGGAAGGGGGAGCCGAACGGCAAGATCTTTATCAACTGCGACAGCTTGCAGCGGCTGGGGGATGTGCCGGCGGGCGGCTCGTGCTTCATTCGCATTAATGGGCCGGTGGGCGGCGGGCATCACGACCACGTGATTACGTGCGGGCCGGAGAGCAAGTTCGGGATTCCCTGGGAGCACGTGCCGCAGGCGATGGAGATCGTCAAGGCGCGCGGCTTGAAACTGATCGGCGTGCATCAGCACATTGGTTCGGGCGTGCGCGGCGTGGACCGGTTTGCTCAGGCGGTGGAGATCTTGCTGGGCGTGCTGCGGCACAATGCAGCGCCGGATTTGCAGTACGTGAATTTTGGCGGCGGACTGGGCGTTCCCTACAAACCGGGCGAGAAGCCGTTGGACCTGAATGCGTTCGGCGCGATGCTGACGGAGCACTTCGGTGCGTTCTGCAAACAGATCGGCAAAGAGTTGACGCTGATGCTGGAGCCGGGGCGCTTTCCGATCGCAGAGGCGGGGTACTTGGTGGCGAAAGTCAACACGCTCAAGGAGACGCCGTACGGAAAAACGTTCGCGGGAATCGCGACGGGATTCAATCATCTGGTGCGGCCGACGATGTACGGCAGCTACCATGAGATCAGCAACTTGACGAATCCCGATGGACCGAAGAAACCGTATTTTGTCGCGGGCTACATTTGCGAGAGCGGCGACATTTTCACGCGCGGTTCGGGAGAAGAAAATAAAGCGGGCCCGCGTGCGTTGCCGGAACTGCGGCGGGGCGATCTGATCGCTCTGCACAACGCCGGAGCGTATGGCTACGTCATGGCGAGCGAGTACAACCTGAGACCTCGGCCGCCTGAAGTGATGCTGGACGGTGGGAAGCTAACGCTGGCTCGACGGGCGAAGACGTTTGAGGAAATGGCGGCGGAAGCGGCGAACGGATAGAGGGGAATACGGGGTGAAACTGAGCTTGTAATGACAGGTCGATATGCACAGGTGCAGTCTTGGACAGAAGTTTGTAGGGCATTTCGCTGAATTGCCCGATGCTGAAGCGGACAATTTTGGCAAAATGTCCTGCGCTGCACGTGTGCAGTCTTGGACGGAAGTTTGTAGGGCATTTCGCTGAATTGCCCGAGCCTGAAGCGGACAATTTTGGCAAAATGTCCTACGGTCACATGTGCACTTTTGGACAAGATGCAGTCGAAGTGACGGCTGGTGGAGGGAATCAACGTGGCCGTGCGGCTTAGCGATGCGGAAACGGAGAAGCTGGTCGTGGAGCGCGGGGTGCTTTCGCCCGAGAGACTTGCGCCCTTCCTCGCTCAAGCCGCCGCGACATCGACTCCGCTGTACGAGTTCCTCTGCATCGCCGGCCTGATTCCCCCGTCATTGCAGGCGGAACTGGAGCAGGGCGGGAGCGGCTCGCCTTCCAGCACAGCGCAGCCTTCGGCGCAGCCAGCGGCGGCACCGGCTTCGTCGCCGCGTCTGGTGATCCGTCCCCCAAGCTCGATGGCTCCGCGTCCACCGGCAGTCAATCTGGCCGATGCGGCGCGCCGGCCGTTGCGGCCGCAAGGACTTAACGCAGCTCATCCGCCGTCCATGCCTCGCCCGCCAGCCGCGTCGCAACCCTTCAGGCCGCCTCCCGCGCACGCACCAGCGGCCCCGCAGCCCGCGCAAGTTCGTGAGGCGCCTGCGGCGGCGGCTCCTGCGCGCATTGCAGAGCCTGTGGCGATCGTTGCTCCCGCAGCGCCGGCGAGGCCGGTGCCTGCGGCGTCCGGGCCGCCGATCGAGGAGTTCCTGAGCGCCGCGCGCCAAGCGGGCGCGAGCGATCTGTTCCTGTCTCCTGGCGCGCCGCCGGTGCTGCGGATCGTGGGTGAGCAGCGCGGGATGGACGGGTTGCCGATCATTCCGCCGGAGCAGATGCCGGGCGTGGTGCGGCAGATGTTTTCGCCGCAACAGTACCACTTGCTGGATGAGCGTGGTGAACTGACGATCGGTCACATCGATGGCGGCGGCCATCGCTACCGCGTCACGGTGCTGAAGCATAGCCGTGGTCAGGACATTTGCGTGAGGCTGGCTGCGGCCCCCCTGATGCCGCTGGAACAACTCGGATTGCCGGCGCAGTGCGCGAAACTTCCTGCGTACAACGAAGGAATCGTGCTGATCTCAGGTGCCGCGGGAAGTGGAAAGACGACGACGATGATGGCGATGGTTGACGCTTTCAACCAGGCGCATAACGGTCATATCGTCACGCTGGAAGACCCGATTGAATACGTCTTGGAGCCGCGCGCCTGCCAGATCTCGCAGCGCGAGATTTCCACGCACACTGGGGATTTTGAAGCTGCGGTCCAAGCGGCTTTGTGTGAGGACCCGGATGTTGTCGTCATCGGGGAGTTGCGTAACGAGCAGGCGGTTTGCGCGGCGTTGTCGGCTTCTGAGGCCGGGCTGCTGGTCTTTGCCACGGTCCAGGCGCCCGATTGCGCTCAGGCCATCGACCGGATTTGCGAAAGCGCGGACGACAACGCGTCGTTGCGCGGACGCATCGCGGATGCCCTGCGGATGGTTCTGTCACAGTTGCTGCTGCCGCGTGCGGATGGAAAGAGCCGGATGGCGGCGTGCGAACTGCTGATCAACTCGATTTCGGTCAGCAATATCATTCGCGAAGGCAAAACGCAGAGCTTGGTGAACGTGATGCAGACTGGCAAGTCGCAGGGCATGTTGATGCTGGACGAGTGCCTGAAGGGCTATGTCGCTGAGAAGCTGGTTACCGAAGAGGCGGCTTTGATGCGCTGCAAGAACCGGCTGGCGTTCATGAAGCACCTGGAGGAGGCACAGCCGGCCGAAAACGCCCCAGCCCCCGAAGCACCGAAGCCCGCGCCGGGGGCATCGCCGAGGAAGTAGGGGCTTGGCGCCATTTGGACTTCTCGACTGAAGAGGAACTGTCATGGCTGCAATCGATCGGTTGCTGGTGCGCGCCAAAGATGCCGGAGCTTCAGACTTGTTCCTGGCTGACGGGCAACCGCCGCGGATGCGCCGCATGGGACAGGCAACCGCCGTGCCGGAAGAGCCCGCGCTTCTTCACGGTGTGTTGGCTCCGATGCTGAAAGAGATCGCTCCGCCGGGCGCGCTGGAGGCTTGCGCGCAAAAGGGCGAGTGCCTTTTTGCACACACGGTTGAAGGCCAGGTTCGGGTGCGGGCGAGTTGCTACCGCCATGTCAGCGGCATGGGCGCGGTCTTCCGTCTTATCCCGCTGGCGGTGCCAGCGCTTCAGGACTTGGGGCTTCCGCCGGCGCTGAAAGAGATGTGCCAGTCGCACATGGGGCTGGTGATCTTGACCGGTCCGAGCGGCGCCGGAGCGTCCACGACGATCGCGGCGATGATCAACGAAATCAACACGACTCAATCGCGGCGGATCCTGACCGTCGAGAATCCCATCGAGTACGTTCACACGCCCAACCGTTGTGCGGTCGTTCAACGGGAGTTGGGCGAGCACGTGAAGGATCGCGCGGCGGCGCTTTACCAGGCGGGACGCGCCGGTTTCGACGTGATCTACTGCGGGGCGCTCGAATCCCCGGACAGCATCGCAATGGCGACCACGGTCGCGCAGATGGGCATATTGGTCCTCGCGACGATGCGCGGCGCGTCAGCGTCGCGGACGGTCGAGCATCTGGTGAACGTGTTTCCGGGCGAACGGCAGCCGTGGGTGCGCGGCATGCTGGGCAATGTGCTGCGCTGCGTCTCGGCGCAAGTCCTGGTCAACAAGGCGGACGGCAGCGGCCGGTGCGCGGCCAATGAGGTGCTGGTCGGCACACCGGGCGTCAGCGCGGCCATTCGCGAAGGTTTCGTCTCGAAACTCGGAACGATGATCCAGTCCGGCGGGGCCGACGGGATGGGTACGCTTGACGACGCTTTGAACAGAAAGGTCCAGGCGCAGGTGGTTACAGCCGCCGATGCTATGACCAAGGCCAACGACAAGGCGCGGTTCCAGGCGATGATCGAAAAGCCGCCCGCGCCGGCTCCAGCCGCGCCCGCGGCTCCGGCCGCGTCGAACACGAAGATAGTGCCGCCACCGCCGGCGGCAAAACCGAAGGGATCGCTGTTCGGGAGGAAGTGATCCAGTTGCGGATTGCGGGTCAGCGTCTCTGCGGTGAGAAGAGTGCGAACTCCGAAATGACCGGGCACGCGAGCGCCTTGTCGATGACCAGGCGCACGCGCTGGGCGGTGATAGCGGGAAAGCGTTCGAGTTTTTGACAACCGATCGTGGTGCCCGAGACGATGGGCTTCCAGTTTCCGGCATCGAAGTACTCAAGGTGAAATGCGGAGACGCGCTGGCCCAGGCGGATGTCTTCGCGGATGCGGGCGACTTCGAAACCGGTGGGTGCGCCGAGATCGACTTCCAGCCATCCGGTGGTGACGCCATCGTCCGTCGCCCAAGCGGTGTCGAGGTTTCCGTCCGTAGCACGATCTGCGGCACAAGTAGCATCGTTGGCGCGCACGTTGCTGGCGGTGGCTTTCTTGCCGGCGGCAAGATTGGTGTTGAAGAGCGCTTCGCGCGCGGCTCGGAAGTCGGCAAGACGTTGAACATCGGCGTCCGCCAGAAGGCCGTCGCGGTTGGGAGGGACGTTCAACAGCAGCAGACTGTTCCGCCCGACCGATTGGAAGTAAAGGTCGATGAGGTTCTCGACAGAGCGGACCTGTGTGTCTTCTTTCGCGTGCCAGAACCAGCCGGGGCGGATGGAGACGTCGGCTTCGCCGGGGCGCCACACGCTGCCGCCCATGTCTCCATGCTGGAGCGCCTCGGTAATTCCAGGACCGGAGACGCCGGGAAAGCGGACCTTTGCCGGATCGACCGTGGACCAGCAGGGATCGCCGGCGATGCCCTTTTCGTTGCCGATCCAGCGAATGTCCGGGCCCGCGTCGGAGAACATGACGGCATCGGGCTGGAGCTTGCGGACAAGCGCGTGCACGGCGGGCCAATCGTATTCCTGCTTTTTGCCGTTGGGGCCTTCGCCGCATGCGCCATCGAACCAGACTTCGGCAATCGGGCCATAGTGGGTGAGTAGTTCGGTCAGTTGGTTGCGGTAGAATTCGTTGTATCTTGGCGAATCGCCGTAACATTTTTCGTGGCGATCCCATGGCGAGAGGTAAAGGCCAGGCTTCATGCCTTCGGCGCGGCAGGCCTCGACGAACTCGCGCACCACGTCGCCTTTCCCATCGCGCCACGGGCTGTTCTTGACGGAATGCTCCGTGTGGCGGCTCGGCCACAGACAGAAGCCATCGTGGTGTTTGGCGGTGAGAATAACAATGCGGAAGCCGCCGTCCTTTGCTGCGCGAGCCCATTGGCGGCAGTCGAGCTTTGCTGGATTGAAGATTTTTTCGTCTTCGGAGCCTTCGCCCCATTCGCGGTCGGTGAAGGTGTTCACGCCGAAGTGGATGAACATCGTCAGTTCGCCGCGCTGCCAATCCACTTGCTGGCGCGTGGGAACGGGCGGCAACGGTTCAGGCGCGGCAGCAAAACTGGTCGAGCAAAGCAACGCGAGGGTGAGTGCGAGCGCAACGTAAAGCATGGGCCGTCTCCAGATCAGATTTGCGGCTCATGTTATCGATGTGGCACTATTTCACGAGTGAGGTTTCGCGGCGGAAGACGTATTGAATGCGCGTCACTTGCGCGCCATCTTCGAGCAGCACGGTGCTGACCGGCACGGTCGCAACGAGGCGCCAGCCCTCGATGCCCAGGCTGTTGAGTTGCGCGTCAGGAGATTCCTGAGTGGTGAGGGTCACCGCTTTGTACTCGTATGCGCTCGCCTGCTTGAGGGCCGACGTGACGCGGGAAACCACTTCTTTTTCGAGCGCCGAAGCGACCGTGGAAATGCTTGGCGTCTGGGAGGTAACCAGTGGCTCGGGCGCGTTCTTGACTTCATCGCGCAGCATGAGTTGGTACAGACTCTTGATGTTGCCGCTGTACCCGGCAGCCTTGGCGGCATCCAGCGCCTCAGCCCAAGGCTTTCCGGCTTCGCGCGCCTGCCGGGTGGCCTCCAGAATACCTGTTTTCGTCTCCGCGGAGTACGTCACACGTGCCATGGCACTGCTCCCCCTTCTTCCTTCCGGAAGAGAGCATGATAACGCTGGGCTGAATTCCCGCAACGTACTCCGGTTGAACGGTCCAGCGCCAATACGGCGCTGAAGAAGTCCTGTTCGACGGCATGACTTACGTTAGAATAATAGCTGTCAGGATGAGAGGTACCGTATGGCTATCGTTAATCACATCGCTCCGACAAAATACTGGCACAAACTTGATGATGGCCGCGTGCAGTGCGACCTGTGTCCGCGGTTCTGCAAGTTGCACGAGGGACAGCAGGGGTTGTGTTTTGTCCGAGCGAGGCAGAACGATCAGATCGTGCTGACCAGCTACGGACATTCGAGCGGCTTCTGCATCGATCCTATCGAAAAAAAGCCGCTGAATCATTTTTTGCCAGGCAGTCCGATTCTTTCCTTCGGCACCGCCGGATGCAACTTGGCGTGCAAGTTTTGCCAGAACTGGGACATCAGCAAATCGCGCGAGATGGACAAGCTCGCCGACGAAGCCTCGCCGCAGCTCGTCGCGCGTTCGGCGAAGGCCAGTCATTGTCCGAGCGTAGCATTCACGTACAACGATCCCGTCATTTTTCACGAGTACGCCATCGACGTGGCGCAAGCCTGCAAAGCGCTGGGAATTAACTCAGTGGCGAAGACGGCGGGGGAAGTCAACCCCGAGCCGCGCGTGGAATTCTACCGACACATGGACGCCGCCAATGTCGATCTGAAGGCTTTCACGGAGCGCTTCTACTGGCAGATTTGCGGCGCGCATTTGCAGCCGGTGCTCGAAACGTTGGAGTACATCAGGAAAGAGACCAAAGTCTGGCTGGAAATCACGACGCTGCTCATTACCGGCGAGAACGATTCAGACAAAGAGATCGAGGAAGAGACGCACTGGATTCTGGAGCACCTGGGACCGGACGTGCCGCTGCATTTCACGGCATTTCATCCGGACTGGAAGATGCTCGATAAGCCCATCACGCCTGCGCGGACGCTCACGCGGGCGCGCGAAATCGCGCGCAAGAACGGTTTGCATTACGTGTACACAGGGAACGTGGACGATCTGGAAGGCGGCAGCACCTACTGTTCGAAGTGCGGGCAGGTGGTGATCGGGCGGAATTCGTGGGAGATTTCGGAATGGAATCTCAAGCCGGATGGCCGCTGCCGCTTCTGCGATGCGGTTTGTCCTGGCGTGTTTCTGGAAAAGCCTGGAGACTGGGGCGCGCGGCGGCAGCCGGTAAGGCTCAAGGCGTTCGTCTGATTGGTGCCACTGGCTCAGCCGGCCGCTGTTTGGCCGGCTTAGCCAGTGCGAACGCGCTGCGGCACATCGCACTGGCAAGCGCCCGCAGAAAGACGCGGGCGCGTGCCAGTGGCACCAGTGGCGGCAAAATCCGCACTGGATAATCCGCGGTCCGAAATAGACTCGTGTACTCAATTTTGAAACGGAGGGGAACCACATGAAGAATCAAGGGTTGAGCCGCAGGACGGCGCTCGTGGCAGCCGGTGCGGGGCTTGGCGCGTTGGCGCTGGGGCGCGCGTCTGCGGAGGAGGGCGAGTACAAGATCAAGGGCAACATCAACCAATCGGTCAGCAAGTGGTGCTACAAAATGTCGCTCGAAGAACTGTGTGTAGCGGCCAAGAAGATCGGCTACAAGTCGATCGAGTTGCTTGGACCGAAGGACATCCCGACCGTGAAGAAACACGGCCTGACGTGCGCAATGTTGAGTTCGGGCGGCGGCTCGATTTCCGATGCGTTCAACCGCAAAGAAAACCACGACAAGCTTGAGCAGAGCGTGAAGGAAGGCATCGACTGCGCCGCTGAAAACGAATTGCCGAACCTGATCGTCATGTCCGGCAATCGCAAGGGAATGTCCGACGAAGAAGGCGCCGCGAACTGCGTGCTGGGGCTCAAGCGTGTGGCCGGCTACGCCGAGCAGAAGAAAGTGACGCTGTGCCTGGAACTGCTCAACAGCAAGGTGAACCACAAAGATTACATGGCCGATCACACCGCGTGGGGCGTGGACGTGTGCAAGAAGATCGGCTCTCCCCGCATGAAACTTCTATACGACATCTATCACATGCAGATTATGGAAGGCGACCTGATCGCGACGATCAAGGCGAACATCGAATACCTCGGCCATTTCCACACCGGCGGTGTGCCGGGCCGAGCGGAGATCGACGAGACGCAGGAGATTAATTATCCGGCGGTGATGAAGGCGATTGTGGAAACCGGCTACAAAGGTTTCGTCGGCCAGGAATTCGTCCCCAAGCGCGATCCGCTGAAGTCGCTGGAGCAGGCGTTCCGGATCTGCGACGTGTAGCGCTTATTTCAACGCTGAGACGCGAGGGACGCAGAGCGCACAAAGTTTTTGCTCTTTCTGCTGCTCCTTCGCGGTCTTCAGGGCACTCTCAATTTCATGTTGAAACAGCCACTGTGCAGGAGAATAGGGCGAAGTTCATCCTATGGCCAATCGCGTTGCATACCTTCTTCCGCTGGTGTTGTGGGCGGCGGTTGCCGCTGGCGAGGACGGCAACAACCCGCCGACAACGAAGCGGGAATCGAACGACGAGGTCGGCCCAGAGCACGGAAAACTCAACACCGACGATCCGTCCGTCATCGGCCCGCAACATGTACAGCTCGAGTTTCTGTATGCCTTCTCGATCGCCAATCGCGCCTTTGACAATTCACGTGGCACGCGGCGGCGTGGAACGGCGGCCACGCATCTGCCCGCTGTCCTTTTCACGGTCGGTGTTGTTCCAGATCTCGACCTGCGGCTGCACGCGGACTATCATGACGTCCACGACAACCGATTCGAATTCAAACCCGGCGTCCGCGGTCCGGAGAGCGGAAACAACATTGGCGACACGGCGCTTAACGCTCGCTACCGTTTTCTGAATCGCGAGGCGCTTGGCTTGGAGGTCGCTTACGTCGCTGGGGCGACCGCGCCGACGGGCTCGCGCAGCCGTTCTCGCGAGCTCGGAAGCGGGCAGGGCTTCTGGAGCGTCGAGCAGGAGCTGGTCGCCACCAAAGATTGGGGCCGTTGGACCACCAACGCGGAAATGGGCTACTCACAGCCGATCAACGCGCGCAGAACCGATCCGCGCGGCGCGCTGACCGCAAACCTGGCAACAGGTTTTCAGGTGCTGAAATGGCTGCAGCCGGAGGTTGAACTGAACTATCGAAACATCACGGTGCGGCGCGGAAGCGGAGCAGAGGTGCTGGCTGCGACGGCCGGGTTGGTTATGCCGCTGAACCAAGGGCTGCGAATTATGGCCGGCGTGCAGCAGGCGCTCACGGGCCGCAATCAGGACCAAGTCACGCGAGGGCAACTCAGCATCCAGCTTTCGTGGTGATGGTGCTTCACTTCGCCCCGGCCGGTGCGGCGAGCGCCGGCGCTTCCGCGAGCCGTTCGCGCGACGGGAGCTTCTGCGCCACGACAATGCTTAGTGCGGCCGTAATCACGCCGGTCAGGAACGCCCATTTGTAGCCGAAGCGGTCCCAGAGCAGTCCGCCCACCAGTGGCATCGTCACGGCGGCAATATGGTTCATCGCCACGCCCATGCTCAGTGTGGGGGTGTGTTCTTCCTGCGGTGCGATGCGATTGACGTACGTGGTGAGAGCCATTGTGAAGACGAAGAAGACATTGTCCACGATGAACAGGGCCCACAGAAAATAGCGGCTTTCGATCAGCGCGTACGAAACGAAGAACGCGGTCAGGGAAATGTAATAAAAAACGAGTGTGCGCTTCTCGCCGGCGCGATCAATCCAGCGGCCGACGCGCGGAGCCACGAACCAGCCGGCCGCATTGATGGCGATCCAGAGCAGCAGCATCGTTTGCGGCGGCGTGCCGTATTTCTTTACGAGCAGATAGCCGGCGAAGGTGAGGCAAATCTGTTTGCGCCAGCCTTCGAGGAAGCAGAGCAGGTAGTAGAGCGAGTACTTGCGTTTGAACACCAAGCGCGGACGTTCGGCTTTCATCTGGCGCGGAATGCCAAAGCATGCCGCGCACCCGAGCAGCGCCGCCGCGCCGGCGATCAAATACATGGGGCGAAGATGAAAGCCGGAGCCTGTCAGCACCAGCGCGACGATCAGCCCCGCGGCCGATCCCACGTTTCCGGCGGCTTGGATCTGGCCGAGCCGGTGGCCGGCCTTGCCGGGTTCGGCTAGCGCGAGCGTCATCGAGTTCGGCAGCGGCATCCAGACGTGCAGTCCCTGGCTCCAGATGACGCTGCTGATGATCAGCCACGTGAAGGTATCGACATAGGTATACGATCCGACGCCGAGGCCCAGCAGCACCAGCATCAGCGCGGCGATGATCGGTTCGGGCATCCACGCCATCAGAGCCAGGACACCCAGCGCCAGGATGCCGCAGCTTTCGCGAAAACCTTCGAGGATGCCTTGCTGCTGACCGGAGAGGTGCATCTCATCGACGACGAAATTCGCGTTCAGCCCGAGCTGGAGCGCCATGGTGCAGCCGACCGCCGCGCACGCGATGCCCAAAAACAACAGGCCGCGTCTGCGGCGTGCGTGGACTTCGGTGTCGGAAATCAGAGGGCTTTGAGGCTGAACTTCAGTGCTTTGCATGGTCTCCCACCGGCTGAACCGCCGGGGAGAAAATCATACGCGCCACGCCGCGAATCGAAATGCAAAATCACGAAAAGCGGTGCGCCGGTCACGTGCTCGCACCGCAGTCCGCGATATATCTTTGATATGCTTACTCGTTCTTCAGCGAGATCTCTGCCCAGTACGCGCCTTCCCACGACCAGCCGTTGGGGGCGTTGACGAGTTCGAGATTCACCGACTTGCCCGCGCTTGCAGACAGGTCAACGTCGGCGACGAGCCAGTTGTCTTCAGCGACCGTCTTGTGGCCAACCAGTTTCTTGAATAGTTCGGTGCCGTCGGCTTTCACGATCAGATCCCAGTCGCCCTGCGGATCGTGCGACACAACGACGTGGATCGTCGTCTTCTTGCCGGCGGGAATTTCCACCTTCTTGCTGAGCGTGCAGCCGGTCGATTTGTTCAGCGGGTGCGTGAGCAAGACGTTCTTCTTGCCGCGGAAATCGGCGCGCAAGCCAGGGTCCATGTCGGAGCCGCAGTCCTTGATCGCCCAGCCAGGGAACTTCTTTTCCACGGCTTGAGCCATGGCTTTTGCCGAACTGGGCGCGCTGATCTTCGCCGCTTCTTCTTCGGTGAATTTGCTGCCGGCAATCGGGCCGGGCTTCCAGCTCAGTTCGAGCGCACTCGGCTTGGGTTCAACGGCGGGGATGACGAAGACTTCCTCGCCGTTGGCATCCTTCTCGACCTTGCCGCCGGCTTTTTCAAGCGACTGCCGCGCGAGTTTTTCGCAGACGGCCAGCAGAGCCGGGAAATCGTAGGCCGTGTGGCTGAACTTCACGTTGTCCTTCAGGCCTTTCGAGTACTTTTCCGGCAGCTTGCTGAAACCGACGCTGGTGCAGAGCACGCCGGCCGAACTGGAGGGATTGCAGTCGCTGTCCTGGCCGCCGCGGCAGGAAATGATGATGGTGTTGTCGAAGTCGCCTTTTCCATAGAGCAGGCCCAAGAGCACGTACGCGCCGTTGATTTTGCAGTCGATGCCGCCATTCGATGCTTTCTGGTACTCCGGATTCTTGCGGTACTTCTCCTGGCAAAGCTGCCAAGTCTTCTGCCAGTCGTCGTTTTCTTTCGACCACGTCAGCATGTCGCGAACCATCTCGGCATACTGGCTTTCGGCGGGAATGCACTTCAGGCCGGCCTGAATGATCTTCACGACGTCTTTTTCGAAGAACGCTTCGCAATACATTCCGCCCATGAACTGTCCGGCGTACATGCCATCGCCGTAGTTCATCAGCCGGCCGAATTTTTCGCCCATTGCAATGGCCGTGTTCGGCATACCCGGCGCGATCAGGCCGGAGAAGTCTGCCTCGATTTGATAATCAATGTCGTTGGGACACTTGTTGAATTGCGGGTGGCTGGAATCTGGCGGCGCGATGCCGTTGCGCAGGTTCTTGCGCCCGGCGTCGTTGGCACACCAAAGCGGATAGCCGCTGTTGGCGAAATCGATCCCGGCCTGGCGGATCGAAACATCGAGGCCGTATTGTTCCATGGAGCGCAGGAAGGTCATCTCGACGTACAGGTCATCTTGCCCAAAGGCTTCGTTGGCGAGCCCGTCGTGCCACTTCGGCATCTTGTCCTCGGGGCAGATCTTGTCCGGCCACTTGAATTCGGTTGGAGCGCCCCACGACACGCCAACCATCTGCCCGACCCAGCCGGCTTTCATTTTGTCGAGGTATTCCTTTACGGGCAACCGGCGCACATGGTCCTCGGCGCTGGCTTGACCGATCATCGTTAGCAGCGCGATGAGCCCCGCCGCGAGTACGGTTTTGTTTCTGCGCATAGATGCTCCTTTCAACTGCGAATCTTCGCGAGGTCGAGCACCGACTGGCGCTCGATCAGCTTTGTCGGCAATTGCACGATTTCGCCTTTGCGTCCGCCGGCACGAAGGCCGGCGCCACCGCCGCGCTCAATGCGTTCGAAGAGCATCTTCGCGGCGCGGCGCCCCATCTCTTCGTTCTGCTGCGCAACGGTGGTCAATGCCGTCGCGAAGAACGGCGCATAGGGCGGATCGTCGAAGCAGACGATCGAGACGTCCTCTGGCACCTTGAGCTTGAGTTCGGCCATGGCGCGGAAGGCACCGAGGCAGATAGGGCTGCTGAGCGTGAGGATCGCGGTGATGTCCGGACGCGCCTTCAGCAGACGAAGCGCATGTGTGTAGCCGCTCCTTTCGCCAAAGTCTTCGCCGGCGATCAGCGCGGCGTCGTGTTTCAGTCGATGCCGCGCGAGCGCGTCACGGTAGCCGCGCAGGCGATCCTCATTAGGCAGTGTTCCAGGCAGGCCCTGCAGACCGCCGATGACGCGATGGCCGCGGCTGATAAGATGCTCGACCGCGTCGCGCGCGCCGGCGTAGTTGTCCGAGGTGACGGAAGCGACTTTGAGGGTGGGGAAGAAGCGATCCACGACGACCAGCGGCGTGCGGCCGTCCTCATAACGCAGCAGATGCTCGCACGATTGTCCGACCGGCAGCACAACGAGGCCATCCACGTTGCGGCTTTCGAGCAGGCGCAGAACCTGCTTCTCCACATCAGTGTTGTCTTGCGTATCGCAGAGCAGCACGCTGAAGCCGCGCTGGCGAGCCTGATCTTCGACACCACGCGCGGTGCTCGCAAAAAAAGGATTGGAGATGTCCGGGACAACGAGTCCGATGCTTTGGCTGCGGCTCAGGCGCAGGCTGCGCGCGAGCTGGTTGGGAGCGAAGCTGAGTTTGCTTGCGAGGGCCTGGACGTTTTCTTCGGTCTGGCGGCTGATGCGGTAAAGCCGCGCGTTGCCGTTGAGCACGTGCGAGACGGCGGTGGTGGAGACGCCGAGCTGCTCGGCGATGGACTTCAGGGTGGTACGCGCTTTCTTAGGCATGAATCGTTCCGGCCGGCTAAAACGTTTTAGCTAACTACACCACGTGGGCGGGAAATTCCAGAGAATCGCAACCCGAAACGAATTTGCTGTTTTTCACGAATGATGGACATTAGCTCCCCGGTCCAGAAATAACATACGCGTGGACTTGTGCGGATGGCCAAATCCCGTGCGTGTGCGCGAAAGGATGAACACTCAGATGCTCAGCCATGAAGTGGAAAGCGGTACGCCGCAGCGGCGGATCAGCGAAGTCGCCAAAGAACTGGGGCTCGATGCAGAGGCTATTCTGCCGCACGGGCGTTACATCGCGAAGATTCCGATCGACGAGTTGATGTCGCGCGCCGACAAACCAGACGGCAAGCTGATTCTTGTCAGCGCCATGACGCCGACGCCGCAGGGCGAAGGCAAGACGACCACGACGATCGGACTGGGCGACGGGCTGCGCTGTCTGGGGCACAAGTCGGCGATCTGCCTGCGCGAGCCCTCGCTGGGCCCGTACTTCGGAATGAAGGGCGGCGGGACCGGTTCGGGCAAGGCCCAGGTCGTGCCGGCCGAAGACATCAATCTGCACTTCGTCGGCGACATGTACGCCGTTGAGAAGGCAAACAACCTCCTGGCGACCATGGTGGACAACCATCTGCAGCACGGCAACGAACTGCGCATCGATCCGCGCCGCGTCGCGCTGCGCCGCGTGATCGATCTCAACGACCGCGCTTTGCGCGACATCATCATTGGTCTGGGCGGCGTCAAGAACGGCGTGCCGCGTCGCGACGGGTTCAACATCACGCCGGCGTCCGAAGTTATGGCCATTTTGTGCCTCGCGCGCGATTACCAGGATCTCGGCCGCAGGCTGGGGCAGATCGTCGTGGGCTTCACTTACGACGACGAACCGGTTCTGGCCAAAGCGATCGAGGCCGATGGCGCGATGCAGATTCTGCTGCGTGATGCGATCCATCCGAATCTCGTGCAAACGATGGAAGGCACGCCGGCGTTCGTTCACGCCGGACCGTTCGCCAATATCGCTCAAGGCACAAACAGCGCCATCGCCACGCGCATGGCTCTGAAACTGGCGGATTACGTCGTCACCGAAGCCGGTTTCGCAACGGACCTTGGCGCCGAAAAGTTCATGCACATCAAATGCCGCAGCGCCGGACTGCGCCCACAGGGGGTGGTGATCGTCGTCACAATGAAAGCAATCGCTTACCACGGAGGTTTCTCGCCTGACGGCGGCCTGGGAAATCTGGCCAAGCACATCGAGAACATCCGGCTCTTCGGACTGGAGCCGGTCATCGCGATCAACCACTTTACGGATGACAAGCCGGAGGACATTGAGAAGGTGATCGCGTTCTGCAAAAGCCAGAACGTTGAGGCTGAACTGGCCGATCATTATTCGCAAGGCGGCAAAGGTGCGACGCGGCTGGCTCAAGCCGTGCTGCGCAGCGTGGAACGCAACAGCGCGTCGAAGCTGCGCTTCCTGTATGAACTGAAAGATTCGCTGAAGGAAAAGATCACGAAGATCGCCAAGCAGGTTTACGGCGCGTCCGAGGTTGTGTTCGACAAGAACGCGAAGACGGACATGGCGCTGCTGAACAAGAATGGGTTTGGCCATTTCCCGGTGTGCATCGCCAAAACGCCTTTGTCGCTCAGCGATGAGCCCACGTTGCGAGGCCGGCCGCGGAACTTCCGCATCACGGTCAATGAACTTCGGGTTGCGGCGGGCGCGGAGTTTGTCGTGGTGATCTGCGGAAGCATTCTGACGATGCCGGGTTTGCCCAAAGTGCCGGCGGCGGCGCGAATGAAAGTGCTGCCGGATGGACGAGCCGTAGGTCTTAGCTGAGCCAACTGAGGAAAACCGTGCACGACGCCGGGCCGCTTGTTTCGCTGGAAGATGCGCTGCGCACCATCGACGACACGCTGGCGGGCTGGCGGCTGCCTGCTGAAATCGTGCCAACGCGCTCGGCCCTGGGCCAAGTTCTGGCTTTCGATCACGCGTCGGCGCTCGACTTGCCGCCCTTCGATAAAGCTGCTGTGGATGGCTACGCGATCTGCGCTGAGAGCACCGATGGCTGCTATCGCGTGCTGAAGACGATCGCGGCCGGCGACTCTGGAATTCCGAATCTCGAAGCCTGCACTGCAGTGAAGGTGATGACCGGCGCGCCTGTGCCGAAAAACACGCTGCGCGTCGTGATGGTCGAAGATTCTGAATTGCTGCCCGCTCAGGCCGGCGCCATCGTGCGCCTGCGTTCCGGCGGCCAGCCGAATTTCTGCCCGCATGGCGAAGACATGCGACGCGGAGGGCTCGCGCTGAAAGCCGGGCAACTCCTGCGCCCGCTGGACGTCGCCAATCTGACCGGCTGCGGCATCGCGAGTGTGGACGTCGTGCGCCGGCCGCGCATGGCGGTGATCTCCACCGGCGACGAAATTGTGGACGATCCGGCGCGGCTCGCTCCCGGAAAAATCATGAACGTCAATGGCCCGCTGTTGTGCGGGCTTGCGGCCGCGAATGGGCTGGACCTGATTCGCGAGTTCTCGGCGAAAGACACGGCGGCAGACATTGGCGCGGCGCTTGAGTCCGCGCTGCAATCGGCCGAGGTGATCGCACTCTCCGGAGGGCTCTCGGTCGGCGATTACGATTTCGCGCTCGAAGAGTTTAGCCGAGCGGGGCTGAAACTGCACTTTTCGCGAGTGGCGGTCAAGCCCGGCAAACCGACGGCATTCGCGACGAAGCCGGGCAAGGTTGTCTTCGGCCTGCCGGGTAATCCGCTCTCGGTATTTCTGATGTTTCATCTCATGGTTCTCCGTGCGGTCGCGCGGCTGACCGGTTCCGAATCGCGAACGAAGACGTTCGCGCTGCCGCTGGCGGCCGGCTTCAAACGGCGCAAGGCTGAGCGCGCGGAGTTCGTTCCGGCGACGGTCACACCAAATGGATTGGTGTTGCCTTTGGAGTGCCACGGTTCGGCGCATCTATTGTCGCTGACGCACGCGGACGGGTTCTTCGCGGTTCCACTTGGCGCGAAAGAAGTCACGGCGGGCACGCGCGTGGAATTCATGATGGTGCGACAATGAAGAATTGCGGATTGCAGATTGCGGATTGCGGATTGAACGGCATACGCCCTTTGCACAACCCGCCGCTCCCTTACGGTCGCGGTTCTGATCGGCGGAGACGCGATGATTGATGCGTTCGGCCGCGCCATCACGTACCTACGCATCAGCATCACGGATCGCTGCAACCTGCGTTGTGAGTATTGTATGCCGCCACAGGGCGTGCCGCTGGTCGCGCATGAGGACATCCTCTCATATGAAGAAATCGCTGAAGTCGCTCGCGTCGCGGTGAGCATGGGGATCGAGAAGATTCGCGTCACAGGCGGCGAGCCGCTGGCGCGGCGGCACATCGAGCGGCTGGTGGCGCTGCTCGCGGCGATTCCCGGCGTGCGCGATCTGGCGATGACAACCAACGGGATCTTGCTGGCTGAGAACGCGGCCGCGCTGAAGAAGGCCGGGCTAATGCGTGTCAATGTCAGTCTCGATACGCTGAACCCGCGGCGCTTTGCTCAGTTGACGCGCGGCGGAGAACTTCAGCGCGTACTGGACGGCATCGCGGCGGCGCAGGCTGCGGGGCTGTCGCCGATCAAGCTGAACTGCGTGATGGCATCCTCGCGTGAGGAGCCTGATGCGCGGAGCGTCGCGGACTTCGGCCGCAAAGAAGGGCTGGAGGTCCGCTACATTCGGCGAATGAATCTGCGCGAAGGACGGTTTTCGATCGTCGAAGGCGGCAGCGGCGGTGATTGCGCGCGCTGCAATCGCCTGCGGCTGTCGTGCACGGGAGTCGTGCGGCCATGCCTTTTTTCAGAACTTGGTTTCAGCGTTCGCGAACTTGGCGCGCGCGCGGCGCTGGAGCAGGCGCTCGCATCCAAGCCCCGTTGCGGGATGTCGTCGGACTTGAGTACGCTGAAGTCCATCGGCGGTTAACGGCTCACCGCAGAGGACGCGGAGGACGCAGAGATGCTGTGGGTACTGGCAAAGTGCGGGTGGATGGTGGGAGTATCGCTTCTGTTGGTTCTCGCGGTGGGCTGTGGATCGGGCACGGGCACTGCTCAGCAAGGCAACATTAGCACACAGAGTGTCAAGAGTAACACGGTGTCTGCAACGGAACTGATCATTTTTCACGCGGGCAGCCTTTCGGTGCCGCTGAAGGAAATCTCGACGCGCTTTCAACAATTGCATCCGGGCGTGGAGATCAAGGCGGAGGCGGCGGGCAGCCGCGAGTCGGCGCGAAAGATCAGCGAATTGGGCCGTCCGTGCGACGTGATGGCGGCGGCCGATTTCGATGTGATCGACCAGCTTTTGATTCCGCAGCACGCCGCCTTCAACATTCGATTCGCGTGCAATGAATTGGGGATCGCGTGCGGCGCGAAAGCGAAGATGGGCGAGCAGATCACCGCGACAAATTGGGCGGAAATCATGCTGCGCGACGATGTTGCGTTTGGACGCGCCGATCCGAATGCCGACCCCTGCGGCTATCGCACGGTGATGCTGTTTCAGCTCGCCGAGAAGCATTTTCAGAAGCCGGGCCTCGCCGATAAACTCGCCGCGAAGAACGAAAAACGATTCATGCGGCCGAAGGAAACCGATCTGCTCGCGCTGCTCGAAAGTGGCGAGATCGATTACCTCTTCATCTATCGCTCGGTTGCGCTGCAACATAAACTGAAATTCCTGCGCCTGCCGGACGAGATCAACCTGAGTTCCTCAAAGCGCGCGTCTTTGTACGCGGGCGTCTCCGTGCCGGTCTCGGGGAAGAAGCCGGGCGAGACGATCTTGCAGAAAGGGTTGCCGATCGTGTACGCGGTCACCGTTCCTGCTGCCGCGCCGCATCGCGAACTGGCGCTGGCATATGTCGAACTGCTTCTTTCGCCGGAAGGCCAGGAGATCATGAAGCGCAACGCGCAGATGCCGCTATCACCCGCGATTTCGCAACAGTTCGATGCGTTACCCGAATCGATGAAGAAGCTCTGCACCGGCCTGGAGAAGCCGTGATGCGCTGGTTTCTTCCGCAGGAGAAAGCCGGACCGGCGCCGTGGAGCGCGCTGGTGTTCGCGGCGTTGGGGTCGTTGATCGTGCTGCTGATTCTCGCGCCGCTGCTCGGGCTTTTTCTCAGCAGTTCTCTTGGCGAACTGTCGCAGGCCGCGGCGGATCGCGAAGTGCTCGCGTCCGTGCGGCTGACGCTCGGCTGCGCGGCCGCTGCGACGCTGCTCTGCACACTGGCCGGCGTGCCGCTGGCGTACTTGCTCGCGCGAAAACGTTTCTACGGCCGGGCGGCGCTGCTGGCGCTGATCGATCTGCCGATTGTCGTCCCGCATTCGAGCGCCGGGATCGCGCTGCTGACCGTGATCGGCCGCCAGTCGATTTTCGGCTCGCTCGATCTGGTCGGAACCGCGGCGGCGATCACGCTCGCCATGGCATTCGTCTCCGTTCCGTTTCTCATTAACGCGGCCAGCAGCGGATTTGCCGCGGTGCCGGAGCATCTCGAAAAAGCCGGCCGCACACTGGGCGCGTCGAGCTGGCGTGTGTTCTTTACGATCTCCCTGCCGCTGGCCTGGCGCGACATTGTCAGCGGCATGATCATGATGTGGGCGCGGGGCATCAGCGAGTTCGGCGCGGTAGTGATCGTCGCGTACTATCCGATGACGACTCCGACGCTTGTCTTCCAGCGATTCAACGATTTCGGACTGAGCTACGCGCGTGCGGCGGCCGTGGTGCTGCTGCTGGTTTGCGTGACGATTTTCGTGTTGCTGCGTTTTGTTTGCCGCCCGCGGCGAATTGAGGGCTGAGCGCGCGTGCTGGAACTTGCATCGATCAGCAAACGGTTCGGTAAATTCCAGCTCAGCGATGTGAGCCTGAGCCTCCGGCCGCAGGAGTATTTCGTCCTGCTCGGGCCGTCAGGCGTCGGCAAGACGGTGCTACTCGAAATCATCGCGGGCTTGCAGCGGGCCGACAGCGGTGACGTGCGGTGGCAGGGCCAGTGCATCGACGCGCTGCCGCCGGAGCGCCGTAACTTCGCGCTTGTGTACCAGGACTACGCGCTGTTCCCCCACCTGACCGTGCTGCAGAACGTCTGCTACGGTTTGCGCGCGCGTGGGATGGCCGCGGAAGCGGCGCGAAAACGCGCGCAAGACATGATCGAGTTGCTGGGCGTCAGCAGTCTGCTGGATCGTTTTCCCGAAAGACTTTCTGGGGGAGAAAAGCAGCGCGTGGCGCTCGCTCGCGCGCTGGTTACCGAACCGCCGGTGCTGCTGCTCGACGAGCCGCTAGCCGCGCTGGACGTGACGGTGCGTGCGCGATTGCGACATCTGCTGAAGGATCTGCAGCATCAACGCGGGACGACGTTTCTTCACGTGACGCATGATGTGGACGAAGCGCTGCATCTCGGCCAGCGCATCGGCGTACTGCTCGGCGGAAAGCTGCAATGCGTCGGCACGGCGGAGGAGATCTTCCAGCGGCCGACCGACCGCGCTGTTGCCGAGTTCCTGGGGCTGCAGAATGTCTTCAACGTCCAGACGTTTTCGGCGGGCGTGTGCGGCGTTCACGGCGTGAGCATTCATCTGCCGGAAAACGTGAGCGAGGTGGAGCATATCTGGATTCGCCCCGAGGAAATCCTGCTTTCGCGAACGCCGTTCGGTTCGAGCGCGCGCAACCAATTCTGCTGTCAGATAGCAGGCTGGGAGAACCGCGGCGGCCTGTTCGCGGTGCGCGTGATGATTGGAGACCTGCCGCTCGTCGCGCTGATCACCTACGCCTCGTTCCAGGAACTGAAGATCGAAGCCGGCGCTGAGATTCACTGCACGTTCAAGAGCACGGCGATACATTGCTTCTAACCGCCTCCGACCGCCGGAAACAGTGACACAATATCTCCATCTCGTAGCACGCGCGCCAGCGTCGAGTATTCTCCGTTCACCATCGGCAGATGCACGGCCGCTTCAGGAATGTCGATCAGCTTCAGCAGATCGCGCAGCGCGCAGGGCTCCGTCACGTCGAAGCTCTGCCGGCTGAACCGGCCCTCGCGGAAGGTGGCGAACAGGCGGACTTCAATCTTCATGACGGGCCTTTGGGCTTTTGGCTCAGGCCTTCGGTGTGTTCGCGTTCCCAAAGCCTGAAGCCCCACTGCCTAAAGCCTGAATTACTCCAACGCCAACTGCGTCAGCCGGTCCTCGCTCGGAATTCCACCGGCGCTCCAGCCGCGCTCCTTATAGTACTGCGGCAGCAGTTCGCCGAGTTGATGCACTTTGCCCTTCGCGGCGCCTTCGGTGAGCGGCTCCTTGAGCAAACGCTTGGGCAGCGTGTCCTGGTCGGGAGTGATGCCGGCGGCAAGATTGAACACGCGTTCCATATTCCAGATGCGTTCGCCGGCCAGCACGAGCTCCTCGGTGGTGAGTTCCATGCCCGTGATCACGTTGTACATGTCGCGGTAGTGTTCAGCTTTCAACGCGAAGGACGTGAACAGGCACAGGCCGAGCGAATCGATGACGGCGGTCAGATCCTGGAAGGCTTTGGCCCAGACGGCTTTTCCTTCCAGCGTGTGCGGATCGAGCTTCTGCGGCAGGCCGAGAATTTCCGGCGAGATCATGTAGCCGCGCACGTGGCAGCCGCCGCGGTTGGAGGTCGCGTATTGCAGCCCGTGGCCCTGGATGCCGCGCGGGTCGTACGCGGGCAGTTCGAGCTTCTTCACCGTCATCGACAGCTCCGGCACGCCGTAACTTTGCGCGAAACGGTACGACCCCTGAGCCAGTTTCGCGCCGAGGCCTTCGCCCGCGCCGATCTTCCGCGTCCACTCGACGACGGCTTCGGCGGAGCCAAACTTCAGCTCCGGGCCGTCCACGTCGGAGGGCTTCAGCACGCCGCGCTCGGCCATTTCCATCGCGCAGGCGATCGTCGCGCCAGTGCTGATGGTGTCCAGGCCATACTCGTTGCACCACTTGTTGGCTTTAATGACGGTCGGCAGGTCGCTGACGCCGACGTCGGCCGAGAACGCCCAGATGCTCTCGTACTCCGGGCCGCCGCCTTCCACGCCGTCGGCTTCGCAGTACCGGCCGCACGCGATCGGGCAGCGGAAGCAGACGTCGCGGTCCGTCAGGTAGTTTTCCTTGAGCGCTTCGCCTGAGGCTTTGTCGGCACCCGGGAATACGCTGGTCTGGAAGTTGCGCGTGGGGTACACGCCGCTTTCGTTGATGATGTTGACGAGGATCGCCGTGCCGAACGTCGGCAGGCCCTGGCCAGTGACGCCATTGGCTTTGATCAGGCCGAGCAACTCGGAAAGCAGTGCCTTCGACTTTTCGGGATTGGCCGGCGGAACTTTGCCGCTGCCGCGCACGATAATGGCCTTCAGATTCTTGGAGCCCATCACGGCGCCGACGCCTGAACGCCCGGCGGCGCGGCACTTCTCATTCATGATGGACGCGATGCGGCTGAGTTTCTCGCCGGCCGGTCCAATACAGGCCACGCGCGCCTTCGGATCGCCGAATTCCGCAAGCAGTTCGTCGGTGACTTCGCCAACCAATCTGCCCCAGTACTTTGTCGCGTCGTGAAGGGTGACTTTGTCGTCGCGGATGGAAAGGTAGCACGGGGTGGGCGACTTGCCTTCCAGAATGATCAGGTCCCAGCCGGCAAACTTCAGCTCCGGACCCCAATAGCCGCCGGAGTTGCTGCACGCCACGGTTCCGGAAAGCGGGCTTTTGGTCACGACCATGTAGCGACTGGCGGCCGGCATGGGCGCGCCCGTCAGCGGGCCGGTGACGAAGATGAGCTTGTTGTCCGGCGAGAACGGCTCGACTTTGGCGTCGATCTCGCGCGAGAGGAGATAGGTTCCCAGCCCGCGGCCGCCGATGAACTTGGTCGCGAGTTTCGGATCAAGCGCTTCGGTGCTGATCGTGCCGCTGCTCAGGTTGACGCGCAGGATTTTGCCGCAGTAGCCGTTCATGGTCGCTCCGCTCCTGTTCCGCCGGTGCAAAATACGTCCTTCAATGGGCGCGTAGTGTAGCGGGCGGTGGCTGCGAAAAGCAAGTCGCTGCCGGATGAAAAATCCGGGGCACTTCGTTGTTCGCCGTGAGGCCGGGCAGGCTTATACTAAATCGTTTCGCTGTGCTCCGAAATTCGGAGCACGGCCATCTAGATCACAACTGCGACCGTAAGGGCGCGGCAAGAGGGACGAAAGGCAGTCGTTGTGAAAGACGAGGTACGAGAAAAAAGCTCTGATGCGGCACGTGGTGGCATCCCTGACGGCGCGACGAGCGCCAACGCGATCGTCATTCGCGGCGCGCGCGAGCACAATTTGAAGGATATCGACGTTGCGATTCCGCGCGGCAAGCTCTCGGTGATTACCGGGCTTTCGGGTTCGGGAAAATCGAGCCTCGCCTTCGACACGATCTACGCGGAAGGGCAGCGGCGTTATGTCGAATCGCTTTCGGCCTACGCGCGGCAGTTCCTTGAGATGATGGAGAAGCCGGATGTCGAAAGCATCGAAGGCCTGACGCCGACGATTGCGATCGAACAGCGCACGGGTTCCGCCAACCCGCGTTCGACGGTGGCGACCACGACCGAAATTTACGACTACCTGCGCGTGCTTTTCGCGCGGATCGGAATTCCGCACTGCCACGTTTGCGGCCGGCCGATCGAAAGCCAGTCGGCGGAGAAGATCGTCGATCGCATCCTCAGTCTGCCCGAAGGTTCGCGCGTAAACATCCTCGCGCCACTGATCCGCGGGATGAAAGGCGAGCACCGCGACATTTTTTCCGCGGCGCGCCGCGAAGGTTTCGCTCGTCTGCGCGTGGATGGCAAGATCGTCGATGCGCGCGAAGTCGAAGCGCTCGCGAAGACGTACAAGCACAGCATTGAGGCCGTCGTGGACCGACTGGTGCTGAAACCCGACCTGCGCACGCGCTTGACCGACACGGTGGAATTGGCGCTGAAGGTCGGCGAAGGCCTGGTCATCGCGAACTTACTCGACAACAAACCCACGCCGAATTTGGAACAAACCTATTCGCCCGTGCCTGGCGGCGGCGAAGGCCGCGATCTGCTTTTCAGCGAGCGGTACGCCTGCCCGCTGCATGGGTCGGGTTTGGAAGAACTTTCGCCGCGCGTTTTCTCCTTTAATAGTCCTTACGGCGCCTGTCCGACGTGCGCGGGCCTCGGCACCAAGATGGAGGTGGACGTCGATCTGCTCGTGCCCGACAAAAAGCTGAGCATTGAAGAAGGGATTATCCAGACGCTGTGGAAACTGGGCCACGCGTACGCCATCTGGTACGGGCGAGCGATCCGCAATTTCTGCCGCTGCGCCGGCGTGCCGACCTACACGCCCGTGCAGGACGTTTCCAAAGAAGTGTTCAAGGCGCTCCTTTACGGCGTCACGCCCAAGCAGTCGAAAGACTGGCGCATCAACTGGAAAGGCCTGGCGGTCTCGCTCACCGAACGCTTCATGGAGACCGAGAACGAGAACATCAAGGCGCGCATTCACGAATTGATGTCCGATCAGAGTTGCCCTGACTGCAAAGGCGCGCGCCTGCGCCCGGAAGTGCTCGCCGTGCGCGTCGGCGGGAAGAACATCCGCGAGATTGTGAGCATGACGATCGAGGAAGCGCAGGCGTTCTTCTGTGGACTCACGGGCGAAGACCTACCCCCCCAGCCCCCTTCCCTCGGAGGGAAGGGGGGGCCGAAGCAGTTCTCCCCTCCCCGCCGAGGGGAGGGGCCGGGGGAGGGGTCTGCGGCTCTTGCCGGTGAGAAGGCCATCATCGCCGCGCCGATCTTAAAGGAAGTGCGCGAGCGTCTTGGGTTCTTGAACGACGTTGGTCTCGGTTACCTGACGCTGGATCGAACCAGCGGGACGCTCAGCGGCGGTGAGGCTCAGCGCATTCGCCTGGCCAGCCAGGTGGGATCGAAACTCGTCGGCGTGACGTATGTGTTGGACGAGCCCACCATCGGATTGCATCAGCGCGACAACGATCGTTTGCTTGCAACACTGATCAAGCTGCGAGATTTGGGCAACACGGTGGTCGTCGTCGAGCACGATGAGGACGTGATCCGCCGCGCTGATTACCTGGTCGATATGGGCCCGGGCGCCGGCGAGCACGGCGGCGAGGTCATCGGAACCGGAACGGCCGAGGATCTGGGCAACAACGAGCGCTCGCTGACGGGGAAGTACCTGACGCGAAAGCTGGAGATTCCGCTGCCGAAAATACGGCGCGTGATCGCGGTGCCGGGAGTCAAATGTGGACGGGGAGACGGGGGGACGGGGAGACGGGGAGAGGCGGACGCGGAGACGCGGAGACGCGGAGACGCGGAGAAAGATTGGCGAGCAATTGATCCCAACGACGAGCACGAGCACGGAATCATTCGCATTAAGGGCGCGAGAGAGAACAACCTGAAGTCCGTGGACGTGGAGATTCCGCTAAAACGGTTCGTGTGCGTGACGGGTGTTTCTGGCAGCGGCAAATCGTCGCTCGTGACCGAAGTGCTCTTCAAGAATCTCGCGCGCAACTTGAACAAAGCTCGCATCAAGGGCGGGGCGTGCGATCGCATTTCGGTGCTGTGGGGCGAACTCGACAAGATTATCGACATCGACCAGAGCCCTATCGGGCGCACGCCGCGCAGCAACCCCGCGACATACACAGGCGTCTTCGATGAAATCCGGAAGCTGTTCGCGTCGATTCCCGAAGCCAAGATTCGCGGCTACAACGTCGGCCGCTTCAGCTTCAATGTGAAAGGCGGGCGCTGCGAGGAATGCCAGGGCCAGGGCCAGAAGCTGATCGAGATGCATTTTTTGGCCGACGTGTACGTGCAGTGCGAACAATGCAAAGGCCGGCGCTTCAACCGCGAGACGCTTGAAGTGAAGTACAAGGATCTTTCGATCGCCGACGTGCTGGCGCTCTCGGTCGATTCGGCGCTCGCCCTGTTCAAGAATCATCCGAAAATCCGCGAGCAGTTGCAGACACTGCATGATGTGGGCTTGGGTTACGTGCGCCTGGGCCAAAGCAGTACGACACTTAGCGGCGGCGAAGCGCAGCGCATCAAGCTGGCGTTCGAGCTGTCCAAGCGCGCAACCGGCAACACGCTGTACGTGCTCGACGAACCAACCACCGGCCTGCACTTCCACGACATCGCCAAACTGCTGGACGTGCTGCAGCGCCTCGTTGACATGGGCAACTCGGTGGTGGTGATCGAACACAACCTGGATGTGATCAAGCAGGCCGACTGGATCATCGATCTAGGTCCGGAAGGCGGCGCCGCCGGCGGCCGGGTTGTGGCGGCGTGCACGCCGGAGGAGCTAATCCACGCGCCGCAAAGTTTCACGGGACAGTATTTGAAGCACGTGCTGAGGCCCGTGGCGGAGTGAAAATGATCACCGGTTGGCGCACAATGAAAACGGGCAGCTCAAAAAGAGCTGCCCGCGCTTGCGATGATAAATGCGTGTCTACTTCGTCTTGCCGCTCTTCCCAATCTTGCCTGAGAACAACTGCGGCTGATCTTTTTGCAGCAATTGCCCGTTGAACAACACCACCACGGGGATGAGCACCGGCGTATCGGTGCCGGTTTCGGTGGCGACAAGATTCTCATCCTTCAGCAGCTCGCTGAAGACGGCCTTCTGAAGCTTCACGCTGTACTTCGCCGTTTGAGCTGCAACGCCGGTCTTGGACTTCTTGACGGAAAGCTTGAAGCTGTCCACGCCTTTGGGCGTGTTGCTGCCTTTGTCATCCAGGATAAAGGTGCGAATCACCCCGCCAACATCCACGGTGACTTTCTGGCCGCCGACGACAAAGCCCGCGGGAATAGCCATCGTGCCGCTGACCTGAATGCTGTCCTTGCCACTGACCGTATCGGCAAAGTTCAGTTTCACCGCCAGCTTGCTGACCGTCAGCGCTTGCGGCGTTCCAGCGGAACTGCCGCCGGTGGGCGTGGACGTGGAGTCGGTCTCCGACGTGCCCAGAGCCTTTTCGATTTCGTCGGGGAATCCGTCGCCGTCGGTGTCCACCTTCGTGGTGCTGCTGGACGTTTCGGTCGAACCGCCCACATTGCCGCCCGGGTCGGTGCCGCCGTTGGTTCCACCACCGCCGGTGCTGCCGCCACCCGTGCTGCCCCCGCCATTGGTGCCGCCGCCGGTGCCTTCCGCGCCGATGGTGATGGTCAGCGTCTTTGAATCACTTCCGCCGGCATTGGTGGCGGTGAGCGTGACGGCGAACGTGCCGGCTGCGACAGGCGTTCCGGTAATCTGACTGCCGCTGAAGGACAAACCCGGCGGCAAGCCGCTAACCTGATAGCTGATCGGTGCCTGGCCTGTGCAGGAGATACCATAGCTGAAGGCGCTGCCCACGGCGCCGGTGGCGCTCAGGGAGCCCCCAATCAGCGGAGCCGCGACGATCGTATACTGAGCTGTGGCGATGGCGCTATAGAAGCCGCCTTTCGAGCCCACGCATTTGATGGTGGTGGTCGCCGTGACGGTGATGGCAGCGCCATACAGCCGGGACGATGTCGTCGGTGTGGTTCCGTCAATCGTATAGTAGATCGTCGCGCCGCTGGTCCCGCAGGAAATCGTGACCGACTGCGTGCCGCCGTAAGTGCCGCCGGCGGGACTGAGCGTCGGCGTAGCGATCTGGACGGGTGGTGTGGCCTGAAGCGCCGCATCGATGGCCTGGCTCAGGGCACTCTCCAGATTGGCCGAGTATCCCGGCTGCTTGAAGGTGACCTTCCCGTTTCCGTCGATGACGAAGAAGGTCGGCAGGCCACTGACGCCATATGCGGACGCGGAATTAGATCCGCAACCGAGCGGGTACTGGATGTTGTTCGAGGTCGCAAAGGGCTGAACCGTTCCACTGGCTTCATCGGTTAGACCAATGACAAGCACGCCCTGCGGGAGGTATTTGTTGTAAATGTTGTCCATCGCACCGATGGACTGTTTGCAGTACCCTCACCAAGTTGCCCAGAACTCGATCACACGCACATGTCCTTGTGTGCTGGCCATGCTGAGCGATTTTGAGCTGTTGACCCAACTGGTTGCGCTGATCTCCGGGGCCGTGTCGCCCACGTTGGTCGCGGCCGCCGAGAACGAAAGCACCATTGCCAGCGCCGTGGCCAATAGTGCAAAACGCCTAACTCGCATAGCGCTGCCCTCCTCTTTGAGGTTTCTTTTTCAACAGTTTCGACTTGTCTAAGTTGTAGCTAGCGGACGATGAGACGCAAGGTGCATTCACTTAATATTTCTGCTGGGCACATTAACGCCCGTTCATCGACTCTTGGATCGCCATTACGAGTTTCTCAGGCTCATCAGTGCCGATGCGCGCGTGACGCCCGCCAGAAAGCGCAATCTCCACGGCATCCAGGCCGGAAATGTTGTACAGCCAGCCGTGCGGCGTCAGGTGAATGCCCCAGCCATACAGCCAGAAGTTCCTCACGGCGTGGCAATCCTGAATGTCGGCGAGCGCAAAACGTTTTCTGATGATCCCAATTCCAAACGAAAGCTGTACGGCATCATCGCTCACACTGACGGTCAGCGAGTAAAATAGAGCGAGCGAGAGAATCAGGATTGCCTCAACGACGGCGATAATCATCAACGGGATGTTTTCGCCTTTGCCGTGCAGGAAGATCAAGAGCGGGACAAAAGCCAGAACGGGGACCAGCAAGCTGACCCGAATCAGCCAGCCGGCCTGTGTGTGTCGATAGCGTTCCATACGCACCAGACCACCAGACACCACTCACCAAGTGCCAACTACATGACCTCGCAATACACGACCATGTCCAGATTGATGAACTTGCGGGCGCCCGCGGCTTCCACCACGATCCACGAACCGCCAATCCGTTCCCGCACACTGCCCAGAATCAAGTCGCCTCCCGTGAAATGGAAGTTGTAGCGACGGTTCGGGTGTATCACGCGCAAGAGGTGCGCGCCGCCCTGCAGTTCCTCATATGCACCCGCCATCGCTCCGGCCACGCGCGGCGCCGCAGGGATGGCTTCGGCTGCCGCTGCTACTGCTGCTGCGGGTGACTCGTCGTGTTTCTCGGCGCTTGCTGCACCAGCAGCCGGTGCCGCAGCTTTGGGCTGTCCAGCGTCCGGCGCCGGGGAGGAGGCTGGGGTTGATGCGGCTGGGGCCGGCTTTTCCTCCGCGCCGGGTTTCGGATTGGGCGTCATGCAGCTCTCGATGCTGACCCACGTTTTGGCGCCGAGCAGATTAAGGGTCTGGAGCACGTGGCGGGAGGCCATCACGCGCATGCGAGCGCCTTTGTCGTTGGCTTCCTGAGCGGCGTTGATGAGTTCCTTGCCACCGGTGGGCGCCAGCCACTTCACATTGGACATATCGACGATCCACTCTTCTTTCGGCGCGGTCTTGCCATATTTCTCCAGCGCCTGTTTCAGGTCGTTGTCCGTAGCGCGGTCGAGATTGCCAGTGATGAAGAGCACGTCGCCAAACACATCGAAAGTAGCAGGCATCAGCTTCTCCCTTTTCTCGAGGATTCAGGTTTCCAGGTTCCTGGTCACCGAAACGCTCCGGCCCTTCTTCAACACTGCAACCCATTAAGCTTCGTTCATCTCGAAAATCAACGACAGATATCCCTCGGGTTCCGGCGTCAGCTCCTTGCACGCCCACGTTCCGTGAACCCTGAACCCTGAACCCTGCCCTTACGGCGGCAGCACGGGCATCTGGAAATGCGCCTCCAGATTGTAGGCCGAGTGCGCGCCGAGCCACTTGTTGAAGATCCGGGTCCACGCCCCGCTGTTCCACAGTTCGGTCAGAAACTCGTCCACGCGGCCGCGGAACTGCGAATCGTTCTGCGGCAGGCCGATCACGTATGGTTCTGCGGAAAAGCCTTCGCCCGCGATGCGGAACGCCCCGGCCTCCGTGGCGCTCAGTCGCAGCGCCTGCAGCACCAGGCCGTCGCCGGTGAGGACGTCCACCGCGCCGGAGCCGAGTTTTTCAAAGCCCTCATGCACCGAAGCCACCGGGACGACCTGTGCATCGGGTGCGACGACTTTGATGTTCTCGATGCTGGTGCTGCCGGTCGCGGCGGCGACCTTTTTTCCGGACAGGTCGCGGTAAGACTGGATGGCCGAACCGGCTTTCACCAGCAAGCTTTGCTGATCCTGGAAATAAGGCGTGGAGAAATCGATTTCGCGGGCGCGGCGGCGGGTGGCCGTGAGGGTTGCGATGATCACATCCACGTCGCCTCGTTTGAGCTTCTCGACGCGATCGGAGGTGGTCACGGTCACGAAGAGCGGCTCGACGCCCAGCGCACGGGCCAGGCGGAAGCCGATATCGACGTCGAAGCCCTGCGGATTGCCTTCCTTGTCCTGGAAACAGAACGGCGGCGTATCGGACTTCACGCCGATACGCAGCACCTTTGCCGATTGGATCCGTGCCAGGTGCGCGCCGTCCGCAACTTTCGCGGTGCTGCCAGCATGCTTCTCGGTACTGTCGTTGGCTGGCGCGCGGTTGTCTTTTTCGCAGCCGCATAGCACCAGCAGCGCAAACAAGGAAATAATGCCAAACGTGGCTTTCATGCTTTCCCTCTTCAGGAACTTCTCATCAGACGCCAGACCACCAGACCACCAGACTCCAGACTCCAGACTCCAGACTCACAAACTCTGGTACTTCTTGCACGAGTACAAATTCATCGACATGTCTTCCGTCAGCTTCTGCAAATCGCGATTGTCGGGATCGGCGTCGGCGAGGGGGATAATCCGGTCGAGATGCTCGCCGAGCAGTTTGGCGGCTTTCTTCCAGTTTTCGTTCGCCGCGGCGTTGTTCGTTTTCGACAGCTTGCGCGCTTCGCTCATGAACGCCACCGCGTCCTCAAACGCCTTTTTGGCGTCGCTGATCGCCCGCTGGCCGCCGCCAGTGCCTTGTTTTTCGGCGATCGATTTCGCGCGGTCGGGAAAGCTGAACGGGTTGGGAACCTTGCCCGCGCGTTCGGCTTCAGCCGGGCTCTTGTACTCAATGCGTGCGGCCGCGCGGATGCTTTTGGCGTAGCGGCTTTGCGGGAAATGGTACTCCTTGCTGCTGAGGTCCGCGACAACGGGCCCGTCGTAGCTGGCGGGCGCCTGGTCCTGTGCCGGCAGAGGAGCCGCGGAGATCGTCGCATTGGAAACCGGCGGCGGCAGACTCGAGACGATCACGGGCGGCTTCAGTTCGGACTTCGGCGTGAGTGCCGCTACAGCAGGCTCTTTCTGTTCCGCGCCCCAAACGCCGAGCTTTTTGCTCATCGCGTCCATCTGCGCCGTCTGCAGAGCGGCGGCGAACTTCTTGCTGCGGCCGTCGGAGAGTGCCAGGCCGCGCTTGACGAGTTCGAGATTGATGTGCGTGCTGCCGGCAAACACCTGGGCGACGGGCGGCGTGGGGGAATCTGTATTCAGGTCAGGTTCCAGTTCGATCTTCACGGACGCGCCGGAGCGGAGCACATCTTTCAGATACTTTGAGGCTTCTTTTTCGGCCTCACCGGCCTTAAACTGCAAATTGGCGAGTTTGACCTGGAGAGGAACGCCGCAATATCGGATGCGAACCGTATCGACACCGTCCACACTGATGACGCTGTGCTGGAAGGCGGTGCCATCTGGTTCTTCGGCCGCCAGCGCCAGCGCGGGGAATAAACAGGTGCACAACAGCGATAAGCATGTCGCAGGCCGCATAAAACGTTTGCTCCGGAGTCCTCGCTTGAATTGTTGGCGAATCTCTTAACATGACGGACGCGAAAAGGCAAGGCTGGTGAATGGCACTTGGTGATTAGGGAAAGCTTGTTCGGCAACTGGTGATTTGACGGCCTGGTCTTAGACACCCGGCCCGCCGGGCACCAACAACATTTAACGGAGGGGGCGCAGATGGTCAGCAAGAAACTGCAAGGCGCGATCAACGATCAGATCCGCAACGAGTACTATTCGTCGTATCTTTATCTCGCGATGGCCGCCTGGTGCGAATCCGTCAACATGCCGGGGTTCGCGAAGTGGCTTAGGGTCCAGCAGCAGGAAGAATGGGTCCACGGAACGAAGTTCTTCGAGTTCCTGGTCGATCGCGGCGCCACCGTGTCGCTCCAGACGTTGGATGCGCCGCCGGCGAGCTACAAGGACATGCTCGACCTGTTCGAACACGTTCTGGAACACGAGCAGAAAGTGACCTCGTCCATCAACAAGCTCTATGAAATTGCGCTGCAGGAGAAGGATTACCCCGCGCAGGTTCTGCTGCAGTGGTTCATCAATGAGCAGGTCGAAGAAGAGAAAAACGCCACGCTGATCGTCGAACAGATCCGCATGGTCTCCGGCAAGCCCGGCGCGCTGATCTTCATCGACCACCACGTGGGCAAACGCGAGAAGTAATGGCTCAGGGTTCAGGGCAGGTGGCACGCTTGTGACCGCGCCGTCCGTTTTGGCGCGGTCTCATGCGTGCGCTCCCATCCACAGTTGCATCAGAACCTTTGGCCGTAAGGGAGCAGCGTCCAAGCGCCACCGGCGCGCCCGTACCACTCCACCACTCCACCACTCCACCACTCCACCACTCCACCACTCACCAACATAATCGAATCCAAATCC
The DNA here is from genome assembly GCA_036504595.1 of Planctomycetota bacterium. Classification (GTDB taxonomy): domain Bacteria; phylum Planctomycetota; class SZUA-567; order H5-PLA8; family H5-PLA8; genus DASXUX01. Next base: position 402,607 of record DASXUX010000042.1, on the reverse strand, counting down.
CGACTTTTGACCCAGAAGTCCTCTAAAGTCCTCAAGCGCCCGAATACGTCCGAATCGTCCCGTGACATTCACCAGCCACACTTCGTCCTTCGCACGTCGCACTTCGTCCTTTCTTCTCACCTGCCGCATTCATCATTCATCATTCCGCATTCATCATTCTTCGTCAGGCTGACGATTTCATCCCGCCGGTTCAATCGTCGCGGACATGCTGCCGCGCGAGTCGGCGGAGAGCGGGTCGGCGCCGTAGGCTTGGATCTGGTCGCGCTTGAGTTCGGCGCGTTCCAGGTTGGTGGTTTCGACGATCGTCACGCCGGTGGTGTCCACTTCGCAGGCATGCTGGTAGGCGCGCTCATGGCTCTTGCCGAAGAGTTCCATCAGCATCGCGACTACGTAATGGTAGGTGTGAGTGTTGTCGTCGTGAAGGATGACGTGATAGAGCGGCGCCAAGGACGTGCGTTCGGTCGTCGAGACATCCAGATCGGGTTTTGCGGGCATCACAGGGCTGGCCATACTTCGTCACTCTTCTCCATTCGCTAGCGAATATACCCCGCGCGTTCGCATTTGTCACGCCGGATGACGGAGGGGTGACGAGTGACGAGTAGCGGTTGGACCGGCGGATTGCAGTTGGTCAGTGGTGCACAGCCGCGCCGTCACCATCCACCCCCTGAACCCTGACCCCTGAGCCCTGAACCCTAGTTCTACTGCCTCTTCCAATTATTGATGTCGTCCGCCAACGTCCCGTTCAGCGCGGCGGGCCCCAGTTCGCCGGCGTCATCGATCTGTCCGTTGCCGTTGTCGTCCGCGCCGTTGTACGCCAGGTTCGAACCGCTGTGCTTGCCATCGGTTGACGCGGTGACGCCGTCCGGTCCGCCCGAAAACAGGTCGAACGAGCCCAGATTGTGCGTGACGCGCTTGGGATCGCCGACGAAGCCGATCGGCTTGCCCCAGGAATCGACGACGTAAAAGCTTTTGCCGAGTTTCGGATCGTTGTACTCGATGAGCTGGTCCGGGCTAAAAGTGGTCGCCGCCGCAAACGTCCGCCCCGTGGCTTTGTCTGTCACGGGCATCGACAAAAAGCGCCACAGCGACCCGGGATCGTACGTTTCTCCGGCGCCGCCGCTGTCCATCGGCAAACCGTAGCCGGTGTCCGGCGGATAGGCGTGCGTGTTGGCGTAATATTGAGTCAGCGCGACGCCAATCTGGTTGATCAACAAGCGCGTCGCATCCACGCGCGCCTTGCGAATCGCCGCCACGTAGACGATTCCCGCTATAGAAAGGAGAAACACGATCAGCCCGATGACAACCAGCGTCTCCAGCAGAGTGAACCCCGTTTTCCGCTCCTGTTCATCTCTCGGAAACATAGCGCTTCCCTCCCCTGCTCCTATCCTTCAGGTAGCAGCGGAAATTCGGCTGCGGACATGGAATTCTGCACGGTGTGATCGCGTGACGCGTGACGAGTGACGGGTGGCGCGTGATGCGGCCCATTGTGACCGCTCCTGCCTACTGCCACTGCCTACTGCCTGCTCGCTGTTACGCCAGCGCTCCCGGCCAGATCGTCTTTTCCGGCCGCTGCTTGGGCGAGCAGAAGACTTCGACCGTGTTGCCGGCGGGGTCCATTACCACATAGCCCCAGTAACTGTCCTGCAGCCACAGCGGATGTCGCTGGTTAGACGGGAAGCCCGCCATCTGCAAGTTGCCGATCGTCTGCTCGTACGCGCTCTCGGGAACCTGGATGCTCCACGACGGCACCGGCCGAGCGCCGCCGCCGCCGCCCGGCTGAGCCGCGAAGCCTTGGGGCATCGGCAGCGTCTGATCGTCCACGCGGAAGAACATGTACTCCAGCCCGTCGCATTTGTAGTTAATCCAACCAAATTCCTTGTCGTTGGCGTACGACTGCTCCTGCATCCCCAGGCACTCGGTATAAAACCGCCGCGTGGCCTCCAGATCGTTGCAGTAGCTGTACAGAAAACGGATGTTGACCTTGGGCGTGGTCGTCTCTGCCATAGGTTTATCTCCGTGAGTGCCACCCAGACTAACCACAACGCCCCCCCGTTTCAATAGTGGTGAGTGGTACTTGGTGAGTGGTGATTGGGTGCCGGCCATCTCCAAGTACCAATCACCAAGTACCCATTACATTTTTCCCCACCAATTATAATTGTGGTGGCGGCAAAAAAATGGTCCTCTACACTTACGCGCATAACAGAAACTTTTTGAGTGCTTTCGTTGCGCGGCGCACTCGGTCTTCAGTCCAGGACGCGGCACTTCGACTATGGCGGTCACGCGCACCAACTGTCCTTCCTGCGGCGCGCCGATTACCTTCGCGATCGGCTCCTCGATCGTCGTCATCTGCCCCAACTGCCGCTCCGCCGTGGCCCGCACGGACCGCAACATCGAGAACCTCGGCAAAGTCGCCGACCTCGTCGAAACCAACTCGCCCCTCGCCGTCGGCCTGACCGGAAAATATAGCGGCCATTCGTTTCAGCTCACCGGCCGAGCCCAAATGAAGCACGCCGCCGGCGGAGTGTGGGATGAATGGTACGCCGCCTTCGACGATGGCCGCTGGGGCTGGCTGGCGGAAGCCCAGGGACGTTTCTTCCTGACCTTCGAAATGCCGCTCCACGGTCCGGCCCCGTCCTACGCCGAACTGGAATTGGGCAAGGCCCCGCAAAGCGTCACTGCCGGCTTGATCGTCGCCGAAATGGGCACCGCAACCTACGGCGCGGCCGAAGGCGAGATCCCGTATCGATTGGAACCCGAGCGCGAATACGAGTACGCCGACCTCTCCGGCCCCAGCGGCGAATTCGCCACGCTGGACTTCGGAGAACTGCCGCCGAGCTACTACCTAGGCCGCGAACTGACACTCGACAAGCTCGGCCTCGGCCCCGTGCCGGGCCCCGAACGCGAAAAGCGCGTGGGTTCGGAGCGCCTTGGCTGCCCCAACTGCGGCGGCAGCCTGGAACTGCACGCGCCCGACCAAGCCGAACGCGTCGGCTGCCCCTATTGCGGCTCGCTGCTGGACTGCACTAAAGGCGCGCTGAAGCTGCTTTCGGTCCTGAAAACAAAAAAGCACGACCCGCTTATCAAGCTCGGCAGCGTCGGGGAATTCGAAGGCGTCAAACAAATCGTCATCGGCTTCGTGGTCCGAAGCTGCGTCGTCGATGGCACGAAATATTTCTGGCGCGAATACCTCCTCTACAGCGTGAAGCTGGGCTTCCGTTGGCTGGTCGAAAGCGACGCACAGTGGACGTACGTGCAGGCCGTCTCGCCCGGCTTGGTGAAAATTGCCGCGCGCGACGTGATCTTCCGCAACGAACGCTACAAGCGCTTCCAGGACGCCAACGCCGTGGTCGAATACGTTGTCGGCGAGTTCTATTGGAAAGTGCAGGTCGGCGAGACCGTCGAGGCCACCGATTTCATCTGCCCGCCATACATGCTCTCACGCGAAACCACGCGGGGGCAGAAAGGCCAGCCGCAGGCTGGCGAAATCAACTGGTCGCTTGGCGAATACGTCTCCTACAAGGACATTCAGGCGAAGTTCAAGCTCGCCACGATCCGAGCGCCCAGCATCGTCGGCGCCTGCCAACCCTTCCCGCACAAAGGCATGGCAAAGCTGTGGGGCTTTTTCGCCGCCGTCGCCATCGTCCTGATTCTGCTCGACCAACTGACCGCCAGTAACACGCTCGTTTTCAACAAGTGTTTCCTGATGCAGATAACCCCGCCGGCGCAACCAACGCCGGCCGCCGCGCAGCCGGCCCAGGTCTCCGAAAACCCGCAGCCCGCGGCGCCCGCCAGCGGCGGCGCAGTTATGTTCAGTGAACCCTTTGAGTTGACAGGCGGTAAGAACGTTTACATCGAAGCAGCCTCGCCGGTCGATAATTCGTGGGCCTACGTCACCGGCGATTTGATCAACGAAGAAACCGGCGACGTGCAGCCATTCGAAATGCCGCTGGAGTACTACCACGGCTACGACGACGGCAATTGGTCCGAGGGCTCGCCGAACGACGGAGCGTTCATCAGCGCGCTGCCCGCGGGCAAATACATCCTGCGCCTGGAAGCCGAATGGGAAAAGCGCACCGCGCCGCTGGCCGTGGATATCAAGATCCACCAGGGCGTGGCTCGCTGGTTGAACGGATTCCTGTTGCTGCTCGCGCTCTCGGTCATTCCGCTGCTGGTTGGCATCTGGAAATTCAGCTTTGAACGCCGTCGCTGGTCCGAAAGCATGTACAACCCCTACGCGTCCAGCGACGACTGAGCCGTTCCCTCTCCCCTCGCGGGAGAGGGCCTTTCGTGAGCGCAGCGAACGCGGGGTGAGGGGGAAGGAGTAGACAGATGCTCAAGAAATTCTACATGGCCCTCGCCAGTTCCGCGCTCCTCTTCTACGGAACAGCCTCGGCGCTCGGCTGGGAGATCACCAGTGAGCCGCGTCAGCGCCTGCCCGCCGACGCGCGCCAATCCCCCGGCGGCTACCGCTCGTTCCATTTCTGGCATTCGGGATACCGGGGTGGCAAATGAATCCGTTCAATTCCGCAATCCGAAATCCGCAATCCGCAATTGAGGAGGCTTTATGGACCATTTCATGACCACGCTGACGAACATCGGCCTCGCCGCGCTGTGGACGGTCGCCGGGCTGATTCTCTTCGGCCTGGCGTTCTGGGTGATCAAGTGCATCTGTCCTTTCTCCATCCGCAAGGAGATCGAGGAAGACCAGAACACCGCGCTGGGCGTCGTGATCGGCGCTGTGATGCTCGGCATCGCGATCATCGTGGCCTCGGCGATGCATTAAAAAGAAAGTCCAGAGTCTGGAGTCTAGGAGTCTGGAGTCTGGAGTCTTTTGCACGCCGTTGACTCCAGACTCCAGACCCAAGACTCCAGACCGAAAGAGCAACCATGAATCGGCCGGCCATTCTCTTCCTCAACGTGCTCGTGATCGCCACCTGCGGGCTGATCTACGAACTGCTCGCCGGCACGGTCGCCAGCTATCTCCTCGGCGACTCCATCACCCAGTTCTCGCTGGTGATCGGCCTGTACTTGTCGGCACTGGGCGCGGGCGCGTGGCTCTCTCGTTATCTTCACAACAACCTGTCCAAGCGCTTCATCGAAATCGAACTGGCCGTGGCGCTCATCGGCGGGTGCAGCGCGCCGATCCTGTTTCTCGGCTTCGCGCACACCGGCTGGTTCAACGTGATTCTATACAGCGTCGTCTTCGCGGTCGGCGTTCTCGTGGGCCTGGAAATTCCGCTGCTGCTGCGCATCCTTAAAGGAGAGCTCGAATTCCGCGACCTGGTCTCGAAAGTTCTGACCTTCGATTATCTCGGCGCCGTCCTCGCCTCCCTGCTCTTCCCGCTCGTGCTCGTCCCGCGATTGGGTCTCGTTCGGACGTCGCTGGTCTTCGGTCTGTGCAACGCCGCCGTCGGCCTGTGGGCCACGTTTCTACTCGGCCCGCTGATCAAAGGCAGCCTGAAGGGCCTGCGTTTTCGAGCGATCCTGGTGAGCGTCCTGCTGGCCGCCGCGCTGTTGAAAGCCGATTGGCTGACCACGCTGGCCGAAGACAACCTCTACGCCGACGAAGTCATTTACGCCAAGAGCACGCCGTATCAGCGCATCGTCGTCACGCGAGCCAAGGCCGGATTCAATCTGTTCCTCAACGGCCATCTTCAGTTCAGTTCCGCCGACGAATACCGCTACCACGAAGCCCTCGCGCACATTCCTCTGCTGACGCACGGCGCGCCCAAACGCGTCCTGGTCCTCGGCGGCGGCGACGGCCTGGCCTTGCGCGAGATTCTGAAAAATCCCTCTGTCGAAGCCGTGACGCTGGTCGATCTCGATCCCGACATGACCGCGCTTTCCACGCGCTTTCCGCCCTTGGCGAAGCTCAATGAAAACTCTTTCAAAGACCCACGCGTGCAAATCGTCAACGCTGACGCCATGAAATGGCTGGAACCGTGTGGCACGGGCAGGCCGGCCGGCAGCTTCTCGCCGGCCGGATTGCCCGTGGTCGCCCCCGATTCAGCGACAAATCCGCAATCGGCAACCCGCAATCCGCAATCGTATGACGTTGCGATCATCGATTTTCCGGACCCAAACTCATTCTCTCTAGGGAAGCTCTACACCACGCGCTTCTACCGCTTGTTGCGCCAAAGGCTCACGCCCGATGCCACCGTCTCGATTCAATGCACCTCGCCGCTCTTCGCGCGCAAATCGTACTGGTGCATCATCCGCACAATGGAAGCCGCCGGCTTTTTCGTAAAGCCCTACCAGGTCGCCGTGCCGTCCTTTGGCGTGTGGGGATTCGCCCTCGCCCGGCAGACGCCCTTCGACGCCCCCGCGCACGTCCCTTACGCGCTGCACTTCCTCAACGATGAAAGCCTCCCGTCGCTGTTCACCTTCAGCGCAGACACGGCCCCCGTCCCCGTTGAAGTCAACCGTCTCGATAACCAGGTTCTCGTCCGCTACTACGAATCCGAATGGCGCCGCTGGGAGTGACGATTTTGGATTTTTGATTTTGGATTTTTGATTTTTGGTGAGCACTCGGGCCGCTACAACAGAATAGCGTGAAAGACCAGAGACACAGAGAAGGCGAAGTTTTCTTCTGATTCTATTCTCTCTCTGTGTCCTCTGCGTCCTCTGTGCCTCCGTGTTGAAAGCTGTTAAAGGGCATTCGAAGTAGATTGGCATCCAATCAGCGGAAGAATGAGGCTTGGAGGAAGCCACAAATCCAAAATCCAAAATCTAAAATCCAAAATTCCCGCCGGCAGTTCCTCGCGGCGGGAGCCGCCGGCTCCCTCGCGCTGCTGGCCGGCTGCGGAGCATCCAGTTCATCGAACCTGCCCGACGGCGAAATCGTCGGCCAGTCCGATGCCCTCGGCCACAAGCTCCAACAAGGCTGGCGCCCCGTCCCGTCGGCCGACGCGTGGCAAGACACGCAGGTCGTCATCGTCGGCGGCGGCATCGCAGGCTTATCGGCGGCCTGGCGGTTGCTCCGAGCCGGCTTCAACGATTTTGTCGTTCTCGAACTGGAACAAGCGCCCGGCGGAACGTCCCGCAGCGGCCGAAACGACGTCTCCATGTTCCCATGGGCCGCTCACTACGTCCCCGCTCCGCAGAAGGAAGACCGCACGCTCGTCCGCCTGCTCACCGAAATGCGCGTCATCGAAGGCACCTCACAGGCCGGCCAACCCATCGTCGCCGAACAGTTCCTCTGCCGCGACCCGCAGGAACGCATCTTCTATAAAGGACAGTGGTACGAAGGCCTCTACCTGCACGCTGGCGCCGATGCCGAAGATCAACGCCAGTTCGCCGCGTTCATGCAGGACATCAGCCGCTGGGTTGCCTGGCGCGACAGCAAAGGCCGCCCCGCTTTCGCGCTGCCCGTTGCCGCCGCATCCGACGATGCCGACGTCCAAGCGCTCGACCGCATCACCATGCACGACTACCTCGCGCAAAAAGGTTGGACATCCCCGCGCCTGCGCTGGTACGTCGAATACGCCTGCCGCGACGACTACGGCACCCTCCTGCCCGGCACCAGCGCCTGGGCCGGCCTATTCTATTTCTGCGCGCGCGTCTCCAAGCCCGGGGAGGAAGCCGAACCGCTCATCACCTGGCCCGAAGGCAACGGCCGCATCGCCGATTACCTTCACGCGCAAGTCGCCTCCCGCGTCAAGCTCGCCATCGCCGTCACCGACATTACTGGCGCGCCGTTCTCCCCTCCCCTTCAAGGGGAGGGGCCGGGGGAAAGGTCTGTGCAGGTCACCGCCTTCGACCGAGCCGCCGGCAAAGCAACCGGCTACCGAGCGCGCCGCGTGATCTTCGCCGCGCCGCAGTTCCTCGCCCGTTATCTTCTTGCTGAATACCGCGACCATCCGCCGGAGCACATCCGCCAGTTCGAATACAGCCCGTGGCTCGTCGCGAACCTGACTCTCCGCGACAGCCCCGCCACGCCCTGGCGAAAGACGCTCGACGGCCGCGGATTCCCCGTCAGTTGGGACAATGTCCTCTATGAGAGCCCCTCGCTGGGCTACGTCGTCGCGACGCACCAGACCGACGAGCGCGGCCCGACCGTTCTAACGTGGTATCACGCGTTCTGCGAAAGCTCCGCAAAAGACGCACGAGCCCTGCTGCTGCAAGGAAACTGGCAGCACTGGGCGCAAGTCGTTCTTTCGGACCTTGAGCGCGCCCATCCCGGCATCCGTTCGCTGGTCACCCGCCTGGACTTGATGCGCTGGGGCCATGCCATGGTCCGCCCCCGGCCCGGCTTCATCTTCAGCCCCGCGCGCCGCCAAGCCGCCCAGGCCGTGGGCAACATCCACTTCGCCCACACCGACCTCAGCGGCGTCGCCCTTATAGAGGAGGCCCTCTACCACGGCGTCCGTGCCGCTGAAGACGTCCTGACCGCCCTGAGCCTGAAGCCCCGCGAAACCTTCCTGTAGCGCTGTGGCACGGGCAGGCCGCGCCGCTTTGCGCCAGCTTAAAACGGACAAGCGCTCTTGCGGCGCGGATTGCCCGTGATCCCGCGCCCTACACGGGCAATCCGCTGGAGCAAAAAAATGCTCCAGCGGCCTGCCCGTGCCACACAAAAAAACCGGGGTCGCCTTCGCCCCGGTTTCCACAACTCACCAATCACCACTCACCAACTACCCATTCTTCCTCTCGAAGTCTTTCATGAAGCTGACCAGCGCTTCGACCGCGGCCTTCGGCACCGCGTTGTAGATGCTCGCGCGGATGCCGCCGACGGAACGATGGCCCTTCAGCCCATCCATGCCGGCTGCCTTGGCGTCTTTGCAGAACTTCTCTTCAAGCTGCTCGTTCGGCAGGCGCCAGGTGACGTTCATGATCGAGCGCGATTCCTTCGACGCGCAGGGCTTCCAGTAATCCGACGAATCCAGCGTGTTATACAGCAGCCCCGCCTTCTCTTCATTGATGGCTTGGACCTTTGCCAGCCCACCGACCGAATCCACCCATTCCGTCACAAGTTTCAGAATGTAGATGCCCCAGGTGTTCGGCGTGTTGTACAGACTGGGTTCCTTGATGTGCGTGCTGTACTTGAGGAACGCCGGGATGTTCGCGGCCTTCGCCGCCAGATCCTTGCGGATGATGACCAGCACCACCCCGGATGGGCCGAGGTTCTTCTGAGCGCCCGCATAGATGAGCCCGAACTGCTTCACATCGAAGGCCTGGCTCATGATGTCGCTGGACATGTCGGCAATCAGGGGTACTTGGGTCTTCGGAAACTTCTTGTATTCGACGCCGCCGATTGTTTCGTTCGACGTGACGTGAACGTATGCCGCGTTCGGCGTCAGCTTCAGCTCGCTCTCGGCGGGCATCTTCATGTAGTTGGCAGCCTTGCCGTCCCAGGCCAGGTTCACGTTGCCGATCACCTTGGCTTCTTTGATTGCTTTTTCAGCCCACGCGCCGCTGTGGACGTAATCGGCCGTCTGGCCTGCCCCCAGCAGGTTCATGGGCACCATGGCGAACTGCATGCTCGCGCCGCCTTGCAGGAACAGGACATCGTAATCCGCGGAAACGCCCAGAATGCGCCGCACGCTGGCTTCGGCGCCTTTGATCACGGCGTCAAACGTCTTGCTGCGGTGCGACATCTCCATGATGGACATGCCGGAACCGCCGAAATCGATCATCTCAGCTTGTGCTTTTTCCAGAACAGAGAGCGGCAGAGCGGCTGGCCCTGCGCCGAAGTTGAAAATCCGTGCCATGGCGGAATCCCTCGCAAAAGGTAAATAGGCCACCGCAATTTTAGCGTTTTGCTCCTGAAACATTCAGGCCGCAGCGGTGGTCCCATTTGTATACGACAAGGCGCCGAGGAATTAAAGGCGGAAAACGACGTCATTAGTCATTGGTCATCGACTAGCGGAGCAGTGAGGCTGTGCCCAATGACAAATGACCAATGACTACCGCGCCGCATCTGCTAAACTCAGCGCCGCGAGGACAAGACCGGAGAAATGAGATGGGAGAGTACCACCGTAAAGGATTTGGGCTGAAAGACACCGTCAAGCCGATGCTGCACGCCGCTTACGCCAGCGGCGTTGTCGATCTGCTGCGCAGCAAAGGCTATCAACTCACGCGCGGGAATCTGACGGTGCGCCTCGCCAAAGAGTTCGGCTTCTGCTTCGGCGTCGAACGCGCCGTGGATATCGCCTATCAGACGCGCCAGCGCTTCCCCGACAAACGTATCTTCATTACCAACGAGATCATCCATAACGCTTCGGTCAACCAGCGTCTGCGCGAGATGGGTTTCATCTTTCTTTCCGGTCACGATAAGGCCGCTTCGTACGACGAAATTCAAAGCAGCGACGTTGTCGTCCTGCCCGCCTTTGGTGTCTCCATAAAAGAGCTCGAAAGCCTCCGAGCGAAGAACTGTACGCTCGTCGATACCACCTGCGGGGCAGTGGTGAAAGTCTGGGTCAGCGTTGAACGCTTCGCCAAGGACGGCTTCACCTGCATCGTTCACGGCAAGTACAACCATGAAGAGACCGTTGCCACGTGCAGCCGCGCCGGCGCGCGCTATCTCGTCATTCGCGACATCGGCGAGGCGGACTACGTCGCCGGCTACGTTCTCGAAAAAGGCAATCGCGCCGAGTTCCTCCAGAAGTTCGCCAAAGCCCTGTCACCCGGTTTCGATCCCGACAAGGATCTGCAGCGCCTCGGCATAGCCAATCAGACCACGATGCTCTCAACGGAATCGCGCGAGATTGCCGAACGCCTCCGCGCCGCGTTTCTCAAGAAGTACGGCGCAACAGAAACCGCGCAGCGCTTCCGCAGCCTGGAAACCGTCTGCAACGCCACGCAAGACCGCCAGGATGCCGTCAAAGAACTGCTTTCTTCGCCGCCCGACGTGATGCTCATCATCGGCGGCTACAATTCATCGAACACGACGCACTTGGCGGAACTCGCGCTCCAGCGCTGCCCGGCCTACCACATCGACGACGCGGAATGCATGATTTCTCGCAATCAGATCCGGCATCTGAAACTCGGAGCCAAGACCGAAACAATCGGCGAGAATTGGTGGCCCGAGAAGGCTCCTCTGGCCATCGGCGTGACCGCTGGCGCCAGCACGCCCAACAACAAGATCGGCGACTTGATCCTGCGCCTTTTTGAGCTGGCCGGCGAGGACATAAGCAGCTTAGTTTCTGGTTTCTAGTTTCTGGTTTCTTGTTAACAACGGACGCAAAGCCAGAAACTTGAAATGGAGGACCCATGCGCGTGTTTTCCTTCGCCCTTTCTCCCCGTCTCCCCGTCTCCCCGTCCCCCCGTCACTTTTCGCTTGCGTTGAGTGTCCTCCTTTGCGCGTTGCTTTCCGCAAGCGTTTTCGCCGCTGATGACGAAACCAGAGCTCGCGCGGCCTTTGAAGAATCGTACCAAGTTGGCACCGCCGCGGCGCTGGAGAAGAACTGGCCCAAAGCACGCGACTCCTTCGCCGCCGCAATCAAAGCGCTGGGCGAGTACTCTCACCCGAAAAAAGGCGCCGCGCAGGTACTCCTGACCAAAGCCACCGAAGCAGCCAAAAAGGAGCCCGATCTCTCCACGGCCGACGAACTGCTTCGTCTGAAGCAATGGAAAGAAGCTGAGGCCGCGTATCGCAAGGCCGCCGAGGTCGCCGGCGAAACCGAAGCGATCAAGAACGGAATCGCCGCCGCTCAGGCCGGAGCCAAAGCCGAAAGCACGTCCCTGCCGCCGCCGCCGAAACCCGCGCCAAAGATCGAAACAAAAGAGCCAGCTCCCGCGCCGAAGGCCGAAGCGCCCGCGCTCGACCCTCCGCAACCGATCGCGCTGGATCGTGACGAATGGACGAAAGGCCCGGGATCCGCGTGCTACTGGGCCGGCGAGCGGCTGTACTTGGAGGAAGGCGACGAGCAGTTCAAGAAGGTGCTCAAAGGCGATTTTGCTGTTTCTGTCTTGTTCGAGGCACAGATGGATCATCGGTCCGCGATCAGCATTGAACTGCGCTCGCCGCGTGACGCCGACGAGAAAACGCGCATCGTCGGCTGGGGCAGCAAAGATGGCTCCGCGCCGATGCTGATGGTGGACCGCGAGATCAAGGCCAAAGGCGACGCTCGCCCGCCGCGCGAACAGTTCGTGCTCTCACTCGTGCGCAACGGTCGCAAGATTGAGTTCTTCTGCAACGGGAAGTCAATCGGCGTCTATAACGACACCAAGCCCAACCATCCATATCAGCTCTGGGCCTGCGGCAAAGGCATTATGGATGGCGCGAAGGTGGTGCAGAAGTAGGGTTCGGGGTTCGGGGTTCGGGGGGACGCTTGTTCTTGTGCCTGAACCCTGAACCCCAAACCCTATACCCTATACCCTATACCCTATACCCTGCCTTTTCGGCGCAGAACCAGCATGACCACACCCAGCATGATGACCCATGGACCTTCCATCATGGTCCAGTGCGTCGGCATTCCCGCGTGAAGATCCAGCGCCAGCAGGCCGACGCCGCAGACGATCAGCGTCCAGATCATGTACGTCAATACTGGGCCGTAACGCTTCAGATCAGTCGAGACCAGCCACAGGAATCCTCCGTGCAGCGCATAGAACGCCGAGGTCGAGCGCGCCAGGTATTCGACGATCGGCCCCTGCGGCATCTCGCCCAGTTCAAGCCGCTTGTGCACCCATGCCATGCACGACATCGGCATGAACACTGCGACCAGCGCAAAAAACGTCGCGATCGCGACCAGACGCATGAAGATCACGAGCAGCCGTTCGTAAATATTGGGATGCGACGACAACTCAGCGTCCGCCATGTTGCCCTCCAATTTGCGATTGTGGTATATAAGATAGCGTTGGTCTGTGTCTGTGACAGGCGAAAATGATGCGATAACACAGCGCGCGAATCCCGTTGCGACGAAAGTCTGGTCTGAAATGGAACCGGCAAGTCCAATCGCATTGGCGCACCCGATCACCGCTCGCGAGCCGCGTTTCAGCAGCCGCGCGCTGCGCTGGATCTGGATTTTTTACACCCGCCGCATGACACGCGCCGCGCGCCTGCTGCTCTGGCCGACCGTGGGATTTCTGGCCTATACCTCTGCTTCGCTGGACTATCAAGCTTTCGTGCCCGCCTGTTACATGCTTATCGTCTGGATCATTGCGCTTCTGGTCGGAATGTTCTACAGACCCACGGTCAGGTTGGAAGTGGCTCACGCACAGCGCACCACCGCGGGTGAAAGCATGACCGTCAACTTTGAAATCGAACAGCTCGGCCGCCGGCCGGGGCTGGACCTGTACATTTCCCCGCAAGCTCTCCCCGGCGAAATCCGGTGCAATCCGGAAGACGGCGTTATGGTCCCGACGCTTTCGCCCGGCCAGAACGCACGTGGCAGATTGGATCTGCTGTGCCAGCGCCGCGGCGTTTATCGCCTCGGCCCTTGGGAAGTAAAAACGGATTTCCCGTTCGGCGTGTTCTGCTCGGTGCAAAGCGTCGCCACAAGCCGCTCCTTTCTGGTGGGCCCTCACTTCACGCCGCTCGCCCGGCTGGAAATCCCCGCCGGTCGCCGCTATCAACCCGGCGGCATCGCCATGGCCGCTCAAATGGGCGACTCCGCCGAATTCATCGGCGACCGCGAGTACCGCGACGGGGACAACGTTCGCGATATCGACTGGCGCGCCACCGCCAGACTGAACATCCCCATCGTGCGGGAGTACAAGGAAGAATATTTTCTGCGCTCCGCCGTCATCCTCGACACGCACGTGCCGCCTTGGCCCGCCGGCGGCGATCGAGCGTGTCGCTCACGGCGCGAATGCCTGGAGCACGCCATTTCGCTGGCCGCGGCCATCGGCGACCATCTGGCGCAGCGCGAATACATCATCGACCTCTTCGCCGCCGGCCCCAATCTTTACCATCTCGTCGCCGGACGCGGCTTGGCTTACCAGGAGCAGATTCTGGATATCCTCGCCTGCGTTGACGAAAGCCCCGCGGAACCGTTCGGCGAAATACAGCCGGAGCTGATGCACAATATCGACCGCATCAGCAGCACGATCTGTATTTTTCTGGATTGGAATCCTGTTCGGAAAGCGTTTGTCGAGGCTCTACGCGACCAGGGAGTGGGGTTGAAAGTCATCCTCGTGCGCGACGGCCCGTGCTCATCGCCGCCCGATCAGGAGCTGACGATCCTCACCCCGGCCGATTGCCGCACAGGAGTCACTGAGCTGTAAGACATGACAGCGATGCAGCGAGATAACAAACCTTCCGGCAGCGAACCTGCGCTGCTGCCTTGGCAAATCACCGCGGCCACGCTCACGGCTTTCGCGGCGTTCATCGTCGCACGCCGCCAAGTGGCGATGCCGGCCGCGCTGGCGGGCGCGGTGGTTCTGTCACTGATCGTTCCGCTCCGAATGAAGCAAGGAACACTGTTGAACTGGGCCGTTCGCGTGCTGCTGTATTCGCTGTTCCTTGTCGTGCTCTTCGTCGAACCTCCCGTTGCGCCCGATGCCATCACGGTCACGTCGTACTACATCGATGCCGCCATCCAACTGACTATGGCGGAACTGGCCGTGCAGTATTGGCAATGGCCGCGCTGGGGCGGAGCGCGCTCGCCATACATCGCGTTGCTCTCCGGATGCGTGCTGGTTGCCGCCTCGCGCACGTTTGAAGGCCGAATCTTCCCGCTGCTCGTTCCAATCTACATTCTGCTGTTGATCTTCGCTGTGCGCGCATCTCGCCGGCGAGCGTCCATGTCGGGCCGCGTGGCCATCCCGCTGCTGACAATCGTCGTCTTTACCCTAGCGCTCGGGTTTGGCGCCGCGCAGGCGGTCCTTGCGAACCGGCGTGAGATCGCTCAGGCCCGGCTGGATATCATCGGCACACTGGCCAACACGCCGCGGCTCGGCGTCGTCAACGCTCCGTCGCTCGGCAGCGTTCACGATCCGCTGCAATCGATGACGCGCATCCTGCGAGTTCGTGGACTGCCTGCGTCCGGTTCGGCGCTGCTGGAGCAAGGCATGCACTTGCGCGGCCTTGCCTACGATACGTATCTCGGCGGCTCCTGGCTCCCGCTGCCGGACAACCGGACGTGCTCGCCGGTTCCCCAGCCGGAGCTGCGACCGGAAATGACGGGTCACCCGATCAGCATCACCCGCCTGACGAATGACTTTAAGATGCTTTTCACCCCGTTGAATGCAGCCGCCGTCGTCGCGTGGGGGCGCATCGAATGGTCCGGCCAGGATGGCGGCCCGCTCCAGACCGGACTGCCGTTCGCGGCGCCCTACAGCTACGATGTCTTGTTAAGCGACGAGCCGCATCATCAGGGCCCGTTATGCACGCCGCTGGATGAGAAGCGCCTTGCTCGATGCCTGACGACGCCGCCGAGCATGGACCGGCGCGTCCGGGAACTGGCCCGACAGATCGTTGACGAGAATGCCGGTCCGCTGGAACGCATCATCGCGGTCAAACGCTACTTGCGAGAGAACCATCGGTACAGCATGAACATCGATCCAGAGCCCGGTGATCCGGTCTCCGTTTTCCTCCTGCAGAAGATGGACGGCCACTGCGAGTATTTCGCCAGCGCGGCTGTTGTGCTGCTGCGGTGTTTGAAGGTTCCCACGCGCTATGTCACCGGATTCTATGCACACGAGCGCAGCAGCGAGGACTCCATGATCGTTCGTGAACGCGACAGCCACGCGTGGGCCGAAAGCTGGGTGGACGGCACCGGCTGGATCACTGTCGAAGCCACCCCGCCGGACGGGCGCCCGGATCGCACCGCTGTGATCCTCCCGTTCTGGCGGCGCTGGTGGGAAGCGGCGAGCGACATGGCTGTGCGACTGCCCGACGGCGTCTGGGTGGCGGTGTTGTGCGCTCTGCTGGCGATCCTCGGCTGCATCTCCTACTTGCGCATTCGTGCGCGACAACAGGCGAGCCGTGTAGGAGGCATGGGCTTCAGATATACGCCCCCGCTGGCCGCGTTAGCGGAGATCGCCCGCAAGTTCGAAGCGCTGCTGTCGCGAAAGGGCATCCCCTGTCCGCCGCACAGACCGTGGGGCGAGCACCTGGATACCGTTTCCGCCTCTGCTTCGCCGCAGCAGCTTGATTGGGATGAGGCAAACGCGTTCGTTCGAGCGTACAATGCGCAGCGTTTTGGCTCAGTGGATGAAAGTGAGTTATCGAAGTTGCGCGAGCATTTGAAGAAGCTCGGAGGCGATCGGTGACCTGTCTCCGCGAACCGTTCGCCAGGTATCATTCGCCAGGCAACCATAGGAACCATCATGGCTGACAATTTCAGTGCAACGGTTAAGAGGCTGGAAGAGAATCTCGCCACAGTCATCCGCGGCAAAAGCGAGAGCATACGCCTGCTGCTGACCTCTCTGCTGTCCGGCGGCCACGCGCTGCTCGAAGACAAACCGGGCACCGGAAAGACAACGCTGGCCAAGTCGCTGGCGCGCTCCATCGAAGGCATCTTCCGGCGCGTGCAGTTCACCCCCGACCTGCTCCCCGCCGACATCACCGGCAGCAATATCTACAATCCAAAAGAAGGCACGTTCGATTTTCGCGAAGGCCCCGTGTTCGCCAACGTGGTGCTCGCCGACGAGATCAACCGCACCTCGCCGCGCACGCAGTCAGCGCTGCTTGAAGTCATGAGCGAAAGCCAGGTCACCATCGACGGCCGGCGCCGCGACCTGCCCCGACCGTTCTTCGTCGTCGCAACCCAGAATCCGGTCGATTACCACGGCACGTACCCGCTGCCCGAAGCGCAGCTCGACCGTTTCATGCTGCGGATTTCACTCGGCTATCCCGACAGCCACCACGAAGTCGATGTGCTCTATAGCCAGAACGAAAAGCATCCGTTCGAGAGCCTCAAGCCCGTGCTCTCGTGCGCGGAGGTGATCGAATTGCAGAACGCCGTCAAGCGCGTGCAGGTCGCGCGTCCCGCGGCCGAATATATCGTGCGCCTGGTGGAAGAGACCCGCGCCGATCCGCGGCTGCGCCTCGGCGTTTCGCCTCGCGGCTCCCTCGCGCTTTACCGCACCGCTCAAGCGCGCGCGCGTCTGCTCGAACGCGATCACGTGCTGCCCGAAGACGTCCGGGCGCTGGCCGTGCCGGTCCTCGCCCATCGCCTGATGTTGGACAACAAAGCGCGCTACGGCGGCATCCGCGCCGAAGACGTCGTTCTCGAAATCCTGGAAAAAGTCCCCGTGCCGCGGTAACCGCGGCCGGCCGGGGTGGTGCCCGCCTCTACGCCGGCCGGCAGGGACTCCGGCGCCACTGCCCCACCCCACTCACCCCACTCACCACTCACCAAGTACCACTCACTGTAGTGGCACATCCTTGGTCGAACCGCTCTTGCCGGGCTTGCTGGTGTAGAGCTGGTGTTGGGTCTTCTGGAAGAGCTGGTTGTCGAAGATCACATACAGTGGGATATCGACAGCCTTGTTCGTCAGCGCCTCCTTGCCCGTCAGGCCGTTGCCCGCCAGCAGGCCAGCGAACGTTCCTTTGGCCAGCTTGATGGACAGCTTGCCGGTCCGCGGGTTGAGGCCCTTGCTCATGAGCTTCACCCCGATGCCCGCCCCCTTGTAGCCGCCCTTTGCGTCCAGCACGATCGATTTCGCCACACCACCGATGGTGTACGCCAGCGTCTTTCCGGCAACCTGCGTCTTCTCGCCGATGATGATCGTCGCGTTCAGTTGAATGCTGTCGTTGCCCGGCAATGCGAAGTTCAGCTTGATGCGCAGCTTCGCGTCAGCCAGCGGAATGGGCGTCTTCACGGCACCCGCGTTGTTCGGCGTGCTGGCCGGATCCGTCGGCGAACTGCCCGCGGCAATTTCCACGGAGTCCGGGAAGCCGTCACCGTCCGTATCCGTTACGCCATCCGGCGCAACGGCTGGCATGAACACGACCACAGACGTGCTGCTGAGTGTCTTCCCGCCGTCAGCGTCGGTCGCCATGCCCACCGCCGTATACGTGTTGGCCGTGATATAGCGGTGCGTCACCGCGCTCCCTGTGCCCGTCGTGCCATCGCCGAAGTCCCAGGTGACCGTTACCGCCTTGCCTTCCGGATCTGTCGCCGCCAGCGAGAGCACCACGTCCTGGTTGACCGCCACCGGGTTCGGTGTTGCGCTCGCCGGGCTGGCAAGCACCGGCCTCTCGTTCACCGTGAGGAACTTCGTGTTCGAGATCCCGCCGCCGGGCGCGGGATTCGTGACGGTCAGGGTCATCTGCCCGGCTGTCGTGAGAACCGACGCTGGCACAGTTGCGGTGAGCTGGGTGCTGCTGGACATGGTCGTGACCAGAGACGTATTACCCAGTTTCACGACCGATCCGCTGACGAAGTACGCGCCCGAAACCGTCAGCATAAAGGCCGGATCGCCGATCGTCGCCACCGCCGGCGCAAAGTCTGAAACGATCGGCACCGAGTTCACATCGACCACCGTGACGTAGAACGATGTCTGGCCGCTCAGCGCCGGCGAGCCGCCGTCGGTCGCCTGCACGGTCACGGTGCCACTGCCGCCACCGGCCGCGATCCCGCTAAGCACACCCGTCACGGGGTTGACGGCAACCCATGCCGGACCAGCGGCAAGCCGATAGGTGAACGCATTGTTCGGCTCCGCCGGATCGATATCATGTCCGATCGCAATCGTATTCAGCACCGAGCCCTGTTGGAGCGTGACATTGGCGATCGCGTCGATCGTCGGCGCGTCGTTCACGTCTGTCACGATGATGTTGAACGTCCGCTGCGCGAATAGCGCCGGCGTGCCGCCGTCGGTCACACGCACGGTAATCGCGCCACTGCCGGCATTGGCTGCGGTTCCCGTGAGCACACCGGTCGCGGGGTTAAGGCTGACCCACGACGGCGCGCTGACGAGGCGGTATAGAAGCGTGCCGTTTGGCGCGGCCGGATCGATGTCGCTGCCGGGCACCTGCAGGTTAAGCGCCGCTCCTTGATTGATCGTCACGTCGGTGACCGGAGCGATCGCCGGCGCGTCATTGATGTCGATCACCGCGACCGCCACGCTCTGCTCGCTGAAGCCGCCGGCTCCATCGGTCAGCCGCACGACGAATGTGCCGCTGCCCGCGTTCGCCGCCAGCCCCGTGATATTCCCGTTGGGTCCGACCATGATCCACGCCGGACCGCTGGTCTTGCTGAACATGATCGTGTTGTTCGGCGCGGCCGGATCGATGTCGTGACCGGTCGCCTGCAGGCTCAGCACAGCGCCCTGGACGATGCTGATGGGCGCGATCGGGTCGATCGCCGGGTTGTCGTTAACGTCCGTGACCGAAATATTGAACGTTAAAGCGCCAGTCAGTCCGCCCGCATCGGTCGCGAGGATCGTCACGTCACCGCTGCCATTGTTCGCGGCGACGCCGGTGATCGTTCCATCCGCCGCCACGTTCACCCATGCCGGGCCGCTGACCTTGGCGAACGTCACCGTATCGGCCGTGTCCGGATCGGTCACTGTCGCGGCGATGTTCAGGTTCGCGTTCTGCGCGATGACGAGGTTGCCGATCGGATTCACGACCGGCGGATCGTTCACGTTCAGGACCGTGATATTGAACGTCTGCTCGCTATACAGCGCAGGGGCGCCAGCATCGGTCAGCCGAACGGTGACCGTTCCGCTGCCGTAGTTCGGAGCCTTCCCGCTGATCTGACCGTTGGCGTCAACGTTGATCCACGCCAGTCCACCGCTCTTGCTGAACGTGATCGTCTTGTTCGGAGTCGCTGGGTCGATGTCGTAGCCGGTGGCCTGAGTCAGCACCCACTGATTCTGCGTAACAGTGATGTCGGCAATCGTGTTGAGCACCGGCGTGTCGTTTACGTCGGTGACCGTGACGAAGAAGCTGGCCTCATCGTATGCGATCCCGTCGCTGACGCGGACGATCACCGTGCCGCTGCCGTTGTTGGCCGCAACACCCGTGACCGCTCCGCCCGCCGCAACATTCACCCATGCCGGACCACTGACCTTCGTGAACGTCAGCGTGTCGGCGAGGTCCGGATCGGTCGCCGCCGCGATTACGTTAAGGTTCGTGTTCTGAAGCAGCGTGACGTCCGCCAGCGGAATCATCGACGGCGGGTCGTTGAGGTTCGTGACCGTCACCGTGAAACTCACGTCGGCCGATGAAAGCGGCGGAGTGCCGCCGTCGGTCACGTGAATCGTTACCGGACCGCTGCCGGTTCCGTCAATAGGAGCGACGCCCGTGATCATGCCGGTCAGCGGGTCGAGAATCACCCAGCCCGGCGCGCCGACCAGAACATAAGTCAACATGCTGTTCGGTCCGGGTGGATCGACGTCTGCGCCCTGCGCCTGGACCAGAAGCAACTCGGCCTGATTCAACGTCACGTTGCCGATGCCGCTCAAAGTTGGCGGCGTGTTCACGTCGTTAACGCTAATGAAGAACGTGGTCTCGTCGGTGAGACCACCATTATCGGTCACGCGCACCGTTACCGAGCCGCTCCCGCCATTAACGGCTGTGCCGGTGATCGCCCCGCCAGCCGCGACGTTGACCCACGCCGGACCGCTGACCATGCTGAATGTCAACACGGCGCCGGTATCGATGTCTGTTGCAGTAGCCGTCATTAGCGGAAGCGCAGTGCCTGCCGTAAGCGCCACGTTAGCGATACTGGCGATTACTGGCGCATCATTCACGTCGGTCACCGTAATCGTGAAGCTCTGTGTAGCCGAGAAGGTTCCATCGCTCACGCGCACTGTCACCGGACCGCTGCCATTGTTCGGCGCAACGCCCACAATCGCGCCGCTGCTGGCGTTGATGCTGACCCACGCCGGAGCCACGACGAGGCTATAGGTCAGAACGTTGTTCGGAGCCGGATCGATATCATGCCCGGTGGCCTGTATGTTGAGCTGCTCGCCTTGCAGCACCGTCACGTTCGATATCGGGTCGAGCGTGGGCGCTTCGTTCACGTCGTTCACCGTAATCGTGAACGTGCGTTCGGCAAACAGCGGAGGCGTCCCGCCGTCGCTCACACGAACGGTCACCGTTCCGCTGCCCAGGTTCGGCGCGGTGCCGGTGATGGCGCCCGTCACCGAGTCGATCGCGACCCAGGCCGGCGCAGTCGTCAGGCTGTAGGCCAGATTATGGTTTACCCCGGCCGGATCGATGTCGGTACCGCTCGCAACCGGCGCCGGAATCAAATCCTCCAGCCTGTCGCCTTGCGCCAGCGTCACATTGCCAAGCGCCGCCAGGCTCGGCGCCTCGTTCACGTCGATGACATTAATGTTGAACGTCTGGGTCGCCGACGCGCCCGTCCCGTCTGTCACAGTCACGCTAACGCTGCCGCTGCCGTTGTTCGGCGCCGTCCCCGTGATCAACCCGTCGCTATCAATGCTCACCCACGCCACACTGCCTGTGTTGCTGTACACGAGCGTGTTGAACGGAGCTGCCGGGTCAATGTCATGCCCCATCGCCTGCAGCCGGAAGGACTGGCCCTGTGTAATGTTCATATCGCTGATGGCATCGAGGGTCGGCGGATCGTTGAGGTCCGTCACCGTCACCATAAAGGACGTTTCGTCAAACATATCGCCGCCGTCGGTGACACGCACAGTCACCAACCCGCTGCCGCCGTTTGCCGCCGTCCCGCTGATCGCGCCGGTGGCGCTATTGATCAGCACCCAGGCGGGGGAACTTGTGATCGTGTACGTCAGATTGTGGTTCGGTCCTGGCGGATCAATGTCGGTAGCCACTGCGCTAGTCGCCAACGCGGCGCCTTGGTTCAGTGTGACATCAAGGATCGAGGCCAGCGTCGGCGCATCGTCCACGTCGGTAACGGTAATGTTGAGGATCTGGGTGTCGGAGAGCCCTAAGCCATCGGCCACCGTGATGGTCACACTGCCGGTGCCATTATTCGGCGCCTGCCCGGTAATCAGTCCGCTCGGATCCACCGTCACCCACGCCAACCCCGCGGTCTTGCTGTAAGTCAGCGTGTTGTTCGGCGCCGCCGGGTCGGCATCGTGGCCGCCGGCCTGCAGAGTGATCCAACTGTTCTGCGCCACGCTGATAGGAGCAAATGGATCAAGCACTGGCGGATCGTTGTTGTCAGTGACCGCGACATCGAACGCTGCATCCGCGTGCAAGTTCGGCGTCCCGGCGTCGCTCACCCGAACGACCACCAGACCGCTGCCGCCGTTGGCGGCCATGCCGCCGATGGCGCCAGTCGCTCCATTGATCGTCACCCAGGACGGCGCAACCAGGAGGCTATAGGTCAGGTTGTGGTTCGGACCCGCTGGGTCGATATCGCCAGCAACCGCGTTGACGCTAAGGACCGCCCCTTGCGCGAGCGACTGGTTGGCAATCGGGTTGATCGTCGGCACGTCATTCACATCGGTCACGATGATGTTGAACGTCCGAGTTGCAGACTGCGGGATCGCGGCGCCATCGGTCACGCGCACGGTCACAGAACCATCGCCATTATTCGGCGCCAAGCCGACAATAACGCCTGTGCTTGGATTAATGCTGACCCACGGCGGCGCGACGTCGAGGCTGTACGTTATGGAGCCATTCGGCGCGGCCGGGTCGGCGTCGTGGCCAACCGCTTGAACGTTCAGTATTGCACCCTGCAATACGGTCACGTTGCCGATCGCATCCAGCGTGGGAGGATCGTTTGTATCGGTGACGGTGACGGCAAAGGTCCGCTCGGCATACAAGCCGCCGCCATCCGCCACACGAACCGTTACGCTTCCGCTGCCCGCGTTCGGCGCTGTGCCGGAGATCACGTTACCAGCGATGGTGACCCACGCGGGCGCACTGACCAGAGAGTAAGTCAGTGTGCTGTTGGCGCCGGCCGGGTCGATGTCGTTGCCCACGGCGTTGACGCTAAACACATTGCCCTGGATAACCGTCTGGTCGGGGATGAAGGCCAGCGTCGGCGGATCGTCCACATCAGTCACCGTGATCGTGAAGGTCTGCTCTGCAAATGCGCCCACGCCGTCCGTGACGCGAACCGTCACACTGCCCGTGCCATTGTTTGGGGCCTGTCCAGTGATGAGGCCCGTTGAACCGACGGTGATCCAAGCCAATCCGCCGTTCTGGCTGTACGTCAGCGTGTTGTTGGGAGCAGCCGGATCGATGTCGTGGCCGCCGCTCTGCAACGCGACCCACTGTCCTTGAACAACCGTTATATTGGGGATGACATCCAGCGTCGGCCCATCGTTCACGTCCGTAACCGTAATCGTGAAGGTCGTCTGAGCAGACAAGTTCGGCGTTCCGCCATCGGTCACGCGCACCGTCACGGTGCCGCTGCCGTTGTTCGCCGCCGTGCCCGTGATCCAGCCCGTGTTGGCGGCGATACTGACCCACGCTGGAGCGCTCACCAAACTATACGTCAGCGTGTTGTTCGGAGCGGATAGGTCGGGATCGCTGCCGATTGCCTGAACGGCCAGCGCGACGCCTTGATTGAGACTCTGATTGCCAATCGCGGCCAAAGACGGGGCCTGATTCAGATTAATCACCGTAATGTTAAACGACGTGGTGGCGAACATCCCGCCGCCGTCGGTCACCTGAACCGTCACCAGCCCGCTGCCGTTCGCCGCAGCGATGCCAACGATGGCGCCGGTCACAGGGTTCACCGAGACCCAGGCCGGCGCAACCGTCAGGCTGTAGGTCAAGGAGTTGAATGGCGGGGCCGGATCGTTGTCATGGCCGCTGGCCGCGATGTTCAGGAGATTGCCCTGCGTCAGCGTCACGTCCGTAATTGCGGCAAGCGTGGGCGGCGTATTTGCCGTTACGCTTTGCGTCAGCGACGGCGCGGTACTGCCCTGGAAGTTGGCGTCGCCCCCGTAGATCGCACCGATGATGTGGTCGCCCACCGGCAGGCTTTGTACCAGGGTGGCCTTGCCGCCTGCGAGCGCCACCGGGGCTCCGCTATTCGCTCCATCGACAGTGAATTGCACCGAACCCGTACCGGTCCCTGTGGCCGGCGGCGTGGGGACGATGGTGGCCGTGAACGTGACGTTCTGGCCGAAGGACGACGGGTTCGCGGACGAGGTGAGCGCTGTCACCGACGAGGCTCTGCTCACCGTCTGGACGAGATCGGGCAGACTGGAAGTCCCTGGATTGAAGTCTGTTGCCCCGCCGTACGAAGCCGTAAGCGTGTGATTGCCGATAGCCAAACCCGCATAGTTGAGGCTTGCAGTGCCGGCAACGTCCACGCTCGCAGATCCGATCCCAATGCCGTCCGCATAGAAGGTGACGGTTCCCGTTGGAACCGGCGCGCCCGGTGCAGCGCCGGCAACCGTTACGGAGAACGTCACGACCTGGCTGAACGTCGATGGATTTGCAGAACTATTGACGGCGCTCACGACCACGTCGTCCTTAACGCGCGTGAGCACCACGTCGTTGCCTGTACCCCCCTGGTATGTGATGCTGAACATGCATCCGTTGCTTGCGAACCGCTGTCCTTCGGCCAAGCCCGTAAACGTGCCGACAACGGCGTCGTTCGAATCGTTGTTCACGATGGTGAACGAATCACCCGTCAGCGCCGGGAAGCCTAAGGTCACGTTCAGCGTTCCGGCAAGCGACACCGTCCCCGTCACATTGATCTGGTCGCAGCCGCTCCCTGGCGTCGTACTGGACACGAGATTGGCCGTGACTGTTGTCGCTGCATTCAAGTTCAGACTGCCCGTATTCAGAATGCCGGACCCGCCAACAGGCGCACCGGCGTTGAGTGTCCCGCCACCGGCGGCCCCCGTCACCGAGCCTACGGTCCCGGTGCCGCCGAGAGTACCACCATTGATCACGGCAGCGCTGCCGGGCTGCGAGCCTTCGACGAGCAGCACGCCCGCGGCGGCGGTCGTTTGACCCGTGTAGGTGTTGTTGGCGGTCAGCGTAAGAGTACCGGTGCCGACTTTGGTGATTCCCAGCGTGCCACCGGAATTCGAGATCAGGCCATCAAACGTGCACGTCACGTCGCCACCGCCAATGGAGAGAACTCCGGCGCCAGCACTATTGTTTATGGTGCCACCGCCTGTCACGCCATTGATCGTGTCGAAATAGCCGGCAACGTCCAGCGTGGCGTCCAGCACGATGTCGCCCTTGCCGGCGCCGTCCGGCAGGACGTTGTTGGCGCCGAGCGCCAGCGTGCCAGCCGAAACCGTGGTCGTGCCACTGTAGGTGTTGCTGCCCGAAAGCGTCAGGGTGCCGGCGCCGATCTTCGCTAGAACCAGCGTGCCCGCCGTATTGCCCATGCTGCCGGCAAAGGTGCTCGTGGCATCGTTATTGCCGACGTTGAATTGACCCGTGCCGGTGCTGTTATCGATAGTTCCAGTGCCGCTCAGACCGTTAATCGTTTCCGTATGGCCCGCCAGATCCAAGTTGCCATTGACCACTACATTGCCCATACCGGGGCCGTCTGAGATGACCTCATCGGCGCCCAACGCCAGCGTACCGGCGGTCACAATCGTATCGCCGCCGTACGCGTTCGTGCCCGCGATTGTGAACGTCCCGGCGCCGACCTTGTTCAGCACTCCGGCCCCAGCGCTGCTGATCAGGCCAGAGAAGGTCGTTGAAGTATTGTCGCCACCGGTCGAAAGCACCGGCGTGCCGGCGCCCATCGTCACGGTGCCGACACCGGCCAGCGAACCGATCGTGTCACTGAAGCCGGCCATGTCGAACGTCGCGCCGGCGGCGATGGTCATCGCACTGCCATCGGGCATACGGTTTGATGCGCCAAGTTCCACCGTCCCGGCGCTGATCAGCGTGGAGCCTGTGTAGGTATTGGCGCCAGTGACCGTCAGGATTCCGGTGCCGATCTTCGTGATGTTCAGTGCGCCGGCCGTATTCGTCATGGTGCCCGCGAACGTAAACGTGGCGTCGGTGTTCCCCAAGCGCAGCGTGCCGGACCCGGCGCTATTATCCACGGTGCCGGTGCCCGTCACCGCGTTCACGGTTTCGGTGTGGCCCGCCAGGTCCAACGTACCGCTAAGAATCACGTTGCCCTTGCCTGCGCCATCCGGGATGACGTCGTCTCCGCCCAAGGCCAGCGTACCCGCGCTGATCGTCGTGTCGCCGCTGTACGTGTTGGCGCCGCTGAAGGTCTGCGTTCCTGTCCCAACCTTTGTCATGGCTCCGCTGCCGGCGCTGCTGATCACACCAGAGAAGTTCCCGGCGCCATTGTCGCCGCCGATGGTCAGCAGCGGTGCGCCCGAGCCCATGATCACGGAACCGGCGCCACTCAACGTACCGATGCTCTCATTGAAGCCCGCCATGTCGAAAACGGCCCCAGCAGCAATGCTCATCGGGGAAGCATCCGGCAGGCGTTCGGACGTGGAGATCGTCAGGACGCCCCCGCTGATCGTTGTCATCCCGGCATAGGTGTTCACGCCGGTCAGCGTCAACGTGCCGGCGCCGACCTTCGTCAGCCCCAACGTCCCAGCGGTGTTCTGCATGGTCCCATCGAACGTGAAGGTCGCATTTGTATTGCCCACACAAAGCGTGCCGTTGCCCACGCTGTTGTCCACCACGCCAAGGCCCGTCACGATGTTGACGGTGTCCGTGTGGCCCATCATGTCCAGTTTGGCCGTCAGGTTCACGTTGCCCTTGCCCACGCCGTCGGGAAGAACGTTATCCGCGCCGATGCCCAGCGTGCCGCCGTTGATGTTCGTATCGCCGGTATAGGTGTTGCTGCCGGCGAGCACCTGCGTGCTTGCGCCATCCTTGATGAAGGTAATCTTGTTCGCGGCCCCGTTATCGCTGATCACGCCGCTAAACGTTGTGCTACCCGTCAATGAACTGACTGTCAGCGTGACGGGCGTCGCCAGATTCCCGTTGACGATCGAACCGCCTCCGACGCCATAGTCGGCGAGCGAAGCGAACGTCTGGCTGTAGCCATTGAGGTCCAGCGTGGCGCCGGCCGCGACCGCCACGGCCGTGCCCGGCGGCAAGGTGGGTACCGGCGGCATCCAGTCGCAGAGAAACACGCTGCCGTCGCCCGGATCGTACATCGGCAGGAAGTTGGTGATGACATCCGCGTTCCGGCCCAGCCGGTCATAGCCGAAGCCGAAGCCCATCGTGGCCCACCAACTGGCGATATTCGGCCCGACCCAACTGCCGCCTTGACCGAAGCGGACTTCGAAGGGTCGCGTACCGGCCGCGAGAGTCTGATGAGTCCGAGTCGGGGTTTGCCAATCGGTGCCGTTGTTGATGACATTGCTTCCGGAGATCGTTAGCCGAACGTTGTCGTCAAAGTTCTCGGCAAAGTCCCACGTCACGCCCACCGGAAGGTTCAAAAATCCCGTGTAGACAAAGGTCATGTTGTCGGCCCATGCGGCCGCGGTACCATTGTAGGGGGGAACATCGATCGTGTTCCCATAGCGCGGGCCGGCGACGATCAATGTATTCGAATTGGCGGTTGCCGTATTGAAATTGCCGGCGACTCTGCCTTCCCACAAGCCAGGCACGCGGGTGGGCGCCTGCGCCAGTTTCAGAGTTCCGCCAGCCACATTCGTCGCGCCGGTATAGGTTTGTGTATTGACCAACGTGAGCGTCCCCGTGCCGCTCTTGGTGAATCCGCCCAGCCCACTGATCACACCCAGGTATTGCGTGTTCAGGTTGTTGTTGCCGGCCGTCAGCATGTAGCCATTGGTTATGACGTTGCCCATGCCAGCCAGCGATCCAACCGTCTCGTTGCCGCCCAGCACCAATGTCGTGCTTGCCGCAAGGGTCAAAGCGCTGTTATCGCCGAGAGCGTTGCCGCCGTTTGCGATCAGTGTTCCGACGATTACGTTTGTGCCGCCGGAGTAGTCGCTGGCGAACGGTCCACCCAACGTCAGCGTTCCCAAACCGATCTTTGCCAGGCCACCCGATCCGGTGATCGGACCCGTGAAACTCACCGGGGTGCTCGGGAACGAGGCGTTCGTCGATTTCACGATGGACATATGGTTGATCGTCGCGGTGCCACCGGTGAGGGTGCTGGCGCCGGTGAAGCGCAAGCCGTAGCTGTTGCCGTTGCTGACGTTGAGCATGCTGGCCCCGATGCTCAGCCCTCCCAGGCTCAGCACGTTTCCGGTATTGGCTCCATTGTTGTTGACGTCGATGGATCCCCACGGGCTGCCGACCAGAACGTTGGCAAAGAACCCGGCGGAACCGTTATTCCCAGCGCCGTTGCTTCTCAATTGCAGTGTCCCGCAATTCTGGAGAGACACGGTGGCGGCCGGAAATGGCAAACCCAGCGAACCGGCATTGATGGCTTGTAGAATGGCGTCCGGGCCATTGATAGTGATCGTGCCAGAGTACGTGTTGTTGACATTGTTGAACTGAAGCACTTTGCCGGTCGCCGTGGGATTTGCCACGTTGATGGCTCCAGTGCCGGAAACGACGGCGCTGAGAATGACGCTGCGCACATTGCCGCCCGTTGTGAAGATGAGATCGTCCAGAGAGATGGTTGAGGGAGCCGTTACGATCACGGTGCCCGGGAACGTCCGATCGGCGTTCACCGCCCCCAACGTGCCGCCATTGAGATAGATCGGGTTGCTTCCGCCGTATCCATTGTTGCCAAGCCTGCCGCTCGTAACGGTAATCGGACTGGCGCTGTTGCCGAGCGCGTTGTTCGTCGCCAGTACAAGAACGGTATTGGCCGCACCCGGGTCCAACAGCCATGCGCCCAGGAAGTTGCCGGTGGTGTTGAGATCGACGCGCCCGGTGTTCGCAACCGCTCCGGTGCCGATGATGGTAATCTGTGCTGCGCCGGTCCCTCCGTTTATCGCTCCGAGGGTGAAAATGTCCGCCGTCGCGCCAATGGAAGTATTCGCGCCGGCCTGTATCGTGACATGGGCATCGCGGCCGATGGTCATGGCGCCGGTCACGCCGCCCGATGTTGCGGCTGGAGCACTGACGTACTGAATCTTCGAGTTGTTATTCGCGGTGATCACATTGGTGACCGTGACATTGGCAACCTGCAACGTGGTCGGGAGCGTGCCGAAGGGCTGCCCCAAGGTCAACGTCGTCGTGGCGCCGAGGCCCGTTCCGCCCGAATCGGCAACGCTCACCGTGCCGGCGTTCACTTGAACGCTGCCGCCACGCGTCGAACTCGCCGCCAAAACAACCGTTCCATTCCACGGAGCCAGCGTGCCATCCGGGTTGATGGCCAAAGCGCCGTTTCCAGCAAGGGCACTGCTGAGCGTAAACGTCTGACCGGCCGCCACGTCAATGCCGCCGACGTATGGAAGGCCGATTGGAGCGTTGATGTTGTAGACGCGGTTGCCCGTCGTTGCCGTATCGAACCCGGTCGTGATGGCCAGGGTGCCACCGTTCAGATTTACGGGATTCGCCACGTCACCCAGCACTGCGTCAGTGACGCCAGCGCCCAACAGCAGCATTCCGCCTTGCAGATTGGTCGCCGCCGTGTAAGTGCTGCCAGCATTCGTGAGCGCCAAAGTGCCGTTGCCAGCCTTGGTCAGTCCGCCCGCGCCGGTAATGATCCCGTCAATCCGAATCGTGCCCGTGCTGCTCGTGTTGACGATGCCTTCAGCCGCACCGAAGGCCACGGTGACGAAAGGCCCGATCACTGGAGCAGCCGTTCCACCCACAGAAATCTGGCCACTGGTCACTGTCAAGGTCTGCGCGGCGGCAGCGGTGATGCCGTAGGTGCCGGCGATATGATTGTCACGATCAAAGGAAATCGAGTTCGCCGCGCCTGCACCGAGCAGCGTCATGGAGTGGCGCACAATCACGTTGTCGGTGCCCAACACCGACGGCGCGACGCCGCCCAGCCAACTGGTGCCGCTGTTCCAGTCGCCGTCCTGCTTGGTAATGAGCGTGCCGCCATAGTTCTCGATCAGGCCCTGGCCCGCGGCGCCGTTGCCATTGTAAATCGAAGCCACACCATTGACCGTTGCATACGGAATCAGCGTGCCGTTCACGCCGCCGCTGAAGAACAGGTTTGCCGTTCCCGTGGCGCTCGTGCGGACGACGTTAAAGGACGAATTGCTGTTGCGGGGAGGCAACGCGCCGGACCCAAGCGTCAACTGACAGGTTCCGGTTCCCGCCGCCGTCAGCGCGATGGTGCTGGCTCCGCTATTGAACGTCACGGCGCCGATGGTCTCGGCCCGATTCGTATTGTTCGGCGCCGTCATGCTCAGCGTTCCGCCGTTCATGGTGAGCGTCGCGGCATCCGAAATCCGGCCGCGAATCGGTCCGCCACCACCGGTGTTATCGATGTCGAGCGTCCCGCCGAAATTGACGACTATGGCTGTGGACGACGCAATCGTTCCCAGATTGCCGTCGAGGCTCAGAATGCCGCCATTGACGGTCGTTGTCCCCGTGAACTGGTTATCAGTTCTCAGTTTCATCACGCCGTTGTTGTTCTTATTGATGCCGCCCGCCCCTGTAACGATCGCGTTGAGCAGCAAGTCGGTTCCCGCGCCGCCGCTGTTGACGGTGAAAGTGCGGGTCACTCCGACGGTCAGCATGCCGTTGATCGTCGCCGGCACGCCGCCGACTTGAGTCGCGACGACATCCCCATTGAGCGTCAGCGTGCCAACACCGGTGGTGACCAAGCCCGCGTTCATGACCAGTCCACCGACGGTGTTGAAGTTGCCCAGACAGTCGAGCGTTGTGCCGGGATTGACGACGACGATCGAGTTCGCGGACAGTCCATTAGGCTCCGGAGTGTTGATGGTGCCCTGGTTGATCGTCGTCTGGCCTGAGTAGTTGTTGAAGTTGTTGGAAACCAGCGACAGCGTACCGGGGCCGTTCTTGACCAGCGCCACCTTGCTCGTGATCGCGCCAGCAAAGGAACAAGAGGACGCCAGGTTCAGGGTCAACGTACTGATGGCCGATAAACTGCTATTAGTGATGATGCTGTTCTGAGGCGCCGGAGTGTAGTTGGCAGCACCGAGATTGTACGGCGCTGAAACCAGGCCGATGGCTTGCGACACCGGGCCAGCGATCAAGCCAATAGACGCGACCGCCTGATCATAGCCGTTCAGATCGAACTGCGGCGTCGTGTTGGTCGCGTTGTATGCCGTTTGAATGTTAACGGTCGTCCCAATTGGCAACGCGTTCGTTCTGCCCAGCAGCAACTTGCCGGCGCCATTGGCATAGGGCGCGCCAGCCGATGCGCCGTAAGAGGCGAGAATGTTGGTGCTTCCGCCATACGTGCTGGCGCCGCTGAGCATGATGTTGGCGCCGCCAGCCTTGGTGAACGAATAACCGGCTCCGCCATCCGAGATCACGCCCGTAAAGTTCGCCAATCCCCAGTGGTTGTTCGCATAAACGATACGGTTGCCCGTCAGCAGCATGTTGCCCGACAGCACGAGTGGATAACCGGTGTTCGCCAGATAGAAATCAGCATTCGCCACAATGTTGTTCGCCGGCGCAACGTTCGGTCCACCGGCACCAAGGATGCCGCCGCGGATCGTCAGAGTGCCCGCGCCCAATGCCGTGGTGTTGCCCAGCAGCAGCGTGCCGCTGCTCAATGTCGTCCCGCCCGTGTAAGTGTTCGCGCCGGACAACACGACAGTGCCCGCCCCGCCAACGGTCAAGCCATTGGCTGGCGTTCCAGTGACCGATCCGGCGACGGTCAGCACGCCAGCGCCGTTATTCCCAATGGACGCCGCGCTGCCCCCGCCCAGGTTGAGGTTGGACAGCGTGATTGGGCCAGCCGCCGGGTACATGTTGGAGCCCGGCACAGGAACTGTCAGACCGGCGGTCTGGTTGATGCTGCTCCAGAACAGGCCCGCCTGACCGCCACCGGTGTTCTGGTACATCTCTATGCGAATCGGATATTTGACGCCGGCCTGCAGTGCCACCGGACCGCCGCAAACCTGGTTTCCGCCCTGTTGGTACATATCACCAACGATCTGGTTGTTGATGAAGAGTCTGCCGCCATCGTCCGAAAGGAAATAGAAGGTGTAGGTATCGGAGTAATCCGCCTGCACATAACCGGTCCAGATGACGCTGAAGTTCGTTGGCTGAGCCCCGGCCGTCAAGCCCACGATCGCGCCGACCTGCATGAAGTTGTTTGCATAGGCGGTATCGAACTTCACGAGCGGATCCAGGCGCATACCCTGGTACGTCGCGAAGTTCATGCCCGTGTAGTAGTCGCCGCGCAAACCGCCGCCAACCGTCGGCGGATTGACTTGCACCGTGCCGCTGCTGACCGTCAGGATGTTGCTGCCAACAATGCCGCTCTGCTGCGTGATGACAAACAGGTCCCCGGCAGCCGGGACGTTGGTATTGTATGACGGGTTGACAGTGATGCTGCCGGTCCCGGCCGTATAAGCGCTGATCGCAACGGTCTGGTTCTTCGCCGTGCCGCTGAGCATCGTGATGTACTGGCCGACGGGCGAAACCGGCAGGTTTATAAATGCGTCCGAACTGAACCCGGTCATGTCCCCGGCCGTCGTGACCGTCGTCGGCACAATGACGAAGGTGTCGCCGGCCGCCGGTGCTGCACTGAACGCTGCCGCCAGCGTGACCGCTCCGGAACTGAGCGTCTGAATCTGCTGCGCCTGTCCTGCCGCCGCGCCGCTGGTCATCGCCAGGTACTGGCCGGCGAGCGAGTCGGACACGCCCGCCGCCGCGAAGTGGCTGGCATCCTGAGCGGCGGTCACCTTGCCCGACGCGGAGGCATTCGTCGCCGCGGAGAGGAAGGTCAGTTCCTTGATCGTCCGGTTGCCATTCAGAGTGATCGTATCGTTGCCGCGGATGACGACGTTGTCGTTCGGTCCGGGATACGTGCCGCCCGGCGGCACGGAGGTCCAATTCGCCGCGACATCCCAGTTGCCGGTGGCCGCCGAGGTGTACGTGTACCCGCCGGCAGGCGCCGGGTTTGCCACGATGCCGCTGCCCGGCGTGATGCCGGCAACATAGGTGCCCGTTCCGGTCGTGGCCGGCTCAAGGACCGTAATGTATGGATAGTCCGCCGGTAAGGACGGCTCCGGATTGAGGAACAAATTGGCCTGATTGGTTCCGCTGAAGGTCCGATAGAAGGCCAGCGTGCCGCCGTTCTGCGTCAGAGTCTTCGCCGTAAGCTGCGCATTCCCTGTGCCGTTCGCTTGCAGAGAGAGTGTGCTGGACCCGCTCAGCACCAAGTCTTGAATCGTTTCGGTTCGGTGGGTGGACGGAGGAGCCTGCATCAGGAAACTGCCGCCATTGAGCGTCAGCCTGGCCGTATCCGGGATGCGGTCGATGTCGGCCCCTGGCGTGCCGTCAATCGCAAAGATCGCGCCGCCATTGACCACGACATTTCCGGCCAGCCGGCCCGTAGCACCATTGAGCTTCAGCGTGCCACCGGTCACAATCGTATCGCCAGTATAGGTGTTGGCCGCGGACAGGGTGAGCGTTGCGCTGCCGGTCTTCTGCAGCGGGAAGGCGCCGCCAATCGGGCCGGCGATGGTCACGTTGGCATTGACGGGGCTGATCGTGGCATTGCCCGTCAGTGTTGACGCGTTCAGGAAACTCAGTTCGTAGAGATTGCCTGCGTTGTTCATGACCGTCAGGTTCTGCGAGCCGATAGTGAGCCCGCCCAGTGACAACATGTTGCGGCTGTTGGCGGCGGCACGGTCGATGTTGATGACCGAGTTCGCACTGACAGTCACGTTCGCATTGAACGCCACCGGCAAATCGCTGCGCAGATTGAGCTGACCACCAGCCAGGTTCACCGTGGCCGGCGTGGTGCTCTGCCCCAGCGCTCCACCCACCGCGGCCTGCAAAATGGCAGTCTGCGGAATGGTGAGGGTGCCGCTATAGCTGTTCAGCGGACTGCTGAGAGTCACTACCGAGTTAGTGGCGTTCGGAGCAATATTCAGCGGTCCGCTGCCCGTGATAAGGCCGCTGATCTGCAGCGGGTAGGTGGTCCAGCCGGCCCACTTGGTCACAGTGCTGAAAGTGGAGGGCTGCGGCCCGACGATGTTGATCGGCGTGCCGCTGTAAGTCGAAGTGCCACCAGCCGGAGTCAGCGTGCCGCCGGCCAGTGTGAACGGGTTCGGAACCGTAACGCCGTTGTTGACGACCGTTGCATTGGCATTAACGGTCACATTGTTGTTGGCATCGCCGCAGCCATTGGCGTTGTTGACGAACAAGGTGGAGTTGCTGGTCACCGTTGTCGGAGCCGTATACGTATTGCCGGCCTGGAACATTGTGATGCCGGGGCCCGTGATCGTTACCGTGGCGCCGTTTCCGCCGCCGCTGATGACGCCCTGATAGCGCAACACATCGCCCGCGTTGAGCGTGTTGAAGGTCACGTTGGCTCCCCAGCCCAAGGTGATCGTGCCGTTGTATGGGCCGTTCAATGCAGGCCCGGCGTAGCCCGTCCCCTGTATGATGGCCGAGTTATTAAGGAAAATATTGTTGGTGAAGAAGAGGTTGCCGGTCGGGTTGTCGGCCTGCAGAACGCCATTGTTGTTCACCGTCACGGTGCCCACGCCGAAGACCGACCCAGCCGCCAGCGTCGGCACTTCGAGCATGCCGCCATTTACGATCGTGTTGCAGACAAAGCTGCTGGCGCCCGATTGGACGCTGAGTACTCCCGAGTTGGTCTTGACGAGCGCGCCGGGCACCTGGCGAATAATGAACGAGTCGTTTACGGCTGGGGTGGCCGGGAAACCGGCGTTCACCGTGAGGACACCCGTGGTCACCGCGATGCCACTGACGATGCGCGTCTGGCCGAGATTTGCCGCCGTGCCGCCGGTAAACGTCAACGCCGCGCCGAGCATGGTGTCAGTACATTGGTTGGCGATATTGGCCGCCGTCCAGGTCGTGGTGTTGTTGGCCGTTGTAACAGCCGAGATCACCGTATTCGCGTTGATGGCCGTGCTGCCGATGGGCGCAAGCAGCGTGAACGTCTGCCCGGCGGCGACGTCGATAGTGCCGCTGGTCGGGCCAGTGCTGTTCAGGTTGATCGTGCGCGAGCTCGACATCGTGTTGGCGACGGCCAGCGTTCCGCCGTTCAGGTTCACTGGATTGGTGGGGACGCCCAGCGGCGCATCGCTCAGCGCGTTCAGCAAAATGGACCCGCCGGAGATCGTTGTGCTGGGGGTGTACGTGTTGTTGCCAGAAAGAGCCAAGGCGCCCGAACCGGACTTGTTCAAGCCGCCGCCTGTCGGTTCACTCATCGCCGCCAACTGTGCGATTTCAGCGGAAGAAAGAACGCGGCTGTAAATGCGGAAATCGTCCATGCTGCCGGTGAACTTGGTCGCACCAACCTCACCCGACGTGCCGATGAAGAGGCCTGGATTCAAGAAGGTTGGCGCCGTCGAAACGTTGACAGCCGACACCAACACGCCATTCACATAAATTCCCTGGAAGTTGCCGCCAGCTCCGGCTGAAACGAGAGCGATGTGCACCCACTGGTTGGCCGCTGGATAAGTCGCTGTCAACCGGCCGATGCCGCCACTGCTGCCATAGTCCCAGTAGATCTTGCCATCCGTCCACGGGCAGTGACTCTGGAATCGCCCGCCATAGCCCACAGTCCCGCCGGGGCCCATGCCAAAGTTCACGTTCTGGTTGGCGGTGGTCGAGGTGACGTAATTCCAGAAAGACACCGTGACCGGACTCCCGGGCGTCCAGGTAAAGTTCGGAGCGCTAAGCGTGCCACCGGCAAAGGTGAAGGCGTTGCCGATCTGGCCTGCGCCCCCTGACGTGACCGCCCCATTGACCGTAGCAGAATTCCCATTGCCGGACGCATCGGCCGCAGAGACCGCGCCCACAGCTTCATCAAACGTATAGTGCAGCGCTTTGGGAACCGCGTAGGTACCGCCGCTGATGTTTCCAGTGATCGACAGTTGCCCGGCGCTCTGCTGGTTGATGGCCCACTCGGCGTTGGCGCCCAACGCCAGGTTCACGCCGATGACCGGCGCGACCGCGCCGGTCGCTATGATCGTGCCGCTGGCCACCGTCAGTGTTTGTGGCGCCACAGACGTGATGCCGTACGTGCCTGTTGTGTGACTGTCCACATCGAAGGTAATAGACTTGGCCGATTGATTCCCCGACAGCGTAACGGCGTGCCGAACGATCACGTGCGCGGTGCTATCTGGAATCGGAAGCCCGCCAACCCATGTTCCAGCCGCGTTCCAATCCCCGTCCGCCAATGTCACGCGCGAAGTGCTGGAGCCATCGGTCAATCCTAGCCCGGCTGTTCCGTTGCCGTTGTAGACGGCGACGTTGCCGTTGACGGTCGCGAAGGGCACATAAGTCGTATCGACGCCCTTCGAGAAGAACAGATTGGCGCTTCCGGCCGCGTTGGTCCGCACGAAGTTGAAGGTCGCGCCCGGAGCGCGGTTGGGCAGTGCATTCGCGGTGCCCATGATCAACTGGCAGTTGCCGGTGCCGGCCGCCGCCAGCGCAATGGTGCTTGCGCCGCTGAGGAAGTTCACGTTGCCAATCGTGTCCACGCGGCTGACGTTCGTTGGCGAGGCCATGCTCAGCGTGCCGCCGTTGAAGATCACATCGGCCCAGTCTGGCACGCGGCTGACACTGGCGGTGCCTGTGTTGTCGATCACCACGCTGGTGCCCGTGTTGATCGTCAGCGGCCCGCCGAGCGTCGCGGTATCGCCGCTGAACTGCAGCGTGCCAGCCCGGAGCGTCGTCATGCCGCTGTATGACGCCGGCGCGGCCATGATCACCGTTCCACCGCCGGCAATGTTGAGTCCGTTGTTGGTGGTAATTCCGCCGTTGTATCCATTGACAGGGCCGGTGCACTTCACTGTCAGCGTGGGCGGAAGCGTCAGTGTACGAGTTGTGTTGTTGCCGCTCCAGATGCTCAGCGCCGGCTGGTATGTGAAACCACCGGCATACTGCGGGTTGCCACTGTAGCCGGCGAGCGTCAACGTGCCGCTGCCAAAGACCGTAAAGTCCTGGTTCATGCGGATGGTAGCGTGGACGGTCCTGTTCCCGTTGATCTTCAGATGCCCGCCGCTGATGTATACGGTGTTCACACCCAGCGGACCGGAGATGATGTTACCCGTCTGTGGGTCAACGACATCGTCGGCGCCGATCGTCACAATGCCGCCGAGGATGTCGATAGCCGAAGCGCCATAAGCGGCTGACATCGTGTTCTGGCCATTGAGCACCAGTTCACCGGCCGACTGCTTGACCGGGTGAGCGGCATTTCCAAAGATCACGCCGTTGATCGTCATATTGGGCAGCGTGGCGGGGATGTAGAAGTTGCGCACGGCATTCAACGCAAGGTTGCCATTCAACACGAATCCGTAGATGCCGGCTAACGTGAAATCGCCGCCAACAATGAAGCTGTTCGCGACTGTGCGGGTGCCGTTGATGGATTGGAAGGTCGAGGGGCCCACCAGCGTGCAGGCACCGGCGCCCAGCGCATTGTCATGGCCCAGAATAGTCGCCATGCCACTGCTGATGATCATGCCTTTATTCAGCGCCACCGAACCGAAGGTATTGGCGGCGTTGAACTGCACGACGGCGTTTCCGGCGCGAGTCAACGAGCGCGGTATGCTGTCATTCTGTACCACGCCATTGACGACGACCGTGTTGGCGTTGAAGTTGACGAGCCGGTCGCCATCACTGAGAGTGATTGCACCATTCAACGTCATGTAACCAGCGATAGTGCAATCGCCAGCCAGCGTGATCGGGTTGGCTAACCCGCGCCCCGCGTTGCCGCTCGGCGCCAGCGTGCCGCCGTAGATGAACAGCGGGTTGGCAACAATGCCGAGGGCCTGGTCGTTGCCAATGTTCAGCGTGCCGCCAGCCAATTTCACGTTGCCCGTGACGGTATTCGCGGAGTTCAGCGTCAACGTGCCGACCGTCCCGGCCTTGCTGAAACCGGCCGTTCCGCTGATCACCCCGCCCAGATCGCCGAGAGTTCCGACGCCGCCCACTGTCAGCGTCTGGTTGGTGAGGAAGCTGAAGCTGCCTACGGCCGTTCCGAAATTCAAATTACAGGTGATCGTCGGGTTGGTCGTTCCGGACACCAAGACCATGCCACTGCTCACGGTCAGAGTGTTGTTCGAACCGAGCACGGACTGGATCACACCCGTGCCGCCGGCGTCGAAGGTGACTGACGCGACGGCCTGATCCGCGGGCGCGCCGCTGGCACTTGCCAGCGTCACCGTATGGCGGATATAGACGTTCGCGTTGATGGGCGGAACAATGCCGTTGACCCAGACGTTGGTGTCAGCCCAGTTTCCGTTCTGCACCGTATAATAGCTGCTTGGCGCGGCTAGATTCTGCACCACGCCGTCTTCTTCAGCGCCGGCGATGCTGGTGTAGCCGCCCGGAGCCGTTGTGTACGCCGGATTGTTGGTCACGCTGATGTAAGGCAACATACCGTCGGCTTGGCCAGTTAAGTACAAGTTGGACCAAACCGGTGAGGGCGCTGTGCCGGACTTCACGCGCGTGAAGTTGAGGAATCCCGCGGGATCCCGTACGACGCTGCCGGCCGTAACTCGCGCATCACCATTGACTCCATCGCTGCTGTTGGCGGTCGCATAGAGGGTGCTATTGCGCGGTCCGATGGTCAGAACGGGCAATGCTTGCGTGCGGTTAATGTTCAACGGGGCGTCGAGTCGGAAGGCTCCGCCATTCACGCTCACATTGCAGCCCGCCGGCAAACGGTTTTCAGAAGCGGGCGCCAACCCGAAGCTATCGATAAATAGCATGCTGTCGGCATTCACTGAAATGTTCGGACTGGCCGTAATGCAAGTTGGCAGCGAACCGTCGATCTGAATCGTGCCGCCATTGATCACCGTATTGCCGGCGTAATCGTTGCTCGGATTGCGCATGTACAGCGTGCCGACGTTAATCGCCGGCGTGCGCAACAGGTTCGGCGGGATAACGGCCTTGGGGATCGTCGGAGTGCTGTAGGACAGGTCCGCGTACGCGCCACCGGCGCCCTGGCGCAACTGGAACTCGATGTTGTACCAGGTTCCGGCCGTGAACGCGGCCGCCATCGCGCCGCTGGCGTTCTGGGGCCCGGCAGCGAGTTGGTTCACGAGGGTCTGGCCGTTCACGATCAGGACACAACCGTCGTCGGTGTGCCAGTAGAAGGTGTAGATTTCGTTTGTCGTCGCCAAGAACTGGCCGGTCCACCGCACGGAGTAATTCTGGTCCGTCACGCCAAGTCCCGGTTGCCCGGTCGGTGCGCCCCAGACGAAGTTGATCTGCGGATCAATGCGCATGAACGTCGCAGGTGGCGTGACTGTCTGGTTGAAGTAGTACTGACCGAGCAACCCCGGGCCACCGCCATAGGCCAGGCCGCCCTGTTTCATCAAGCTGCCGGGACCCGTGATGTTGCCGAAGAAGGTCACATCGGCGCTGAGCGTGTTGAATGCCGCCGCACCGTTCAACGTCGTCGTACCGCCAAAGGCCAGGTTGAATCCGTTTCCCCCTGAGTTGGTGGTGTCCAAAACCTGCGAACCCATCGTCAGGTTGCGCAGTTGCTGAATCACGCCGGTGTAAGCGCCGCCCTGGCGGTTCACGTTGATGCGCGAATGCGTGGCGATGCCGTTGACCGGAACGGAGTCTTGCACGATGACGTCGTTGGGGTAGCTCACCAGCGCATTATTGGCCGCGCCCTGCGCCAGCAGTTCCAGCAAGCCGCCTTGCAGCACGACGGTTGCCTGTCCCAGCGTCCCGACGTTATAGTTTCCAGTGCTCTGGAGCTGTGCTTGCAGATAGCCGAACGTTGGCACATAGATCGTGCCGGAATAATCGTTGAGGGCGCTGACCATCTGGAATGCGCCACTGCCGTCAATGCCGGTGACCGTCAGCGGCGCTGTGCCGGAGACTTTGTACTGAACCCAGATGTATCGCTGGAGGCCCGGCATCAATGGATCTTCGCAGCGGATCGTTGACGGGGCCTGCACCAGCAAGTTGGGCACGCTGCCGTAGCTGAAGCCGCCCTGGAGGTTGTTCATCGTAAGGCCGTAATTGGCATTGGTGGCAGCCATGCTGCCGCCGTTCAAAATTACCGGCGTGCGGAGATTTCCAGTCTGCAGCAGCAGCATGGCGCCAGCGTTCACAGTGGCATAGTTCGGATACGGGTTGTTGTCGCCGAATGCGTTGTCGTTGCCGGCGTGGCAAATGCCGGAGTTGATCTGCCAAGTACCGGCGTAGTTGCCGTTATTCTGATTGAAGATGTAAATTCGTCCATTGCCGCCGTTTGCGCCGGCATTGACCAAGATCTGCGCGGAGGGATCCGTGCGATCGGTCTGGCTATGCAGGTCGCCTGTGATGCTGAAGTAATCGCTGTTGACGTTGGCGAAGTGTTCAAAGGTGACCACCGCGTTCCTGACGACGGTCATTTTGCCGGCGCTTCCGCACCAGCCCACGCCGCGCAGTTTCGAGGCGTTATCCAGCCACATCGGACGGAGGATCGTCACGCCGTCAGCCACTTCCAAAGTCGTGGGCGCCGAGCCGTTGCCGACGTAATCGATGCCGTTCACGCCCAAGGCCAAACCTGTCTCACATCGTACGGTGCCGGCGTTGATGTAGGTGATTCCAGTCCGGACCGTGTTCGCCCGCAGCGTGAGTGTGCCGCCGCCGATTTTAGTCAACGGCCCCGGATCGATTCCGGAGATGGTCGAATATCCAGCGCGGTCCCAGACCACTCTGCCATTCTGCTGGACGAACGCCCAGCCCTTAAACGTCGTCGAGGCTCCGATCAATTGGCTGCACGGCACTTCCAGGCGCACCCACTGTCCCAAAGGAGGCAGTGGTCCCATGTAGCGCCGCTGCGCAGTCGCATCGGTGCCCCAGCGAATGACATTGCTGCCCCAATAGGCCCGGTAGTTCCAGGCACCGCCATCGTCCTGCCACTGCATCATGATTTCACTGGGCGGATCGTTCGGGTCGAGCCACGCGTAGCAGAAGAATGTGTTCGTTGTCCCGACGGTCACCTTCGTCGTGGCGTTCTGGAAGTTGTGCTGGTACAGACCTGCACCCGCATGGTAGGTGTTGGTGTGGCCGTAGGTTCCACCGCTCGGACAAGCCGGCACACCCAGCGAGGCGTAGGATAAGAGCACCATGGGTTCATCCGTGGCCGTAACGACCGAACTCACCGCCCCGCCCGGAAGCGCCTCGTCCACATAGATCGTGTCCGCGCCGGTGGCCAACGGGCTCAACGCGGCGTTCATCGTGAGCGTCACCCCGGCCGGTGTATCGACCGTCCCGTTCGTGTTGATGACGTGGTTGCACGTGAAGCTGGCGCTGACACGCAGCGTGCCGCCGACGGCGCCGCCCAGAAGGTTGACCGCGTTAGAGAGCGCGCCGAGCTGGCCATCATCAGAGACGCTCAGCACGCCGCTGTAGATATTGATGCCGCCGCTGTAGGTGCTCGGCGTTGTGGTCGCGAGCGTCAACGTTCCTGCGCCGTATTTGTTCAAGCCATTGGTGCCGGTGATCACATTGCCGATGGTCAGGCTGCCTGTTCCAGTATTGATGATGCCCGCGCTGGCGCCGAAATCGACGTTCAGTTGGTTGATTCCGCCCGCAGCGTTGCCGATCGATGTGGTCACGCCGTCAGCGACGAGAATCCCGCCCGCGCCCACGGGCAGCGTTCGCGGCCCGGCATCGGTGTACAAGCTGCCGCCTTGTTGCAACGTAATGGAGATCGGTGTGGATGGCACTCCCGCGGCCGTAATCTTCACGTTGTGCTTGACGACAACAATAGCGCCAGCCGGGTTGGGCAAGGCGCCCTTGTCCCATGTTCCCGCCGTCGTCCAGTCACCGCTGGCAACGCTGGTAAACACCGTCGCGCCGGTGGTCAGCACAAGGCCGTTCACAAATCCATCCGGCATCAGGGCCGTGTCGTAGCTGCCCGGAGCGCCATTGACGTTCGCCTTGGCCACCGCGCCCGCGGCCTGCCCGTTAAAGATCAAGTGGGACGTGGCGGTATCGCCAGCGTTTTGCGTGCGGCGCGTGAAGTTCAAGTACGAAGCGCCATTGATCGTCACGGCGCTGCTGGAAGACAACGCGCAGACGCCTGTCCCGTTCGACACCAGGTCGATCGTGCTCACGCCCGGCGCGTTCACGGTGATCGCGCCCACGTTTTCGGTGCGGTTGATGTTCGGCGACGCCGTCATGCGCAGGGTGCCGTTGGTCAACGTGAGCGGCGCGATATCCGGGATGCGATCGGGGTTGAGCGTCCCGTCGCTGGTGTATTCCATCGTCGCTCCAGCGGCGATGGAGATGGCGAACGTGGCCAGCGTCGCGGCGTCGCCCTGCAAGTACAGCGTGCCATTCTGCACAACAGTCGCGCCGCTGTACATGCTCGGACCCTTAATGAGCATCGTGCCCAAGCCATCTTTGGTGAACGCAGACGCTGTATTGTTCCCTTGCATTCCGATGCCGTTAAAGGTGACCGTCTTTCCGGCCGGCACTGAGAACGCGTACGGTCCGGCAGCCCAAAGCATCACGTCGTTCTGGCGGCCGATACGTCCGGGGCGCGTCCATTCGATGTTGCCGCTGTTTCCGGTGCAGAAGAAGAGCGGCGTGGCCTGGATGATCAAACCATTATTCAGCGTGAGGTTCGCGCCGGTCGTCCGGATTTCCCCCGTTGTGCCGCTCTGCACATTGATTGAGCCGGGCCCAAACGCAAGCGGATGGCCCGCAGTAATAATACCGCCGTTGAATTGCAGGCTGATGTTGTTGCCGTCGTCGCCGCCCATCAAGTTGGCATTCGTCAGCGCCAATTCACCGTTGTTGCCCTTCTGCAGTCGGTATCTGCCCGAAACCACGCCGTTGATGGTGCAGGTTACGCCCTGTACGACGTTGATAGTGCGGTTGCCATTGTTTAGCAGATACGTCCCGTTGAGGATCAGATTGCAGTTCCCGGCGACCGTCATGTCAGCGCTGGCAAGAATGTTGTTGGCGAGAGTGCGCGTGCCGCCCTGAGCCAGAATCGTGAATCCAGCGTTGATGGTCAGCGGGCCGCCGCCGAGCGCATTGTCGTTACCAATGCCGATCGTGTTCCCTGCGGTGATGACCAGGCCTTTTTGCTGAACAGCCGAGCCAAACGTGTTGCTGGCGTTCAAAATGAAGAAGCCTGTGCCCGCCGAGGACAGACTGCGCGGCGCAGACCCAGACGGTGGCGTGGGCAGAATGTCCGAATCGTTCTGGATCTTACCGTTGAACACGACGGCGGCGTTGTTGCCGGTATTGAAGGTAAGGATGCGGTCTCCATTATACAGTGTCGTGGTGCCAGCCAGCACCAGATTCATGTTCGTCGGGGAGGCCAGCGTGAAATCGCCCATGGCGCTGATATTGTTGGAGACGGTGCGTGTCACCTGATTCG
This sequence comes from Planctomycetota bacterium, assembly GCA_036504595.1. Taxonomy (GTDB): domain Bacteria; phylum Planctomycetota; class SZUA-567; order H5-PLA8; family H5-PLA8; genus DASXUX01. The sequence continues at coordinate 359,462 of DASXUX010000042.1, read as the reverse complement.
GCTGCAACAGCCCGGCTTGGATCACCAGCGTGCCGCTTCCCAGAGCGTTGTCGCTGTCGATGGTAATCGCGCCGCTTTCCAGCGTCACCGTGCCGCTCAAGTTCGCGCTGTACCCGTTAAGCACCAGCGCGCCAGACGTCGCCGGCGGGGCGCCGCTGCTCTTTACAAAACCCGCGTTGCCGGTAATGGCGCCGCTCAGATTTCCGTACACATACGTGTTGCCGATCGTCAAAGTTCCCGCGCCAAGCACAAGGAAAGAACCCGGCACACCCGGCGGGAACCGGAGTTGAGTACTGATCGAAACGTTGCTGCCAACCGGCAGAGCTCGAACAGAGCCGCTGTTGACCGTCAGCGTGCCCACCAGGCCCATTCCCACCGGCGCGATCGACCCGGCGATCTGGTCGAAGGTGACGGAGTTGACGGCCGCATCGATGCTCAGGCCGTTCGCGTCCGCAAGCGTCACGTTATGGCGGATGGTGACGTCAGAACCCGCTGGCGGCACGCCCAGATTCCACGTGGCCGCCGAACCCCAATTACCCGCGGCAACGGTGAAGTAGGTCGTCGGTCCGCTATCCGGCACGACGCCCAGAACCGCATCGTGCTTTGCCGGCGCCGAGATGCCGTTGGTGATCACAGTCGCATACGGCATCATCGCGTTGCCCAAGCCCAGGAACAACTGGGAGACATCTGCCGGCTGGCCGGTCAAGGAACGCTGGAAATTCAACGTGCCGCCGTTCGTCGGAGGAGCAAAGTTGTTGACACTGATGCTTGCATGGCCGCTGGCATTGGTCGTCGTGTTACCGTTGACTTGGATCGTGCTGCTGCCGACGCCCAGCGCCAGAGTGCCGATCGTCTCGGTATGGTTCGCGTTCAGCGGAGCATCCAGCCGAAGCGTACCGCCATTGAGTGTGAGCGTGGCTGAATCGTTGAGAACGTTATGGGTCGGCGGGAGCATCCCCGGGCCGCCGGAGCCATCGATGTAAAGTGTGCCGCCGGAATTGACCACGACATCGCTCGGGATCCAACCGGTGGTGCCGTTCACCTGAAGGACGCCGGCGTTGACATTTGTCAGCCCCGTGTAGTTGCTAGCCGGCGCCGAGATGGTGAACGTGTCGTTCAGAGCCGGCGCCACGCCAAACGCTGGGTTGACAGTCACCGCGCCAGTTCCCGGAATGAAATTGCTGATGGGCCGCACCTGCCCGCTGGCCGCGCCGCTGGTCATGATCAGCGACATTCCGACAAGTGAAGACTGGTTGACCAAACCGGAGGCGGTGAAACTGCTGGTGCTCCCAGCGGTCGTGACGACGGCGCTGATTCCTGCCGGACTGATGTACAAGGTGCCGGTTCCCAGTTTGTTGAGGGTGCCGGTGCCCGATGCCTGGGTGATCTGGCCGGCGAGGACCAAGGGCGCCGTGGTGACATTGAAGAACGCGTTGCCATTGAGCGTGGTGACACCGGCCACGCCCGCGCTGAAGTTGTTCGCGCCCGTGACATTCAGGAACTGGTTGGCGCCCATCGTCAGCCAGGCCAGTTGAACGGTGTTGCCCATCGACGTCCCGTTGGTGTTCACGAACAGCGTTGCAGTGCTGGACAGGCCGTTGACCGCGACCGGCGTGGTTACCGTCACGCCATTGGCATAGTTGATAGTCTGGCTGCCGGCATTCAGGCCGCCGCCGCCGTTGGCATACAGGCCGAGTGTGCCGCCGGCCAGGACGATGCTGGCTGAACCCATGGAGCCGGCGTTGCGAGCTTCCAGCGCCGCGAAGCTGTTGACGGTGATGGTGCCGGAATAGTCGGTGCTGAGCAGCGCGTTGGTCAGACGCAGAGCGCCATAGCCGCCCGTGCCGTTCAAGCTCAGCGGCGCGCTGCCGGAGAACACGCCGTCCACTTGGATGATGCGCGCGGTGCCCGGCTGCGCTCCGTCTTCCAGCACGATGTTGGACGGGGCCATAATGAACAGCCCGCCCATGCCGTTGGCGTTGCCCAGAATGCGATCGCCATTCCACGGGCCCAGCGTGCCGCCGTTCAGGTACACGGGCGCGACAATGGTTCCGCTCAGATACAGCTTTGCGCCGGCGTTAACCTGCACGAATGCGTTGTTGGGATTGTTGTCGCCAAAACTGTTATTTCCGTTGCCGGTGGCCAGCACCGTCCCGCTGTTGATGAACCAGTATGGGCCATCGTAAGCGCCGTTGTTGCCGGCGATCTGGATCAGGCCGCCCTTGCCGTTGGTGTTGGCGTTCAGGCTGATGGAGCCGTTGCCGCCGCCGACATTGTTGAAGCCGCTGTTGACGACGAACCAATCTGTGCCGCGCAGCGGAACATGCTCGATGATCAGATTTGCGCCTGTCTGGCAGGTGATCGTGGGATTGATGGCGCAGTCGCCGTTGCCGGAGATCTTGACGTTTGGCCAGGGCATCGTGAGGGGCCCTTGGACGCTGACGCCGTCGGCGATGTTCAGCACCGTGTTGGGATAGTAGTAGGCGTATCCGCCCGCGCCGAGATAGTAATGAGTGCCCGCAACGACCTGACCAGCCCAGATGTTATTGGTCGCGTAGCGCAAGCCGGCAGGGCTCTGGATCGCAAACGTGCCCGAGCCGAATTTGTTCAGCGCGTAATTTCCGATCAGCGACGGCGGGACGATGACAAAGGTATCGTTCGTGGCCGGAGCGGTGATGTTCGGTGCGAACGTGATCGCTCCGGTGCCGTTTGTGTTGCCCGTGATCGTGCTGAGCTGCGTCCTGGCTGCGCCGGTAAGCATCGTCACCATCTGGCCAACCAAGGCGTTCGTCGCAAAACCAGAGAGCGAGGCCGCGGTGAAGCCGCCTACGGCGGGGGACGCGGTGATCGGCCCGGACGCCGTCAGGGTGTTGTTCAAGGTCAGCGTGAAGCTGCTGGTATCGAGGTTGCCGCCGCCAGCGCCGAGCGTGATGGTGCGGGCGGACTTCAACGTCACATCGCCGGTGATGGCGAGCGTGCCGCCACCGCTGCCGGAGAAGGCGCCGGAAGGAAGAATGAAGTAGTCGCCGACCGCTGCGGCCCCGCCCAAGGCTGTGGCCAAGGTCAGTGTGCCCGAGGCTGGCGTGAATGCGGTGATGACCGAACGATCGCCGGCGCGCGCGCCGGTGATCATAACGACGTACATGCCCACCGGCGAGATGGGGTAGTTGATCAGCGCGGTCGAGGCGAAGTGAGTCGTGTCCGTGTACGTGGTAATGGCCGCTTCAGCCACTTCGCCGCTCTGAAGGGTCACGCCGCCGCCCGCCGCGCCGAGGTTATTGTCATTGGAAATGCTGAGTGTGCCGCCGCTGACGGTCGTGCCGCCGGCAAACGATTGCGGCCCGGACATCGTACACACGCCCCCGGTGACTTTCAGCCCGCCGGTAAAGGCGTTGTTGCCGGAGAACACGATCGGGCCGCTGCCGGCCTTGGTGACGCCGGCGGTGGAGCCGGCATCGATGGCGCCGCTGATGGTAACCGTGCCGGAGCTGTCTTGCTTGAAGATGCCTTCCGTTCCGCCAAAGACGAGCGTGTTCGCAATGGTTGGGGCCACTGCGCCGCTGAAGTTCACCTGCCCGCTGCTGACCGTGAGCTTGCCGGTGTTTGCCGGGGTGATGCTCGGGACAGTGCTGGGGATTCCGCCATCGAACGACAGCGAGTTGACAACGGGGCTGGTCGGCAGACCGCCGCTGGTCAGCGAGACGGTATGGCGGATGATGACGTCACTGGCTGCGACCGGCAAAACGCCGCCATTCCACGTTCCCGCGCTGCCCCATTCGCCGTTGGCGACCGTCCACACGGTGCTCGCCTTGGCGACGAGTCCGTTCACAAGATCGTAGGTCGCGAACTGCCCGTTGACCGTCGCTCGCGGCACGTCACCAGCCGCTCCGCCGGTCAGGAACAGATTGGCGGTTGCGGCGCCGGGCATCACGCGCCGGAAGGCCAGCGTCCCGCTTTGCCCGCCGCCCGTGGTGAAGGTGAAGGCTGACGAACTGGTCGTCAACTGGCAGTTTCCGGCGGCACCGTTGGCGTTCAAGATGATGCTTGCGCCGGCGCCCAGCGTCAGCGCGCCGATGGATTCGGTGTGCGGCGTGGCCGCATCGAAGGCGCTCATGCTGAATGTGCCGCCATTGATTGTCACCGGGGCCGCATTGGGGATGCGGTCCGGATTGGCCGCCAGCAAGCCCGCTGAAATGTCAAATGTGGCTCCGTTGTCGATGGTCAGCGAAGCCGTGCCGGTCAGCGTGGCGGTGTCGCCTTGCAGGCGCAGAGTTCCGGCGCTCACGATGGTGGAGCCGGTGTAGGAACTGCCGCCTGGGTCAGCAGCAGTGTGCCGGGGCCATTCTTGGCGAGTCCGTAGGCGCCCGTGATGGGGCTGTCGATCGTGAGCTGGCCGTTGTTGACAGTGATGGAGCGCGCGTAGTTGCTGATCACGGCATTCTGGCCGGTTCGTCCGAGTTTGAGATCGTTCGTCCCGGAAACGATGAAGTCGCCGGCAAGGGCAATCGTGTTGGCGACCGTGCGAGCTGCGCCAAAGGCCTGAATGGACACGCAGTTGGGGGCAGAAGGAGCGATGTTGAATGTGCCAGTGCCCAGCGGGCCGTTGGTGACCGTGCCGGTGGAGTCCACGCCGAGCTGCAGCGTTCCATAATTGATGGTGAAGCCGCCGCTGAAGGTGTTGGCGCCCGTGAGCAGCAAGGTTCCCGGGCCCGCCATTGTCAGGGAGTTTCCCCCGCTGATCACGCCGGGCGCCAGGAACGCCGTCAGTCCAGTGCCAAACAACGTAATCGTACGATTTCCCCCCAAAGCCACGTTGCCCGTGAAGCTCAGATCCTGAGTGCTGTTCATGATCACGTTGCCGCCGAAGGCCAACGCGTTGCCGATGGTCAGCGGGCCAGCGGTGCCGTTGACGACAGAACCGTTCATCGTAAGCGTGCCGGTGCCGAGCGGACCGCGGGTGACCGGCGCACCAGTCGTGGCGGCTCCAAGTTGGATGGTGGCAACGGCCTCCAGTCCATTGGCAACCACCTGGCCGCCGCTCAAGAGGCCGGCACCCATCATCTGGATGCCGCCGCTGAACGTTGAGTTGGCACTGTTCAAGACCAGCGTGCCGGTGTTCATGAACATGATCTTGGTTGCGCCGCCGGTTTCAGTGATCGCGCCAGTGATGGTCAATGTCGAGCTCTGGGCAATATCCACCCAGACATTTGCGCCGCCGCTGGACAGAAGCACGTCGGCGTCAATCACGGGTGCGAAGGCTGTTCCGATGGGAACGGCAATCTGCGCGCCGACCGCAAGCGTAAAGCCGCTGCCGACTGGACCGGTCATCTTGCCGGAACCATTGAACTTCACGAAATTCGCCGCACGATTGGCGCCGTTGAGCGCGATGTTGTGGCTGTCCTGGATGATGACCATGTCACCGGCGACCGGTCCGCCGACCGGAGGCGCGGGCGTCCAGGTCGCTGGATTGTCCCAAGTGCCGCTGGCAACGGAAGTGTACACGTTGTTGATGCTTGCGGGCACGACGCCGTTATCCGTGGGAGCCAGGTCGTACTTGGCCCGGAAGGGGCCCGCCAGCGCCGGGCCTGTGACCGTAAAGAAGTTGACCGACTGTTCGTCAACGACGGCGACGCTGTTGACCTGGTTGGCACGCAGGTAGGAATTTCCGGCTCCATTCTGGGTGCGGAGGAAGTTACAGACAGACGTGCCGTGATAGGAGATGCCGCCAGGCACGCCGTTCTGAGCACCGCCGCCATTGTTCACGTTGAGAGAACAGTCGAAGCCGTTGGCTTCAACTTCGACTGTTGTCGGCCCGCTGCGTGTCATCAGGCCGTTGATCGTCTGCGTCGTCACGGCGGCGGTGTTGCCGCGCAATCGCAGTGTCGCCCCGGGGCCCTGCATTGAAATGCTGTCGCCGGCATTGATTCGAACAGCGTTGCGCAAGCGGTTGTCCAGTTCCAGAGTCGTGCCGGGATACAAGTTGATGCCGTTCCACGGCGTTCCAGGCCCAAAGGCTCCGCCCGGCGAAAGCTGGCCGTCAACCAGAACGTCATAGGGATTGGAAGTGACGACGACCTTGCCGCCAATGATATTGAAAGCGTAGCCAATGGTGCAACGGCCCTGAATGGTCAGCACGCCCGAACCGTCTTTGGCGAAAAGACGGTTGGCGGCCAGGCCGCGGCAGATCGCGCCCGTTGCATTGCCTTGTGCGCCGGTGTTGCTGAGGATCAAGCCGTTGGGCGAGGTGCATGCGACGCTAATCAGACGATCGCCGTCGCCCATGTTCCAAATGCCGTTGACGTCCAGATCGTAAGTTCCCGCAATGGTCACCGGCGCCGCACCGTTCAGGGCAGGCCCCGGGATGGCGTAGCCGACGTTGTTGGTCAGAACCTGTTTCTGGTTCAGCGCGATGAGGGTTGCCGGGTAGCCCACTTGGGCCTGGCAGAACATCAGCGAGCCCACACCGATGGGTCCGCTGGTCGGGGCGGCGGGCGCGGCGGGACTGGTGCTGAGGCCCAGGCCCAGCGTTCCGCTGCCTCCGACCCAGGTGTTGCCAGGGTAGGCGTTCGCAGAAAAGAGGTTGAGCGTGGCCGGTGCGGTGCCGGACCAGACGATGACAGCGGGGTTCGCTGCGCCGGATATGAGGCTACCGGGGTTCTGGTTGACTGTGGTGCCGTTGCCGGTGACATAGATCGCGCCCGTATTGCTCAAATTACCGTTGAGGTTTACGAGTCTTGTGCCCAGCGTTACCGTGCCCATGTTGCTGATCGTCACATTGGAGCCGAAATCAATCCGGCCATTTCCAGTGGTGAAGACGGCGCCGCCGGCGCCGCTGATTCCGCTGGCGCCGGTGCCGGCGAAGTTCAGGTTGCCGTTAACGGCCAATGACAGCGGGTAGCCGGTAACGTCCCACACGTTCGCAACGCCGCCGATGTTCAGGGTCAAGCCGGAGTCCACCGAAACGGTCGGGACATTGGCTATGGGGATCGTGCCGGTCGCCGCGAGCGGAACGATCTGGTAGGGCACTGCGCCGCTGGTGACGGTTTTCCAATAGAGCTGGCAACTCGCGTTCGCACCCTGCTCCTGGTATTCCAACACGATGGAATAGGGCATGCCGGCGGTGAGCGGGATGTCCGCGTAAGCGCCGGCGGTCTCCTGCGCGGGCACGCCGCGGGCGAGCCACTGGTTCACCACCAGAGCGCCGTTGACCCAGAGCCTTAAGCCGTCGTCGCTGCGCGGATCGAAGCGGTAAGTATCTGTCGTGGGCGGGACGATGGTTCCCGTCCAGCGAATGGTAAAATTGTCGTTGCCGAGGCCGTTGCCGGGGCCACCTCCGCCCCAGTTGTAGTCGATGTTGGGATCGAAGCGCGTGAATGACGGCACGCCGGTGAGACCGGTGTTGTTGAAGTACTGCCCATACAAGTTCACAAGCCCCGTGAGACCTGCATACGGATTCGATGTGGCCTTCACCGGGATGTTGAAGTTTACGACGTTGGCCGTTCCGGTGACAACCAGCGAGCCGTTCAAGTTGAGCGCGTTGCCTGTCAGCGTATAGCCATCCCCCGTGACCGAGATGCTGCCAACGTCCGTGTTTGCGGGGAGGTTGTTGACCGGATTGAGGTCGACAGCGCCGGCCGGGAAGAGCAGGTTCTGCATAACGCCCCCCGTTGGTGCGACGCCCCCCACCCAGTTCGCTGCCGTGTTGAAGTTCGAATTGCCGCCGCCGCCCTGCCATGTGTACGTCACCTGCGTGCTGCTGGAGTTGTCGATGACGACCTGGATCGCGTTTACTGGCGCGCGGGCCGGGGTTGCACCGAGCAAACTGGGGACCGCGGTCAGGGTGAAGCTGCTGGTGGTCAGGCCCTTGAAGAGCAAGTAGTTGCCGGCGGAGTTATACGCTCGAGCGTAGGCGCCGCCAAAGTTGGCCGCATCGTAGAGGGTTTGGGACGTATTGCCGATGGTATAGAGTCCGGCTTGATTGGTGATGTTGTTGCCATCGGCGTAAACGTAGACGCTGTACCCCGCGCTGGTGAATGACGCCGGGAGCCCCGAGACCGTGACCGTGGTCGTGGACAGGTCGCTGGTGTCCAGATGGCCACGCATCATGCGGAAGTTGCCCGGATTGTCCTGGATGCCGCTATTGGACGTGCCGAATGCGGCATACGTGACGGAACAACCAGCCACGGTTGCGCCGCTATTGTCCAGAACGGTGGCCAGTGTGCCGGTGGCGTTCGCGACGTTGTTCCAGTTGTTGCGCACAACGACGCCTGCGGCGTCGGTGCTGCCAAGCGCTGTACCGCTGCCTTGGAACTTGATGGCGATGGTATCGGCGGCCGGCGCAGCGCCGAGGAGACTGGCGGCCTCGAGCTTGCAATTGGCGTTGGTGCCCAGTGCGGTCGCTATCCAGGTTACTTTCAGGGTCTGACCGGGAGCCGCGGCCGCGTAGACAATCGTGTAACTGCCGTCCCACACGCCGTAATTTGAGTTCAGGTTGTAGGTGAAGGCCTGTGCGCCGAGGGCAGGGCCATCGATATAAACGGGAGCACTCCCGTCGCTCAAAGCCAGCGTCAACTGGCCAGTCGTGGCTCCGGCGGTGCCGGCATACAGACCGCAGAAGAGCTTGAGGACTCGGACGGTGCTGTCGGCGGGGACGGTGATCATGTATCCAGCGGCCACCGTGGCAACCGTGACATCCTTGCCTGCGTTGGCCCCTTCAGTAGCCGTTGCGGTGGGAGTTCCGCCGGCCCACGTGTAGTACGTCTGGTTGTTGTTGTCGGCAGCGTAAGCGACGTTCGTGCCATTCGGCTGCTGTTCCCAGTTGCTGATCTGCGGAGTCACGCCAGCCTTGCGGACGGTATTGTTCGAGGCGTTGTTCGCGCCGTCGGTGGTGCCCCAATGCACCCAGTCGTTGGGCGTACCCTGATCGGTGGAGATGTTGAAGAGACGCGAGCGGTTATTCACCTGCACGCCCACGCCGATGCCACCGCCGCTCAGCGTAACCGACGAGAGGCTGACATAACCGGTGCCCATCGCGAGCGGCTGCCAATCCACTTTCAACTGCGTGGCGCTCGCCGCCGCATATGTGATCGTGTAGACCGCGTTCTTCGTGCCGCCGGTCACATTGACACTGGCGTCGATCGCGGCCGGCAGGCTGCTGTCGTTCATCGTCAGCGTGAGCTTTCCGGTGGTGGTGCCGGCGGTCGCATTCACACCGACATACAGTTTCAGCACGCGCGGAGCCGTGCCCGCCGGCACGGTGAACGAGAATCCGTCGCCCGCCGCAGCGGTGCTGACCGCCACTCCAGTGCCGCTCCCGCCGGCTTCCGTAAAAGCCGCGGTCGGCGTGCCGTTGGTCCAAGAGAAACCGGCCGGGTTGTTGGCAATTCGGGCGGAAGTACCGGTCACCGTTGGAACGGTGATGGCGGCGGCGGTGTTCGCCTTGCGGTCCACGTCGCCGACGACCGTTCGGCCCAAGTGCAGCCAGTCGTAAGAGCCATTCAGGTCGTTGGTCAGATTCACAGAGGCATTTGCAGCCGTGGTCGTGAGCGAGCGGGACAGGAGCGGACTGTTCAGTGTCGCGCCGGCCAGACTGATAAGAGAGCCCGCGCCGCCAGCGGCATTGGTTTGCCACGTCACGCTGAGAGTCCGAGACAGGTTATCGCCGGCGGCAAAATTAACGTAATAGACCGCTGTGACCCAGTTCGCCGCGGTAGCGGGGGTGACAACGCTTGTGTCCGTCACATCCGGAGCGCTGGTGTCACTCAGATGCAGCGTCAACTTGCCGGTGATCGCCGTGGCACTGGTTCCACTGTACAGACCCACATATACCCGCAGCGTCTGCAGTTGCGTTGAGGCGGGAACCGTAAACGAGAAGCCGTTGTTGGCAGCGGTGCCGATGACGGACATGGCGGTACCGGCAGCGGCTGCTTCGGCACTGTTGGCGTTGGGCGTTCCGTCCGTCCAGGCAAAACCGGTTAAATTCGTCGTGACCTGAAGCGCGGAGTTGGCCGGGGTGTCGGTGAAGTTGCCGATCAGTCCGGTGACGTTTGCCTTGCGGTCCAGCAACCGGTTAGCACCGGCGCCACCTGTCTTGCCCCAGTGCACCCAATCAAAGGGCACGCCTTGATCCGTGCTGAGATTGGCCGTGGTGGAGGCCGGCGTTAAGCCACTGGTCTGCGCCGTCATCTGCGCGGTTTGGGTCAAGGTGGCTGCTGGCACCGACGATACAACGAAGGTGGCAAGCACAATGGCAAAAATGCGACGTAACATGTTGGCCTCCGTCATCCCAAAAGTCTCCCGGCCTCGCCCGGTGTATCGCGAAGCTACGGAGAGTTCGGGTGATCTTGCCGCATGTCGGGTCATTGCAGAAACGTAACCAGACATCCCAGCCTAGATCATCCATCCAGGCGCTTGTGTACACAGCAGATCCAAACACTAACCTAGCTGCAAAAAGAGTTTAGGTAGCCAAGTCGTGCAAATTCCGAACCGTCCGCAGCAGAACTCCGCACGTGTGCAAACATGAACAAATCGAAACCAAGTGACGCAAAGCGGAGCAGCCGCTAAGCGCGGATGCTGCCGCCAGATAGCACGTCCAAAGTCTCGTTGTCGTCAACATGCGCGCTCAACGAAAGTCGCTTGTATTTCCCCGTCCAATCAGCCGTTACGCCACGGTTACACGCAGAGGGCCATTATCCGCAGCAAAAAACCGCATGCACTTAGTGTCCTGTGGCACCTTGCAGTCTTGCTGACAATTTGCGGCACCGCGATCCGCCAGTTCAGTTGCGGTCAATTACGGAGTTTAGGAGACGTTCTTTGTCAGGCCACCTGCGGCCGCAGTATCGATGCGGCGTGCGCCTTCCATCAACAGCGACTGCATCGGTGCTTGAATTCGATCGGGTGTATCAATCGGCTGCGGCGAGAACAGGAACTCGCCGGCCAACCAGGTCAGCGCATGGTAGACCACTTCAACACCTGTGCTCAGCGATGGCGGCTGGGGCGTAGCTTTCAGCGCAGCTTGCACAACACGACCGTCTCGTACGTGCAGCATCACCATCTCGTCGGGCCTGCGCAGCGTCAGCTCGCCGGTTTTCCTCTCCAGTTCCAGCATCGTCAGCAGACACGGCAAACTCAGGTCGGTCAGCAGGCCCCGAATCCCTGGTTGCGCAGCGCTCCTTTTTGCCGGCACGGAGGCCGGCACCACCGACGCCGGCACCACCGCAGTCAAGGGTGCGCCAGCGGTTGGAGCGGGCGGTGGAGCCGCAGGCGGCGGTGGCGGTATGAAAATCCTGGGCGGCGTTGCCGGTTGAGGCGGCGATGGTGCAGCCTCGGGGTTCGAACTATTCTGTATTGCGGGCGAACCAGCCGGTGTCAGGATTCGATCGGAACTGGCCCGGCACGGGAGCGCATCCACGCGCGTGGAGATCCGCTGGCGCGCAGGCGTACGCCGCACTTCGTCGCGATCATCGTCCATCCGCATGCTGGTGCCGCGGCGTTCGATATGAACGAAGTTGCCATCCTTAAGGAACTCCTCGATGGCTACGGCGGCCGTGTCGGCCATCTGTTCGGTCGTCTTGGCGCCGTAGCCCCAGATGGACTTGGGCCGCTGCGAAATGGCTTCGATCGTGGTGCTGGTCTTGTCGGCATCAACGCCCAAGCTGCTGATGCGCGTGGTCGTTGTTTCAGTGATGATCTCGCGAACAAACAACAGCAGCGGAACGTCCTTTATCAGCACGTCCACTTGGGGCAATATTTCGTCCGCCCAGTAGGTATTGATGACCAAGACTGCAGGCGATATCCCTTTGGCCTTTAAGGATGCCAGTACTTGGTGAACTTCATCCATCGACCCAGCAAAAGGCAGCGGGGCGATGTGGCGCCGGAACAATCCAGCCATAGTCTTGCGACAGATCTGCAGCGGCGCGCTTTGGCTGCTGTGGAGAACCTCGATGAAGAAAGGCACACGCTGCATGGCTCGACTCAAAAGGCGACCAACGCAAGTGGTTCAGCAATGTCAGCTTCTGAGAACAGTATAAGCCGGTTTCCGAAGCTTCGCAAGGTGCACAATCGCAAAAAAGCTTCCGACTCGCTTGCGTCGCCATTTGGTTGGTCGCGTAAGTGCAGGTAAATGTGCCGCAGGCGCCCCGCCTGATCGCGCGCCATTTCATCGTGGATTCGTTTGCTTTTCAGACCCCCTTACTGCAAAATACACCGCATGGACCTATGTCCCTTTGGTCTGTTCCACAGGGGTTCTGGGTTATTGTGACCGGTGAAAGCCGGAAGTGATTCAGGGAAAGTGAGACCATGAAGCCGATCCATCCGACGTACAAGCCCGTTACTGTGACGTGCGTAGGTTGCGGGACCAAGATCGAGACACGTTCGACGAAGGGCAAGGACTTCTCCATCGACGTCTGCTCGCACTGCCATCCGTTCTACACCGGCCGCCAGAAATTCGTGGACTCCGCCGGACGCGTCGAACGCTTCCAGAAAAAGTGGGCCGCAGCCAGTTCCAAGAAGGAAGCAGGCAAAGCCGAGAAAGCTGAAAAGGCTGAGAAAGCTGAAAAGGCTGAGAAAGCCGAAAACGCAGAGAAGGTCGAGAAGAGCGAAGGTGCTGCACCGAGCGAAAAGGCCTAGCTGCACACGTCGTTTTGAGGGGGTCCTGAGTTCCAGCTCAACGCCGGGCTCAGGCCCTTTTTTTGTAACGCAATCCTCCGGATTGCGCAATATTCGCTAAGCTCGGCCAAAAAACGAATCCAGGTGGATTGCGTTACATTTGGGCCAAGCACGCAATCCAGGAGGATTGCGCTACATGTGGGAAGATATTGAAAAAAGAGGCGCGCGATTCGAGGAGCTGAAGCGGCTGCTCGAAGCGCAGGACTCGCCCGGCAACCCGCTTTACCCAAGCTGGCTGCGCGAGCATGGCCGGCTGAATAAGTTTGGCGCGCTGTGGGAGAAGTTCCAAAACGCACGAATTCAAATATCCGAAGCCGAAGCCCTCCTGAAAGCCCCCGAGAGCGATGCCGACTTGAAATCTTTGGCCCAGGAGGAGTTGACCAGCGGCAAGACCGCACTCGAAGAAGCACGCAGCGCCCTGATCGACATGGAGCTGAGCGAGGACGACGACTCCAGCCGAAATGTCATCATCGAGATTCACGCCGGAACCGGCGGCGACGAAGCCGCGCTTTTTGCCGGCGATCTCTATGAAATGTACCGCAGGTTCTCCGACACGCACGGCTGGAAGTTGACGGAAATGGAGTCTTCGCCGGGCAACGTCGGCGGATTCAAGGATCTGATGCTCCGCGTGGAAGGGGAAGGCGCGTTCGGCAAGCTGCGCTTCGAAGGCGGCGGCCACCGCGTTCAACGCGTGCCAAAGACCGAGACTCAAGGCCGAGTGCACACCAGCATGGCCCGGGTGGCGGTGCTGCCGGAGGCCGAGGAAGTCGATATCCAGGTCGATCCAAAAGAGGTGCGCGAAACCTTCTGCGCATCCGGCGGTCCTGGCGGGCAGAACGTAAACAAGGTCGCCTCGCAGTGCCAGTTGGTCCACATGCCGACGGGAATCATCGTTCACTGCATGGAAACTCGCAGCGCGGCGCAGAACAAGGTTCGCGCCTGGCAGATCCTGCGCACCAAGCTTTACGCGCAGAAGAAAGCCGAAGCCGAAAAAGCGCGCTCCGACCAGCGCCTCGGGCAGATCGGCTCCGGCGAACGCAGCGAACGAATTCGGACGTACAACTTCCCGCAGGGCCGGCTGACGGACCATCGGATTGAAGGCGAGAACAAGAACTGGCCGATACAGAAGATCGTCGCCGGGGATTTGGACGAACTGATCGGCAAGCTGGAGGAATTGCGGCGAAGCGCGGGAGTGCAGAAGTAATTGCGGATTACAGATTGCGGATTGAACAGCAGGGTATAGGGTCCAGGGGTCGGAGAAGGACTGAAGCAATCCACCCTGAACCCTGTCCTTACCTGGGATGCGAGACTGAGCTATGGCGGCTGTGAAACGACTGCAGAAGACCGTGGACTTGCTCTCCAAGCGCTACGAAGTGGAAGGCAAGAAGGGCGAACTGACGGATCTTCGCGACCCCTTTCTGCTGGGCGCATGGTACATTCTCGGCCGGCATGCAAAGCGCAACGGCCAGGCGCGCGCGTTTGAGGCTCTGCGCCGAGCCAAGGGATTGACCCCCGGACAGCTACTGGATATTCAGCCCGAGAAACTCGCGACGATCTGTCAAAGCGCCGGACCCTACGAAGACGCGCGCGGCAAAGATCTCTATGCCTACGCCGACAACATTGAAGAGAAGTGCGGCCAGGACTTTGGGAAGAATTTCAAGAAACCGCTGCCGGCAGTGCGCAAATTCCTTGAAGGCGATCTGAGAATGCCTCACCCGTTCGCCGATTTCCTCCTGATGTATTCGGGCTTCCCCGTCTTCGCCGTTGATCCCGGCATCGCGCGCGTCGTCTCGCGCCTGGGCTGGTGCAAAATCAAATCAGAGAAGGCGCTGGACGAGAAGAGCTACGCCGCCGTGCAGAAGACGCTGGAGAGCGAAGCGCCAAAGAATGCGGAAGCCGTCGTGCGCATCCATGGGCTGCTCGTTCGCCATAGCGCCGACACCTGTCACCTGTCGGCGCCAGCCTGCGAATCCTGCGTGCTGGTCAAAGAATGCGCCTACGTGAAGAAGCACCCGTTTGTGCCCAAAGTGCCGCAGTTGCAGATGCAGTAAACAGAAAGTCTGGAGTCTCAGAGTCTGGAGTCTGGAGTCTTGCATTCGCTAAGCTGTTGACTCCAGACTTCCAGACTCCAGACTTTGGTAGACCGTATGAACAGCAAGATCCAACCCGTCCAACCTCCCGCGCCACCACAGCCGCGCATATGGACCTCGCTGGACCTGATTAAGTGGACCACTGAGTTCTTCGGCAAGAAAGGGATCGACAGTCCGAGACTCGAAGCCGAACTGCTGCTGGCCGAGGTGCTCGAATGCCCCCGCATTCGGCTCTACGTCGATTTCGAAAAACCTGTCGCGGCGGAAAAGCTGGCGAAGTTCCGCGAGTTTGTTAAACGCCGCGGCGAAACGCGCGAGCCACAGCAGTACATTGTCGGACACGGTCAGTTTCACGACCTGAAGCTTAAGCTCTCTCCGGCCGTGTTGATTCCACGCCCTGAAACCGAACTGCTCGGGCAGTGGGCGCTCGAAAAGCTGAAAGCCCTCCCCGGTGAAGCGTTGCGCGCGCTGGATCTCTGCACCGGTTCGGGCTGCATCGCGCTGTATCTGGCCGCCAAGGATCCGCGCGCGAAAGTTGACGCCACCGATATCTCTCCCGAAGCACTCGCCATCGCGGCAGAGAATGCGCGCGCACTGAAAGTAGACGAACGCGTGGCTTTTCATCCAGGCGATCTGTTTGCGGCGCTCCCCGCCGAGATGGCTGGCAGCTTCGACCTGCTGGTTTCCAACCCGCCGTATATCGATCCGGCGCTGAAAGACACGCTGCAGCCGGAGGTGCGCGAGCACGAACCGGCGCAGGCGCTCTTCGCGCCCGATGCCGGAACGGCTGTGCTGCGGCGAATCATCGACTCTGGCGCTCAGTGGCTGAAACCCGGCGGCTGGATCGCGCTGGAGTTCGGGCAGGGGCAAGCTTCCGTCCTGGAAGGTCTGGCCAAAGCCGCCAACTGGCAGAACATCGACGTGCGCCACGACGACGCAAAGTTGCCGCGATTCCTTGTCGCGCAGCGCGCCTGATGCGTGACAAGTCCGATTTCCGAAGTACACTGTGCGGCCATACAGTCTGTTGATCGTCAACGCTCCGCACCTGAAAGGAGCTCCGGCATGAAGACGGCACGTTTCGTCCTCTGCGCAATGTTGTCTGTAGCCAGCGTGATGATTTCCGCCGGTGAGGAAAAGCGCCCCGCCGTGCTCTTCCTGGGCGGAGTCCATTCGAGCTACGTTGTCAAACCGCTCGACGCACTGGGCCTCAACGTCGATGTCGCCAAGCCCGCCGAATTCGCCAAGAAACTTGGCAGCGATGCGTACAACGTCGCGATCGTCGGCGTGATGAACGAAGCGGAGCGCGCGGCCGTTGACGCGTTCGTCGCTCGCGGTGGCGGCGTGCTGGTCTGCAATCCCGAATCGTATCCCCGAGAGACCGACTTCACCGCGACGTGCCAGTGGCTCGAAAAACTGGGCGCGCGCGAACGCTGGGAGAACCTGCGCGACCAAGACGCCAA
Source organism: Planctomycetota bacterium (assembly GCA_036504595.1). Taxonomy (GTDB): domain Bacteria; phylum Planctomycetota; class SZUA-567; order H5-PLA8; family H5-PLA8; genus DASXUX01. The sequence goes on along the minus strand of DASXUX010000042.1, from coordinate 343,246 downwards.
GAACGTCGTCAGCGACAGCATGGGCTGCAAACTTTCGTGGAGCGATCAGATTTCCGCGCCCGTCAACGAAGGCGTGCGCGGCGTGCTGACGCTGATGTGGAATGGCACGACCGGCTGCGAACCGCCGATGTCGCTGGATTTTGGCCAGGACTGGACCGTGCTCGTGCGCGGTGCGGCTTCCATGGATACGGCGATCGACAAGCGCAACGACATCTTCCTGCTGCCGTGGATTCCCAAGCAGATGGTCAGTGCGTCGCCGCCGCTGCTGGCCTCGCGGCAGATCGGAACCGGCCGCATGGCGGTGCTTGGGATTCGCAACTATTGGCTGTTCAATCCGCCAACAAATTGCCCGACAGCCGAAGCGATGCTCTCCGCCGGGGTAGCGCCGGCCAGTGGCGCCGGCGTCCCTGCCGGTGCGGCCGGTGAAAGAAGCAATTGGCTGCGCGTCACTGCCAACACGATGCGATGGCTGGCCGAACCGTCCCTGAAGGCCGGCAAAGGCGGCGCGAGCACACCCGCGGCGCTGCTTAATCCGCCGGTGGAAGTCTGGCCACTTGTCCAGCCGCGGGACTGGACGAAGCAGACGTACCCGAAAGAGCAGCGCCAGACACCGGGCCTCATCGGCGCGCGAACAGCTCTCTCTGGCGGCAGCGGCAGCGTCGCCGATTACGTGATGGCGGCGAAAGCGGCGGGATTGCAGTTCATCGTCTTTCTGGAAGACTGCGCGAAGCTCGACGAAACGAAGTGGAAGCAGCTTGTGAGCGAATGCGATGCGGCTTCGGCCGGCACGGAGGCCGGCGCTACTTCCTTCGCCGCCGTTCCGGGGTTGATCTACGAGGACGCGCAGGGAAATCACCTGTACACGTTCGCCGATAACGTCCAGTACCCGACAGCGGAGATGCTGCTGCCGGACAAACGCCTCGCGACGAATCAAAGCAATCGCACGAAGGCGTACTTCGATTTCGTCAACGAACGCATCGCGCAGCGGCATCTCGGCGGATTCTGGCGGCACAAAGAAAACCAGCTCATCGTCGCCGACTACAAGCTCTACAACTCCTTCCCGATTTTTTCGTTCGAGAACGGCAAACAGATCGACAGCGCGTTTGCGGACTATCAGTACCTGATGAGCCACGGCGCGTGCAACGCGGCGCTCGCCTTCGAAATCATGGACAAGCCCGAACAGGTCGCTCAACGCGCGAAAGAAGGTTGGCGCGTGGTCGCGCACCGCAGCGCAACGGATCTGCGCAAGAAGTGGCACGAGGGCGCATGGTCGTTCAGCGGCTCGGGGTCGCAGTACATCACCAACGGTCCCGCGATTCTCGTGTGGGATTCGCCAAACCGCTGCATCGACACGCACGGCGAGTGGTGGCGGCCGGACCTCTGGCAGTTCCGCGTCTTCCTGAAGGTCGGCTCCGATGTCGGCCTGAAAACCGTTTCGATCTATGACGGCGATAAGTTGGTTCGACGCTGGCTGCCACAGGGAGCGAAGACCTTCGAGCAGGAGCTTGTGCTGTCGAATTGCCAGCAGATGGGACTCTTTCCGGTCGTGGAAGACACGCAAGGCCGGAAGGCGATCGGCATGGAGTTCTGGAACCGGCATCTGATGATGGAGGAGTTCTTCTGCAGCGATCGCTGCAACTTCCTGGGCAACAGCCGGCTGCGCACGCGCGCGGGCGGGCAGGTCTGGACGCAGGTCAGCTTCCAGGCGAACATGGGCATCACGCCGTCGAAGGGCCAGTTCAACATGTCGGCGGCGCCGGCGGTCAATCTGACGCTGAACTCCCCCACCCTTCCCATTGACGGCGCACCGGCCGGCTTCCCGACGGCAAACCTGCGCTTCACGCCGCAAGTTCCGGGTGAGCACAAATACCTGTTCGCTTACCCGCAAACCTATCTGGTCGGCCCGGAGATCGCGATCGGGCAAAGCGATTTCCGCTACGCGTACGATCCCGCCGAAGAAGGCGCGAAGACGACGCCGCTGGGCCACGAATATCAGCAGCCTCAGCACGGCATCGGAAATTCGTGGGGAAGCTGGCACAAGCTGGTGCCAACGAAGAAGCTCAGCGGTTTCGCCCGCACGTACGCCTGCAACTGGCTGCCGGGAGGATTCCGCATCGGCGCGCATGCCGTTCACGGGACGCTCAAGGAGGATCTGATCGTTGATCCAAAAACGCCGCTGCGGGTCATGCAAGCCGAGGGCAAAGGCTGGCGGCTCTACACGGGCGGCGACGAACCGCTCCCGCTCGATAAGGACGCGCGCGGGCCGTTCGTCAGAGGAAACTACGCGGTTCTGGAAGACAAAGGCGGCGCGGTGGTGCTGACGGGAATGTACGGCACCCTTGAATACGAGTATGGGAAAGGCGGCACGCTCTCGCTGATCTACCCCTGCGGCGAAAAAGGTCTGAAGAAGGGCACGAACATCTTTTTCTACGTCGGTTTCGCCGGCGCGTCCGGCGCGACCAAGCTTGACGCGCTGCTGGAATTCGCACGCAAGATGGGCATCGCCAAGCCGGGCACGACGGGGTATATGCCGCAAATTTCGCGCGGCAAACAGGTGGACAACTACCTGGTGCTGTGGCTTGAATCCAAGGACGGCGCGATCGAAGTCAAAATCCCGAAAGCCGACATCCCCGCGTTCGTGCCCGCCATCGTTCAGCGCCTGAACGAGAACTGGTCGGTGGAACTGCTCGACCGCGCGCGACCGTGGCCCAACCATCGCGCGCTGCCGATCCGCCAGGGCTTTGCCGTCGCGCAGTTGGACCTCGCTCTCGCCGACAGCGACCTGTTCATCGGCCATCCGGTCACGTGCGATCAGAAGGACGTGAAGATCCTCGCGTCGTGGATGTCGCCCGGCTTGTGGTACGTGGAAGCGCACAACCCGACCGACAAAGCGCTCCCCGTGAAGCTGAAGAGCAACACCGGATGGACCGTGTTCGATTTCGACGAGGCGATCGAACTGCCCGCCGGCAGCAGCAAGGTTTGGCACCTGAAAACGAAGTAGCTCCTGACCCTTAATTCCTGGCTGTTGGCGCTTCGTTACCGGTACGCGGAGCCCACAGCAGCGAGACGACAATAGAGACAAAGAGGATTCCGCCAACGGCCGCCAGCGACCAGAGCGTCGGGATTTTGTAGTAATCCTGAATCAGCATCTTCACGCCAATGAAGGTCAGGATGATGGCCAGACCGTATTTCAGGAACCGGAACAGATTCATCACGCCGGCGAGGCAAAAATACAGCGAGCGCAGTCCCATGATCGCAAAAATGTTCGACGTATAGACGATGAACGTGTCGGTGCTGATCGCGAGGATCGCGGGAATCGAATCGAACGCAAAAATGACGTCGCTGGCCTCCACAACGACCAGCGTGGCAAACAGCGGCGTGGCGAGCAGTTTCAGCGACGGCAGTCCTGCCTCCGCCCCTCCGTCGTGTTTAACCTGTCCATCGGCGTCGGTCTTCACGAAGAAATGCTCTCCGAAGTACTCGTGCGTGATCGGAATCAGGCGCTTGAGCCAACGCAAGATGATGTTCTTCGATAGATCCTGCTCCTCTTCTTTGTGGAAGAACAGCTTGATGCCGGCGATGACCAGAAATCCGCCGAAGACGAAGATGACCCAATGAAATCTGTGCACCAGCGCCACGCCTGCGGCGATAAAAACCCCACGCAAAACCAGAGCTCCGAGCACGCCCCAGAATAGCACGCGATGCTGTTGGACCGGCGGCACTTTGAAGTACGAAAAAATCAGCAGGAAGACAAAGAGGTTATCGACGCTGAGCGACTCTTCGACCAGATAGCCGGTCACGAATTGCAGTGCGTCTTCGGCGCCGCGTTGGTGATAGACCAGCCCCGCAAAACCCAGCGCCAACAGCACCCAGACGATGGTCCAGGTGAGCGCTTCCTTGAACCGGACTTCATGAGCTTTACGCTGAAAGATACCCAGATCGAGGGCCAGCATGACGGCCACGAACGCGCAAAAGCCAACCCACCACCACGTGCCGCCCACAGTTTACCTCTAGCCAGCGATTTCAGCGTTGTAATCTCGGGTTGGCGAATGTGCAACGGCGAACAGAGTCTCTTCTTTCTGGTTTCTCGTTTCTGGTGCGCTGCTGTTTAACCCAGACACCAGACTACCAGACACCCGTCGTCAAATACGCGTGAATGTTCTGCGCTGCGATCTTCCCCTGCCCCATCGCCAGAATCACGGTCGCCCCGCCCGTCGCCACGTCGCCGCCGGCGAAGACGCCCTTCTTGCTCGTCTTCATCGTCTTCTCGTCAACGACAACGATGCCGCCCTTGCCCGTCTTCAGGTCGCCGGTCGTCTTTGGGATCAGCGGATTGGGGCTCTGCCCGATCGCGAGAATAACCACGTCGGCGGGAATGCGGAAGTTGGAGTCCTTCACCGGCACCGGCCGGCGGCGGCCGGACGCATCGGGCTCGCCCAGTTCGTTGCGAATGCACTCCAGTTCCTTCACCCAGCCTTTTTCGTCGGCGTGAATCGCAATCGGCGTGAGCAGCAGGTTGAGCTGCACGCCTTCCTGCTCGGCGTGATGAATTTCTTCGGCCCGCGCCGGCATCTCCTCGCGCGAACGGCGATAGACGATGATCGAATCCGTGGCGCCCAGCCGCAGAGCCGTTCGCGCCGCGTCCATCGCCACGTTGCCGCCGCCGATGGTGATCACGCGCGGCTTGCGGATGATTGGCGTGTCGTACTCCGGAAATTTGTACGCCTTCATCAGGTTCGAACGCGTCAGGTATTCGTTGGCGGAATACACGCCGATGTAATGTTCGCCCGGAATGTTGAGGAACCACGGCAGGCCCGCGCCGGTCCCGAGGAACACCGCGTCGAAATCTTTCAGCAAGTCGTCAACCGTTGCCGTCGTGCCGACGACGAAGTCCTTCACCAGTTTCACGCCCAGGCTGCAAACGTAATCGACCTCGCGCTTAACGATCTCCTTCGGCAGGCGGAACTCGGGGATGCCGTAGACGAGAACGCCGCCGGCTTCATGCAGCGCTTCGTACATCGTGACCGCGTGCCCCAGCTTCGCCAAATCCGCCGCGACGGTGATGCCCGCCGGACCGGAACCGACGACGGCAACCTTCTTCCCCGTCGGCGGAGGCAGCGTCGGAACGGAGGTCTGCCCGTGCGCAGCTTCCCAGTCGGCGACGGTGCGCTCCAAGCGGCCGATGCCGACCGGCTCGCCTTTCTTGGCGAGTACGCAGAGTTCCTCACACTGCGTTTCCTGCGGGCAAACACGGCCGCAGATCGCCGGCAGACAGTTCGTCTCTTTGATCTTCTGCGAGGCGCCCGCCAGATCGCCCGTCGCGATCAGCTTGATGAATTCCGGGATCTGCACCTGCACTGGACAACCCGCCACGCACGGCGGCTTCTTGCAGCCCAGGCAGCGCGCGGCTTCCTTCTGCGTCAATTCGTCAGTGTAGCCCAGCGGCACCTCACGGAAATTCTGGACGCGCTCCTGCGGCGGCTGTTCCGGCATGGCAGTCTTGTGTTTGCGATCCACTTCTTTCATCGTTCTTCCTTTACAGAAGTCTGGCGTCCGAGAGTCTGGGGTTTGGAGTCTTTGCGGCTCGTGATTCCTAGACTCCAGACTCCAGACTCCAGACTTCCAGACTCTAGACTTTAGTTGCTTCCACGTACCGCGTCAGCGAACACTTCTCTTCCGAACAGTACACTCTCTGCCGCGACATCAGCAGGTCCCACTCCACTGCATGACCGTCGAATTCCGGGCCGTCCACGCAGGTAAACAGCGTCTGGCCGCCGACGCTCACGCGGCAACCGCCGCACATTCCCGTTCCATCGACCATGATCGTGTTGAGGCTGACAATCGTCTTTGCGCCGAAGGGCTTGGTGGCCAACGCGCAGAACTTCATCATGATCGTCGGCCCGATCGCGTACACGCAGCCGATCTGCTTGCCGGTATCTGCGGCGAGCAACTCCTTCAGCGGATCCGTCACGAGTCCCTTGCGGCCCGCTGAACCATCGTCGGTCGTAAGGATGTACTCATCGCTCACGGAACGCATCTTGTCTTCCCAGAAAATCAAATCCTTCGTCCGAGCGCCGTGAATCGTGATGACCTTCTGGCCTTTTTCGCGGAAAGCTCGAGCGATCGGGTACACCGGCGCCGCTCCGACGCCGCCCGCGACCATGATCACCTTGCCGTAGTTTTCGATGTCCGACGGATGCCCCAGCGGACCGGTGAAAGCATACAGGTTGTCGCCTTCCTTCAGCCGCGATAGCTTCAAGCTGGAACTGCCAACGACCATGAACACCAGCGTGATCGTGCCCTTCTGGCGATCAAAATCGGCGATCGTCAGCGGCACGCGCTCACCGGCCGCGTCGGCCATCGCGATGATGAAATGCCCGGGCTGCGCCTTGGCGGCAACCTGAGGCGCATCGACGATCATCTCAAAAATGTCTTTGGCGAGCGTGCGTTTCTGCAGGATTTTGGTCATGGGCGTGCGCGTGCAACTCCTTGATCTCTACTTTGGCGACTGCGACAGCCGCGCGGGGTGCTGAATGGGCTGGCCTCTCCGCAAGACAACCGCGCTGTTACGAAAGAAACGTTGCCGCATCGTAATGCGCTTGGCTGAAATGCCAAGTAATTTCCTCACTGTTAGCGTAACGAATAGCGCCGCAAAGAAAACTGTTTTCTCCCTCGTTGCGCGCTAGACGATCTAGCTCCAGCTCAAAGTCGCTCTGTGAAGAAAAACACGTGTACCCGCGTGTCCTCCTTCGTGTGATTTGCTTCCCCATCAGCGCGCAAAAGTCTGTAAAAAAGTGCACATGTGGTAAGTGCCATCGGTCTGCGCCTTTTCTGTTCGCAAACCGATGCCTTAAGCCATCACCTTTCGCGCGACAATTCCGTCCAAACCTGCACCATGTAGGACACTTCGCCGAATTGTCCCCCGTCCCGCGCGCGCAGCAACTCTGTCCAAGAGTGCACCTGTGCACAATAGTGCTCGTCCCTTCCTAACAGATTTGCTGCTCAGATCCCAATACGCCACCACCAGAGCGCCGCTCCATATCCCTTTATACTATGACGTAGAAGTTCCAAAAAGTTTGCATAAATCTTCGCATTTTGTTTGGTTTATTTATAAACTGCACCCCGACTACTGCCTACTGACTACTGACTACTGGCTACTGACTACTGACTACTGACTACTGGCTACTGGCTACTTCATTCAGAATTTCGCCTTCACCTTCGACGTGACCCACAGCACCGATTCCTGCTGAAACTGACGCTTGTAGCTGTCGATTATTTTCGTGATGGCCGCGTCTTGTTCCGGGCTGGGCGTGTGGATCAGAATCACCAGTTTGCTCGGCTCCTTCGCAACGCTGCCGGCTGAGTTCAGCCACTGGCCATAGGCATCTACGACGGTCAGCCCATCCTTGAAAGCCGGCGTGATCTGCTCATCCACGAAACGCTGCCACTCGACTGCGCTAATCGTTCCGCCCCGTCCGGACGCCGGCACCGCCGGTTTGCTCAGGCCGAAGTAGAGTTCGTCCTTGATCCAAGTGGTAGCGCCGGCCTCCGTGCCGGCCGTGCTGCCGGCCGCTTGTGCGCAGACCGGCCCGTCACATTCCCGGCGCTTCTCGCAGCCGGGCGCAAACGACAGCAGCGCGCACATCACGACAAGGTGGAACCCACGACACTTCAGCCAGTGCCCCAATTCATCCTCCGGTTCATTCGTCTCCGCTGGCTCCTTACGGCTAAGAGGTACCGATCGCTTCGGCCCCCTCGCCCCTAACCCCTCTCCCTCGCGGGGGAGAGGGGAACCGAAGGCCGCTCCCTTACGGTCGCGGTTCTGCTCGCCGCTCCCTCGTCCTGCCTCCTGCTCCTGCTTACTGCCGCTGACTCCTGCCTACTGCCACTGCCTACTGCCGCTGTCCCTCACGGAATCTCCTGCCAGACGCCTTTGCGGAACGCTTGCACGACCAGAGCGGAGCCGGCGGCGTTGTCGGCTTGCAGGCGCAACGAACCGTTGCGGTGCGGCGCCAGCAAGCGCAACGCTTGCGCTTCGGCCAGAGCGGACAAGTCGAGGCCCGGAGTTTCTTCGGGATCGCTGCCGCTTCCGGCAATCACCACTTTGCATTGGCTCTGCCGGATGATCTGCGTGCACTCCGCCGGCCAGCGCCCGCCCGCACCGGCGCTCAAACGGAGCACGTCGGCTTGCAGGGACCGCCCGCTGGCGCTGCACTGAGCCTGCAGACGCTGCAGCGACGCGCCGGAACGGGCATCGACGAACAGCGCTTTCACTCCGGGCACGGCCACTCGCACGCACAGCGCGGTCCGAGGACCACCTATTCCGGAAACCGGCACCGCCGGTTTTTCTGGCGGCGGGCCGTCATCGCAGAATTCCCAGCGCACGTCCGCCGGTCCCTGCAGCGCTTGCGACACGTCGGGTGGTCCATACGGCACGTTGCGTTCGGCAAGATAGCGCTCCAGTTCGCGGCGGGTGCTGCTGGGAGAAATGTCGCGCGGGAGGATGACGCGTCCAGCAGGCACGTGCTTGATCAGGTCGAGCGCGCCGTCGAGCGCCTCGGGCTCGTCGGCTGTGAGCACCAGCAACGCCAGATGACGAATGCCGCGGCGGCGCAATATTTCGGCAATCTGCACGCCTTGTTCGGGGCCGCCGGCATCGATCAACGCGGCGCCGCCAGTAGAAGCTTCCACCAGGGCGGCTCGGCCTCTCTTCAGGTCCAACACCGTGATGTTTGCCGATGGCGGAGGCTCGCGGAAAAGCATTCCTGCGCAAAGCGCGGCCAGACAGGCGGGGCAAAGCACGGCCAGCTTCGCGAATGTCGCCTGCCGCCCGCGCTCCGTCCAGATCCACACCAGCACGGCCGTGTAGCACAACGCCAGCGGCCACGCGGGCGCGGGCAGGTCGAGCGTCGCGCCGGGAAGAGCCGCGAAAAACTCGATCAACTTCTGCAGCAGAAAGATGCTCGCGAATGCCAGCCACGCGGTGGCCACGACCAGGACGCCGAAAACGCTTGCGGCGAGCAACGCCAGTCCCGCGACCATGCACAGGCTGCTGAGCGGGACGGCGACGAGATTTACGGCCAGGCTGTACGTTGCGAAACGCCCCATGTGCCAGGCCACGACCGGCGCGGTGCCCAGCCACGCCGCCAGCGAAACAAACAGCGACGTGCGCGTGAATTCAGCGAGCCAGTCTTTCCAGCGCGAGCGCGTGGCCGTCAGGTCCGGCACGAGATTCCGCTGCTGCCGCCACTGGGCCCACGCGGCGTCCATCGCGGGGTAGAGCGTGAAAAGCGCGAGGACCGCAAGGAACGAGAGTTGAAAGCCGGCGTTGAAGAGCTCCGCGGGCGAGAACGCGAGAATGCTCAACGCCGCCGCGCCGAGCGTGCTCAAGGGGTCCGGTTCGCGGCGAAAAACCAGCGCGCCAAGGTAAAGCGCGATCATCACCGTTGCGCGCAGGATCGGCGGATCGCTTCCGGCCAGAACACAATACGCGCAGCACAGCAGCAGAACTCCAAAAGCCGATTTGCGCCGCGAGACGCCTGCGCGCGCTGAAATTTGCCAGAGCACGAACGCGAAGAACTGGATCTGCAATCCGCTGATGGCGAGGAGATGCGCCGTGCCGCTGACGGTGAATGCCTCGCGATCGGAGCGATCCACTTTCTGCCGGCGTCCGAAGAGCAGGGCGTTCATGAGTGCGGCCTGGCTGCCGTCGTTCCGCCCGGGGGCGCTCCATGGCGCCATCGTCTCTTCGATTCGCGCCGCCAGTTTCGAACTCAGCGCGCGGCAGGCCAGATCCGCTCGCCACCACGGGCAGCCGCTGACGCGCTGAACGCTCTGCGGGAAGACGGCGCCAACACGGCGAATATCCTGTTTCTCCATCCACGCGGCTGTGTCGAAGGAGTCCGGCAGCGTAATTTCAGGCGGCGCCTCCAATCGCGCACGCAGGGCCAGCACGTCGCCCTCCGAGGGGCACGGCTCGCCCGACACCACCGGCGGGGACGCCGGCGCTACTACGGGCCAGGTTAACCGCACGCGGCCGGAAGCGGCGCTCAGCGCGTTCTCGTCCAGTCCAAGAGCCTGGACGGAGAGCGTGATGGAGACGCGGCCAGCGGTAGCGCCGGCGTCCCTGCCGGTGGCAGTGGCGGCGTCCACGTCGAGCACCCTTCCGCGGAGGAAAACAAAACTGGGCGCGGCAGGCGTGCGTCGCGAGACGTCGTCCGGCCGCGGAATGCGCGCGCGAAAGGCATGAGTCAACATGCCGCCGGTAAACGCCAGCGCGAGCCCGCAAGCCAGATAGCCCCGGCCGGCACGGAGGCCGGCGCTACCACCGGCACGGAGGCCAGCGCTGCCGGAGAATAGCAGAGCTGTGATTCCGAGCAGCGCGGCGAGAGCCATGCCCCCGAGCGTCGGGCCAACGGGCGCAAGGAACGCGTCGCAGGTGATTCCGGCGCAGAAGGCCAGCGCCAGCCAGAAGAGTGGCCGGCGGCGTTGAAACGCGGCGGCGGGTTCAATGGTGGATGTGGCGATCAGGTAGGTAGGCGCAAGTTGGCCGGCAGGGGAGATCATCGGCGTTTCACCACAGCATTATGCCGGGCGCTCCCGCGTGGAGCAGGCTGTCTAGCCTGCTCTCCGGTCACCAGGCAGGCTAGACAGCCTGCCCCACTCACTTCTCGGATAGCGGCGCGTTCTTGGAGGCGGGTTGCTGCGCCCACCACTTCTTCCACTTCTCGGGGTCTTGGCCGAAGGTCTCGTGAGTCAGCTCGCGCAGAGCCCATGCGGCTTCTTTCTTCGCCGCAGGCTCGTCACCGGCACGGAGGCCGGCGCTACCATCCAGCACGCCGATCAACGCCGGAATGCTGTTGATCCCGCGCCGCACCAGCGCGGCTGCCGCCGTGCTGCGCGTCTCTGCTTCTTTGCTCGAAAGGGATTCAATCAGCTTCTTTTCGGCTTCGGGATCGGCTTTTTGCGCCAAATCCGAAAGCGCCTTCTGCGCGGGGGTCTGAGCCTCCGTGCTTCTTGTCGAGGCTTCCTTCGGCGGCGGCAGCAGCAGGCCTTCCCGGTCGCTACTCATGCCATCATTCCCCTTCTTCGCGTTGGGTGGCGGGAGCGGGTCGTTACTGCTCTGGTCCTTTGGGGCCGGGGCCGGGGCCGGCGACTTTTCAGGCGCCGGGGCTTTCGGTGCATCCTTTGGCGCTTCGGTCTTCTCCGGCGCGGCGTTTCCAGACGCATCCACAACCTTGATGTCCACGTACTTCGGGATGCTCGTGTTCTGCCCGTCGGAAACCGTCAGCATGAAGCGGTAGTTTCCCGGCACGAAGATGCGCATGCCGACGCGCACCTTGGCCAGTTCGGCGGCGCGCAGACCCAACGGATCGCCACCGACCTGCTTCCAGGTGTAGGTGAGCGGCCCGGCCTTCGAGGCGCTCTTGCGGCCGTCCAGAATCAGGATGTTCGGATCGTCCTTCACGCCTTTCTGAGCGGCCTTCAGCACGGCGGGGGCTTCGGCAACGGCGACCGGCAGTGTTCCAGCCTTGAGCACTTCGACCGTCGCCACGGCCGGCAGGCTTTCGTTCTTGCCATCAGACGCGATGACTTCAAAGGTCATCCGTCCCGCGCGCTTCGGGGTGAACTTCGCCAGCGCGCCTTCGGTGCGCAGTTCGACGCGCGGACCGGCAGTCTGGCGGAAGATGAAGCTCAGGGGCCGCGGACCGTTGTCGGGGTCTGAGGACGCGGACGCGTCGAGAACCGTTTCGCTGCCTTCCTCGGTTCGCAGTTCGGCGGTAGCGCCGGCCTCCGTGCCGGTGAATGCCGCAACCGGCGGCTGGTTGGGCGCGCGCGTCTTGACGGCCACCTGCTTCGGTTCGCTCCATTCCTTTCCATCGAAAACCTTCAGCTCGAAGACATACTCGCCTTCTTTGGTGAGCACCGCTTCGGTTTTGGCCTTGCCCGTGCCGCGCCAGGGGAACTTCGCTTCGGGTCCGGAAACCTGCGACCATTTGTATTCCAGCTTGTCGCCGTCCGGGTCCGTCGAGGCGCTGCCGTCGAGAACGACGCGCCCGCCCGGTTCACAGCCGACGACGTCGTTGATGACGGCGACCGGCGGCTTGTTCGGGGCTTTCACCATGAACGAGACCTTCGCCGGCAGGCTGTCGCTCTCGCCGTCGTTGACGATCAGTTCGAATTCATATCCGCCGGGCATCTTGGGGACGATGTTGACAATCTCGCTGCTTTCCTGCGGCAACTGCACCGCGTCGCCGGAGAGCTGTTTCCATTTGTAGGTCAGCGCGGCGCCTTCGGGATCGATGCTGCCGCGTGCCGAAAGCTTCACTTCCGCGCCGGCCATGATCGCGCCCTCGCCCACGCGCGCCGCAACGGCTCGCGGGGGCTTGTTGATGCCCTTGACGACGATCTTGTGTGTGACCGGCTCGCTCTTGGCGCCTTCTGAATCGACGACTTCCAGGTTGACGACGTACGTGCCGGGCTTGTCGGCTTTGAAGCGCAGCGTCTTCTTGCGCAGATCCTTGCCGTGCACGCCGATCTCCGGCCCGCCATCAGAGGGCTGAGACCAGACGTAGGTGATCTCGTCGCCGTCGGGATCGGAGCTTTCGATGGCCGAGAGTTCGACCAGCGTGCCTTGCTTGGCGGTTTCCGGCCCGGTAATTTTCGCGACGGGCTGTTGGTTCGCTCGAACAACCAGCAGATCGACCGCCGCCGGTTCGCTGGAGGAGGTGCCGTCGTTGACGACCAGTTCCATGCGCAGGGTGCCGAGCGAATTGGCTTTGACCGTGCACTTTTCCTTGTCGGCATCCACCAGTTCGACTTCGGCCTTGCCGTCGAGCTTGCGCCACTTATACGTCAGCTTTTCATTTTCGGGATCGGAAGAGGCCGATCCGTCGAGCGTAACGGATGCTCCGACGGTGACCTTTCCACCCGGAGGCGCTGCGATGTTGGCGATGGGCGGATTGTTGGCGGCGGTGACGGACAGTTCGAATTTTTCGGGGTCGCTCTTGTTGACGCCATCCGAGACGATGAGGGAGACCACGTAACGGCCGGGCTGAGCCGGCGTGAATTCCCAGACCTTGTCTTTTTCGTGCGGGGGATCGCCGGGAATCTTCGGCTCAGTGCCCTGTATCTCCTGCGACCACAGATACGTCAGCGGCTTCTTTTCCGGATCGACGGAACGCGCGCCGGACAGCTTGATCTTCGTGCCGGTCATCGCCGTCTTCGGACCGTCGATGATCGCTGTCGGCGGGCGGTTGATGGCTTCCTTCACGCCCACTTGCGTCTTCGCCGTGCTGCTCTTGCCGCCGGCGTCTGTGGCCGTCAACTGGAACAGGTAGGTGCCCAGGTTCTTCGGCACGAAGACAAGGACAGACATCTTGGTCGCCGGATCGTAATGGCGCGAGAACTTGTCCGGAATCGCCAAGTCTGGCGGATCGATAACGGTCCACTTCGTTGTGATCTGGTCGCCTTCCGGATCGCTGACCTCTGCCTCCAGGCGCAACTGTTCGCCGACAACGCATTCGAAGGACTTGGCCACCTTGATGACGGGCGGCTGGTTGGCGGACGTTGCGTTGATGACGATGTTCACCGGGGCGCTCAGCGCCTGGCCGGCCTTCACGATCAGCGCGACGGTGTACTCGCCCTCTTCTTCGGCGCGGAACTGCACCTTCGGGCCCTCGGTGCCGACAAAGGTCTTCGGGTAGCGCTTGCCGGGAACGGGGCCCCAGACGTATTCGAGCTTTTCGCCGGCGGGGTCTTTGCTCTTCGAGCCATCCAGCGTGACCATCTCGCCGATTTCGACGGTCGTCTTCTCGGCGGTGATCTCCGCGACGGGGGCAGCAGTCGTGTTGTCGGTCTTAGGCGGCGTGTCCGGTTTGATCTCGGGCTTTGGATCGCTCTTGGGCGGCTTGGGAACGTCAGCGACCGGCGGTTTTTCAGGCACCGTGTCCAGCGGGACGACATCGGCTGCGGTGCCGGCGTTTTCAGTGACAGTCGGGGCGACGGCCGGCTTGCGCGGTGTTTCCTTCGGCGGCGGATCAGTCTTCGGCTTGTCGGGGCTCTCGGCGGGCGGCTTTGGCGCCTCGACGACTTCCTTTGGCGGCTTGACGGGTTCGGTCTTCACGACCGGCGGCGGTTCGGGCGCTTCAACCGTGAAAACAACCGGATCGCTTTCTTTGACCACCTGCTTTTTGCTGACCGGGTCATCGACGCTGATTTCGAGCACGAAACTGTACTCGCCCGGCTGATTCGGCCTGCACGTCCACACCGGATAATTCATCACGTCGTCGCGGTCTTTGGAGAACGGTCTCGAGACTTCGGCTTTCAGTTCGCGCACCATCCCCTTCAGCGCGCGCCAGCGGAATTCCGGCTTCAGCGACGCTTCGACTTCGGACTTGGAGCCATCCAGCACGACGACGTCGCCAACCTTGAGCGAACCGCCGGCCGGAACGACCGGCTTGATCTCGATCTTCTTCGTCTGAGCCACGGTGACGGGTGGGGTCAATTCGGTGTGCCGAGTTCCCGTGGTCTCCTGATCGACGACCGGCTTGGGTGTGTTGGCCGTGACGACCACGCTAATGGGCGACGGTTCGCTCCAGCGCTTGCCGTCGTAGACCTTCAGTTCGAAGCGGTACGTGCCGGGCTGTTCGGCCTTGAAATCGAACGCGCGCTCTTTGAGCAGTTTTGGTTCGATGCCTTTGAACTTCGAGGGCGATTCGATCAACTGCCAGGAGTACTCCGCAATCTTCTGGCCTTCCGCGGCCTTGCTGCCGACGCCATTGATGCGCACGACTTCGCCGACCTGCTTGTTCTGGTCCTTTCCAGCGATGGCGGTCGGCGCGGGCGTGGGCGGGACGACATCCCAGACCACCTTGCCGACGGTCTCCTGGCCGTCTTCGTTACGGACGACGACTTCGAAGATGTACTTGCCGGCTTCGCGGGGAACGAAGTAGGTCTCGCTGACCCACTTGCCGTTATCCAGACGCGCGGCGTTGGGGTCGGCGATCTTTGCGGCGGGGCCTTCCACCTGCCGCCACTGAAAACTCAGCTTCGCGGCGCCCTTGGGGTCGGCGCGGATGTACAGCGGCTTGCGGCCGTCGTCAGGCTCTTCGGCCCGAATAGCCGATTGCAGGAGCGCGGCACACAGCAAGCACACTCCAGCGTTCAATAATCGCTTCATTTCGTTCTCCCTGAACCCGCACTTTGCATCCCCGCTTCCGTTACGGTCGCGGTTGATTTACGCGGCGCCCTCGCCGGCCACGGGCATCGCCGCTGCCGCCTGGCCGTTGTTTTCGGCCGGGGTGGGGCTTGTGCCGGGCTGAGCGGCAGGCTTGGCGGGCGCATTGAGTCCCAGCAGCACGCCCAATTCAGCCGACACACTTTCAATCTCGCTCTCGCTCAGCGGCGGTTCCACGACCAGATGAGTGGTCGCTTCACGCTTCTCGCGATAAAGTAGCACATCGTTTCCCGCCGCGTCCTTCTGTTTGTTTTCCAACACCAGCAGCTTCTTGCGCACGAGCATCAACGCTAAAATATAACGAAAGGCCACTTTCTGCGGAGCGTTCTCTCCAGAGAGCCGCCGGAAAAACTCCAGCACGTATTCGACATCTACGACTGGCCTCTGCCGTTTGCCCGAATCGTTCTCGGGGTCAGCCTGGGTGCGCTTCCAGAAGTAATAGACATTCTCCGGCCGCCGGCCTTGAAAACACTCGTCGCAGTAATCCTGCCGCAGCAGTTTCTCCGGCGTCTGCAGCAGCGCCGAGAAGTACCGCTGTTCTGGAACGAATGTCCGATTGCACAAACAACAGCCCTGTCCCGGTTTGCTGAAAGCCCACTCCTGCTCCACCACGCGCATTCCTTTCGTCTGACTTCTAAGGGGAGCTATTCTCAGCCTTGTCTAACGCCAGTCAAGTTCCGACGCAGGGCGTACTTAAGTAAGCGGTAGGCAGCAGCAGCAGGCAGTCATGCGGCGCGGGCGCGGCGCTGACTGCTTACTGCCGCTGCCTACTGCCTGCTGATTTCGGGACTCTCTTGAACTCCGTGCGCGATTGAATGATAATGCCGCGCGCGAAATCCGGCGGCAGTGTCCGGATAACCACGCGCGACTGCGAGCTAACTGAATATGAGCGACCTGAACGGCCAGACCGTTGCCGGCTATCCCTTGGAGAAGCTGCTCTACACAGCTTCCTATGCTGAAGTCTACCAGGCGGCCAGTTCAGCGGCGCCGCTGAGCGTGCGATTGCTGCGTGAGGATCTGCGCGCAGACGGCGTGCTGGGCGCAAGCTTGGTCAAAGGCTGGGAGAGCGCGCGTTCGGTTGTGCATCCGAACCTGGTCACTGTGTTCAGCACCGGCATGGATGTTCGGCTTGGCGCCTACGCATTGGAAGAGCTGGTTTCTGGCAAGGTCATGCGCCAGATGCTGCTGGGCGGCGCGAAAGTGGCGTGGCGCGACCTGCTGGTGCTGGCCGAACAGCTTTTCTCCGCAGTGGCCGCATTGCATGGCGGCAGGCAGCTTCATGGCGAAATCTGGCCGGGCAACATTATGCTGACTCAGGACCAGGATTTGAAGCTTGGCGGTGCCGGCGCGATCCCGCAGCTTGGCTCGTGGCCGACGCGCGTGCTGAGCGGCACGGCCGTCGGGTACATCGCGCCTGAACTGCTGAACGGGTCTCCGTTCACGCAGGAAAGCGACATCTACAGCGCCGGCGCGGTGCTTTACTTCGTTCTGGCCGGGCAGGATCCCTATCCCGGCGACGACACGGAGGCGGTGAGCCGGTCCGTTTTGGATCGCAAGCCTGCGGCCGTCGATGGCCTGCGCACGGATCTTCCGCCCGAAGCGACCGCGTTCATTGGCCGCCTGATGGCGAAGGATCCGACCCAGCGCTACGGCAGCGCCGCGGCTGTTCTGGCCGATATTGCGTTGATGAAAGCCGGGGACGCGATGGCGCCGCTGAAAGGCGGCCGGCCGGCCGCGCCGCCGAAAGCGCAGGTCGTGGCGGCGCCCAAACCGGCGGCAAGTCCGGCGCAGCCGCCGTCAGGGTCGGGATCAAAGCCGAAGGGCACGTCTTCGCTGGGGCTGAAGGCCGTCGGGACCGGGCGCGTGTTCGGACGCCTGGAGACGCACGTCAAGTCCACCATTCCGCAAAGCGAGACGGAGAAACGCGGGGACGATCACTACCGGCAAGGCCAGTTGCCGCTGGCATTGGCGAGCTGGAAGGATGCATTGAACGCCAACGCTCACGCGGCGCTGAAGATCAAGATTGAACTGGGCGAGAAGGAGCTGCAGAAGGAAGCGTTCAGCGCGGCGCTGGAAGATGCCCGCTACCGGCTGACGCAGCGCGACTTCAAGTCGGCTCTGAATCACGCGCAGGACGCATTGATCGTCGCCGAGACCGAAGCGCAGCGCCAGGATGCGCTGAAGCTCAAGGCGTTGGCCGAGGTTGGCGCGGAAGAGGCCGGGCGCACGCAGATGCTGAAACTGATCATCGGCGGCGTGATCTTCGTTGTCGTTCTGATTGTCGCCTTCAAGATGATTGGCAGTCCCCCGCCGGAAGTTGACGAAGCGCCAGCCATCCCGCCTCCTCCAACCGATCCGAACATGAAGAAGGGCGCCACGGCGCCGAAAGCGGGCAGTGGCCGCGTTCGCATCCTGGGGGGGCAGGCCACGCTGCTGCCGCCGGCTCCGTGGACCGGTGAAGGAATGGAGCTTCACGCGGTGCCGGAGCCGGGGAAGGTCGCAGCCACGCTGCGCATCAGCGCGGCCGGCAAAGTTCGCGGGACCGAGAAGCTTCAGGAGTTCCGGGCCAAGGCGCCGGTTCCGAATGCGACGCAGTATCCGGAATCGGAGAACTTTTTCATGATCGACGGCATCTATCCGGTGTCGGAGATCGGGTACAGGTACACGACGCCGGAGAATCAGACCGCCTACCGCTACTATTATCTGGTGTCCAGCCCGAACGAGACGCTGTATGTGGCGCAGTTCGACGGTCCGGAGAGCACCTTCAATGCAACGTTGCAGTCGCAGATGCGGACGATTATTCAATCCTGGACGTATCGGAAGTAAGGTGGACATGGGGCATCGCGGATTGCGGATTGCGGAATGCGGATTGGCGGCGGCGATCGTGCTGCTGGCGATCTCGGCTGCGGCCGGCGAAATGCCACCCGATCAAGCGGAAGCGGCGCATCTATCCAACATTCGGCAGCTTACTTTTTATGGCGCGAAGAACGGCGAGGCGTACTTTTCGCCCGATGGAAAGGAGATTGTTTTTCAGGGCGTGCGGGAGGAAGGCAATCCATTCTATCAGATTTACCGCATGAATTTGTCCACTGGCGAGACGTTTCTGGTTTCGACGGGCACGGGGCGCACGACCTGCGCGTTCTTTCATCCCAAAAAGCCGAAGCTGATTTTCGCGAGCACGCATCTCGATCCTGAAAGCCAGGCCAAGCAGAAGGCGGAGATCGAGAAGCTGAAGAGCGGGCCGCCGGCGCGCTATCAGTGGGACTTCGATCCGAACTTCGACATTTTCGAGAGCGACTTGGACGGAAAGAATCTGGTGCGCCTGACGGACGCGGCCGGCTACGACGCGGAAGGTTCGTACTCGCCGGACGGCAGCAAGATCGTGTTCTGTTCCTTTAGAGATGGCGACGGCGAAATTTACGTGATGGATTCGGACGGGAAAAACCAGACGCGGCTGACACACGAAAAAGGTTACGACGGCGGGCCGTTTTTCTCGCCAGACGGAACGCGCATCGTCTGGCGGCATTTCGAAGACGCGGCTCAGAAGGTGGCCGAAGTCTGGACGATGAAGGCCGATGGCAGCGACAAACGGCAGATCACGAAGCTGAACGCCGTAAGCTGGGCGCCGTACTATCACCGCAATGGCGAGTGGATCGTCTTCGCGAGCAACTACCAGGACCCCGCGTTTGAAATTTACGCCATTCGGCCGGATGGCAGCGATTTGACGCGCCTGACGTTCACGCCGGGGTTTGACGGCCTGCCGGTGATTTCACCCGACTGGGACAAGATGATGTGGACGAGCAATCGGGCGGAGAATCGGAGCCAGATTTTTATCGCGGATTTGAATCTGCCGGGGAGCAAACCGGTGAAGGCGCAGACGCCTCCCGCGGGCTCTGGGTTCGGCGATCAACACCGGCTTACAGATCTGGATATAGCGCAGACACCAGAAGAACTGAAGAATGCTGCCCAACCTTATGCGATGTTGGTCGGCGATGCGATCGACAAGTTGCGTCCTGGAGAGATTCTTATGCGCGGTGTCGGGACGAGTCCAGGATGGAGACTGCTGGCTGAAAGGCTCGCCGCCGCACATCAGCGCGCATCGTTAACCTTGGAGGATGATCCGAACTCAGCCCCCGATCTGAGGCCCAGTTTGGAGAAGAAGATTCCGTGTGTATCGTTTTCTTCGAGAACAGGCGAGGGGGCATACGCTGCCTCAGTTGCACAGTATGCGAAGCTCCTTCTCGCAACCGGCGTCGTCAAACTCCCCTACACCGAATACGACGCGGCCAAGGCCAAAGCTGTCGCCACGGCGTCTCAGCGGCCGTACCTCGGAACGGTACCCGAATATGGAGCGAAGGATGTTGTCGGAGTGAAACTCAGCGGGGTGCGCGAAGATTCTCCCGCGCAGAAGGCCGGCCTCAAGGGCGGCGACGTGGTGACCGAACTGAACGGCGCGGGCATCAAGGACGTCAACGAGTACCTGAAAGCTCTGGAAGGCGTGAAGCCCGGCGTCGAAACCACGATCAAGATTCTGCGCGACGGGAAAGAGCAGGTGTTGAAGATCACGCCGGGGAGCCGGTAACGGAAAGTGCTGAGTGCTGAGGAATGAGTGCTGAGTGGCGCAAGAAAAAGTAGAAAATGCCGGGCTGAAAAAGGGAGAAGCGGTTACTCTCGTGAACATGTCTTGGGCCTGCCATCTTTCTTCAGCCAGCACTAGCCAATGGTTATCCGCACGGGCAGCCAACCGCGAACAGAGGCTGCCCGTGGCACATTTCGGCACTCAGCACTCAACACTCAGCACTTCAGTCTCTCTTGTGTTGGCTCTGTCGCTAATGTTCCTGATTGGCTGCGAGTCCGAGCGGCAGGTCAGCGAAAACGAACATCCCAAGCCGCCGCACGTCGCACAGACGCCGCATCCGCCGGAAGCGCATGCGCCGGCTGCGGAGCGGCCCCATCCGCCGCTCGTGTTTCCGCCGCTGCGGCGCACGCTGGCGTCGGCGCAGGATACGAGCAACCTGGACGCGCAGAGTTTGCTCCGGCCATCCGAGTTCCCGCTCGCCGTTGCCGTCAGCGCTCAGCTTCGTTCGGGCGGCGACATGCGCCTGCGCGCTCTGATTGCGGCGACCCAGGACAGCGAGAACGCTCTCGTCAGCGGCGAGCTCGAGAAGTTTGGCTTCAAGCCGGAATCGGGCAGCGCCAAAGGCGAGCGCGTTTGGCTGCGCGAGATTGCGGGCGGCGAGCAAGCTCCGTTTGAGAAGGCGTTGCTCGACCGCATGGAAGACGCCGCTCGAAAAGCGCAACAAGTCCTTGGCGCAATCGCCGCGGCGCGCACGCCGGGCCAGCTTGTCTGGCGCGCCGGCGTCACGCCGCCGTCGTGCTATGAAGGGCGCGTGGTCTACACCGGGAATGCGATGGATATTGCGCTGGCCGGCGCCGATCCTGGGCCGAAGTTGTTCATTGCCGCGGAAGGGCCGCAGGCTGGACAGCGCGTGTATCTGCGCGGCGGGCGGCTTGTGATTTGTGACGATTGTTCTTTGCGTCTGGAGAAGTTCCGGCTGAGCGGCGATTGGAAGGCGGTCCCGCGCGAAACCGAAGCGCTCAAGGTTCGCCCCGATGGCATCGTGCAAGCTCTATTGCGCGACGGCAACACGCTGGAGCTTGGGCGGTTGCAGGTGGTGAAACTCGCGAGTTTCAAGCCGGCCGAAGACGGCGTCGTTCCAGGCGAAAACGTCGCGCCCGAGTGCATCTTGCTCAGCGACGCCGATTCGCCGCTGCGGCCGGGGCATCTTGAGTACGCGCGCGTAGACGATCTGAGCACTCGTGCAAGCCTGATGCCGTTCACCGCCGGCTACCGCGTCGCAGCGGAGATGTTGCGGGCGATCGCGTCAGCGCAGGCGCCGCAAACCATTATTTCAACTCCCGGAGCCTCCGCGCCGGCCTCCATTGTCATTCACGGCGATCTGCCGTGGGCGGAGCAGCACTTGAAAGCGCTGGGGGTTTCTGTCGAGCGCATTCCGGGGCGCATGACGATTCCGGCGGGAAAAGACATGGCGGTGCTCACCGAAAAACTGGCGAAGGTGCTGGAAGTTTTGCGCGTGCGGATGGGCGTTCATGAACAGAACCTGCGCAACGCCGAACGCGTTCGCGACGGCGATCGCATCAGTCCGTACCGGCGCAAGATCATTAAAATCGGGGCTCAAGGCGAGGCGCTGGAGGAACTGGACCCGACGCCTTTCCCGAAAGTCTCTCGGCCCGGCGATCCGAACGCGGACGGCGAAGGCTTCGTGCTCTTGCCGAACGTGAACCGCGCGATCGAGACCGCAGATTTCCAGTCGGCCGCCGAAGAATACCGCTTGATCCGTGCGGCTCTGGAACGTCTGGCGCCGCAGCATATTTTCCCGGACCCGATCCCGCTGCCGCAGAAAGCCGAGGGGCAGTGACGATTTTGGACTTTGGATTGCGGATTAAACGGCTTCAACGCAGAGACGCGCAGGGCGCGGAGAGGCGCAGAGGAAGGTTGAATCTGACAAGCTCTGCGTTCGCCTTGCGTCCGCATTGATGCAGTCAAAGGTGCCAGCCATGCACACGGATGCGAAGAATCCGCAATCCGCAATCTGCAATCCGCAAGCGGCGCGGAGTCCCGCGCCATGAAGCTTCGCGCACGCATCCTTGTTTATGTCGTCGCGGTGATGGCCATCGTGTTCGTGATCGTGGTGGCGACGATCGTGCCCGATACGCTGAACCAGGCGAGTGCCCGCGCCGCGGCGGCTCGGGAGGCGGTGCTGGCGATCGAATCCATTTGCGAGCGGCTGCCGGAGAGCCAGCGCAAGGCACTGCTGGCCGATACCACTCAGATCTTTCCGCCGCGCGGCGTGCTCGACGGCTGGCTGATCGCCGGCCCCGACGAAACTGTGCATGCCTGGGCGATGCCCGAGCCGCCGCAGCCCAGCGTTTCGCTGCAGTATCTGGCTCACGCGAACTTCACGATCATGGAGGTGGTGACCACGCCGGAAGGGCGGCGGCTGAGCATTTACGCGCGCGTCAATCTGCGTTCGTCGAAGCTGCCGTTTGACGTGTGGGGCATTTTCCTGTCCATGGCCGTCGGGACGGCGGTGCTCGCGCTGGTGATCTATGGCGTGCTGCTGCGTGCGGTGGTGAAGCCGGTCGAACGGATGGCGGCGGCGAGCCGTTCGGCGTCGGTCAGCCGCGGGCTGCTTCAACCGGTGCCGGCGACGGAACGCAAGGACGAAATCGGCGAGCTGGTTCGCTCGTACAACAACATGGTCGCGGAGGTCAACGATCTGCGCCTGAACCTGGAGAAGCGCGTGACCGAAGCGACGCGCAAGCTCGAAGCCACGCAAAGCCAGCTCGTGATCAGCGAGCGGCTGTCGGCGGCCGGACGCGTGGCCGCGGGCGTGGCGCATGAGATCAACAATCCGCTGGGTGGAATGCTGAACGCGGCGCGTTCGCTGCAGGCGAAATCGGCGGCTGGTTCGCGCGAGGCCGAGTACCTGGAGCTGATTCTTGAGGGCTTGAGCCGCATCCAGAACATCGTCACGACAATGCTGCAATTTTCGCGTCCGGCGCAGCAGGCGGGGCGCGTGGAAGTGGCCGAAGTGCTGGACGGCGCGCTGCTGTTCTGCCGGCATCGTTTGGGCACGATGGACGTGCAGGTGGAGAAACAATTCGACACGGGCGCCACCGTGACGGGTCTGCGGCCCGAGCTGGGGCAGGTGTTCCTCAACCTGCTGGTGAACGCTCTGGACGCCATCGAGGCGAAGGGCGGCGGGCCGCACAAGCTCAGCCTGCGCGTGCTGCGCGAGGGCGGCAGCGTGACGGCCACCGTGAGCGACACCGGGGTGGGCATGGCGCCGGAAGTTCGCGAGCGCGCCGGGCAGTTCTTCTTCAGCACGAAAGGGGAAGGGAAGGGGACAGGCCTGGGGCTGGCCGTCGTTCAGCACATCGTTCTTCAGCATCATGGCAGCCTGAAGATCGAGAGCGAACCGCAGCGCGGCACGAGCGTGACGGTGACGCTGCCGGCGGAGTAACGCCGGGTATGGGGTATCGGGTATCGGGCATGTTGATGTTCAGTCAGTGGTCATTTGTTCGGCTGGTGCTCGCGACGTTTCGTTCAGGCCTTCCCCATACCCGATACCCTATACCCTATACCCGAGACCCGAGACCCCGCTCTTTAATTTCGGATTGCGCCCAGCCTTCCTACGCGGTAGACAGCAGTAGGAAAATCCTGAGTATTGAGTCTCAGTAGAAGACGCTGGCGTGGGCTGGCGCCGGCTGGGCATGTTGGGGCCAAAGTCGCGATGCGAGTATTGCTGGTTGATGATGAGCGCAGCATTCGCCTGACGTTGGGCGATGCGTTGGAGGAAGCCGGGCACGCGGTGGCCTGCTGCGAGAATCTCGCCAGCGCGCGCGAAACGCTGCAGCTCGCCGATGTCGATTGCGTCATCACGGATTTGCGGCTGCCGGATGGAATCGGACTGGACCTGCTGCCGCTGGTGAAGGAGCGCAATCCGAACGCCGCGCTGCTGGTCATCACCGCGCACCAGACGATCGACACGGCGATCCAGGCCACGAAGGCGGGCGCCGAATATCTGATCAAGCCGTTCCTTAATGAAGAAGTGATCGCTCGCCTGCAGAAGATCGACGAGATGCGCCAGCTCAAGGCCGAACTGGCCGAGCTGAAAACGCAGGTCAGCGCGCGCACGCGCATTGATCGGATGGTCGGCAAGACGCGCAAAATGCAGGATCTGTACAACACCATCGAGACCATCGGGCCGTCGGACACCTCCGTATTGATCACCGGCGAATCGGGCACGGGCAAAGAACTGGTCGCGCAGGCGCTGCACCGGAATTCGCCGCGCTGCAGCCGCCCGCTGATCAAGCTCTCCTGCGCCGCGTTGCCGGAAAATTTGCTGGAAGACGAACTTTTCGGCCACGAAAAAGGCGCCTTCACGGACGCTCGCGAGCGCAAACCGGGGCGCTTCGAACTGGCCGACGGCGGCTCGATTTTCCTCGACGACATCGACGACATGCGCATTTCGACGCAGGTGAAATTGCTGCGCGTGCTGCAGGAGCGGGAGTTCGAGCGCATCGGCGGCACGAAGACGATCAAGGTGGACGTGCGCGTCATCACGGCCACAAAAGTCGATTTGTCCATGCTCGTGCAGCAGGGGCGGTTCCGCGACGACCTGTATTTCCGGCTGCACGTGATCGAATTGCGCCTGCCGTCTTTGCGCGAACGGCCCGAGGATGTGCCGCTGCTGGTGCAGCATTTCGTGAAGCTGCATGGCGGCGGGCGGCACTACCGGCTCGACCCCGAAGCCGTCGCGCGCATGTGCGCGTATGCGTGGCCGGGCAACGTGCGCGAACTGGAGAACGCCGTGCTGCGCGCGATCGCGATGGCCGGTCCGTCCGACATGTTGGAAGAGCGGTTTTTGCTTCAGACGCCCGCTGGCTTGCAGCCCGCGCGGACTGCTGCGGCGGCCGCGGAGCCTGCGCCGGTTCCGCTCACGCCGCCCAACGGGATTCCCGAAAGCACGCTCAAGGAAGCCGCCGCGAACTTCCGGCCGCTGCGGGACGTCGTTTCAGATGCCGAACGCGTCTACATTCAGCAGGCCCTGTCTCTGACCAGCGGCAACCGCACGCGCGCCGCGCAGCTTCTGGGGATTTCGCGCAAGAATCTGTGGGAGAAGATGCGGGATCTGGGGCTGCTGGAAGCGTCGGGGCGGGCAGTGCCGGAAGAAGAGTAGTCGGTGAACGGCGAGTAGGCAGTAGGCGGCGGCAGTAGGCAGGAACGGCGGAACGGCGAGTAGGCCGGATGCCTGCGGCACAAACAGAACGGCACGCAATCCGGGAGGATTGCGCCACAACCCCGAACCCTGAACCCTGCGTTACTTCTTCGCGGGCGGCTTCTTGGGGTCGGGTTTCTTGGGTTCGGCTTCCTTCTTGGTGTCGGCGCCGGCGGTGGCGGGGCCGGCGGGTTCGGGCGCGGGGGTCTTCGGGATCTCGGCGCCGACGCGCGTGAGTTCCTTTTCGGCTTCGCCGCGGAAATCGCTCTTCTTGAAGTGCTCGACAATCACCGACCAGTGGCGGACGGCTTTGCCTGCAGCGTCTGGTTCGATGTCCTTGAGCTTGTCGTAGCAAATGCCGGCGAAGTAATGCGCACCGGCGACGTAATCGTCGTTATCGAAGAACTGCGCGATGACGTGGAGGAAGGCCCAGCGCGCTTCGGCGTAGGACTGCTTAGCCTGGATCGCCTGATTCTTGCCTTCGAATTCGACGGCTTGCGCCAAGTTCGCTTTGCCGAGGACCGTGTAGGCGCCGGGAAGCAGCGGCAGATGCTTCTCGCCTTCTTTGTGATACTTTTCGATGATGTTATCAGCCTCAGCCTTGGCGCCGTTGTAGTCTTTCATCATGACCAGCACGCGCAGCACGCCGTCCACGGCTTCGGCGAGCAGGTCGGGGTACTTCTGGCATTTGAAGCGGGCGCTCAGGTACTTTTCTTTTGCATCGTCCCATTTTCCGGTCCCGCCGACCGCCTTGCGTTCCGCCATGCGCGCTTGAGCGAGGCCGACGTGAGCGGAGGCGCGATCGCACTGTTCGCCGAATTCCTGGGCGATCGGAATGGTTTCGTCGCGGTACTTCTTGATGCGTCCCTCGGCTTCCTTCAGCTTGGCTTCGGCTTCGTCGAGCTTGCCCATTTCAGCCAGGCAGACGGGGATCTTGACGAGGATATCGAGGGTGAAACGCGACTTCGGGTTGGCTTCCAGCACCTTCTTGAAGTATTCGACCGGCGGATCGTACTTCATGCCGGAACGTCCGACGTAGCCGTTGAATTTTCCATCTTCGTACAGCGCGCAGCCCGCGCCGTAATTGCAGTATTCGGCGGCCCACTTCTGCTTGGTCATGTTGGTCAGGGCTTTGAGGAAATACATGGCTGACAACGCGTAGCGGCCTTCATCGCGCTTTTCCAGAGCGGCGGCGTAGTTGCCGTCCTTGTCGCCGTAGACGACTTCTTTGACGAGGCAACTGGCGACTTTGCGTTCGACGCCTTTGTGCTTGCCGATGACGCGTTCGTAGTTGTCCTGGATGATCTTCGTCGGCGGTTCGGTGCGGCCGTCGATGCGCGTGATCACGTCCAGGTCTTCGTCACCGGCGGCGGCTTCGGCGGCTTTCTCCGGCGCCTGGCCGGCGAAGCAGAGCGCGCTGGCAAAGCAGGCGCAGGCGACGAGAGCGAAATTGCGAGTGATGTTCATGGGCGTCCTCTCAATTAGTCATTAGTCATTAGTCATTGGTCATTGGTCATTGGGTGTTGACGTTGGTCGTTAATGACCCATGACAAATGACCGATGACTTCGGTTAGGGCTTCTTTTCCTCGGGCTTGGCGTCCGGTTTCTTTTCGTCCGGCTTGACTTCGGCCGGCTTCTTTTCCTCCGGCTTGGCTTCGGGCTTCTTTTCTTCGGCGCCCGGCTCCTTCTTCTCTTCGGGCTTCACGCCGGGTTCTTCTTTCTTGGGTTCGGGTTGGCCGGCGCCTTCGGCAAAGGCCTTCTTGAGCTGATCGGGCATGGTCGCGCCGTTGTCGTAGCATTCTTTCAAGAAGATCTTCATGTCCGGCCAGCGTTCCTTCACGCGGCGGGCGTCGAAGCCGATCGTCAGCGCGAGGAATTCAGGGTACTCGGCAGCTTCGCGGTACTTCTTGCGCATGGCGAGGATTTCGGAGGCTTTACGCGAGGCGTCGAAGTAGGCGATGGACTCCGAATCGGTTTCGACGCGGATCTTGTTGACCGTTTCGAGGGCTTCGTCGAGCTTGCCGACGGAGATGCTCAGGTCGGCCTGCAAGGCCATCAGTTCAGGCGTGGAGCCTTTGTACTCGGTGAGGATCTTGAGCTGCGGCAGAGCGATTTCCTTGTACTTCTTGGCATCGTCGGCCATGCCTTTCTTCTCGTCGTCGGCTGCGACTTTGAGCGCTTTACTGAAGAGCATTTCGCGGGTGGCGATGATCTTGCGGCGGAAGTCCACTTCATCTTCGATGATTCCCAGCAAAGAATTGCCGTTGCCGCCGGTCGCTTTCACGAGTTCATTGTCCTGAAGCTGCCAGGTCTTGTCGGTGATCGTCTGGCAGTCGGGATAGTTCTTGCGGATGGTCTCGATCTGGTTGCGGGCTTTCTCCATGTCGGAGTTGTACTTGTCGTCCTCGGGGCGCTTATCGGGGCTCGTCGCATTCAGGCCGGCGGCGGTGTCGTACATGTAATCGATCAGCACGGCGTGGTCTTTCTTGCAGCGATCCATCTTGTTCAAGTCGGCGTAGCGGATCGTGGTCTTCATCTTGACCAGATAGTCTTTCCAGAGCTTCTCGTCGTCTTTGATGCGGCAATTGGTGTCCTTCGGGTCGAACTTCGAGAGCAGTTCCTTGGCGGTGTCGGCGCACGGCTTGTCGCGACGGGTCTTGTTGAAGAGGTAGACCAGGCGGCTGTAGTCTTCCAGCGTCGGGTTTTCGTCGTTCTCTTCCATCATTTCGACGCGCTTGGCCTGGAGGTCGGCGACCTTGTTTTCGTACTTGTCCATCATGTCGAGCGTAAAGGAATTGCCGTCCTCCATCTTCTTGCCGTCTTTGACGAACTTGTCGATCTGGAAGGAGGCCATCAGATTGCGGCGGGAGAGCGCGTTGAGCATGAAGACGTATATCTTGTTCTCCTTCGTCTTGATCTCGCGCCAGGCCTTCATCGTGACTTCGGCACCGTCCAGGTATTGATCGCACTTGGGCACCCAGTTCGCCGACGCCAGTTCGATCTGCGCGCGGAACTTGTTGAGCAGCGCCACGTCACGCTCGGACTTCGCTAGATTCTCCTGCTTGCCTTCCCACGCGAGATATTCGTCGGCCGTTTTGATCACCGGTTCCCATTCGCAAGCGCCGCTGTGCAGGGCATTGCGGGCCAGCAGAACGGTGCCTTCCAGCTTGCGCCGGCGGTCCTTGTCCTCGTCGGCTTCGGCCGGCTTGGTCTTGAGAGCCTGATCGTACTTGTCGAAGGCTTCGACGGCCTTCTTGCCATACTCTTTGCACTTGGCGAAGACATCGGCGGCGGGCTTCTTGAAGCGGCCCATGGCCCAGAGCGACTGCGCCATCGTGTACGCGGAACCGGCCTGGTACATCGCCAGTTCGTGCGCCGGCGAGGCGGGTTTGACGGCGATGAATTTGGCGCCGGCCGACAGGTACTTGGCTTCGCCCTGGCCGAAGAGATCCTCGGCCTGCTTGGCATCCTTGGAGAGCTTGCCGCTGTCCACGAGGCTCTTGGCCTCTTCCATGTCCACCTTGGCGAGCTGGTACTGCGGGTCGTTGACGTTCTTGTCGTCGACCGCAATGGTTTCAGTGCCCATGATCTTGGGCTTCAGGCGTTTGTTCCACAGATCGTTCGGGCTCTTGTGAGCCTCAATGTTTTTGTCGAGCGCGAAGACGATGTTCTTGCCGCTCTTGACATTCAGTCCGTCGGGCTTGTCCAGGTCCGCCAGTTGTTCCGTGATCTTCTTCTGGACCGGGATGTACTCCGGCTTCTTCAGGTCGGGCATCCACTTCTTGCGGTTGTCCGGCAGATAGCTGTCGCGCATGGCCTGATAGGCGATGATCGCCTCGTAATAGTGCTCCATTTTCAGATAGCCAAGGGCCATCTCGGACCAGGCCTTCGGTTCGACTTCCACGCGCGTATACAGGTCGGTCTTCGCTTTGCGAGCTTCGGCGATCGTGCGATGGAAGTAGTCCACCGCGTTCTGATACGCATCATACATCTTTTCGAACTGCGCTTTCTTCTTGGCCGGATCATCCTTGGCTTCGTTGTACTTCAGATACTCCTGCTGCCCAATCAGGAAGAAGCCGTGTGCGGCGTCGTACCATTCGTTGGCGGTCAGCTTGGGGCGCGGCTTGCCCTTTTGGCGCGCATCTTCGATGAGTTCGGCGATGGTGCGGGAGTATTCATTGGCCCAGCGCGTGGGCTGTCCGCCCTTGCTTTCGTTCTGGATCAACTTGCGCAGTTCTTTGATCGCTTTTTCGTATTCGGCGGAGGACGAATCGGCCGGCAGGGTCAGCGCCTTGGCGTAGTCGATCATCAGATCCTTGCCGGCGTCTTCCTCAAACAGTGTGCGCAGCCCCGGATCCAGGCGCGCTTCGACGATGGTGCCTTCAACGTCGGAGTACTTCTTGGCGCGCATCTTCATCTTGATCAGGTCGTGCAGAATGCTCTTCTTGATGGTGAAGATGGCCTTCTTCTGTGGCGGGGCCATTTCGTTCGTTTCAACGGCCAGCGCCTCCTGCCAGGCTTTGCCGGCGTCCGATTCGTTCTGCAGCGCCGCGAACGCGCGGCCGAGCATGTAGTTGCACCACGCCGTGATCACCGGGAAGTTCGATAGCGCTTCGTACTGGGTTTCGTATTCCTTAGGCGTGCCTTCCAGATAGGCCTTCAGCAGCTTGATGACGGCATCGCCTTCCGTCTTGCGCGCGGCGTCGGCGTCGTCGTAGCAGTCAAGCTGTTCGATCTTCGCCACGATATATTCGCGCTCGGACAGCCACCACGCGTCGAAGGTCGTGGCCAGAGGCTTCAGGAGATCGGGCGGGATGGGCTTCTCGCCGGTCGCGTTTTCCTTCTCGTTCCACTTCTTGTATTTTGCGTAGACGTCCTTAAAGGGACCGTAGTTCTTATCGGATTCAGCCTTGTGGCCGGCGGCGATTTTGCTGCGGGTCTCGGCGGCTTCCTGGCGCAACTTCTTCGCGGCGGCCGGATTGGTTTTATCGAGCTGCTGAGCGGACTTGATCATGGCGGCCACGCGCTTGGAGTTGATGGTGGCCGATTCGCGTTCGGCAATGTCGTAGTGTTTATAGGTCTTGGGGCCGGTGAGGATTTCGCGATACAGCGCTTCGGCTTCGTCCAGCAGCGTCTTGCGCTTCTCGACGCTGGCGTCGCGCGCCTGGCGCATGCGCAGGGTGGCGCGGATGAGCTTGGCATCCATTTTGGTCTCGGGCTTCTGCTCGAGCTGCGCCGCCAGATGTTCGACCAGATCGTCGGTCGGGAAACTCGGCTCGTCGCGGTCCATCAGGGCGACGGCGAATTCGTAGTCGCGTTCCGCTCGCACGGATAACGATGCAACCGCCAGGCAGACGATCGCGATGGTGCGCAGAAGCGTGTTCGATGGTTTCATCTGAAGCCTTTTCCTCCCTGACTGCCGCAACGTGCAAACTCCGCCCAGGATAACGAACAGAGCGCCTGGAACTTGCATCTTTTGTGACGCAATCCGTATAGATTACGCCCACTCCACCGGAAGCGCAAACTAATGGCAGGCTATAGAGTTGCGGCGTCCGTCTCAAGCGCAAAAAGCATTTTGGTGAATGGTACTTGGTGAGTTACCTTCCGAACGGTTTCGATGGTGCGGTGTAGTCGAATCTGGAAGCCATCAGCGAGAAACCCCATGGGCGAAGAGCGCTATCGGTTAGAGGACTTCGAAGTCTACCGCTGCGCGCGCGACTTCCGAAAAAAGGTGTATCGTCTTATCAAGTTGCTGCCCCAGGAAGAGAAGTACGGCCTGGCATCACAGATGCGCCGAGCGGCCGTCTCTGTGACAAACAACATTGCCGAAGGCCACGGGCGATGGCACTATCAAGAGAACATTCGCTTCTGCCGGATCTCACGGGGCTCTGTCAAGGAGATTCGTGACGATCTCAATGTTTGTGAAGACGAAGGCTACGGGGAGATGGGACTGATCTTGGAATTAAGGAATGATGCCGCCGTCCTGATGAAGAAAATCAACGGTTACATCGCGTACCTGCGCAACAGCAAACAGGGGCTGGACGAATAAGCCGTCGCAGCCCCTGAGTGTTGCACGAGTACCGTTCACCGAATACCAAGTACCACTCACCAAGTACCAAGTACCATTCACCACTCACCAACGACTACAGCCGCGCTTCCTCTTCGTCGAACAGAACAATGCGCGCGTTGATCAAGACCAGCAGGTTGCGGCGCACGCGTTCCTTATGATTCGAGCAGAAGAACCGGCCGATCAGCGGCAGGTCTGAAAGCACCGGGATACCGGACTTGGAGTCCATCTTGCGGTCGGTGATCAAGCCCGAGAAGAGCATGGTGCCGTTGTCCGGAACCGTCACCGTCGTGTTCACGGAACGGATTTCCAGGTTCGGCAACTCGATCGGCAGATTGATCGTTCCGCCGCCGACATTCACGTCGTTTCCGGCGTTCGTGATGAAGACGATCTGCGGCGGCGTCAGTTCCACCGCTGTGCCCGGCCGCACGTCCATCGTGATGTAGCGCTTGTCGTTCGAAACCGTCGGCTTCACTTCCATGACGATGCCGACCAGCAGCGTCTTGATCACCGGATCGAACACGGCGCCGGACACGTCATAGTCGCCGATGTACGAGCGCTGCTGAGCCACCAGGATGTGCGCGCGCTGATTGTTGAACTGCATCAGTTTGGGCGCCAGCAACTGGTCCGAGGTCTCATCCTTCCGCAGCGCCTGCAGGATCGCGCTGCTCTGCGAGCTTTGCAGGAAGCGGAATTGCATCATCAATCCCTGCTGCGGGCTGGTCTGCAGCGACTGGCCCAGCGTGGACGACAGCGGATTGGCGCGCAGCAAGTTCTGGGTCAAACCCTGGAACAACACCGGCGAGTTGAACACGTTCTCGAACCACTGCCGGCGGAAGCCGACAGGACCGTTGGCCGGGCCGACCGTGGCGTTGCCGCGGTTCGGGAAATTCGGGTCCAGACGCGGGCGCAGCAGCGTGATCGGGAGCTGCCCGTTGACCGGCGTTGCGGCCTGGAAGGGAGGACGTGGGATGAAGTTCGCGAACTGGAAGTTCGGGGACGATTGCACGTCCGTTGGCAGCGGTGGCGGCGCGCCCGGCCCCCCGCCGGCGGGGAAAAGCCCGGAGGGCGAGGGCTGTGCGTTGGGAAAGACGGCTGCGTTCGGCACGCCGCGGTCGCCCGGAGCGGCGTCCAGACCCATGAAATGCACGCCAATATGTTCCAGGAAGCCTTCGGTCACGTCCACGAACCGCACCTGGGTGAGCACCTGAATGGTCTGTGTTTCGCGGAAGCTGCGCAGCAGCGCGCGGATGCGGTCCTGCACTTCTGGCCGCTGCATGACGATCAGCTTTCCGTTCTGCTCTTCAATGGAGGTCTGCGGATCGGCAAACTCGGCCGGCAGCAGGCGCTCCTTAATGAGCACCTGCAAGTCCGGCGGCGCCAAGGTCGGGGCTTGGGCGGCCGTATCGAAGGGATTGACGGCGCCGCCCGCCTGTGCGCTTTGAGCGCCCAGATCCACGCGCGGGCCGGGGAAATCCGTGATCGCGGTGGTCAAATCGCGGATGTCATAAATCTCAAGTTCGATGTTGGAAATCAGGTTGGCCTTCTTGGTGATGAACACCGCCTGGTTGCGCAGGTCGTACTCGAGTTCCGCCAGGCGCAGAATCCATTTCAGCGCCGTTTCCATTTCCATGTCCTGCACGCGCAGCGTAATCGGCGTCTTCTGCGCGCCCTCGGCCGTGATCTTCGGGTCGATGATGATGTTGATCTTGCTCAACGTATTGAGGAACTGGATGGCTTCTTCCAGCGGCGTGTCTACGAACTCAAAGGAGACGTGCCGGGAGAGTTTCTTGCGGATATCGCTCTTCCAGGGCTCTTCGACGCGATGCGCGCCGCTTTCCTGCGCGGAGCGCTGCGTGATCTCGGCCCAGTTTTCCGGGTAGATCAAGTAGTCGGCATGCGGAATGTTCATGCGGTCCGCGATTTCGCGGTTGCTGGTCGCCTGCTCCTTATATTCGCTGGCGATCCAACTCTCCTTCTTGGTGTGAGCGCGGTCGCGAGCGGTCGCGATGATGGTGTGGGCTTCGGCGTTGACGGGGTCCATCTCGAGGATCTTGTTGGCCAAGTCCTGCGCCTCCTCGTACTTTCCAGTCTCGAACAAAGCCTTGGCCTGATCGACCATCATGTTCAGCTTGCGTTCGCGGAACTTGCGCTCGTTGGCCCGCTGTTCTTCGACCAGTTGCACGGCCTTTTCGCGGTCCGTCTCCTGCAGCCGGACCTGCGCGGCCTGGATGGCTTTGCGGGTGTCGTTAACGAGCCGGCTCACTTCGTTGGACTGTTCATCGGTGTTGACATCCACCGGCATGAACTTGATCAGTTCCCTGGCGCGTTCGAAGGCCGCCAGCGCTTGTTCGTAGCGCCGAATGCGCTCAGCCAGCGAAAGTTCCGGGTCGGTCTGGGCGTCGTGAATAAAGCGTTTGCCCATGTCGATGCGGTTGTCGAGTTCGACGAGTTTTTCCTGTGCCTGGATCTTGGCTTCGCCAAACAACTGGGATGCGGCGGAGCGGACGCGATCGTTGCGGACGTTCAGCACATCGTTGACGCGGGTGAGCAGTTTGCGGGCTTCTTCGTGCGTGGGATCCAGGCGCACGGCGGTTTCCAGCTCGTTGCGCGCACCTTCATAGTCAAATGCCGCAAAGAGCGCCTTGCCGGCTTCGTAGTGCGCATTGGCCTGAGTGGCGATTTCTTCGCGCAGTTTCTTCTCGTCTTCAGCCTGCTTCTGCAGCAGCCGTTGCGCCTCAGTGGCCGCGCCGGGCGCCGGAGCGGGACCGGGGCCGGGTTGGGGTACTGGCGTGGGCGGCGGCACAGGTTCTTCGGCC
Organism: Planctomycetota bacterium; assembly: GCA_036504595.1. Taxonomy (GTDB): domain Bacteria; phylum Planctomycetota; class SZUA-567; order H5-PLA8; family H5-PLA8; genus DASXUX01. The sequence continues at coordinate 309,316 of DASXUX010000042.1, read as the reverse complement.
AGCGCCGGACGGAGCCCACAGGCGCCGAGCGCGAGCAAGGCGCCCAGCAGGCCGAAGCAGACCCATTCCCTCAAGCTGTGCTTCATTGACATTCCCTCTTGTTGGTGATTGGTGAGTGATCTGTGGTGAGTGGCACTTAGCGCTCGCGCGCGACTCACAACCGACCCATCACCAGCCCATCACCCAGCACCACCAAACCGCCATTCACCACTTAGTACTGACCACGGACCACTCACCACTCACCACTCACCACTCACCAACTACAGCTTCTCTTCTTCCTCATTGAACAGGATGATGCGCGGGCTGACCAAAATCGCCAGATTGCTCTTGGCGTTGTCCACTGTGTTCCAGCGGAACAACCGGCCGATGACCGGCAGATCGCTCATGAACGGCACGCCGTTCTCCGCGTGGAAGCGCACGTTCCGGTACAGTCCGCCGAGCATGATGATGCCGCCATCCGGGCAGGTGCAGGTCGTGCGCACGCGCCGGATGGACAGTTCGGGGAACTGAATCGGGAAGGCCAACTGGACGAGGATGTTGATATTCGCGCCGCTGTTGACCGAGAAGGCGTCGATCTGCCGGGTGGTGAAGTTCACCAGTTCGGTCACCGTCGGGCGCAGTTCCATCGTCACATAGCGCCGGTCGCTTGAAACGATCGGCTTGACGTCCAGCACGACGCCGACCAGGAACTGGCGGATCGTCGGATCGTAACTATCGCCGGAGATTTCGTAGTCGGCGACGTACGACTGTTGCCGCGCCACGAACATGTTCGCTCGCTGCGTGTTGAATACCGTCAGCCGCGGTGCAATCAGCGTGGTCTGGTTTTCGCGGACCGCCAGCGCGCGGATGAAGGCTTGGAGCTGGGTGTTGTTCAACACGGTGAACTGGCCGGAGAATCCGCCCTGGCGCACCGAGTTGTCGCGGTCGTTGCCGGAGATCGTATCCGGATCGTTCGTGAAGAAGTTGATCGTGTGGTTGACGATCGAGCCGACTTCGGAAAGCGAACCACCGGACACCCGCGACGGCAATCCGACCAGGCCAGGGAACGGCACGTTCGGCGGAATCGCATCCGTCGCCGCCGGCGCGCGCGGCTGCACCATTCCGCCCAGGCGGCGCACGTCGCCGAAATCGCCGCGCAGGATGTTGGGGTCCAAGCCCTGGAATTCGACACCCATGTCCTCCAGGTATGCTTCGCGGATCGTCAGGAAGCGCGACTCGATGTTGATCATCATCTTCTGGGTCGCGCGGAAGTCGGAGAGCAGCTTGTTGATCAGTGCGTGCACTTCCGGCCGCTGCATCACCACCAGCTTGCCCGCGCGCTCTTCAATAGACGTGCCCAGCGCCGGATCCCAGCTTTCGGGCCGCACACGGTTGCGGATCATGTCCGCGATGTTTGTCAGCGTCGGGGCCGTCTTGGCCGGGCCCGTAAATGCCGCGCCTCCAGCGGCACCGCCGCCGCCGCCACCGCCACCGCCGCCGCCCTGATTACCGCCGGTGACCAGTTCCATTTCCCAGCCCGGGAAGTCCTGGATCGTCTGCGTCAAATCGCTCACGTCATAAATGCGCAGTTCGACAGCCTCGATCAACGACGTGCCTTTGGCGATGTAGATGGCGCTGTCGCGCAGCGCATATTCCAGGTCGGCCAGCTTCAGAATCCACTCCAGCGCCAAGTCCAGGCTCATATCCTGCACGCGCAGATTGATCGCGGGCGCGCCGCCAGCCAGCACCTTCGGGTCGATGATCATCGTGACGTTGGCCATGCTGCGCAGGAAGCTGATTGCTTCATCCAGCGGCGTGTCCACAAACTCGAAGGTCACCTTGCGCTGCAGGCGTTTGCGAATGTCGGCTTTCCAGGACTCTTCCTTGGCGACGCCTTTGCCCAACGCCGACGATTCGGCCCGGCGGCTGATCTGATCCCAGTTCGGCGGGTAGATCAACTGTTGCGCGTAACTGATGTTGTTTTCCTCGACCTGCTCCCAGCTCTTTTCGGTTTCCCAGCGCTGCTTTTCTTTCGCATCCGCGGCTTCGCGAGTGTGGTACGCGCCGCGAGCTTTGTTCTTCCAGCCTTCGGCTTCGCTGCTGAGCGGATCCAACACGAGCACGCTTTGCGCCAGCTTTTCAGCCTGGCGGTAGGCCTGTTTGTCGTAGAGATCCTTCACTTGATCGAGCAGCTTGCGGATCTTCAGCTTGAACGCGTCGTCTTCACGCTGCCGTGATTCTTGAGCGATCCGCTGGGCCTCCGTCCGCTTCAAGAAATTCAACTCGTCCTGCTTGGCGGCGATCTTATCGCGCACGCGGGCGAGCGCCGCGTCAACCTGGGCGCGAACGCCCGGCAGTTCGAAGCTCGGCGGCATATAGTTCAGCAGTTCGCGCACGCGGCTGTAGCCGTCCTTGGCGCGTTGCAGGAACGTGAGCTGTTCGGCCAGGGCCTTCTCTTTTTCGGCGGGAGCCAGTTCGATCGCCGTCTGGCTGCCGCGCTCTTCGAGCCTGCGGCCTTCTTCCAGCGACTGCGCCAGCACCGCCATCTGTTCCTGGACCTGCACGCGCTGCGCGCGTTCGAGTTCCATGATTTTCTCGCGCATCACATTGGCATGAATGCCAAGCAGAGCGCCGACGGTGTGGAGCTTCTGCTGCGCGCCGGCATGCGCCGGGTTCAGGCGCACGGCTTTTTCGAAGTACTTCCGGGCTTCCTCATATTCCAGATCGTTGAACAGCTTCAGGCCGGCCTGATAGGCCGCTTCGGCTTCCTGCTGGCGGCCTTGAGCTTCCACGCCGGCGAGGCGTTCAGCGTCCTTCAGCAAACGTTCCGCGCGCTGCTGCGGAGTTTCTTCGCCTGGTTTTGGCGGCGGGGGCGGCGGAGGAGTTTCTCCGGCCTTCGGTTCCGCTTTCGGATCGGCGTTGGTGTTTTCGGGGACGGCGGGCTTCTCGGGAGCGGCGGCAACAGTCTTGGCTTCGGGTTCGATAGGCTGCGCGGGCTTCAGCGAAACCAATTCGGCGCGTTCTTCTTTCAGTTCAGGCACAGCGACCGATTCAGCGGCAGGTTCCTGCTTAACGGCAATGGCTTTTTTGGCATCGAGATCGACGACCTCGCCGGCTGGCGTCGCGGCATTCGCGACAGCAGCCGTGTCGCTCGGTTGCGCGGCCGGCTGTTCAGTGCGCACAATCGGGGACGGCTCTTCGCGCTCGGCGCCGAGGTCGCCCCTCTGGTTGGCACAGCCAGTCAGCCCGAGCAGAAAACCTGCCAGGGCTAGTCCTGCAAACGTTCGCAAATCGATCATCGACCGCGGCGTCCTTTCTTCCGTTGCCAGTGGCTCCGACGGTTTATGTCGGCGCCGCGAGACTAGAGTGTCCCGCTCTACCCCATCACTCACTTAGCCCATAAACAGCGACAATGCGATAATCCCTCGTCCGCTGTACGAGGAATTACCCAGCGTCACCATGTAGAACCAAGTTACACAGAACCCTCCCCACCCAAACAGGTTCCGTACCGTCAGATCAAGGGTTGCGGAAAGCAATCTAAGGATTTTTACACGCTCGTCAAGCTCAACATCATATATTGTCGATCTTTTTGCGCGTGAGCATTAGGATAACGTTAGTCATTGGTCATTAGTCATTAACATCCCGCCGGCTGCAGGCTGCCCATGACCAATGACCAATGACCAATGACTAATGACTAATGACTAATGGTCGCCTGCCCGTCCATATATCTATGGAGCACCGCAGGCAGCTTGATCGAGCCATCCGCTTGCTGGTTGCATTCCCATAGTGCAACCATAATCCGCGGCAGGGCGAGACCGGAACCGTTGAGGGTGTGCACGTATTGGGGCTTGCCGCCATCGGCGGGGCGATAGCGCATGTTGCTGCGGCGAGCCTGGTAGTCTTCAAAATTCGAGACGCTGGACACCTCCAACCACTTTCCAGCGGCCGGAGCGTACACTTCCAGGTCGTAGCACTTGGCCGCCGAGAAGCTCAAGTCTCCGCGGCACAGCAGCACGACACGGTAGTGCAGCCCAAGCTGCTGAAGAAGGTACTCGGCGTTTTCCAGCATACTTTCGTGTTCCGCGTAGCTGGTCTGCGGCGTCGTCAGCTTCAGCATTTCGACTTTGTTGAATTCGTGCACACGCAGAATCCCGCGCGTGTCCGCGCCGGCGGCGCCCGCTTCGCGGCGGAAGCACGCTGAATACGCCACGTACTTTCTGGGCAGTTCTTCCTCTTTCAAGATTTCATCGCGATGGAACGCGGTGACGGGAACCTCGGCCGTTGGGATCGCGTAGAGCTTGTCCATCTCCGCGCTGTACATCTGTTCGCGGAATTTCGGGAACTGCCCGGAGCCGAACAGCGTTTTCTCGTTGACGAAGAACGGAGGAAAAAGTTCCGTGTAGCCGTTGCGCGCGCGGTGCACGTCCAGGAACCATGAAATCAACGCGCGCTCCATCCGCGCGCCATCTCCGCGCAGGAAGTACCATCCGGATCCGGTCACCTTCGCGCCGCGTTCCGTGTCCAGAATCCCGAGTTGTGCGCCGAGTTCAAAATGCTGCTTCGGCTTGAAGTCCAGCTTGGGCTCCGGGCCAACGGTCCGCACGATCACGTTCTGTTCCGGCCCGCCGCCCGGCGGGACATCCGCGTGGGGAAGGTTGGGAATGTACGCCAGGCGCTCTTGAATCTGTGCTTCGGCGCGAGCCTGCTCGGCTTCGAGCGCCTGGATGCGGTCGTTGAGCTGTTTCGATTTTTTCTGGATCTCAGCGACTTCGGCGTTCGCGGCGGTGAGCTTGTCCGGATCGCCGGCGGCGGCTTTCAGCTTGCCCATCTTCGCGCCGATTTCCTTGGAGAGCTTGTTTTTTTCGGCCTTGAGCTGCTCGCCTTCCAGGATGGATTTTTTCCGCGCGTCTTCGAGCGCCGGGAGCACTTTCAGGTCGGTGTACTCATTGGCCGCACGCTTGTCGTCGATGGCCTTTTGGACCAGGTCGAGGTTGGCGAGAACGAACTTGAGGTCGAGCATCGTGAATCTCCCATAGCCGCAATATAGCCGGCCTGCGCATTCCGCAGGCAAAAGCAACTCTATACGTTTTGGAGGCAGTCTTCAATCCACAAGTCGAGAGTCCAGGAGTCGATGGTTTGTGACGCGGCGATTACGAGCCTTCGACTTCCAGACTCCTCAACTTCTCGACTCTGGACTGGTAGCTAATACGTGACGCCGTTGACCGCGCCGTGCCAGGCGGTCTGTTCCCAGCCGGGGACGGAGACGAACGTGTTGCCGTCGAGCGAGACGTTGTTTACTCGTTCGAGCATTTCGTCATCCACACGATCGCTGGGCATGTGCCAGAAGCAGCGCACGATCGGCATCCAGGTTCGCGGATACTGCGTCAGCGGATCGTGATCGAAAGGCGTCGTGTCGTAAGGATCCCACGACCACGTGGAGGGGACGTACATGTCGCCGGGGGTCGCGTAGGCGCTGCAATAGACGTCGCCATTTTGAAGCTGCCAGAACTTCGCTTCCTGCCAAGTGACCACTCCGTTTCCATCGCGATCGACGTCGTGCGGATTCGCGGGCACCAGCAGGTCTGTGCTGCCGAGGAAGCCATCCGGGGTCGTATAGCTCATCCAACTGGGGCAGTATTCCTGCGTGGGTTCATACAGGTAGTCGGCCGCGGGGTAGTATTCGTCTCCGCCCCACCAGCCCACCAGAGCATCGGAGCCCCAGCCGCTGCCGGTCCACTCATAGTAGCCGCTTGCGCCCTTAATGTAGCCCTGGCATGTGCGCGTGCTGAACTCATAGAGATAGGAGCAGTCGAGTGTGGGCATGCCGACTTCGGCGCCCCGGCGCTCGGCCCAATAGGATTTGTCGTCTTTCGCTTTGCCGGGCTTGAGCGTGGTCTTGCCGTCGGCGTTCTTCGTTGCGTGTGTGGAATCGGCCGGGCAGATGAACGCGCGCGCGTCGGCCACGTAACCCAGATACGCGAGATGCGTCAGGCGATCGGGATAGTTTTCCAGGCTGCGATCATGGTCGGTGTCGTACATCACCAGCGCCTGCGAAATCTGGCGCAGGTTGCTGCAACACCACGCCACGCGCGCTTTCGCGCGCGATTCAGCCATGATGGGCATGATCAAGGACATCAGCAGCCCGACGATGCCCACCACGACCACCATTTCAACTGTGGTGAAGCCGGTTTGTCTGCGAGTGAACTGCGGTCGAACAGTTGGCATAGATGCCTCAATGCCCCGTTAGAAACATACCGCCTGCGGCGGGGGAAGTCACGTACCTTCTGGACGGCACATTCTGCCAGAATTGCGCCGGCGGGCGCAAACCCCTCCCCCGGCCCCTCCCCTCGAAGGGGAGGGGTGAACGCTCCGGCTCCCCCTTCCCTTCAAGGGAAGGGGGCCGGGGGGTTAGGTTTGCGGTGAATTCACCGGGAACTTCGGCACTCTGCCGGCCAACACCCTCAGCACATCCTCCACCACAGCCGCGTATCCCAGGTTCGCTTCGGCCGTCTGCGCGGCGCAATGGGGCGACAGCACGGCACCTACTACATTAAGGAGGGGATGATCGGGCGGAGGGACTTCCGGTACGAAAACGTCGAAGGCGGCGCCGGCGAGTTTTCCACGCTTCAACGCATCGGCCACGGCGGATGCGTCCACGATGGCTCCGCGCGCGCAATTGACGAAGAAAGCCGTGGGCTTCATCCACGCGAGCTGCCTTGCGCCGATCATTCCGCGCGTGCTTTCATCGAGCGGCGTGTGAATCGTCACGATGTCGCTCTTGGATAGCAGCGCCTTCAGGGAGACTTTGCGCGCTCCAAGCCGGCGCTCTTTGACGGGGAAACGGAGCAGATCGTTGTAGAGCAAGCGCATGCCGAAGCCTTTGACGGCGGTCGTGGCCACGGTGGTCCCGATGCGGCCGAGTCCGATCACGCCGAGCGTCTTGCCTTCGAGCTGAAGCGATTTCCGGCGCTCGCGGATGCCGAAGTCGCCGCTGCGAACGGCGCTGTCGCCTGCGGGAATATTCTTGGCCAACGCCAGGATCATGGCCCACGTGTGTTCGGCGGCGGCAACGCGGCTGGCGCCGGGCGTATTGACGACCCACACGCCGTGTTCCGTGGCGGCGGAGAGATCGATGTGATCCACGCCGATGCCGTGCCGGCCGACAACCTTCAGGTGCGGCGATGCGGCGAGCACTTCGCGCGTAATGTCGCCTTTGGTGCGAACGATGATCGCCTGAATCTGTTCGGCCGCGGCGATGTTGATCAGCGTGGCCTGCGAGAGATCCGGCGGACGGACGACGCGCGCGTAGCGTTCCAGTTTGGCGAGGTACTTCGGATGGATGTTTTCGGTCAGCAGAACCGCAGGCTTGGTTTTCATCTGAACCAAGATAAATGCCAAACGCGGAAAGTGAAAGCAGAACCGCACGCGCGCATGACCGTAAGTGGGAAGTTGTCAGCGTCGCAACACAACGATCCGCATGAGCCGTTAAAGAAAATCAGGGGCGACCATCCGCCCCTGCGCCCTTCCTCTCGATTCAACATTCTTTTAGCGATGCCGATATCCGAAGGCGATACGCGGCGCCGGCATGCACGGCGCGGCAACATCACGGTAGTAGCCGGGGACCAGCACGCTTACCGTCCGGGTCTCGTACCGAGCGGGCACATAAACTTCCGTCCAGTAACCGGAGCGTGCCGTCGAGTACCCGTGGCCCCAGCGGTCTCGGCGAAACTCACGCGTATCGGACACCCACTGCTTCTCGTAGTGTCCCGCTTCGACCAGCACCTGCTCCATCCGTGTTTCGTAGTGCTCCGGCACCCAATCGCGCTCGACCACCGGCGGCGCGAAAACCACTGGCGCTGGCCGGTGCCAGCCCAGTCCAAAAGATACGCCCCAGTTGGCGGCCGAAGCCGTCCGTGTCTGCAGCACCAGCGGCAGAGCCAGCAGCAAGGCCAGGATGGCCAGCTTTGAGTTGAATCGAGTGTTCGTCATGGCTGTTTCCTCCCATTTGGGTCCAACCCTGATGACGCACAGACCCGCCGCTTATTCAAACCGATGTTTGAAAGATTTGTTTTACCGTAAGTCATTTATATATCGTGACTTAAATTTTTGGATTCAGTTCGCTCTTTACGTTTTCAGTAGAAACGCTACAACCAAATTCAGGGAGGACTTTGCGCTATGGAACGCCTGGATATTCGTACCGGTTCGCACTCTGAATTCCACGACATCACCGACGAAGTTCAGGCCATCGTCTCGCAATCAAAAGTAACATCCGGCGTCGCGCACGTTTTCGTTCCGCACACCACAGCGGGCGTAACCATAAATGAGAACGCCGACCCCGACGTCACTGCCGACATGCTGGCCGCGCTCGAACGCCTGGTGCCCTGGCGCCAGTCCTTCTATCAGCACAACGAAGGCAACAGCGCCGCGCACATCAAAGCCAGCATGATGGGCTTTTCTGTCACCGTTCTTGTCGAAAATGGAAAGCTCGCCCTCGGCACCTGGCAAGGCATCTATTTGTGCGAATTCGACGGCCCCCGCACGCGCCAAGTCTGGGTCCGCGTGGACGGGAACTGATGGTTTATGGTTCGTGGTTTATGGTTCGTGGTTTATGGTTCGTGGTTCATGGTTGACTACGCCAGAACCAACCCTGAACCACAAACCACAAACCACGAACTACGAACCACGAACTACGAACTACGAACCACGAACCACGAACTACGAACCACAAACCCTAAACCAGTTTTCTTTCTCTGCACCAACTCACCGCTCGGCGGTAGCCTTCGAAGACATCCACGCTTGGCTTGAAGCCAAGCAGGTCGGTCGCCTTCTGGCTCGAACATCCGACGTTCCAGTTCGCTTCGCCCAGCAAGTGGAAGGGCATCGAATACACCCCGCACGCCGCCAGCGTCACATCCACGCCGCGCGCCAGCGTCGCGCAGATTCCTGGCAGCGGGATGAACTTCGCCGGCACGCCCAGAGCCGCGGCCATCGCGTCGCAGACCTCGCGCGTGCTGTACGCCCTCGCATCGCAAATGTTGAAGACTTCACCCGCCGCCTTCGGATGCGTCATGCCCAGCATCGTCCCGGCCACCAGATCGTCGATGTAGCTCAAACTGCGAGCGTAATCTCCGCTACCGACGAGCGGCAGGCGTCCATTCATGATTCGTTTGAAGATGTCCACGTGCCGGCCCGGCACCGGCGGCCCATAGAACATGCACGGACGCAAGACGACCACGTCGAACTTCCCGGCCTCGTGAAGCTGCATCAACCCGCGCTCAGCCTGCAGTTTGCTCCGGCCGTAGTGCGACCCCGGATTGTCCGGCATGTCTTCAGTGAGCAGCACCGAACTGGACGACGACGCCCCTTGAGCTGCATTGGAACTGACATAAACGAACCGCTTCGCTCCCACCTTTTTCGCGGCATTCGCCAGAGCCAGCGTGCCATCGCGATTGATTCGGTACCACTCGCTCGTGTTGCGCGGATGAATGACTCCCGCCGCGTGCAGCACCGTCCCGCCGCTCAAATCTTTGCATGCCGCTTCAAGTGACGGCACATCCGCCAGATCCCCGCTCAAAACATGGCTGACTTCGGGATGCTCTTTCTGCCACGCCGCGATCTTCTCCCCCGGCAGCGACCGCTGCACCAGGCAGCGCACGTTGCCCCCCGCCGCGCTTTTGCCGATCTCCGGCAACAGCACGTCGCACAGCCAGCCTGGAGCGCCAGTAACGAGAATGTCTTTCATGATTTTCGGTTTAAGAGTCTATATCAAGAGACTCTGCGTCCTCTGGGTGAGATGTTGCCGTTGACTCCAGACTCCAGACTCCAGACTTCCAGACTTCAGACTACTTTTTCCTCGCCGACCAGTAGAAGAACACCCAGCACTTCGTATCTACGTCCGGCTTCTCAAAACCAAGCCCGTCGATCGTCGCGCGCACGTTCGGCCAGTTGTTCAGATAGTCCATCATGTACGGCCACTCATCGATGTGCTGCTTGTGAAAACTGCGCAGCCCCGATGTCGGCCACGTCAGCCACCACTGGCTCACCCCCCAAAACGCAAAGCGCACCTGCCACGCATCGTAGTGGTCGATCAGCGCCAGCCGTCCACCCGGCTTCAAAATTCGCGCTGCTTCTTTCAGCGTCGAACGAATCCCTTCCAACCCGCCCAGATGATGCAGCGAATGCATGCAGATCACCGCATCGAATGTCTCATTGGCGTACGGCAGCGAACGCCCGTCGCCGGCCTTCACCTCTAGCCACGGCTCGCGCTTCAGATCCTGGTCGATCGTCACATCCACGCCCGAAAGCTTCGTAAAGCCCTCGCCGTGCAAAATCCGCAGCGCCTCGCCCGTCCCGCAGGCCAGATCCAGCACGCTGCTGTCCCGCGGCCACGAAAATACCCCCAGCGTCCCCAGCCGCTGCCGGTGCTTGCGCGTGCGCCGAGCGATCAGTTGCGGGTCGCGATACGCCTCCTGCCAGTCCTTGGACTCTTCCTTCAGCCCCGTGGCAGCCGTTTGAGGATCGCTCATGATGGGGTGTTTCTAGCACTCAGAACTTCAGAAGTCCAGGAACCCGGAGTTCTCAGTTTTCAGTTCTTAGTTTTGAATGGCGGGCGGCGATGCCGAAATGCCAGGAGGTACCCGTTCCGTCTGCGCAAGCTCTTGCGCTGAAAGCGCCGTACAAGTCAGCCCAGTCAGCCCAGGGCAAGAGACGCACAGCGGCTCGCCGCCCTGGGTCGCGGCGCGTTTGGGATTTCGGCGCCCTGAAAGGGCAAGACAACGCATCGTGTCCGGCCCTTTCAGGGCGTCCGGTTCGAGAGGGCGACCGTACCCAGGGCGGCGCTCGCGTTGCTCGCTTGCCCTGGGCTGACATGTACGGCCCCTTCGGGGCGGGACCGGATCGAGAAGGACTGAACGCTTACGGCACGAAAAGCCTTCATTCAAAACTCAAAACTAAGAACTCAGAACTGAGAACTAAAAACTCCGCTCCCGCCAGCGGCGGCCTCAAGCCAGAATATGCCCCGCCGGAATGCCCATAATATTGAACCCGTTGTCCACATACAGCACCGCGCCGGTAATCCCCGCGCCGAGCCGCGAAGACAAAAACACGGCGGCGTTCGCGACGTTCTCGGGTTCGCAGAATTCCGGCAGCGGACTGTTGCGCTTATAGTGGTCGATCATCTTGTCGATCGTGAACACAGTCTTCGCCGCGCGGCTCGCCAAGGGCCCCGCCGAAATCACATTCACCCGCAAGCCGTACTTGCGCCCCGCTTCGAAGGACAGCACGCGAGCGTCGCTTTCCATCGCCGCCTTGGCCGCGTTCATGCCGCCGCCGTAACCGGGAATCACGCGATCGGCGGCCAGATACGACAGCGACAAAAACGATCCGCCCTCTGTCATCAAAGGACCGAAGCGCTGCACCATGGACACCAGCGAATAGGCGCTGACGCTGAGCGCCGTCAGGTACCCTTTGCGGCTGGTCTCCAACAGCGGGTTCTTGACTTCCGGCCCGTTGGCCAGACTGTGCACGACAATATCGATCGGCTTCGGTCCGAAGTCCGCGCGGAATTGGTCCGCGAGTTCCTGGATCGTATAGTGGCTCAGTTCCTTGTAGCGTTTGTCTTCGCGAACCTGCTGCGGAACGTCCTCGGGCGTATCAAAGCTCGCGTCCAGCGGATAGATCTTCTCGAACTGCAGCTTCTTGCCGTCGCCCAGGTCGTCGTCGAACTTCCCGCGCTCAAGCCCCTTGGTGAAAAGGTTCATCACCGGCGGCCAGGTCCCGACGCAAATGGACGCGCCGGCCTGAGCCATCGCCTTGGCGATCGCCCAGCCATACCCGTTGTCATCCGCCACGCCCGCAATAAACGCGCGTTTCCCTGCAAGATCGATCGATAGCATTCTTCTCACCCTCTCTGTTGCCGAAATGTCACGGAAGCATAATTGAAAAGACTGCGCAGGTATTCCGGTCTTCATTTTAGCCGCAGATGAACACCGATTAACTCCTACTTCTTTTCCTCCACGTCATCGAGCTTCTTCAGCAGCTCCTTCAAATCTTCCCGCGTTCTTGGTTGATCGGCGCGATAGGCGAGAACGCGTAGTTGCAGCAAGCGCACTCGCTCCTGGAAGCCCGCAAGCGTTGCGTCTGCAATGGTCACCGTACTCTTGAGCGTGACGAGATCGGCTTTAATCGCCTCGCACTCTTTCTTCAGTGCCTTTGGGTCACCTCTGGAGGCATCTAGTGTGCGCTGAAGTTCGTCCAGTTTCTTGAGCATCCCGTCGATATTCTGGACACTTTCCGGTTTCGTCTGCTCTTCCTTCTTGCCGTCATTCTCCCGCGTTGCCTCTGTCGCTGCCGGCTTCTTCGATACGTCATCAATTTCCTGAGTCTTGCCTGCTTTCGCCTCCTCGTGTTGCTCCTTCCCATTGCCCTGTGCCGACTCTGTCGTCCCCGGCTCCAACGCTGTTGTGTGCGTTATGATTTGTTTTGGAATGAGCGCCGCAGCGAAGATTCCCGCGGCGCAGATCACCGCGGCGCAAAATATGTTTCTGCGCAGCCGCCGCGGGTCAGCCGAACGAGGATTCACTTTCTTCCCTTCTCTGCGCCTCTGCGTCTCTGCGGGGAGCCTAACGTTCCAGCCGGTCGTCCTTCACAGCGCGACGGCCTCCTTCAGCACGTGCTCGCGAATGTACCAGTGCAGGCCTTTTTCCGTGACTATATCCACCTTTCGTCCGAGCAACTCTTCAAGATCCGCCAGAAGGCCGCCGGGAAAGAACGCTGAGTGCTTGGGTCCGACGTCTACCAGAAAATCAACGTCGCTGTCAGGACGAATTTCCCCGCGTACGAATGAACCAAAGACGCGCACGTTCAGTGCCCCGTGCTTGGAGGCCAGCCGCAGAATGTCGGCTCTCTTCTCCTGTAGTAACTTGTCGAGGGCCATAGGGTGCTCCTCAGAGTACCACATTCATCCTACACCGAGCCTTTGGGTCCGCACATAGCCAGCCACGACCCTGAACCCCGAACCCTGAACCCTGAACCCTGCCGTTACGCTTCCAGCAAATCCGTCCCCTTCATCTGCGGACTCGGCTGCAGGCCCAGCAGGTGCAGCAGCGTCGGCGCCAGGTCTGCCAGCCGGCCGCCGCTCTTCAGCTTGGCGTTCTTGAAGCGCTCGCTGATCAGGTAGCACGGCACCTTGTTCAGCGTGTGAGCGGTATGCGGACAGTTATTCTGTTCGTCCCAGGTTTCTTCGGCGTTGCCGTGGTCAGCGGTGACCATGATCTCGCCATGCTCCTGCTGGATCGCTTGCACGATCTCGCCGACGCACTTGTCCACCGTTTCGACCGCCTTGATGACGGCCGGCTCGACACCCGTGTGGCCGACCATGTCGCCATTGGCGAAGTTCAGCACGATCAGGTCGAACTTCTTGGAATGGATCGCCTCGACCACCTTGCGGCACACTTCCGGAGCACTCATCTCCGGCTGCAAATCGTACGTCGGAACTTTCGGCGACGGCACCATGATCCGCTCTTCACCCGGGAACGGTTCTTCGCGCCCGCCTGAGAAGAAGAACGTCACGTGCGGATACTTTTCCGTCTCCGCGATGCGAAGCTGCTTGAGGCCCGCCTTCGAAACCAGTTCGCCCAGCGTCCCTTCCAGCGGCTTGCTGGGGAACGCGACCGGCACCGGGAAGCCGGCGCGATAGTCGGTCAGCGTGATCAGGTGGACTTTCGGCTGGTGCTTGCGCTTGAAGCCTGCGAAGTTCGGTTCCAGCAGCGCCTGGCACAGCTCGCGCGGCCGGTCGCTGCGATGATTGAAGGAGAGCACCGCGTCGTTGTCTTGAATGGTGGCCAGCGGCTTGCCAGCGTCATCAACGATGACCGTCGGCTTGATGAACTCATCGGTCTCGCCGCGCTTGTAGGCTTCGTGTACCGCAGCCAGGCCGCTCTTCGATGTGAACGCGCCTTCGCCGTCCACCAGAGCCTTCCAGGCCTGTTCGACGCGCTCCCAGCGCTTGTCCCGATCCATGCCGAAGTAGCGGCCGGTGACGGTGGCGATGACGCCAGTGTCGTACAGGTCCAGTTTGCGCTGCAGTTCGGCGACCCACTGCTCGCCCGACTTCGGCGGCGTATCGCGTCCGTCGGTGAAGACGTGAAACGCGACGCGGTCTTTGCGCAAATCGTGCCGAGCGCAGAGGCGGACCAAGGCGAAGTACACTTCGTCCACGGAATGCACTTTCTCCGAGGAGATCAGACCGAACAGATGCAGCCGGGAATTGTTCTTCTTGGCGTGCTCGATTGCGCCCAGCAGCACCGGATTGGTTTCGAAGGTGCCATCCACGATCGTCTGAGCGATCTCCATCAGATCCTGCCAGGCGATTCGCCCGCCGCCGATGTTCAAGTGGCCGACTTCGCTGTTGCCCATCGTTCCCTTGGGCAGGCCCACGTCGGTGCCGGAGACCAGCAGCGTCGTATGCGGACACTCCTTCATGTACTTATTGAAATTCGGAACGTTAGCGATTTTGATCGCGTTGTGAACGGCGCTGTCTCGCGCGCCCCAACCGTCCATGACGATGAGCATGACTGGACCGCGGCGAGGTGGAATGGCAGGCATCGGACTCCTCCAACATGGCAAAATGGTTCAATGTCCCAGATGGTTAGCGTAAGCCAGAGCCACGCGTTCGTCAAAGCGAGCCACAGAGACCACGGAGGACACAGCGAACAGCAGGGTATAGGGTCCAGGGTCTAGAAACGACGACATCAAAGCCGTCCCTGAACCCTGAACCCTGAACCCCGAACCCTTTTCTTTCCTCTGTGAACTCTGTGGCAAACGACTTAGAATGCCTCTCATGCCGCGCAAAAAAGAACACAGCTCAGAGGCCGACCTGTTCAGCTCACTGGAAGATGCCCGGGTGGTGGCCGCCCCCGCAAACCTAACCCCCCAGCCCCCTTCCCTAGAAGGGAAGGGGGAGCCGATGGCCTTTATGCATCTGGCCGAAGTCGCGGTCGTCGGCCCGCTGCGCGGCACGTTCACGTATGGCGCGGACGCAGTGATCAAGCAGCTCGTCCCCGGCGTGCGCGTGCTGGTTCCGTTTGGAAATCGCGCCGAAACCGGCTTCTTCCTTGCCGAACGCACTCTCGCCGATGTGCAGCGCGATGGCATCGACTTGCGAAAGCTGAAAGCTATCGTTCGCGTGCTCGATAACCCCGTCATTTCCGGCGGGGGAACGCAAGCTCTGCTGCCGCCGACGCTGCTGGGACTGGCGCGCTGGATGGCCCGGCACTACGCCTGCCCGCTCGGAACGACGCTCGCCGCCATGCTGCCCGCCGGCGTCAAACGCGGCGTCGAAGCTGAACGCGTCCGTATTGTCGAAGCGGCGGTTTCCGCCGCAGAACTGCGGACCAAGGCCGCCGAACTGATCGCAAAAAAGCCGAAACAAGCCGCCGTCTTGCTGGTTCTGGCGGACATCAGCGGTCCCATCGCAGCATCCGATCTGCTGTACGAAGCCGACGCCTCCGATTCCGCTCTCAACGCCCTGGCTAAAGCCGGCTTGCTGCGCATCGACTTGCAGCACCCTGTCGATCAAAGCCCCGCGCACGGCGGCGTGGACGCTCACGCGCCCGAACACGATCTGGTCCTTAACTCCGAACAGCAGCGCGCCTTGGACGCCATCGAAAACGCTCTGCGCTCCGGTCCCCCTCTCCCCCGCGAGGGAGAGGGGTTAGGGGTGAAGGGGCATTCGGCCTCAGCACTCAGCACTCACCAACTCCACGGTTTCCTTCTCCATGGCGTCACCGGAAGCGGCAAGACCGAAGTTTACCTCCGCGCGCTGAAGACCGCTCTGGCGATGGGCAAGCAGGGCCTCGTACTTGTTCCGGAAATCGCGCTCACGCCGCAGACCGCTCAGCGCTTTGAACGCCGTCTCGGCCGCGAACGCGTCGCCGTGCTCCATAGCCACATCACCGATGGCGAACGCGCCGAAGCTTGGCGAGCGGTGCGCGCCGGGAAAATCGACATTGTCGTCGGGGCGCGTTCGGCGCTTTTCGCTCCGCTGCCGCGTCTGGGCATTATCTTCATCGATGAAGAACACGAGAACGCGTTCAAGCAGGAGACGACTCCGCGCTATCACGCGCGCGACGTGGCGCTGGAACTGGCGCGAGCCAGCGGCGCCGTCCTGGTCCTCGGTTCGGCGACGCCCAGTTTCGAATCGCTCTATCTCGCCCGGACCGGAAAGCTCCAGCATCTCGTTCTTTCGCAGCGCGTCGCGGGCCGTCCGATGCCTCCGGTGGAGATTGTCGATCTCACGCAAGAGAATCAGGAAACCAAGCGGTACACCTATCTTTCCCGGCGACTGGTGGCCGCACTGCGCGAGACATTGAACCGGCGTGAGCAGGCCATTCTCTTCATGAACCGCCGCGGCTTCGCGACCGTGATCACCTGCCAGCACTGCGGCCAGACAGAAAAATGCGTCCAGTGCGACATCACGCTGACGAGTCATCGCGCCCCCGGTTCCCCTCTCCCCCGCGAGGGAGAGGTAGCGCCGGCCTCCGTGCCGGCCGTTTCTGCGGTGAGGGGGCAATCGGACGTGCTCACCTGCCACTATTGCGGCTACAGGAAGCCGGTGCCGCTGGTGTGTTCCAACTGTCAGCGCCCGGGCCTTAAGCATTGGGGGCTCGGCACCGAACGCATCGAAGAAGCCGTGAAGAAAATCTTTCCCGAAGCGCGCGTCGCTCGGATGGATTCGGATACGATGACGCGCCGCACCGCTTACCTTGAAGCTCTCGGAAACGTCCAGGCCGGACGCACGGATATCCTCATCGGCACGCAGATGATCGCGAAGGGTTTGGACTTCCCGAACGTGACCCTCGTCGGCGTAGTGCTCGCCGACACCGCTCTGCACATGCCCGATTTCCGCAGCCGCGAACGCACGTTCCAGCTCCTGGCTCAGGTGGCCGGCCGAGCCGGCCGCAGCGAGAAGGGCGGCCGCGTGATCATTCAGACGCACCTCCCCGGCGATGCCGCCGTTCGCGCCGCTGTGAACCATGACTTCGAGACCTTTGCGCTGCAGGAACTCCAGGAGCGCCGCGCGTACAACTACCCGCCCTACATGCGGCTGGCGCGCATTCTCATTCGCGGAAAGGATCTGCCCGCGACGAAACTGGCCGCTGCCGCCGTCGCCGATGCGCTGCGCCAAGCCGCAGAGCGGGCCTCCGTGCCCGCCGCACCGGAGGCGGGCAGGGACGCCCGCCCTGCCACCATTATTCTCGGCCCCGCCGAAGCGCCGCTCTCCCGGCTGGAGGGCTTCTATCGCCAGCACGTGCTGATCAAAGCTTCCAGCAGCGAAGTGCTTTCTGAACTGCTGGGCGGCCCGGCCGCCGCGACGATCGCCAAAATCAAAGGCGCCGACGCGACAATCGACGTCGATCCGCTGGGGATGCTGTAAGCGGATCGCCAATTCAAGCCCCTGGAAAAACGACCACACGGCGCGGCTGCTTTGACGCGGGCGGGCTCGGGTGTATGGTGCGGGCATGGCCGACAACGAGAATGGAGCTGAGGGGAAGCGGCGGTGGCGGCTGCGGTTTTCGCTGCGGACGCTGATTCTATTTGTGCTGCTGGTGGGGAGCGCGGGCGGGTTGTGGTGGAGGTGGGAGGCGTGGTACATCGAACGGCTGTTGCGCAACGAGCCAAATGAGTCCTTTGGCGGGGCAGCGTTTTCGCCGGACGGCAAAACGTTTGCGGTGCGGACGGAGACGCATATTCGCGTCTGGCCGACGACGGGAGGCGGACAACCGCGCGTGTTAACGCTCGATGCGCCGCAGATCCTCTCTGTCGAGTTCTCGCCAGACGGTGGTACGCTCTACGCCTGTTGCCAGAAAGAGAAGGACTGGAACAATTACTATTGGCAGTTCTGGGAGACGCGCTCGTGGACCAAGCGCGCCATTGTATCGGATACGTGGTACCGCAGTTTTAGTCATGATGGAAAGTACCTGTTGGACAGTTCTCATCTGAGAATGGCCAACGTTGAGGACGGCAAGCAGGTTCTCTGCGTGGGCAAACCGACCGGCGCTGTTTGGGGTTTCTTCCCTCCCCCCGAAGGCGAGCAGGCGCAGAAGATCAACGCTGCGAAAACGCTGCAGGAGTATGCGGAGCACGCAAGGGAATTCCTGGTCAGTAGCACCGTGTCGGGAGACAAACGAGTCGCCGCCACGAACATTCTTGATACCTCGACCACACGAATCTGGAACCTGATTTCCGGCGAAAAGTTGAGCGAGATTCCGGTGGTGGAACGAGCGTTCCGGCTCTCACCTGACGGTTCGATGCTGAGTACCTGGAACGAGACTGAAGGGGCCTATTCGATCTGGGACACCCGAAGCGCGGCGCTTCGCGTGAAACTGCCTGTTCCTGGTCATGTTCCTGTCACTACGGGTGTGGAGCACTACGAGGCATTCTCGCAGCATGGGAAACTTTTTGCTGCTTCACGCGAGGGCGTCTTGCGCGTATGGGATTGCGGCGCGGCAAGGCTCAAGTATGAGAAGACGATCGATCTGGACGGGTATGCGTTGCCGCAGAGTTTTCATGACAATGATTCGCGGATGGCCTTGATCGTGAGGCTTCCGGACGGCCGACAGTGTGTGGAATTGCGCAAAAGCGAGAATGGCGATTTGCTGGCGAGATTTAACGTGCACCCCGACTTCAACTTGGCGCCGTTTGTTCTTTCGCCGGATTGTTCAAGAATAGTGATGCCTTACAACGACTTTGACGAACGTGGTTCACTCGTCGCGGTATGCCATCGCCGCCGCCCCGAGCAGTGGTGGGGCGTGGCGTGGTTGCCGGAGTTTTGGTTGACGATTGTGTTTTCGGGCGGGCTGGTTTGGAGCGTATGGCGGGACCGGCGGGACGACGGCGCGCGAGCTGGAATGCGTTCATAAATACTGCAAATAAAATACGAAATTGTTTGCAACATTTTTGAGTCTTTGACGTCATAGTTTATAAGGGAGCGCAGGGATACTATGTGCCTGCGATTTCGGTGGTCTTTGAACTCGTGCAAAAGGACGCGCGAACACAAACGTGCCACCACAGGTGCACTTTTTTACAGCACGGAGAAGCGGGCGGGACGCCGACATTGCGACGCACGGTGCAGTTTTGGACAAGGAAAGTGGCTGTGATGCACGCTTGAGTTCGCGCAACAAGACGCGCGAACACAAGCGTGCCACCACATGTGCAGTTTTTTACAGCACGGAGAAGCGGGCGGGACGCCGAATTGCGGCGCACGGCGCAGTTCTGGACAAGGAAGTGGCTGTGATGCACGCTTGAGTTCGCGCAAAAGGACGCGCGAACACAAACGTGCCACCACAGGTGCACTTTTTTACAGCGCGGGGAAGCGCAGGCTAGA
Source organism: Planctomycetota bacterium (assembly GCA_036504595.1). Classification (GTDB taxonomy): domain Bacteria; phylum Planctomycetota; class SZUA-567; order H5-PLA8; family H5-PLA8; genus DASXUX01. The sequence goes on along the minus strand of DASXUX010000042.1, from coordinate 289,953 downwards.
CATCCTGCGCCACGACGGGGTCGCGCAAAGGTTCTTATGGCAAGGCGGAGGCGGCGCGGCATAATGGCGCGGTTATCTTAAAGGAGGGGGCCGATGGCAGACGGAATGTACGACGTGATCGTGATCGGCGGCGGGCCGGGCGGGTATGTGTGCGCGATTCGCGCGGCGCAGCTTGGCAAGAAGACGCTGTGCGTGGAGCAGGCGGAGCTTGGCGGCATCTGCCTGAACTGGGGCTGCATTCCCACCAAGGCGCTGCTGAAGACGGCGGAACTGATCAACGAAATCAAGCTCGCGGAAAAGCACGGCCTGCAAACCGGAAATGTGTCGTGGGACATTTCGAAGATGGTCGGGCGCAGTCGCGATATCGCCGGCCGGCTCAACCGCGGCGTGCAGAGTCTGTTCAAAAAATACAAAGTCGAATACTTGCCGGGGCGCGCGGCGCTTAGCGGGAACAACGCGCTGACCGTGCTGACCAAAGAGGGCGAGAAGAAGCTGCAGGCCGGCAACATCGTCATCGCCACCGGCGCGCGGCCCAAATCGCTGCCGGACTTGAAGGCCGACGGCACGACCGTGATCACCTATCGCGAAGCGCTGATCCCCAAGAGCGTCCCGCAGCGGCTGCTGGTGGTTGGCGCCGGACCGATCGGGCTGGAGTTCGCGTATTTCTATGCAACGCTCGGCGCAAAGGTCACGGTCGTTGAATACATGGACAGCATTCTGCCGGCCAGCGACCGGGAAGCGGCCGCGCAGCTTGCCAAATCGCTCACGCGACGTGGCATCGAAATTTTCACTAGCGCGAAGCTGGACGGAATCTCGATCACGCCGGGTCATGTGATGGCGCGCATTGTCGGCGCGAAGGACCACAAGGAGATTCAGGCGATCGAAGCGGACGTGTGCCTGTCGGCCGTGGGAATGACGGGCAACATTGAGGATCTCGGCCTGGAACAAGCGGGCGTCAAGACGGAGCGCGGCTTCATCAGCGTTGATCCGCAGTGGCGCACGAGCGCGAAGAACGTCTACGCGATCGGCGACGTGGCGGGTCCGCCGCTGCTGGCTCACAAGGCGATGTTCGAAGGCCACAACCTCGCCGAGTTGCTCGCCGGACACAAGGCAGAGGCGCTCAACCGCGGGCAGATTCCAGGCTGCACGTACACGCATCCGCAACTGGCGTCGGTGGGCTTGACCGAAGAGGAGTGCAAGACAAAGAAGCTCGAGTATTCCGTGGGGCGCTTCCCATTCCTGGCAAACGGAATGGCGTTGGCCGCAGCCGACGAAGAAGGCTTCGTGAAACTGATCTTTGGCAAGAAGCACGGCGAGTTGCTTGGGGCGCACATCGTTGGCGGGCGAGCAGCAGACTTGATCGCCGAGCTTGTCCTGGCGCTGAAGCTGGAATGCACATACGAAGAAATTCTGGCCTCGATTCACGCTCACCCGACGTTTAACGAGGCGGTGATGGAGGCGGCGGCGCAGGCCTTCGGGAAAGCGGTGCACATTTGAGGTGGTGGTCTGGTGGTGTGGTAAACGGCAGCCAGCATTGGAATCAGAAACCAAGCTACCAGACACCAGACTACCAGACACTTGCTGTCACGGGGAGATCATGACCACTGTACTACTGTTGATCGCCAGCAATGTTTTCATGACGTTTGCTTGGTACGGGCACCTGAAGTTCAAAGAGGTTGACCTTTGGAAAGTCATACTGGTCAGTTGGTTCATCGCGTTTTTTGAGTACTGCCTGCAGGTTCCGGCCAATCGCTGGGGCCACGGGCGCTTTAGCGGATATCAGCTTAAGATCATCCAGGAGACCATTACACTGAGCGTGTTTATCGTCTTCGCGCTGGCCTACCTCGGGGAGAAGCCGCGGTGGAATTATCTGGTCTCGTTCCTTTTTGTCGTGGGAGCGGTCTATTTTGCCTTCTTGCCGACGGGCGAAAAGGCGTGATTCGGTGGGGGTGTTCGTGGTCCAAATCCGTTTTCTGCGAATATCCTTTCCGCTTCGACCGATAATCTTAACAGAAGAGGCTGGAGCCTTGGAGATGCATACGTTCTTTACAATGCCCTTGCAAGCTGTGATTTTCGCATAAAATGGTTCGTTCCCATCCGCGCCGGCGCGGGTGGACTACTGGCCGGCGAGCGGTCAACATTGCAAGGAGTGGACGTGGCAGACAAACGTAAGAGACGAAGCGAAATCCGGATCAAGCGCAAGAAGTATGCGAAACGCAAGGCAGCGGCCGGCTACAAGAAAGTCATCGAGCACGTCAAGGGCCGGCGAAAAGTTCGCTTCGTCAAGCCCACTGAGTGAACGACTGAGTTCGCCGGTTTGGTGTTGAGGCCGCTCCACCAACGCGGGAGCGCGGGACGAAAATGGCTGCATCTGGCGCAAACGGAAATAATGGTGCTTCCAAGCCCCGTTTGCGGGCTGTGATCAGTGACGTTCACGGCAACCTCGAAGCTCTCACCGCTGTCCTGAAGGACATCCGCGACCAGGGTGCCGAGGAGATCGTGTGCCTCGGCGACGTCGTCGGCTATGGCCCCAATCCTGTCGAATGCCTGAAGATTATCCGGCGCGTCTGTACGTGGTGCCTGTGCGGCAATCACGACGCGGCTCTATTTATGAGCCATGCCGTTGGCTTCAACGAAGGCGCTGCCAAGGCCGTGGCCTGGCAACGCCGGCACATGCAGCCCCATTTCTTCAGCATGCCGGGCAAAGTGGCGCGCTGGCGCTGGCTGGAAGGGCTGTCGGCCAAGCGCGTGGAAGGCAACGTGACGTACGTGCACGCCTCGCCGCGCGATCCGATTATGGAGTACGTTCTGGAAGAAGACTTTCAGGACATGGGCTTCGGTCCGTCGGACAAGGCGACGGAGATCTTCGCTGCGTTCGATTGGCTCTGCTTCGTGGGCCACTCGCACCGGCCGGGCGTCGCCACTCACGACATGAAGTGGATCAAGCCCGCCGATCTTACCGATCTGACGTACGTGCTTCCGAAGGGCAAGAAGACGCTGGTGAACATTGGCGCTGTCGGCCAGCCGCGGGACAAAAACAAAGATTCTTGTTACGTGCTTTACGACGGCGAGAAAATTCGCTATCGCCGCGTCGCGTACGATCTCGAAAAGACCGCCGCGAAGATCCGCCAAGTGCCGCAGCTTGAGAAGCGCTTCGCCGAGCGGCTCGCCAAGGGTCTGTAGGGCTCTTCCTCGCCCAAGCCGCAACTTTGCAAAATAATTCGGGAATTTAGATACAGCAGAAATGTTTTTGTAAAAACGCGCTGAGAAGTGTGTTTCTTACGAGACCGTCTGCAAGTTGTGTAGGCCGCGGAGTAGAACGCGGGGCGATCCTGTAAGCAGGCGCAGTGGACGTTACCAAGCGCTCCATCGCGCAACGCAACCCAGACAATGTGGCTGGAGGCAAAGGGGAAACTACTGTGTCCCTCACGGCCGCATTGTGCACTCAAGCAGCGCCTGGAGGGATGATCAATGTCTTTCTTAAGGAAGTCTACTGACAGTCTTCATTTCAGGTTCGCGGTGTTGCTGGCCTGCGTCTTCTCGGGATTCGCCCACGCGGCCAATACGAAGCTGACCAGTCCATCCGTTGCGTTGTCCTCGCCGATCGCTGGGGCGACCACCACATACACTTTCAAGGCAAAGCTGCGCAATCGGTCGGGAGCCGACATTGCTGTCGGCAACACGGTCACGCTCACATTCCCTTCCGGGACAGACCTGACGAATTTGGGCGCGGTGACGTTTCAAGGCACACTCGTCTCGGCTGCAAATATCACCAAGACGCTGTCAACGGTCACTTTTTCCGCGCCGGGATCTGTAAATAAAGGCACGCAATTCACCATCGTGCTCGATGGTGTCAAGAATTTGACGACGCCGGGGAGTTATGCCGCCTCCATCACGACCGGCAACTCATCGGGGGGCATCAACACCGGGAACAACATCTTCCTGTACACGATCGTGACCGGCGCTCCGGTCAAGCTCGCAATTACCGTTCAGCCTACGAATACGGCGGCAGGGGCGACGATCTTCCCAGCCGTTCGCGTCGCCATACAAGACACCATTGGCAACACGGTGACGACCGCAACTAACGCGATCACGATCGCAATAGGAACAAATGCCGGCGGAGGAACCCTGTCAGGCACAAAAACGCTGACCGCAACCAATGGCGTGGCGATCTTCAACAATCTGAGCATCAATGCGAGCGGCAATGGCTACACGTTGGTCAGCACGTCGCCAAGCCTGACCGGTGTAAAGCAACGGCCGAAAAACACGAAAAGATGGCATTACAAACGTCCAGCACAACCCCGCTCGGTTCTGGCGCGCGTTTGTAGGATGGCATAAGCGCCCAAAAGCGCGATCTGGCGCGCCTCGCGATGCGCCGGCTGATACGTCCACAATCCACCGCAAGACACCACCCCAAAAAGCGTATTCATTCCTGACAAGATACTCTCTTCTGACAATCCTTCCATTGTCAGAAGCGCGGGCGCGCCCTACGGCGGCGTGTCGCCGGCCGGCACGATCTGGCCGCAAGCGGCAACGGCGGCGCGCGCATCGCCTTTCACGAAGACTAAGACGTTCTGATGGCACTTCCCGAGCTTCCTTAGCGCCAGAAACTGCTTGCCTGCACGCACAGGCACGCTGCCCAGCGGCGTCAGCAGCACGGCATCGTTGTAGAACGCCGCGCCAGCGGCTTCAAACGCTGCCACAGTGTCAGCCACAAGGTTGCGGTACCGTCCGGCCTTGTCGCGGATGTTGCCCACCACAAAGCATGCAAAGCGATCACGGCGAAGCAGAGCCATGCTTGCGGCGATGATGCGCCCGTAGGCTTCCAGGAAGGCGGGATAGGGCATCGTTGAAAGGTCACGCCGATCGCGGCTGTAGACCTCAAGATCAGCGTAAGGTGGGCAGGAGAAGACGAGATCATAAGCGCCGGGCGCGAGCGTCTCCACCTTCAAGGCGTCTCCGCACACCCAAGACGGCTGGAAGGGCAATCGCACAAGGCCGGCCTGCCGGACGTTCTCGCGCACTTGACGCTTGCGCAGGTCGATGCCGACGTAATGGCGGCCTAATCTACAAGCGACGATGCCGCGCACACTGCCGCCAGCGAACGGATCGAGGATCACGCCGCCTAGCGGGCAGAACCAGCGATAGACCGCTTCACAGAGAACAGGATCGAAGATGGATGTCTGCCCCTGCAACGTGAAGCCGGCGTTGCGGGCGGCGGCAAGGGTTTCTTCCCAGTTCGGTTGCCGCCCGAGCTGCGCGCGAAGCTTGTTGCGAAAGCCGTAGATGTTGGTGCCTTGCGCAGACGAGTTGAAGAGCAATTTCGCGCAGCGCCCCTTGCCGCTCGAAAAGCCCAGGCTCAGCCACGCGCGCTTGCGCTCCATCCAGTAGCCCTGACGAGCATCAAGCACGCTGAAGGGCGGCACTATGAAACGGCGCGCGAGTTCGGGAATCTTCTGTTTACGAGAAGGAACGGCCAAGGCATGATTCGATTCTCTTCACCACTGCATCTGTGGAAGGGTCCGGCGGGTCGCTTTTCCTTCACCACGGCGACTGCGGTGTTAGCAGCACTGCAACGCCGGGCCTGAACTAAACTCCTCTGACGTTCAATGCGCGCGGGCCTTTGGATTCCTGCTGAATGTCGAACTCGACGCGCTGGCCGGATGAAAGGCTCTTGCGGCCGGGCGCACCCAGAATGCCGGTATAGTGAACGAAGCAATCGGGCAGCGTCTTATCGTCGGGGCGGATGAAACCGAAGCCCTTCTGATCGTCGAACTTCTTCACTGTGCCCTGCATGATCTTCTCCTTCCATCGGGAAGGCTGCCGGCGTCTACTGGCGTTGCAGATGTCGCACGGCGGCGGTCAGGTACTTGATCTTTTCCGGGATGCTCATGACGTGAGGCGAAACAATGTTGACGCCTGCTGGGACGCCGGCGTAACCGGGATAAATAAAATGGTCCCACGCCTTCGGCAGCCGCGCGATCTCCACGCCGTGCTCAGGCGTGCATGCGTTGACGGCATCGTTCGAGTCTCCCGCGTTCAGCAGCCGGCGCTCATAGCAGTACCTCACGAAGCACCTGCCGCCGGGCGTATTGCGGACCATGATGACTGCGGAGTGAAAGTCCCGGCCGCCCCATTCAACAAGGCCAACATCGCCGCGCGGAAAGTCGGCATCGAGCGGGATGGCCTGATTAACGATCAGCGAATCACAATCGATGATGACGGCGACTTCGCAGAGCGGATTCTTAAGAGCCTGAAGCAAGAAGTAGAACCGCTGAAAACTGAATTGCGAGGAACGCCAAGCCCGGCCTTGCGGTGTCGCGCGAGCTTCCAGAGGATCGCTTCGCTCAGCGGTGTATTGCCAGCCGTGCTTCGCTGCACAGCCACCGTTCCATGCCTCAACTACGGCAAGAACCGGCAGCACTTCACCGGCAGCATGTTGAATGAGCATCTTCATGAGCGATTGCTTTCAGGCTGGCTTGCGCAGGGGAACCGGCGGTCGGTTCCGCACTGTGCTCGTTTCTCGCTTCGATCGACCGCCGATCGTCGGACTCTAGCTGGGGGTGAGTGCCGAACGCGTCACGGTTCAGGGTGCGGGACTTACGCGATGGAGTCCCCAGCTCCATTCGCAGCCCTCTTAGAATTACAGAAAGCCGAGGAAGGGCTTCAGCACGCCCAGGGCCTGCGTGGCGATCTGGACGAGTTCGGAGTTACTCTTCGCCTTTTCAGTTGCGGCCTTGATGCCGGCGGCGGCGGCGTCCACGGTCTCCTGCGGAATGCGGCCGGCCTTCACAGCTTCAGCGAGCTTTTCAAAGTCTCCAGCGGGCGTGTAGTCTTCGCTGTGCAGCGGGGCGGGGCTCGTACCTTGATTGTCTGCCATCGTCTAACCCTTTCACAAAAGATTCCGAGGGGAAAGTGACTGCGCCGCTACTTTGGCGGCGCAGTCGCACTGCTTGCGGGCGTCACAACCAACTTCACAAGATCGACGGTTCGCTTGACCAGTTCGGTATAGTCGAGACCTTGCTGCGAGTACTCCTGAAGCAGCGCATCGAGATTCAGAAATGTGATCAACTCCTTGCGCGCTTCATCGAGTGCCGCGTTCTGCTGTGCGATCTTCGTCCCGATCGCGGCCTTGCCGGCATCTTCAGCGAGCTTCAAGCGCGCCATGAATGCCTTCGCATCGGCGACATTCACCTTGCCTTGCGCGTCCGCAGATTTCTCGAAAGTCTCGATGTCCCAGGCTTGTCTTGTGCCCAGATGCGCGAGGCATTCCTGACGATAGCCATCTTGCAGCGCGTCCGTGATCTTGCGCATCGCCTGATCGTAAGATGTCACCGCATCGCGCCGAATCTTTTCGCCTTGCGTGACTTCTGCTGGCGGCTTGCCGCAACCGGTCAGCAGCGCGGCCAATCCAATGCCGCAGAACAGAAGCGGAAGCGTGCTGCCGATGTTACTGGGCGGCGGCGTTGGATTGAGCGACTGCGCAACCGTGCTCGTAGCGCCTCCGGACCAGCCATCCGCCACGCCCTGCCCGAGCACGTAGGAGATCGCAATCCCCGCGAGCGCGAGCACGCTGTTTTCGTCCATGCCGAAAGCGTTCTTTAGAGCGACTGCGAGAAGTGTGGCCAGCGCCACCAAGAACTTTCGCCCGCCCAACTTTCCCAGCAAACCATTCATGATGCCTCTCCTTTGAAAAAGGGTGACTGTCTCTTCGCGAAGATAAATACGTCTAGCGGACTTCGAGGGCGCGCTTCAGCCCGTGGACCTTCGCTGCCATACCTTCGATGCGGCAGTGAAAGGGGCGGCCGTGCCATGCGTGAATAACGACCGGGCGCAAGGGCAGCGACGCCGCGCCGCAAAAGTTGAAGGCGTCGTCAAGAGGCTCAACAAGCGCTTCGCTGTGCGCGCCGGCGAGTTCCTGCCAGACGGCGGTTTCATCGCGCCATACTCCGCGCGCAACCTCTCGCGCAGAGGCCGCGTAGATGCGTTGCAGCGCCGCCAGAAGGGCTGGCGAGCTGCGCAGGCACATTACGCCCGTGTTGAAGGAAGTGTTGCCCACAGTCATGCCCAGATCGAATCCGGGCGCGAGGGCTTCACCAATATTGACTGTGGGGTTGATCCATAACGCGTCGGAGTCGATCCAGATCGCCGGCGCGCCAGCGGGCGCAGTTTCGCACCACTCGATCAGATCTGCGTACTTGTCGAAGTACGGATTGTTGGGGCAGCGCCGATCCGTGCGAACGCGGTACTCGATGCCCCAACGCGCGCAGAAGGATGCGTGAATCGGCCGCGCAAGCTCCAACAAAGCGAGATGCCGCCCGGTGGCGTGCTGGATCAGCGTTGCGCTCATGGCCGCGTGTCCCTCGGTCGCTCATACGCGTGTATCCCTCGGGCGCGTTGGGATGAAAACCCCATAGCCACCCTGAGCTTGATCGAACTGATCAACAATCACGCATGGGCAACCTTCTGGCCGATTCGCCAGCGCGACATTCGGCAGATTCTCGACCTGCGGCGCGGCGGGCACTCCCTTGCGCCAGTTGTCGTAGAGTCGCTGCTTGCTGATCCGCTCTTCTTTCTTCTCATGCATGAAATCACGCACGGGTTGCTCGCTGCATTCGAGCGCGATGGAGCGTGCCACGAAGTCAAACTTCAACGCACGCACGCGTACATTTGATTCTGCGCCAAAGTTTACGATGCGGCTGCCGGGCAGTAGATCGCCCGTGACATCCTTAATATGAACGTTGATCGAGCCGCTCCAATCGATGCGGCGGCTATATCGCGTCCAGTAACGGTCTGCGACATCCTGGAGTTCCGCGGTCGGATCGATCGCGGTGGCCTGCTCAATCATCACGCCCTGATCGCTGTAGAAATTCGGCGAGGTGAACTTCACCAGTTCCGGGCGCTGAATGACGAATTCGCCTTCGGCCACAAGTGCCGGATTAAGCAGCGCCTGATTCGCCGGCGCGTAGGCGATCAACGGGCCTTTGAATGCGGTGTAGCGGCCCTTGAAGTTTGTGATCTGCGGCGGTGCAGGTTGCCCGAGATTCTCCTGAATCAGCACAAGCTCGATGTACCAGCGGCACTTCATGATGTTCGGCTGCTCACCCGTGCAGGCGTTCGTGTTGTCCAGATCGAGCGCCGGAATCGCCTTGCCCGTGAAGATCGTGTGCGCGGAGTACGGCGTCGGGTTCGTATAGAAGAATTCAGCGTCGAACCAGTACCAGACTTCGTTCTGTAGTTTGCCATCCTTATCAAAGAACCACCCGCTGATGTTGGTTTCATCGAAGTACCAGCGCAGAGTAAACGCCCAGGAGTTGCCGTCCGGATTGTGCGCGGGCTCGCCGCAATAGATGTGCTGCATCGGCCAGTTGATCTTGCGTTCCCAGATACCGCCGCCTTCCGCGCAGATGCGGAAGTATTTTTCATCCGCCGTTTCAGTCAGCTCGAAACTTTCGATCAGCAGTTGCTGAGGCGTGATGGTGAACGTGCGCTCGAAGTTCCCCAGCTTCAACGTGACGTCCGGCTGCGTCATGTAATCGACGATCTTCAAACCGTTGATGTAGCCACCGCCGCCGCCAGCCGCCCAGTAGACGTAAGCAACCGCGCTGGGTGTTTGGTCCAGAATGTCATCGATCCATGTGGCTATCGACATGCCGCCCTTGTCGCTATCTTTGTACGTGAGGATCGCCGCAACGGTCGGATCGACAATCACGCCGGCCGGCAGAAAGTTCCAGCCAACAAGCCGAACGGTCTGCGTGATGATGTCAATCGCGTCGTCAATCCGCGTGCCCTTGCGAATGTGAACGTGCGTAGTCCCGAGCGTCGCAGGCGGATTGCTGTAGTCCGGCACTGTGTGGTTACAAAGCAAGCGCGCGGGCTGCTTCGCGAGCGTGCGGTATACGTCGCTGGCGACGTATGTGATACCTTCGCCGTCTTCGCCCTTGCGCTTGCGCGTGCGAATCTTGCCGACGAAGCAAACGCCCAGGTCCGGATCGTTGTAGACGAACCAGTCGCCGACATTCCACATGCGGTCGTAATCATCGACGCGGATGTCGTGATCGATCTCGATGACGCGGGCCTGATTGATGCCCCAGTCCATCGAACGAACCGTGAAGCGTTCATCGCCTGCCTGCGGGTCGCTGGCGTCGATCATGTGAACCGTCTCGGGAAGTTCCAGCGTGGCACTCGAACTTCCGTCACTGTCCGCCGCGCAGTCGAGATACACGGCCGCGTCAACTTCGCATGACGAACTTCCGTCGCTGTCGGAAAAGCAGCTAATGAAGGCGTCGCTGTGAATGTGTAGGACGGTCGCGATGCCCCCTACGCCGGGCGAAGTCGCTAGCCACGTCATGTTCGAGAACCCGCCGTCACTCAGCCGGCTCTGGCCGTGCAGGCCATAGACGTCTGAGCTTGGCGATGGTGCCATCGCTTGAACCTTGAACACTGCCTGATCGCTCAGTACGTCCGAGGTATACGCACCGTTCGCAGAGAGCCACGCCATGACGCCGAAGAGCATTTCAGTATTCTTCGGATTGAGCGGCGTGACTGATAGCTCCTGCGTCTCCCACGGATAGTCGTGCCATTCATGATTGATGCCCGTATTGAGCAGGTGGCACGGATCGTCCTGATCGACGCCGGTCCAGCTCGTAGAGGCGAAGAGCAGCGTCCAGCCGTTGCCAGTCAGATTGAGGATGAATTGATGCTCGCCGACTGGCGGCGCAACTAATGCCCAGATTTGCTGCCGGGATGCGGCAGGGTGCGCTTGCACGCAATCGGCGACCTTCACCAACGGCACGCCGTTGAAAGAAACATCGACGACGGCTTCTGCGTTTGATTCGCCAGCGATGTAGCCAATGTGAAAGAGCAGCAGCCGGTTAGTCCCAGCGCTGACTGTGTGATTCCACGTCACCGTTGGACTTGGGTAGGCAACGCGGTAGCCCGTGATGTAGTTATCGAAGGCGATCGCCACAGACTAAGCCTCTCTGATCTTGAGCGCTCCAATTGGAATGCGCAGCGCCGGGCCGTTCGCAATGATCTGCTTCGGCACGCTCAGCACAGCCACGCGTCGCACTGCGCCGCCTTGCGCGGCCGGCATGCGAATGCCGATGCCGACGATGTAGCCCCACGCCGCAGCGCCGGGCGCAACGAAGACGAGTTCCTGCCCGTTCATCTTCAGCGCGTCCGCAGCGGCCGGCCAGTTGGCCGCATCGTTCGGCACGCTCAACCGCGCATAGCCCGACGCGCCGACTTCCACACCGCCCGCGCCGGCCGCGTCGGGCAACGTGGTGAAGCAGGAAAGTTCCAGCGTTGCGGGAGACTCCGAGCCGAATTCGTCATCGAGAATTTCGTTGCAGCGCGTGATCATCTTGAAGCCGGCCATGTCTAACCCTCCACGTATCCTGTCGCGAAGCTCAAGTCGTAAGTCATCGCGTCCAGCAGATTCATTTCACCAGCCGTCACTTCTTGCAGATGGCACAGACCCTTGTTTGTGCTGTCGATCAGGAGCGCTTGCGACGTGCCCTTGCGATCAACCCACGCCTTCAGTTCGGCTTCGATCGCCTGACGACGCGCCAGATCGGACGAACCCGTGATCAGCTCTTTGACGGCGGTAACGCTGATGGTTTGCAGGCCCGGCCCGCCAACAATGCGGACGGGAGCGAAGCGGAAGGGTTTCTTGAAGACGGTGCGATCTTCGACGCCATACCCGACGATGAACGCGCGCGCACTAACCGTCTTAGCGCCAAACTGCAAAGTGCGAGCGATCTCGCCACCAACAGAGTAATCGAAAACCAGATCATAATCGATCCACCGGTTCGCACTGCTCTCGTTGAACTTCACGTCAACCAACTTCACATTCGCAAACGATGCGCTGCCAGCGCCAGCCCAGGTCGCGTCGCCATCGCGCGCGACATCGAGCGTGCCCCGCCTCAGCCGGTAACTCCACAACAGCGTCTGCACGCGATCTTCAACGGCCTTGCGCGCGTCGTAGGCGTGCTTCGAAGGGTCTGTCACTTCCCAAATGCGCGCGAGCGTGACTTGAAACGTGGCAGGATCTCCGCTCGCGCCGTACTCAACGCGGAAATCCGTGCCCGTCTTGGTGAGAGTTCCGGAGCCGGTCACGAAGCGGAATTTCAAGCCTTCCATTAGATTCCGCCTCCGCGCGCGACGTTCTCAAGATTGAGCTTCATTTCGATGGCTGCGAGCCGGCTTGTGTTATCGTTGAGCCGCCCTCCAGCCTCCTGAAAACTTGCGGACGCCGCTGCGAACTTGTCGAGGGCAGCTTCGCAGAAGCCCGCCAGACTTCCGCCGAAAGCCTGCTGCTGCGTAACGAGATCATTGAGCCCTCCGCTGATGTCGGGGAGCTGCGCGCCGGCCTGCGGCAACGCGGCGGCGATCTGCGCCGTGACGGCCGCGAGCGTCTGCGGAAGCTGAGTCAGCGCCGTAATGAGCGATTGCATCGCCGTGGCGATCGCGCCGGCCGTCTGCGTTAGCGTGCTGACCTGGGCGGGCAAGTCTTCGGCCTTCGCCGGTTGCCCTGGCGCGCCGGGCTTCGCAGCGTCCGGGCCTGCGCCGGCCTCCTTCTTCTGCTTCGCCAGCTCGGCTTGCTTCGCTTGCTCTTTCTTGAACTGATCATCGGCGAGCGCCTGAAGGCGGCTGCGTTCCTTCTCCGCGAGCTGCGCTGCTTCAATTTCAGCTTTTGCCTTGGCCTGCGCCTGCGCTTTCAGGTCTGCGACGTTCTGCTGCGCGGCTTGCCTGTCTGCCTTCGATCCGAACTTCTGGCCGCGCAAGGCGGCTTGCGCTTGCTCGAAAGCCTTCTGCGCGTCCACCGCTTCCTTGTGCGCGTTCTGAAGCGTTCCACTAAGAGCCTGATCTGCCGCCTTCTTGAAATCGTTCAGTCCCTTCGTGTCCGTGATATTCTTGATCTGATCTTGCGCGCCCTTCGCCGCCTCGCGCACGTCCACAACCGCGCCTTTACCGCCGCGCCGATCCGCTTGGTTCTGCTGCTGCTGCACCCAGTCATTTAGCGCGCCCTTTTTGCGAGCATCTTCCTCTTTCTCTTTGCGCGCTTTCTCTTCAACAAGGCGGATTTCTTCCATCAAATACTTCTTCGAGATTTCACCGCGTTCGGCTTCACTCTTTGCCAGCGCAAGCTCACGATCGCGGCGCTCTCGAAGGAGATCGATGTCATCCTGTAAGGAATCAGTGGCAGCGGCGCGCGCAGCCTTCACCGCGTCTTCGGCGGAAACAGCAGCTTCGGCCGCGCGCTTCGTGGCGTCTTTCTTACGGTTCTCTTCTTCGAGCAAGAGCTTCGCTTCGTCCGCTGCCCACTTCTTCTCGATGTTGGCGCGTTCATCCGCAGACTTCGCGGCGGCGAGTTCCTTCTCCGTGCGCTGATCGAGAAGCAGAAGTTCATCAATGATCTTGCCGGAGGACTTCGCGCGCGCATCGGCCAAGGAATCCTCTGCGGCCTTCGCAGCCTCGCCCGTAGACTTCACGCGGTCCTTACGCTCTTCATCCGCGCGGCGTTGTTGCTCGTCTGTCAGCGCGCCCAACTCAGCGGCCTGCTTCCGAGCAAGCAAGTCTCTATCGACGCCGACAACGCCCTTCAAGTCTTCGGCGTGCCGTTGCTGCATCAGTTTGATGTCGTCATCGAGCGTCTTCGTCGCACGCACGCGCGCATCCTCGCGCGCGCGTTCTGCGGAAACAGCGTCAGCGGCCGCATCCTTTTCGATCTTCTTGATCTTGTCGGCAAGGATCATGCGCTGCTGACCGATCGTCTTGTCGATGTCAGACATCGCGCCCGCGTGCTTGCCATAATCGGCTTCGAGGCGTTCGAGCGCCGCCTTGTCGTTTTCAGTCTGCGCCCCGCCGCGCTTCTTGAATTCTTCCATCGACGCCGCGGAGGCGTCCATTGCGTCGCGTTCGGCGGTCTTGCGATCTTGCAGGCTCTTGATGATTGCGGCCGTCTCGCGTTGCGCGCCGTCGATCATCGCGGCCGTCTCGCCGCTGCGGACTCGCACCATTTCATTGGCCGTCTTCGAAACGAGCGCCGCGAAGTCTTTCTCGGTCTCCTTCAGCTTTTCGCGGGCCTTGATCGCTCGATCGAGGCGAAAGGTGGACTCATCAAACGCGGCGTTCTCTGCGTTTAGCGCGTCAATGTCTTGTGCAACAACCTTCGGTACTCCCGTCCCTTTGTCGCGCGTTGCGAACGCGGTCCATGCCGTGGCCAATGCCATAATCCCGAGCATCAACAGGCCAATGGGGCCTAGCGCCGTGTAGGCAACCGCCGCAATGCCTTCCAGCGCGCTAATGCCGGCTCCGACTACCAGAACGAACGTATCGATGCTGCTTGTGACCGCCGTCATCGTCGTCGTGAAGACTCGCATCGCGAGCGGCGCGAGCTGCACGGTCGCAACTAAGCCACCAAGCACAGTTGCAGCGGTAGTGATTGCGCTGGTAAGGGCGGGATTCTCCTTCACCCATTCTCGCGTTTTGGCAGCCGCGTCCGCAGCGGCTTGAACGTAGGGCTTCACCGCGTCATTAACGAAGCGGCCGATGTCGCTGAAGAGTTCGGAAACATTCGTCCCGAGTTCTTGCAGAACGCGCGCGAACGTCTTCTCCTGCGCATTCGTGCTCGCGGTGGAAGTTCCCACGGCCTTCGTAATGATGTCCAGCCGGAGAAGCGCCTTCTCTTGCTCATTCAGAGAATCTAGGTCGAGTCCCTTCGCCCAGGCTGCCTCTTTCTCTTTCGTTTCATCAAGCCCGATGCCGAACGCCTTCAGGCCGCGCGTGTTGCCCTGAAGCGCCATTTGGATCACGGCGGATGTCTGATCGAAACTTTCGCCAGAGAGTGCGGACAGGGATTGCGCGAGCTTCACGGTCTGCTGCGTCATATCGAGCGCGGCGCTCTTGCTCAGCCCGAACTGCTGCGCGGTGAACTGCATGTTGACCATGAAGTTCTTGACTTCACCGCCGGTACGAGCGAACGCCGTAGCCGTCTGTTCAGCGAACTGCCCCGCCGCTGCGCTCGCTTCGCCGAAGACTTTCGTGAAGCGGCGGTCGATCGATTCATCGGACGCAGCTTCGGCGCTCGCGCGTTTCAGAACTGACGCGAGGCCGTTGCCGAGTTCCGCGAATTTCGAGCTGAGTTGTGTGAGTGTGCCTTGGGCTGTGGATACGAAGCCTGTGAGACCGCTTCCCGCCTCCGCGAGGCCGGCCTTGTAGTCGGCGAGCGAGAGCTTCAGGTTAAGAAGGAAGTCGCTCACTGAAAGGTGTCTCCATCTCTGCGATCAACTTTCCAAACTCTTCACCGGGCCACTGAATCGCGGCTCTCAGCCGCATGAATTGCTGCGCGTCACGCCGATCCTGCGCGTCCAGTAACTTGAAGACATCGATCAGCGAAACCTCCCAGAGCGCTTCGCGAAACGAAAAGCCGAACGCCTTGACCTTGATCGCGGTATCGACGATGGCCCTGTCTATTTCGTCTTGCGATCTAGCAGGGCCATCCGAGGGCGTATGTTGATGTCCCACACCGCGCGCGCGAGCGCTTCGAAGTCGTACTGATTGAGGTTTGCGACTTCATCCGGGCTTAGTGAGTCTGTGCCCGAGTCCATCGTGTCCGCCAGAGGCCGGCGCGCGAGCGTCGCATCCGAAATCATCTGGCAGGCGCGCTTCACGTTTTCGTCACTGAGGATCGCGCCC
The DNA here is from genome assembly GCA_036504595.1 of Planctomycetota bacterium. Classification (GTDB taxonomy): domain Bacteria; phylum Planctomycetota; class SZUA-567; order H5-PLA8; family H5-PLA8; genus DASXUX01. Next base: position 274,251 of record DASXUX010000042.1, on the reverse strand, counting down.
AGGTCGAGATTCTGGAAGGCTTCCAAGCCTTGCGCGCTGAAGTCGATGCTGTCGAGTCCCGAGCGCCCCAGGCTGGCGAGAAATTCTTTGATCGCGAGAACGTGATTGCGCGTCGGCATCACTGCCCAGGCCGTGACAAGCACGCGGCGCTTGTCGCTGAGCGTCACAATCTGTTCGGCGGGTTGTTTTGTGGGTTCCACTGCGCTCTCCTTGTCCGTTGTCCTGTCCTGAAAAGATGCGCCCGGCGCGCCGTCCTGCTTTGACGCGCCGGGCTTTCCGTGGGGGTTTTTAGATGAGGGCGCCGCCAGCGTTGTCGTAGCCGTAGATGCGCAGCTCACCGAAGGGCGCGGTCGGATTCGCGGCGCTGTCGTCTTGCAGCGTCAACTCAAAATCCATGTTGGAGAATTCCTTCGTTTGCAGATTGAAGTTACCGCCGCCCGCGAGCACCGCCTTGTTGAAAACCAGCTCCATGTTCTGGCCAGTTTTCGAGACGATCTGAAGCACGCCACTGACCGCGCGCTCGGGCTTCGTGAGGGGGTTGATCTTCGCGTGCGCGAGCTTGAGGTAGTGATATGCGGTGTCCGCTGTCACACCTTCACCAACGCGGATCGTCTTGCCCGCCCAGTCGTCAACCAACAGCTCAATGAAGGTCCAGGAGAATTGCCGGACAAGCTTGTAGTCCGTATCGAGCACAAGCAGCGCCGCCGTGCCTTCCGTCGTGTCGTACACCTTCAGCGCGGTCTGCTGTGCATCGCTCTGCCGGCCTTCGGCCAGGCCGTAGCGCGCGCCAGTCTTTCCAGCGACGAAGGTTTCCGCAGCGTGCGCGGCAACGGCATCGGCGGCAACATCAGTCGGCGCGCCGGCCATCATGAAACGGGCGATGTTCGCGCGCAGAAATTCCTGTGCGACGAACTTCATCGACATTTCGAGGAGCGACGCGACCTTGCGCAGCTCCACTTCCGCGCCGCTGCCGGCGTCGAAGATGGAAGCGAAGGTGAGCTTCTCTTCGAACTTCGGCTCCTTGATCGAGCCCAGATATTCCAGCAGGCCATTGGCCTCGCGCAGCATGATGCGCACGCCGGCGATCGGCGCAGTCAAACAATCGTACGGGGTGCCCGAAAGAACCTGACCCATGTTTGTCTCCTAGTCTTTGAATGAGCCGACTCGCGAAATCAGTTTCGCAAGCACCGTGAAGGCTCTGGGACAAAGCGGCGAGCCAACCCCCGCATCCATCGGCGAAGCCTTCGCGCCTTCCCATTGTTTGCGGTCAGCTTCGCCATTCACCATCAACCAATCGGCTTGGTACACCTGCGCCAGCCGCACAACGTCGGGCGTCGCGTAGTCAACCTTGCGCGGAAACGTCAGCGCCTGGGCGGCGACATCCTTGACCGCGTTGTGAAAGCGGTGTGCTTCAATTTCGATGCATGCCCTCAAGAGCGCTTGATCAATCTGCTGATCCGTCTTACCCGTCCAGCTCGCGAGCCCCATCTGCGCGGCGAGCGTCTTGGCTTCGGACAAGCTGATGTACGAATTCGAGTCGGCACCGCTTTCGGTGTCTTTAAGAATCGATTCGTAGGGATCAGCCATCGCCACAGTCCTTTAAGGAGAGCGGCCAGCCCGGCGAGAGCTGGCCGCCCAGGTTCCGTTGTGAACGGCTACGGCTAGGCCGTGGCCTTGACGCCGCGAAGCTGTGCGACGGCATTCGTCTTATTCGTGGCCAGACCGGCCATGAACCAGTTCATGTCCGTGGTCTCGAACGCGCCAGCGCGGCGCGGGGCGCTGAGACTGAAGATGTCCGTGTGGACACCGAACAGCCCGTCAAGGCCGATGCGCGCGGCCGTGATGCGAGAACAGGCCGCGCCGGAATTCCCGCGCTCTTCATCGAACGGCAGGATTTCCGTATCCACGCCCGTGGTGTCATCCGGCGCTTCGGCGATCGGGATGATCGCGATGCCCTTGTACGTCGGAACGAACATGTCGGATGTGATGCCGCCCTGGTTCAGCACAACGTACTTCGCGATGCCGACGTTCAGGCCATCAATCTGCACGGCCAGTGTGCGATTGCAGAGAATCGCGTTGCAGCCCGGCACCAACGCGATCAGCGCATCCATCATCGCGGCCGTGACCACCGCGCCGTTGTCCCCGGCGTAGATGACCTTCGCCAGATCAGTGCACAGCTTGTTGACGCCGGTCCACTGAGCACCGCCCGCGTCAGCCTTGTCGCCGGTGAACCACATCCGGTTCAGGCGCGCGCCGATGTCGCGCAGCTTTTCGGTCATCAGGATGCCGCGAATCGTGCCGCGCGGATCACTGTCGATCTGGTTCACGTCCAACTTGATCGCGCCGCCGGCCGCGCGCTTCGTGAACGTGTAGTCCGTGATCGGACCGGAGCTTTCAGTGAACTCCGCATTCATCGCGCGGGTTGCGGCCTGCGCGCTGCGGCCAACGAAGTTGGCGATGAAGCCTTGCCCCTTCTCAGGCCGGAACGGCAGAATCTTCAGCAGCGGCCATCCCGCTTGCAGGGATTCCGTCGTCTGAAGGATGTCCGCCTGACCCTTCGGATCGCTGATCGTTTTCGCCCAGTCGGCGAGACTCAACGTCATGATTCAATTCTCCTATTCAGTGCCGGTCCAGACCGGCGCGCCTTCCGTCTCGCCGGACACTCCGGCGTCACTTGCGTTGTGCGAAGTACCCGATCGGTCCGGAAATCTCCGGCGTCTTAGCGGCCTCGGCCGCCGCTTCCGCAGCTTTGCCGCCAGCCGCTGGCATCGCGGGATTTGCCCCGACTTCGAAGAGAACGGGGTCGGACGCCTTCAAGGCATCGAAGATGTCCTTGGTCAAACCCGTAACCGTCTTCTTGTCCAGATCAACATCCACGGACTTCAGGCGCTCTTCAGCAAGCCGACGCGCCGTATCGATAGCCTTCGGATTCAGGCCGTTCTCCTTGCCAGCCTTCTCGAATGCCGCCGCGAGAATCGTGTTGCGATCCTTCGTCTTGTATTCTTCCAGCTTGGCCTGCGCTGCTTCTGCGCCTTTGGCCTTCGGTTCGAGGTCTTTGACGGCCGTCGTCAGTTCCCCGACGCGCGTTTCGGCCGTGGTCAAGCGAACCACAACATCCTTCGCTTCCACGCCGGCCAGTTCGCCCAGCTCTGCCTTCAGAGCTTCGGCCAGCGGCTTCGTCGCCTCGACCTTCAGCCCAGCCTCGATCAATTCGGAAATCTTCGCCATGTCTCGCAGTCTCCAGTTCAGCCCACGCAGAAGAGAACTTCGCTGCGGATGAATACGAAATCAGCCAAACTGAAGCGGGCGGGAGGTGAGGTGATAGCCGTTGCAGACGTCACAGAAATAGGCGCGCAGGCCGGTCAGTCGCGCGGCGTGCTTCGCCTGTTTGTGTTCGTGAAAGCGGCGCTTGCGGTAGCAGTTCTTGCGCGTAAGTGGCCGGAAGATTCGGCGGGCAAGATCACGATTCACTTCAGATCATCCTCGGGCATGCGCGCCCGCGACAGTTCTGCGCGATCATTAAGCCGGTCACACAATCATCGTGTTGCCCAGGCTGCGCGCCGTAACCGCCGCCGGGCAAAGAGAGGTAAGTGGAAAGTTCCTCGACGGTCTGCGCGTCGAACACAGCGATCGAGCCCTTGCGCAGGCCCGTGCTGAGTTCAGCCAGCATGGCCGGCTTACTGGCAACGTCAGTGAGGATTCCAAGCCGTTCACTGGGCGCGCCGAGAGCGCCTTTCGCTTCGCGCGTTTCGCGGTAGAGCTTTTTCCATCGCAGATGCTTGTATATCCACATGCAGACGGCATGGCCGTGATTGTTTGCTTCAACGCCGATCCACGCGTTGCCGTACATTTTCGCCAGATCGACAAGGTACTCAGCCCACTGTGTCACGTCGATGCGGCCATAGAGCTTGGCGAGCTGGCGGCCAGTGCGGCGGCTGAGTACATGAGCGCAACTCGCGTCTCCATCTTCGAAGCCTTCAGCCACGTCGGAACCGATGACAGCGGTGTCCGCAGGGTTCGGCATTTCGTAAATGAGAAGATGCCCGTCCCATAAGATCTTGATCGGCTGCTTCACGCCCGCGCGAAGCGGCGTGATCGTCTCGTCAGCAAAGTAACACGCACCTGGTCTGCTGAACTTCCCGCCATACTCGCGGTCGAAGTCGCGCTGCCCGAGTTCTTTGATGCGCGCCTGCTTCCAGGCTTCATCGCGTCCAGGCCGCTCATTCCAGAAGATTTCGCGATGAACGAACGGATCGCCCAGGCCGGACAGGCAGAGCTTCCAGACTTCGGCGAACTTGCCAGCTTCAACGCGCGGCGTCGAAAACATGTGAAGCTCGCCGAATTCGACGGCGGGAAGCAGCGCCGCCCAGTTGCTTGCAAGATCAGGGATCAGACCCGCTTCGTCGATGCCCATCAGCGAGTAGGTGTATCCGGCTCCGGAAACATCCTTTGTCGCCAACGCCATCGCGCGCGATCCGTTCGCGAGTTCAACACTCTGCGAACTCCAACTTGTGCCTTTGCGAAGTGGCGGGCGCATTGCGGCGGGCATCGTTTGCCAAAGGGTACGCATACGCCAGATCAGTTCGCTGGCCGCTTCCTGCGTGTAGTTGACGCTGGCGACGGTGCGGTAGCCCTTCCAGCCCATGTGAAAAAGCGTGTATAGCGCGAAGTCCCATGAGACGCCCAGTTGCCGCGCCTTCTTGATGATGGTCCGCTTGTGCTGCGTCCAAAACGTGTCGAGCAATTCGACAGCGATAGGCCAGCGTTCCATCTTCGACAAGTTGATGCCCTTAGGATCGAGCACCTGGACGTAAGGAGTGAGGTCGGACGCTTTCGTAATCTTCGCGGCGGTTTTTGTGGCCGATTTTTGGGCAGCAGAAAGGGCCTGATCGATCGGGTCGATTATGACCGGCGGTTCACTTTGGGGCAGCTTGGGTGTCCGTTTCGCCATCTTCAGCCCCTTCACTTGCCCCAGAAATGCCTTTTTCAACAGACGGGAGGCCCGCTATTGCGTTTTTATTGATCAATGGGCAATCTTATGGCGTTTCAGCCACAATCCGCGTTCATGGCGCGCCTGTAACGTTTCCAGGTTTCCCGCCCAAAAAGCGCCCGGTTTCGAGTCCCAAAGGGGCACTTTGCCCGCCTTCGGCTTCGATCTCTGCCGTTTCGGCGTCCAGTTGCTTCCCGGTTAACCCTTGCCCGACTTCCACGGCTTGCCGAATCGACATAGCGTTTGCCGCGCGGAGCTTCTGAACCTTGTCTGTGATCTCGACTTCATCCGCGATGAACGTGTCCGGCATTTCAACTGTGAGCTGATAGTCGCCGGGCGTCCGGCCGTTGAGCACGTCCTCGCGACGCAACGCGAGGCGGAAAGCTTCGGTGAACCCTTCGGCCAACTCGCCGCCGGATCGGCGCGCCTTTCCCAGGCCGGCGAGAAGCCGGAACTTGAGCGCCCGGCCGCTTTCTGCGAGCCCGTTTTTATCGCGTCCCCACAGCGCCGCCGGCGTTTCGGTCAAGAGCGACAGCAACTCCATAATCTTGTCGATTTCCGTGTACGCTTCTTGAAGCTGCGAAGTCCACGTGATGTACTCCGCGCCGTTGCCGCTCTGGTCACGACTGAACGCCTTGATCTGCGACACGTCGAGTTTGCCTTCTTCATCGAGCGCGCCTTCCGGCACGTTCATCGGCGGTTCGGCGTGGCGATCCAAAATCTTCGAGACTTGGCGGAAGCGGTTGCTGATCTCGTAGGCTAGATCGTCGCAGCCGGTCGAGTCGCCTTCGCCGAAGCCTTCGTCGTCAGGATCTTCCCGCATCGCGGAAAGATGCACGGCCAGCGGCACGACTTCGCGCGTCTCGCCGCCCGCGTTCTTGAAAGCGTCGGGCAGTTGCGTTGTTCCGCTCGATGCGAACGCAGACCAGTTGTCACGGCCCGCGAGCACTTCACGGAAAATCTGCGTGCCATCAGGCAGGTATGAGCGGAAGACAAACTGGCGGTCGAACGGGGCGTCTTCCGGCCGGACGTTTCGTGCCAGCGAGTTGCTTGCGCGACGCATCGAAATGACCGGCTGCGGTTTCCCGCCTTTGACCTGGGGGACATCGCTGATCAATAGATAGGAGTCGCCGTGCGCTGAGAGCCAGTACGCCGCGCGCCATGCCACGCGCCGCAAGCGCGAGCGTGTTGCGATCGAATCGATGCGCGTTTGCAACTCGGGATTTTCGACGGTGGGTTTGATCGTGGGCGGCTTCGGCAAAAGTAGATCGGCGGCAGTGCGCGCGACAAGGCCCGGAATGTTTACCCAGAGTTGCGGCGGCTTCTGATAGCAGTCTTTCGCATTGCGGATGTCGCGGGCGTAGAGCGGATCATGTGCTTGCGCGTGCTTCCCGATCAAATCGTCAACCAACGCGTAATCGTACAGGCGCTGCTCTTCGAGCGGTGTCAGCGTCCACGGTCCAAAATTGCCGCCCATAGAACCTCCTAGCTGTCGAACTCACTGATCGCGGAAACCAGCATGCGGAAGCGCGTCTCGATAATCACGCGCCCGCGATCATCGCGAAGTTGCAGCGCGGGCAACGAATCGACCATGATGTTGCGAATGCCGCTCGGGACCGGCTTCGGATTCTTCTTGAAGCCCGCGAGGATCGCTTTGATCGTCTTCGCCGCGAGCGCGCGCCCTTCCTTCAACGTTGCCGCGCGCGTGACCAGATGCAGCCGCCAGTTCTGCGCGTTGCTGGACTCATCCCAATCGCCGCCATTCTCAAAGAGCGCGCACACCGCGTCCGGCGCGGGCGGAAGTGAAGGTTCCAAGAAGATCGTCGTGCCCGCGACGGCCTTCGCTTCGGTGACAATCCAGTCGCCGACTTGCTCGATCGCCGCGCCGTACTCGGGAAAGCTCATCACGTCTCCAGTTGCGCGCCTACCAGTTCGGCGCGATGTACGGTCCCACGTAATGCACCTGAATCTTCGCCTCCATATTCAGGTCGCTGCCTGAATCCTGGTCTGCCCAGACCTCCAAATACTCATTCGTGTTCAGACTGACGATCTGTGAGAACGAGGAGCGCAGCATCATGCTATTGCTGCTGGCCGGCGGTTCACGCCGCTGCTCCGAAACCTCTGCGAGGCCGTTCAATTTCAGCGCAACCTTGCGGTACGCGCCGCCAGTGCCATCAGCCCAGGCGTAGTTGCACGTCACGAGATACAGCCCTGCGTGGATAGCCGTAACTTTTGTGTTGTCTGTCACGGTGTCGTGCATCGTGTCGCTGTCGTACACCTCCCACGTAAATGGACAGGCGCTCGGAGTTGCAGTTACTACCGTCTGACTGCCCTGCGTTGACACGGTGTATTGCGGGGGAGACGGCACTTCCCAACTACCGCTTGCCTTCAAAAACTTCCCTGCCGCCGCGTCGCCGGCCGCAGGCGCGGGCACAAGCCCGTGCGATCCGCCTCCGCCCCCGTCTCCGAAAAAATCCCCCGGCGTGGGCGGCACTTCCCATCCGCCGCTCGCCTTCAGGAACTTGCCCGCCATGTCATCGTTAGCCGCTGGCGCTGGCACTGTACCTTGGCCTCCAGGATTTCCGCCAGCAGCACCCATAAACGCCGTGACCGATGAACCAAAGATCGTTCCACCGTTCGCAGTATAGATGCCTCCTGCTTGATCAATGCGAAGCCTTTCGACGGGAGCCTGTAGCCCGGAACTTGTAGTCTTGAAAATGATTGAGCCGCCGAATCCTGTGTTGGTAGCGCCTCCGCCCGCGAGGATTACGCTACCACCGGGCACGGCCTCATCAGTCGAGTTGGTGCCACTGATCATGTAGTCGGTTGGTGTCGCAGACGACTTCCCGTTGCCAAACCAAACGTCGGTCACGGGCGCGCCAACACTGCCGCCGATGAAATCCGTGCCGGTGACGTAGCTTGCGCCGCCCGGCAAGTTCGTTAGGTTCGCCCCGCTAACCGCAGGCAGAGCGCCCGCCGTCATAACGGGCACGTTCGCGCTCAACCGCGCATCGTCGAGTGTGCCGGTGATCAGGGCGCTCGCATCCGTTGTCGCGCCGCTTCCGCCCGGAAGATTCGTCAGGTTCGATCCATCGAGCGCCGGCAGCTTGCCGTCGTCGGGAAGCTTCACGAGTTGCCCAGGCCCGTTGAAACTATTGCCCTGCATCGTCAGCTCGTACTTGTTGCCGTTCGAGTTGATGAAGAAATAGGTTCGCATCGACTGCGCGTTCGTTCCTGCGTAACCGCGCAAGTATCCCGCTTCAGGATTGGCCGGCTGCTGCGTGAGCTGAAAGTCTGTGTATTCCTTGACGGTCATTTTGTACGTGGCGAAAGCAGTCACCGCGACAAGCGTCACTGCCGCCGCCGCGCGCAGCACTTCTGGCGCAGTCATGCGCTGAACCGCGCCCGCCGGCACGCCCGCGCGCGCCGCAAGGTCACGAAGATTTTCGAGTAGGTTAGCCATTGGCCTGCGGTGCCTCCTGCTGTTGTGCCTCTTGAGCGAACGCCTGCAACTTCGCGGCGTAGCGCGTCTTGATTTCCGTGATCAATTGTCCGGCCTTGCCTTGCCCGAGCATCTGCACGGCCGCTTCGAGAACCGATTCGACAAGCGCGGTTGCTTCGCGCGTTTCAGCCACAGCCGGAATTAGTTCGCTCTTGCGCCGATCGTGAATCTTCGTCATCGTGGCGTAGAGCCGAACGGCTGCGTCTGTGTCGAAGTCCGGCTTGGCAGTTTCCTCTTCAACGCGCTTGCGCAGCGCGTCGAGAATCGCCTCGTCATGTTGCAGGCGCGCCACCATCGTGCCTTCGGCTTCGCGGCGCGCGCGCTCGCGTTCTGCGGTCGCGATGCCTTCGGCCCGAGCGGCGAGCATGCGCTCGCCTTCTTCCGCCACCATCGCAGCGAATCCGTCTTCCTTCAGGCAGCGGCGCAGCGTGCTCTCGCCGATCTGGCGGAAGCTCTCGTACTCCTCGCGCAAACGTTTCAGCGCGGCCATGACGTTGCCGCCACTCCGCGCCAGTTCGCGTGCAATATCGCGCTGCTGTTCTGCCGTGTACGCCACGACGACTCCTGAAGCGGTTGTCGAAGGAAACTCCGACAACCTAGCCGTTAGTGTCCGAGAACTTTCGCGATGGCAACCGTGATGCCGCCGCCCGCCGCGCCCGTCGCCATTGCGCCGATAATTCCGGCGACGGAGTTGCCCTGCTTCTCTGCTTTCTTTTCGAGTTCCGCGATGCGCGTCGAGTGTTCGACGAAACGCTTGTCGCCTTCGTCCAGGCGCGTCTTGACCGCAACCAAGTCTTTGCCTTGCTCGATTTGCGTGTCGAGGATTTTCTCTTGCGTCACTTCGATCTTCGTCATCTGCCGTGTGAGCCGATCCTCAGTCGCGTGCACATCCGCGCGCACGCTTTCGATGCCGCGCGTCATCGTCTCTTGCACGCGCGCCGCGTACAGATCGAGAAGGTCGCGAGCCTCGGGGGTGAGCTTCACTTCGTCAGCCATATAGATTCTCCCTCGCGTATTCACTCAGTGAGCACGTGTCGGGAGTGAATACGAATCTATGTCCGATACCGTGGACGGCGCGATCAGAGACCTTGCGCGAGAAGGCGACGCGAAGGTTCTGCGCGCGTTCAAGCAAGCTCTGGGAAATGTGGAGGGCGTGTCGAAAGACTTGTGCCCGGTCGGGCACTACGGCCGCAAACGCGGCTTTGGCGGCCGGGCCGGCGCTGCGCTACAGAACTCGCTGCATGTTGAGTTTCTCGGACAGCAGGGAACGGACTTGATCGGCCGCTGCATTTCGCCGCTGCCCTACGCGCGCGCGCAGCACGAAGATCTGTACTTCCATCCGGGCATCTACACCGGCGCGCCGGGCTCGCAGTACGAAGCGAAATTCTTCGAGAGAGCGGTTGCGATCATCTTCGGAAACGGCGTCGATCCTGCCGGCGATCCGGGCGGGCAACTCCGCACGCTGCCGGCAGGGTTTCAAGAATTGCTGGAGGGAGCTTAGTTACTTCTTTGTTTGAGCGATACGAAACAGCACGCCTACAACCGCGCCGATGCCGCAGACAATAATTGCCATTTGGCGCTCGTGCATGCGAGAAGCGTTCACTATGCGCCCTACCGGAGAATCAACCGATGGGTCGAAGCCGAGCCAGAAGTAGACTATTCCACCAACGCATGCGGCCATCCACACAAAGAACAGCATCGCTCCCCACTCATCACTGCCAGCATCGCTCTCGCGACTCGCGTTCATCTGCTGCAATTGTTCATCGTTCGGATGGAATCCCATAAGCCCCTCCTCAAGATTGGCTCTTTGCCTAAGTCTACACCGCGCCTTCAAAAAACGCCTTCACGTCCTCACTGACGCTCCTTCCGTCTGCGTAATTCAGAATCTGCCACCACGGCCGGCCATCGTCATTCTTGGCGATGAAGCGCGCGAGTGTTGCCCAGGCATCTTCCCCGCCGTTCCACCCCGCCGCGCGTTTGATCATTCCGCGCCACATGCCATCGTCACGGAGATAGCCGCCCAGTCGCCGCACAGCCTCGCGCGCGTCCTTCGATTGCCTCGCATCCTGCAAGGCAAATTGCAGTGCATCGTGCATCTCGTCTTGAAACAGTTCGACGAAGCGGTCTGCGCTTGTCATTTGTAACGCTCCACATAGTCGCGCTGCCAGTCTTCAGAGCCCAACGGATAGGCGGTCACAACTTCGCCGTCCACAGGCTGCACGATCGCAACCCATCGTGCCTTTGGATCGTGGAAGATCAAGCGCCCCTGCAAAGAGACAACAGGATCGCCTGCGCCCGCGCGCAACGTATCGGCGATGCGCTGCCGGTATTCCTTGCGCGAAGTGATGCCGCTGTCCTCCATGCGCAAGGTCAGATGCACGTCTTCCGCCCAGGCACTCTTATTCTTCGCCGGGAAGAATTCCTTCGTCCCCACGATTCCGGGAATCGGCTCGCCAGCCAGCGTCTTGTTGCTGCCCGTCAAGCGAACCGTTCGACTCCCGAACCCTTGCCGCGCCGCCGTCTCCGCGATTCGCGCTGCGTATTTCGTCGGGTCTTTTTCGAGCTTATCGAGGAACGCCTTCTGCGCGGAAGCGACCGGACTCTTCTCGCCGCGCGTGAGCATCGCATCATCAGCGACCGGAACTTTGCCCGCTTGTTTTTTTGTCATCACAAACGGCGAAGGACTGTGGCGGCAGTTCGGATGAAACGGCGGGCCTCCGTTCGGACAATCGGCGAGCAACGGCACGTCGAACGTCTTCGCGGCCTCTTCAGTCAGAGCAAAGACCTTGCCTTCCAATTCCAGGCAAAAGTCGATCGCGCCCGGCGCGATGTTGATCTTCACCGTTTCGATTCCCGCGTCATCGCAGTAATCGAGCGTGCCTTTGTTATTCGCCCAGACCGTAGTTGTGCGCGCGAGCATGTGCGCGTACTTTTCGGCGCTGATCACAAACCCGTTCTCAAGCTCGATCGCCGCGCCGCGAATGAGTTCGCTTTGCACGGGCTTCCCCGTCTCCGGTAATTCCTTCTGGATCAGCTTCGCCGTCTGCCCCCAGGTCAGTCCGCGCGCGTTGGCTTCCATGACGAGTTCAGCAAGCTTCGCCTGCTTCTCTGGAAGCATCTTCGGCGCGATGAACGGAAGCGGAGACGTTGCGTTGCTCAGCGCCGCCGCGAGCGGATCGGCGGCGATCCGCCCGAGTTCCAGCATCACGTTCTTATCGATCGCCGGCGTCAGGCCCGCGCCGCCTTGAAGCAGCCCGGCCGCGTTTGCTGCGACGTAGCCTTCTTCGTAGCTTGCCGCCAGCGCGCCGCCCAGAGCCTGAAGTTGATCCGGATTGCGCAGCCGATCGAGCAACTCACGAATGCGCGCGGCGGCGAGTTTCGCGCGCCGGACATCCCCGACGATCTTGTTGCCGTCGCGTTCCACCAAGAGCGGTTCGAGCTTCGCGAGCAACGCGCGCATGACGCGCTCAACCGATGCGGCGGCTTCCTGCTGTGTGGCCATTATTCGTCCTCGTCTGTTTCTTCTGCTTCTGGCGCGAAGGGTTCGGGGATTGAATCGAGCGAGTAGAACTTCGGCGGCTTCTCGATGATCTCGCCGGCCGCGAGCGCGCGGTCCAGCTCGCGCTTCTGCTTGCGCATCCAGTCGATCAGCCGGTTGCGCGCGAGCATGTACGAATACTGCTTGAGCGTGACCTTCGCATTCTTGAGCCGGTACTTCTGCAATTCGGGCCACGCCAGATCGTAGACCAGGGCGCAGAAGTCTTCGAAGTCCATCCCGGCCGGCGTGAATTGCGCGTGCTTCGCCGCCACAATCTTCGCCGCCTTCAGCAGCGCCAGCGCGTAGCGATCGGCCAGATGCGCCGGCAACGGCTTGATGCGCAGCGAGCGCTTAAACGCCTTCTCATTCAACTCCCACAGTTTCCGCGTGTCATCCGTGCGCCGGCGTGAACCGATCACGGCGATCTTCAGCTTCGGCTGAAGTTCCGGATCAAAGGGAAACTGCATCGCCCGCATCTGCACCGCGCCCATCTTGTCCGCTCCTAAAGTCAGCCTCTATTGATCAAACGCGCGTCCAGCGCTCGCGCCAGCGCGCGCAGCTCGCCGGCCGTGCAGTCTTTGATGTGAGTGAACGTTGTCCACTCGCCAGACTCCTCTGCGCCGTTCCATTCGACCCGGCATTCCACGCCGAAGACGCCGAGCGATACCGTCCAGTAGTAGATGCGCCACTTTGGCGTGCGCTGTTTCTTCTGGCGAATCTTCACCCATGCCTTCACGGCCGCATCGTGCCGTCGAAGTTTCTTAGTCTTCTTCATCTGCTCTCCTCACCAGACTCTCGGGTATCCGAATTCGAGTTTCCCCCCGCAGTTTGCTTTCCAGTGCATGTCTTCGGCGTAGCTCTCGAAAAGGTAGCGGACGCCGCTGGCCTGCCCGCGCTCCGGTTCCATCGAATCGAAGCTGCAAACGATCGGCATCTTTCTGAACTTCTTCCACACGTACTGGATCGCTTCAGCCAGTGAGTGAAAGGTGTCTTCGTCTTCATCTCCGCCGATGCCCATGTGGTTCACGTCCATCACATGGAACTGCGGCCCCCAGCAATTCGGCGCGATGAAGACATCGGTGTCGAAGTTAAACTCCAACTGTTTCGGCGGCATCTTCTTTCTCACTTCGGCCTCGTTTCGATCAGCGCCGCCGTGCAACGCTGCGCTTCGTGGATTGCGCGCAACGCGAGCAAGGCCACGCGCAGTTGTTCCCGTAGCGCATCACGCTCCGTCTCGACGGTACGCAATCGCAGGAGCGCTTCGTCCAACGTCGTCGGCATCACATGCCCCACAATTCGTTCTGTTCGCGCTCGACTCGCACGGCGGCGCGCGAGTTGTACGGCGGGCGCGTGCAGCGGCGCGCGTCGGCTTCGCGCGCGGCTCCGGACGGGCGGCGCTCGCCGCGCGTCTCTAAGGTTTTTACGAGCCGGTAAACCTGCGGCGCGGGCAACGTGGCAAGCGTGTGGCCGCGCCACTTCTCAAATGATGGCTTCTCTGCACAGCCGGCGATCCACGCGTCGAGATTGTGCACGCCGCAGAGCGGCGCGAGTTCCTGCGCGCGCACAACCATCTTGTTGGGCTTTCCGTTGAGCAAGTCTCTCAACAGATTCACTTCCCAGTCCTTCAATACATTGAACGTCGGCACCACGCGCCCGAGCGTGTTGTACGCCCAGATTTTTCGGCTCTCGTCAATGTCCAGGTGCAGCCGCTCGCGCAACCCTTCCTCGACCTGCCGCTTGTACTCGATCACGATGGCGCGTATCTGCGCGGCGCGTTGGGCTTCAGTCATGTCTTGATCTCCGTAACGGTGAACGTGTAGCGCTTCCAAACTTCTGGCCATTCGGACTTCGCTTTCGCGACCGCTGCTTCAAACGTGAGAATTCCGAACAAGATGAACGTGCTGTGTGAACCTGGGCGGGGATCTACGCTGCGGTCCCAAAACGATAGAACCGTCCAATGGAAAATATGATGTAGCGCCGCGCGGCCTTCCTGGAGGTCGGAAACCGGCGCAAAGCAGGCGTCTAGGATGTCTTCCTGCAAAATGCGCGGCAGTCCGATCCTTTTGGCGTCGCAGGTCTCATACATCGAGCGCCACAGATGATGCCCAAGCCCGCGTATGCATCCAAAATAGGGGTTCATCGCGCGGCCTCCGCAACGGCGAGGGCAACGGTGCCAACGGCAACGGCTTCGCGATTCTCAGTCAGGCCCGCAGCGGCGCGGGCTTCGTCGATGATCTTCTTCGCGGCGTTGAGTGCGATCTCGTCTTCTTCCGCCGCCTTGAGCAACGCGCGGGCGTAAATCTGTGGCAGCAGATCGCGCGTGGCAGATTCCAGCCGCTCGATTACGCCCTGCACGATGGTGCCATTAACAACAATCCTGACCGATGCTTCGCGCCACTCAGACCTGACTTCCAACTTGTCCTTCAGAGCCAACAACGGTTGAACGTTCACTGTCTCTCCTCCTCCCTGCATCACTCCCTTAGCGATGCTTCCGCCGCTCTCGAATTCTGAGTTCTGAATTCAGAATTCAGAATTCGAAAGCGACAGAAGAGCCGCTAGGCGGCGTCCGCTTCGTCTTCGTCGTCGCGCGCGTCGCTGGCGAGCACTTCGCCCTTCGCCAGCACTTCCAGCGTCGGCTTCCCGAGCTGCTCCACGCGACAGCCGGCCAGGGCCTTGTCATCGGGCAGCGCCTTGAGGCGTGCGTTGAGCTTGTTGGTGTCGGGCTTGCGCGGGCAGAGCAGGTCGAGCAACGGCGCAGGCAGAACCTGCACGCATTTGTCAACCAGCCAGCGCATGCCCATCTTGCGCGTCACACTTGCGGACGCGCCGGACGGCGCTTTGAACTCGCTGACCTTCCGGCACATCAGTTCCTCTTTGATGTCTCCGGTCAGATCGCGGTACTCATTCGCGTAGGGCCTGATCTCGATCAAGCGGTCGATCTTCCCCGCCAGTTCCAGATCGTTGAGCTTGACGTGTTTCTTCTTACCCATAACTGCGCTTCCTCTCCCCGCCCGCTTTCCATGCCGCCTCATTTTCGAGGCTCTTGAGTTGTGCGGCTTCAGGCCGCGTTAAAGGCACTCACTCATCTTCCGAAAGTCACTCACGCGTCCGCACAGCGCGATGGTGAGCACGCAGGCGAGAATCAAGAATGCCCAGAACAGGAACTTCGCATCGCTCGCCAGACTTTCCCCACTGTGTCCCTGACCGCCCTTCACCAGGGCGGGCTCCTCCACGTGTTCGCTCATCCCCTTGCGCACTCCTCTGAAACTTGCAGCAGCGCCCGCATGTACGGCGAGAGCGTCACTGCTTGTCCGATTCGTTGCGCCGCCCGAGCGGCCGGCGCTTCCAGAAGTCTCACTTCGCACGCGCGCGCGGCGTCGATCACGTCGGCTGTCGGCGCGCGGCCCGAGGCGAAATGTTCCTGCACGGTCGCAACGGCGCTTCTCATCGGCAGCTCCTATCCTCGTAGATGTACTTCCGCCGCTGCAACGGCTTCACTGCGGGCGGTTCGGCAAGCGGCCCGAACAGTTCCCGGTTCGTCTGCGCGCAGCGTTCGCACAGATGCAGCGGCGCTCGCACCGGCCGGCGACACTTGAGGCACAGGCGGTTCATCGCTTGATCGCCTCCACGCCGCCGACATGTTTCGTGTTGTCGAAGAGTCCGGCTAGAACGCCGGGCGTTTCGGGTTCGTGCGATGCGGCGAGATCGAGAAGCAACTCATTGAAGCTGTCGAATTGCTCGACCTGCGGCAGGTAGTGGAAGACGTTTTCGCGCGGACCAACCAGCATCACGCGCTTGCCCAGGGCAACGGACAGTCCGAACTCGACATGCCTTCCGCCGCGTTGAGCGCCGCCCTTGCCCAGGCCATCGGTGAAGTTGATGACGATCTGCGCCGCCGCGATGTCGCCCAGGTCGATTTGCGCCGCGTTGCGCGCGAAGGATTCTCCCATTCCCGATTCGCTCGCCTCGTCTTCTTCATGTCCAGCCCACGGCCAACGGCTTGTCACGCGATGCCCGAGGTCCGCGAGCCGCTTCGAGTAGCCTTGCATTTCCAGATGCCGCGAGTACCTCGCGGCCAGATAGATGTTCACTTTCGCTCCTCCCCTTTGGTTCCCCGTTTTCAACTGCACAGTTTTGCGTCAGAGCTTGAGATCGATGCACCGGCCGGCGTCGTAAGGGCCGGGCCTTCCGTCTTCTTGGCGAGTCGGGCGATGCGCGCCGCTTCGGTCTGCGCGCGGGCCTTCGCTTCGTCTTCGTCGTAGGCAGCGAGCACCGCCGCCGCTTCGTCTTTCGGGCAAAGTTCCTTCACACCCAGCTTGAGCGATCGAACATAGATCGCCTTTTCGAGGCGGTTGAGCGTCGAATTTCGTTCATGGAAATTGCGCGCGTACTCGCGAATCGCCGTCTCGATAAGCCTGAGTCTTGCGTCCTTCACCGTGCCTCCTTTCCTGTCCCGTCCTGTCTGGTCTCTGCGTCCCCGCTGGCCGCATCCCGGTTGCCTCGCGGTGTCTAATCGTCGAGGCGACCAGGGCGCGGTCAGGCGATCAGCTCGCCACGGCTCGCGCAACCTCTGCGGCCGGCACTTCGTCCAGCAGCGGTGTGGCTTCTGTCACGGGCACGAATTCCTCGGCGGGTCGAAGGAACTTCAGTTCCTTCTTGTTGTAATTCCACATGCGCGCGCGCCCGGCGATCAGCTCATTCCGCTCCGGAAACTTCCAAATCTTTCCGCCTGCCTCGCGGTCATAGAGCCACGCCTGCGTTGAGATAAAAACGATGCGCACGGAAAGGCCCAGGCGATACCGCGCTTCATCGGCAGCGCGGTACAACGTGCCCAGGCGTTCACACGACACCTTGCCGACGTGATCCACAACGATGCACACGGGGCGCTTCGTGCTGCTATTCAATTCGCTCAGCGCAGCACAGAGGTTGTAGATCAGCGTCTGATAGCTTCCGCCCTTGACCGCGAAGCGACGGGCGCAACTTTGCAGGCCCGCGTAAAGAGACAGTTCATTGCAGTCGATCAGGGCAACGGCTGGATACTTCAGCGCCTTCGCGGATGCCGCCTCTTCACTTCGCAGCGCCGTTGTTACGCCGCCATCGTGGTAGGTGCTTTGCGCAACGATGTCGAGCATCGTCTTGTCTGCGGGACCGCATTCCCGGCAGAGTTTCACGAGCCGCTTCTGCCGCGTGTCGAGTTCCTGGTACGTTCTCATGCGTGTCTCCTTCGTTTGCGTTTGACGACGAATCCGTTCTGCTTCAACGTTGGTGTGAGCTTCTCAACCAGCACGCGCCAGAAGGCCGGATTGAGCTTGTCTTCGCCCGCTTCCTCTGTGAGTTGATCTGCAATTTTCGCGGCGCGTTCTTGCGGTGTGAGTGGCTGCGGGGGCGCGCTGGGCTTCGAGGCGGCCGGCGCTTCCTCTGCGTCTTCGAAGAGATCCTCTTCGATCCGCGGATGATCAATCGGCTTGCTGAGCGGCGGCTCAATCTTGACGACGGGCAGCGGTCCGGAGACCGGAATCTCGATGCCGCCGCCTTCGAGGTACTTCGTCTCGGGCTTGTTTTCGTTCTTGAGTTTCTTATTCAGTCCGCGCAGATAGCGGCGGCAGACCTGCTCAAGGTAATCCGCGTTGTAACCTTTGAGTGTGGCGAGTTCCTCGGCGATCCAGTTGTAGATGCGCTGGGGAGTGCCGCCGCCATTGTTCTTCGCCTTCTCCTTCGCGACCGCCGCTGCGTGCAGCCGTATCACTTCAGGATTACGGCACGCGTCAACGATCATGCGTCCGATCTCGACGCCTTTCTTCTGAGCCTCGCGCCTGAGTTCCGTTGCATCCGCGTATGTGGCGCGAATCTTCGAAGCCAGTTCCCCGATCGCGTCGTCACGTTCGGCGCGCCGGATGATCGGAACTGGCTGTGAGTCTTTGCTGACTACAGATTCGAGCACTTGTCCCTCCTCCCGTTGTCCTGTCCCTGTGCGGGGGCTATCGCGTCAAGTCGGCGAGCGACTGATCCACGATGTCGTCTGTAGTTGCCTGCCGCACCTTCGCCGGAATGACCTTGCCGGCCTCGACAAACACGCGTCGCTGCCGCTCATGTTCCGTCTCTGGAATTGCCTTCGGATGTTCGTTCACTTTCGGCCGGTCGAGGTCGTACCCCGCGAAGCTCTTCTTTACCTTCAGCGCTTCGATTCCGTGGTACGTCGGCAACCCGCCATGCTCACGCGGTTCGATGATCACGCCGCGCAGCAATTCATCGCTGTACTGTTCATCGCCTTTGCGCAGCCCGCCGGGAAACAGGATGGCGACGGAACCGGCGCGCAACGGTTCGGCTAGAGCCGTGCGCAATTCCGCGCGCGCGCCCTTGTAGTGCAACTTGCTCTGTCCGCGAACTTCCATGCAGAAGCCCGAGGCGATCACGTTGCCGTAGCGTTCTGTCCAGTCGGCAACCAACGCTCGCTGTGCGCGGCGTTCGACGTACTGCGGGAGCATCCATACTTCATCCCGCTCATACTGGCCGGCGTCTACGCGGTGAACCTTGCGCGCGTTCAGCATGCGCTCCCATACGCCGACGATTTCGCGCCACTCCATCTCGCTGGCAATCTGGCGATAGTTCACGTGTCCATGATCCAGCGGAACGCGGCTCAGTTCGGTGAACAACGCCTTCGCGATCCGCGCAACGAGCACGCGCTTCAGGGAACTTTTTCCCGCCCCAACTCCCGCGCGTTCCACTACGCCTTTTGCGCGCGCGTTGTGAGCGGTGTGATTGGCCGGCTGCACACCCACAGCCAGCGCGAGACGCAAGCCTTCGTCGAGGTTGATGGACTGCCCCGGCTGCTGCGCGCGCAGCGTGTGAAAGAGCCGCCCGCCCAAATCCGTGAGCAACTTTTCCGGAGCGAAATTCTGCGAGCGGAAAAACTTCATAAGGAGCGGCGACCATAGGTAAACTTCGGACGTGTTGCCTTCGGTGTGAATCCACGTGCGCAGACTGAGCACGTCTGTAATGAACGCGGCGACTTGGTCCAGATCGCCATCGGCGCGGGCCTTGCCCCATCCGTTAAGCACTTCAACCGGGATGCCCGAACCGTCGATTTGCAGGTATTGGCCCGCGTAGTCTGGGACATCGCCCAGGCACGCCTGCACGTATTTCTCGTTTGCCCGTTCGGCGGGTGAGAGTTTTCCGCAGAGTGCCCGATAGATATGCTCAAAGGTACCGAAGGCGAGCTTGCGGCCAGCGACCTCGAACAGGCGCGCTTTGAATTCCGGCGTGTCCCAGTAACCCAGTAGCGTTGCGCGCTGATCTTGCCAGGAGCGCCCCTGATACGCGCTCTTGCTGTGCGCATGCTGTTCGACGCATGCAACGTAATTCACGGCAAAGTTGAAGATGTCCGCATGGCGCTTGGCGGTGTCTGGATCGCGCTGGCGATCGCGGATCGAGACGCCGCTTAGACGGCGCAGCTTCTTTGAAAGGTTGCCATCATCGCACGCACCCTTTAGCCAAGTCGGATGTTGGGCGCGGACATCATCGTAGAACCGTTTGAGGAGTGCGTTGAATCCGGACTGGCCTTTGTGGCTGCTGACCTTGATGTAGGCGCTCGCTGTGCCCGCTTTACTCACGAGATCGGCGGGGTTCCAAAAGGGGGTAATACCCTCCTCGATAGGAAGACTGGGGGAGGTTGTCGAAGGTTTATTCAACAACCCGTCCGGCTGAGGCTGGAGGGAGGTTGTCGAAGAAACATTCGACAACCCCTGCGCGTCATCATTCTTGAGCGCCGCCACGCTGCTGTCCTGGGCGGCGGCGCTTTCGGCTTTTGGGGCGGCGGGAACCTCCGCTGTCGCGCGGCGATTGCGGCGTCTGCCGCGCCCGCTGGGGTCTGTGTCCATCGAGATTCCGATCAGCAGCCGAAACGCCTTGTCACGCTCTTCTGGGGACAGGGGCGCTTGCTTTTCGTATTCAGCAAGTAGGAAGCGTCGCAGCAATTCTGAGTTGACGTACCGGCCGAAGCCACGTTCGAGGTTGATGATCGTCGGGATGCTCAGTCCCGTTGCATCCGCGATCGTCGCTTGGGTGAGTCCGAGCAGTTGTCGCGCGTTTCTTAGCATGCCTATTTCTTAGCGCGCCTAAGACGGGAGTCAATAGCAAAACTAAAGAAATCTTTAGTTGTGCTAAGGGTCTCTTGATTTACGTTTCATTCCGGAGGGTCTATGAACTCGATCGGGAAGCGCATCGCGGATGCCCGCAAGCGCGCCGGGCTTCGGCAGGTGGAGCTGGCCGCGAAGCTCGGCGTGTCGCCTGGGGCGGTCGGACAATGGGAAGCGGGAATATCTCGCCCGACGAAGCACGCCGTGGCCCTGATGGCGACGCTGAACATGCAGCCTGAAGACTTGATGGACGATCAAGAGCGCGCGATGATGAAGGGCGGCGCGAAGTTCATCGAGAAACTTGCGGCCAACGCCGACTTCCGCAAGAAGTTCCATGAGGCGCGCCTGCCTGCGGAAGCGATTCTGCGCAAGACGATTTCACGCATGCCCGCGTTCGACAACCCAGAGATACCGCTCGCAGGCACGGCCGCTGCCGATGAACAGGAAGGCCGCGAGTGGGAGCACCCAGAGCCGGGCTCGAAGGTGAAGGCAGATGCGCTTGAGCCGCGCACGATAACGGTGCGGGGCGCGAGCGCCGAGGACTTGGCTCGCGACGGGCAGCAGGTTGTGATCGATGCGTCTGTGACAAACGTGGCCGTAGGTGAATTGTGCGTGGTGCTCACGAAGGACGGCTTGCTGCGCCTCAAGCGCAAGATGCCCGACGCCAAAGGCCAGCGGCGCTATGGGAGCATCAATAGAGAGTTCAGGCCCTTCGAGGTGCATCCGCGCCAAGTTGTGGCTGAATTTCCGGTCGCGACCGTGTTGATCAAGGCTAAGACCCGATCGCCTGTTGAAACCGTGGATGAAGGCTTTCCGTCGTGAGTTGTCGAAGGTTCATTCAACAACCGTCAAAAGCGACCGTCCCTGGGTTCAAAAGCCGCCGAAACGAGGCGCGGCGCGCGCGCTCGGGAACCGAAACCCGTTCAAGAACCTGTCAGACTCCCCCAGATATGCCATCGCGCCTTGGGTTCTGCCATCTAAAAACACCGGCGCCACCAGCGTTTCCTTTAGCATCTTCGCCAGCTCGGCCAATCGGTTGGCGTTTATCGTTCAGCCCAGCGACACGACGGCTGGAAGCACCATGGCTCCAGCCGTGCAGGTGGAAATTCGCGATCCATTCGGCAACAGAGTCACCACCGCCACGGACGCCGTGACGCTCGCAATTGCCAACAACGCCGGCGGCGGCACGCTCTCCGGCAGCACAACCGTCCAGGCCAGCAGCGGCGTCGCCACCTTCAGCAATCTCAGCATCGACAAAGCGGCGAGCGGGTACGACTTCGCCGCCGGAGCCGCAGGCCTGCTCAGCACCACCAGCTCCGCGTTCGCGATCAACGTCGGCCAGCCCACGCAACTTGGCTTTGTGGTGCAACCCGCCGACACGCCAGCCGGCGATGCCACCGTCAACCCCATCTTTCCATCCGTGCAGGTTTCCGTACAGGATGCTTTCGGCAACACGGTTACTACTGTTCCGAACACGAACATCAGCCTGGCGATCGGGAACAATCCGTCCGGGTCGGGCCAATTGACCGGTACTCTCGTCGGTGGAACAACGCTTGGCGTCGCCACGTTCGCCGATCTGCACATCGACAAAGTCGGCAATGGCTACACGCTGGTGGCCAGCACGGTCAGCTATGCGCAAGGGACCAGTGCGCCATTCAAGATCGTCCCGGATATCCCAGATTCGCTCAGCTTTGCAGTGCAACCGGTGGATACACAGGCCAGCGCGAACATTTTTCCGGCGCCCAAAGTCGCCGTCTTCGATGCGTTCGGCAATGTTGTTACGTCGGCCACAGATACGATCACGATCGCCAAAACTCAGGTTGCTGGCACACTATCGGGAACGCTGGTGCAAAGCGTCGTCAGCGGCCTGGCGCCCTTTGGCGACCTCAGCATCGATATCACCGGCACATACAATTTGGCGGCCACATCCGCGGCAGGGCTGACGTCCGCGACCAGCAATAGTTTCACGATCACGCCTCAAGTCGCGGATCATCTGGACTTCATCGTCCAACCGACGGACGTTATCACTGGCGCGGCCATGACGCCGGCCGTCCAGGTGCAGGTTTCAGACATCAATCAGAATCCGGTGACAACCTCTAGTGTGATGATCACGCTCGCCATCGCCAACAATCCCGGCGGCTCTTCTTTCCATGGGACTCTTTCGGTCGCGGCGCTAAACGGCGTGGCGACCTTCAGCGATCTGTCGCTGACCAAAACCGGCAGCGGCTACACGCTCAGCGCCACGTCTCCGGGGCTGTCCTCTTCCACGAGCGGCACGTTCAACGTCGCTCCGGGACCGATGACCCATTTCCACGTCCAATCGCCCGCCAGCACGAACATTTCGACCCAAATCGCCGGCACGCCATTCGACATCCGGGTGGCCGCTAACGATCAATTCCACAACGTCGTCACCGATTTCACAGGCACTGTCCAGATCACGTCGAACGCGGCTCTGGAAGGCGCTCCGGTGACCAGCGGCTTCTTCAACGCCGGCATCCTGATCCAATCCGTGACCATCGATTCGGCCCAGGCGGGAACCACCCTGACTGTCGCCGTGCCGGGAATTACGAGCAGCAGCAACGGCTTCACCGTCATCCCGGGCGATTTGGATCACTTCCGCATCGAGAAGGCCGGCGGGGGGGCAGTGGCCGATCAAACAGCCGGTGCGAGCTTTAGCATTCAGGTGACCGCACAAGACGCCAAAGGCAACACGATCACTGCTTACAATTCATCGGTGCAGATCACGGCCAACGCGACGCTCAGCGGCGCACCGGTTAACAGCGGCACGTTCACTGGCGGCGTGCTTGCGTCGCAAACGTTGACGATCACCTCCGCACAAAGCGGGACCATCCTCACGGTCAGCGGTGCGGGGCAGACAGGCTCCAGCAATCCCTTTACGGTTGCCGCTGGCGCTCCGGCAAAGCTTGTCTTCTCAACGCCGCCTGCCGACACGACCGCCGGCACAATGCTCTCGCCGGCGCCGCAAGTCAGCGTCTTTGATAATTTCGGCAATCACGTCAGCGGCGCCACCAATAATGTCACCGTCGCCATCGCCACTAATCCTGGCGGCGGGACATTGAGCGGCACCAACACTGTCGCGGCAGTGGGCGGCGTGGCAACGTTCAGCAATCTGAGCATCGATAGAGCAGCCCAAGGGTACACGCTGAGTGCGGCATCGGGGCCTCTGGCCGGCGCGGTCAGCGGCACTTTCAATGTTTCAGCGGGGCCTCCGGCGCGGCTGGTCTACGTCGCTCAACCACAAGGCGGCACGGGCGGAGCGGTGATGTCGCCGGATGTTCATATCGCCGTGCAGGACGCCTCCGGCAACACCATTTCCGGCTCAAGTGGAACGATCAGCGTCACGTTGGCACAAAAGCCGCCGGGCGGGACACTGAGCGGCACGACGACGGATCAGGTGCTCAATGGCATCGCGACTTTCGGGAACCTGATCATCAATAAGGCTGGCTCCGGCTACACGCTTTCTGCAAAGTACGCTTCGCTCCCGGCCGCGGAGAGCTCTCCGTTCAGCATCAACGTCGGTCCGGGATCTGCGCTCGTGTTCACCACGCAGCCTAGCCGCACGGAAGCTGGAGCGGCCATCAGCCCCGCGGTTCAGGTGTCCGTGCTGGATGCCGGCGGCAACGTTGTTACGACGGCGACTCAGAAGATCACGATGTCCCTGGGTTCAAACCGCGCCGCGGCAACGCTCTCCGGCACGACGACCATTGCGGCTGACAAAGGCGTCGCCTCATTCACGAACCTCAGCCTCGACGTGGTCGGTCAGGGCTATACGCTGACGGCTGCCGGCAGCGGACTGGGCTCGGCGGTGAGCGCCGGCTTCGATGTTGTGGACACGACGGCCCCGTCGATTCAAAGCGGGCCCATGGCCGGCGCGAGCACGGCAAATGTCGGCGAAGCCCTCACGTTCAGCGTCGTGGCATCGGATGCTCAAGCTCTGACCTACACCTGGAATTTCGGCGATGGAAGCGTGGTCACGACTCAAGACGGCAGTATCTCGCACACCTTTGTCGCACCAGGCGCGTACCAGGTAACCGTGACCGTGACCGATCCCAACGGCAACAGCAACAGCGGCAGCCTGACCGTTGCCGCCCTCGACGCCCAAGCGAACATCACCAACGGACTGCCCACGGCTGAACTGGTCGTGCAGCAAATTGGCGTGAAGTTCGCGTTTCCAAGTTCTCTCAACAAAGACGTGCTTGCTCTGAAAGGCACCATACAACTTCCCGCGGGATTCAACCCCGCCGGCGCGCTGCTCAAGTGGCAGGTCGGCGGCCTGATCGGCAGCACCACGTTGAATTCAAAAGGCAGTTCCGCACTGTCCCCGACCGTCAAGGCGTCGCTGCGCTACAAGAAGCCGGCGAAAGGCCAGGCCTTCACATCGCGGCCCGGCAAGCTCACCATTACGGCGCGCGGGCAGTCGTTCGGAGCGTTCAAACTAAATGGAGTCAGTTCGCTGAATGCCACCACCGCCGGCACGAAAGGGCAGACGGCCACCGTCGATGCGTTCGTGGTGCTCGCCGGCAACGGCTACGCGCGCACCAACGTCTCCGGCACGTACAAGGCCAAGCAGGACAAAGGCGGTCTGTTCATGGCGAGGTAGCGCGTACCCATGGCTCCCGTACGAAACCCGGCGCAGGCAACTGCGCCGGTTCTTTTTGAAACGCGATACATGCTTGCTTGCAGCACCCTCAACAGGATGCCGGCGGTGTACGTTTAGACAGAACTGGCAATATGCTTGTCACAGATCCAGCTTCGAAAGGAGTCCGCGCATGAACACGCAGGAATCTCAGCACTCGGCGCCGTTGACTTCCCGGCGCAACGTTCTCAAGACCGCCGCGACTCTGGCGGCGGGAGCCATTCTTGCGCCCCGCGCGATTACGGCCGCCGAGCGAGCCCGCTCCATTGGCGCCAACGATCGCATTCGCATCGGCATCATCGGCTGCGGCAGCCGCGGCATCCACGCGCACATGGAAGGCATCTACAAGCACGTGAAGGCGACGAACTTCGAAATCGTCGCGGTCTCCGATCCGTGGAAAGTGGCTCGCGAGCAGGCGAACGCGAAAGTGAAAGAGTGGTTCGGCCGCGACGCGAAGCAGTTCGTTTCGTATCGCGATCTGCTGGCGCTGAACGACGTCGACGCCGTGATGATCGCCTCGCCCGATCACGTGCACTGCCTGCATCTGGAAGCGGCCGCCAAGGCCAAGAAACACGTCTACGTCGAAAAGCCCATGGCGCGCGAACTGGACGAATTGATCAGCGCGGTCGATGCCGTGAAGGAAGCCGGCATCGTTGCGCAGGTCGGCACGCAAATTCGCAGCTTGCCGGAGATTTACGGCGCGCGTGAACTGTTCAAGACCGGCGCATTCGGCAAGATTTCGCGCATTGAAGAATGCCGTAATAACGAGAAGCCGTATTGGTACGCGTACCTGAAGGACGTGCGGCGCGAGGACGTGGACTATAAGGAGTTCCTCTACAACGCGCCCGAACGGCCTTTCCGTTCGGACGTGTATTCCGGATGGTACGGCTACTACGAATTCTCCAAAGGCCCGATTCCGGGCTTCGGCAGCCACTTCATCGACCTGGTCCATTACATTACCGGAGCGAGTTGTCCGAAAGAATGCGTCTGCCTCGGCGGCACGTTTACGTGGAACGACGAACACCAGTTCACGGCGCCCGACTGCATCCAGGCGACGTGGATCTATCCGGAAGGCTTCCTCGTCAGCAGTTCGAACAATCTCGGCAACGGTTACGGCTGCACGCGAAAGCTGTTCGGCGATCAGGGCGTGCTCGATTTCAACAACTGGGCCGCGCCGACGTATCTGGCCGAAGGCGCGCCCAATCGAGCCAAAGGCCCGATCCGCGGCACGAATCCGATCAAGCCCATCGAACGCCCCGATCACTTCCTCGATTGGCTGCAGTGCCTGCGCAGCGGTGAAAAGTGCAACGCGCCCATCGAAGCTGGCTACCAGCATTCCATCGCCAACATTATGGCGATGAAGTCGTACGAGACCGGAAAGAAGACGATCTACGATGCGGAGAAGCGGAAGATCAGAACGGCCTAGTTATGTGGCACGGGCAGCCTCTGTTTGCTGTTGGCTGCCCGTGCTGGCCGATTCTGTCCAGTTCTTCGTGGAGCGCCGAAACGATGACCAAACATGGGCCTTCTCGTCGCACATTCCTTCAGTCCGCTGCCGCCACTACTCTGGCCGGACTCGTTCAGCCTTGGCGCAGCTTCGCGGCTGAAGCCGGTTATCAGATCGGCTGCTACACGCGGCCGTGGGACAAGTTCGAGTACAAAATCGCGCTCGATGGCATCGCCGAGGCCGGCTTCAAGTACGCTGGCATCATGACGGCGAAAGGGAAGAACTGGGTCGTCATCAATGTCGATTCCACACCGGAAGAAGTCAGCGCGATTTCGGACGAAGTCAAAAAGCGCGGACTGAAGACACTCTCGATCTACGGCGGCGATTTCCCGGTCGCGAAGTCCGTCGAGGCCGGAATCACAGGCTTGAAAAAGCTCGTCGATCACTGTGCGCTCTGTGCCTGCCCAAACCTGATGCTCGGCGGAACCGGCGATGCCAAACTGGTTGATGCGTACTACAAAGTTGTCGCCGAATGCTGCGACTACGCCACGTCCAAGAACGTCGGCCTTAGTGTCAAGCCGCACGGCGGCTCGAACGCAACGGGCGCTCAGTGCCGGAAGATTATCGACAGCGTTGGACACAAGAACTTCCGCATCTGGTACGATCCGGGCAACATCTATTATTACTCCGACGGCAAGCTTGATCCCGTAGACGACGTTGCATCCGTGGACGGCTTGGTCTCCGGCGTGAGCATCAAAGACTTCAAGGCACCAAAGGAAGTCATGGTCACGCCCGGCACCGGACTGGTGAAATTCCCCGACGTGCTCGCGAAACTGAAAAAAGGCGGCTTCACCAGCGGTCCGCTGATTGTCGAATGCCTCGCGAAACTCGACGACGCGGCGAAGATCACCGCCGAAGCGAAAAAGGCGCGGGGATTTCTGGATGCGCTCACGAAGTGAGAGCGGAAACAGCAAATTCGAAACTCGAAATTCGAAGGAAACGGATAAACGGCAAAGAAGCAAAACGGCGAACCGGGGCGGAACTCGTTTGATGTTTTCTCTTTTTTGCCGTTTGCTGTTTCCTTCGGATTTCGAATTTTGTTGTTTCGGATTTGGAGGTCATCATGCACATCACTCTGATCCTCTGCCTCACATTCGTCTTTCTTCTCGCGCACGCCACCGACTCCCACGCCGCGCTTAGCGCGGGAGCGGCGAAGGCTTGCATCACCCCGGCGCTCGGCACGCGCATGAACGGTGGGGTCGGTCCGGGTTACGCGAAGCACGTGCACGACGACCTTTTCGTTCGAGCGCTCGTGCTTGATGACGGCACGACGCGGCTGGCGTTTGCCGTCGTAGACACCTGCCTGCTCGACCGACCGGTGTTCGACGAAGCGAAGAAACTCGTGCAACAGCACACCGGCATTTCGCCGGACCGCGTGATGATGTCCTGCACACACACGCATTCGGGTGGCTCGGGCGTCAGCGCGCACCTGGTCGAAGCCGACGACACCTATCGCGCGTGGCTGCCGGGGCGCATCGCCGATGCCGTGCAGTGCGCGCTCAACAATCTCGCGCCCGCGCAAATCGCCTGGGGCAGCGGCACTCTTCCGCAGCACGTCTTCTGCCGCCGCGTCCTTATTAAGGAGGGCGTGAGCTACACCAATCAGCTTGGGTTCACGGGCGAAAAAGCCAAGATGAATTGGGACTCCCCAAACCCTGCTGACGGCGAACCGGCTGGGCCGACCGATCCACAGGTCTTCGTGCTCTCGGTCCAGAACGCCGACGGCAAGCCGCTGGCGCTGCTGGCGAATTACTCACTGCACTACGTCGGTGGTGTCGGACCGGGCCACATCTCCGGCGATTACTTCGGCGTTTTCGCCGATCGCATCCAGCAGCTTCTCGGCGCCGACCGGCAAGACCCGCCCTTTGTCGGAATTTTGTGCAACGGAACCAGCGGCGACATCAACAACATCAACCCGAAGGAAAAAGCGCCGCCGCGCAAGCCGTATGAGCAGATGCGCGCCGTCGCCGAAGATCTAGCGCAAGAAGTCATGCGCGTCAGCAAGAGCTTCGAATTTCGCCGCGACGTGAAACTCGCCTCAGCTCTTAAGGAGTGCGTCGTCGGCACGCGCCGGCCCAACGCGGAGGAACTCGCCAAAGCGAAGGATGTCGTCGCCGGCCGCCCCGTGGAGAAACTGAAAGGCTGGACCGAGAACAGCGCGCGCGAACAGATTCTCCTTTCGGAATGGCCCGCCGAAGTTTCAATGCCGCTGCAAATTTTCCGCATCGGCGATCTGGCGATCGCAGGCTGGCCCGGAGAGATTTTCGCCGCCAGCGGCTTGGAGCTCAAGAAGCAGAATCCCCTCTCCCCTGGCGGGAGAGGGCCGAGCGAGCGAAGCGAGACCGGGGTGAGGGGGCCGCTCTTCAACATCGGGCTGGCAAACGGCTGGTACGGGTACATTCCGCCACCGGAGCAGTTCGACCTCGGCGCGTACGAAACCTGGCGAATGCGCACCAGCCCGCTGGAGATCGAAGCGATTCCCAAGATGATCAAAACATTTGTGGAACTGCTCACGGCACTCAAGCAGTAGCTACCATTCCGGGCTGCGCGTCTCAAGAATCCCCTGTCCTACAGTCTGTCCGATGGACCTGACATACTGTCAGCGCTCGCGTTTCCGCGCATCTCCTCTCGTGCAAAGACCTTAGCGTACAACTTTCCTATGGCATATAGATTGCGTTCATGCAATGCGGTTACGAAATCAAACAATGGGGAGGCACCGGCATGAGATTCCAACTCGACGAACACGCAACGGTTTTGATTCTGGAGAGTGACGTGATCCATGGAACTCTGCTGAAGGCCGTGGTTGAACAGGCTGGGGGCGAGGCGCTGCTGGCCGGCACTCCCGAGGAGGCGCTGGAGCACGTGGACGGCGTTACGCCGGCTCTGATACTCGCGGCCTGGGACACCGACGGCCTGGACGGCAGAACGGCTGTCCGCGACCTGCGCGCCCAGCATGCCGAACTGAGACGCGTGCCGGCGATCCTGATGACGGACCGCAATCTGACGCAGTTGGTGTGTCATCAACTGCGCGGCGAGAACTTCCGCTGGATCCTTCAGAAACCCATTGTTGTCACCAGCCTTCCGAAGTTGATTGAGCGCTGTTGCAGAGACTCACAGGTGCGCGCAGAGATGCCGCGGCTGCTCTCGTTCGGGGCAACAACTTCCAGTGCGTATATGGCTGCAGTCTGAAGAGTAGGAATTTCTGGTCGCGAGTGTAGCTAACGAAACGAGGAGATATACGATGCTGATGGATTCGAGTTTGCCACCCAACGCTGCGGTCGCTGGAACCGAGGACGGCAGCCTGCCCATGGTTGGCGGCGTGCGCTTGCAGCGGCTGCTGGGCGAGGGAGGGATGGGGCAGGTCTACCTGGGTTGGCACACGCGGTTGAACATCCTCGTGGCGGTAAAGCTCCTGAAGAGAGGATGCGCGCTCGATGAACCGATGTTCGTGCGCGAAGCCAGGCTGACCGCTCGCATTGAGCACCCCAATCTCGTGCGGATCTTCGATGTCGACAAAAACGCCGCGTCCGGTGAGACGTTCATTGTCATGGAATATGTCCAGGGGACATCCGCCTACGAACTGCTGAAACAGCACTTGGACGCCGGAACCCAGCTCAGCGAAACGGCCGTGCTGCGCCTGGCGTTAATGACCGCCAAAGCCTTGTCGGCTGCGCACGCGAAGTTCATCGTGCATCGAGATGTCAAGCCC
Source organism: Planctomycetota bacterium (assembly GCA_036504595.1). Classification (GTDB taxonomy): domain Bacteria; phylum Planctomycetota; class SZUA-567; order H5-PLA8; family H5-PLA8; genus DASXUX01. Next base: position 244,213 of record DASXUX010000042.1, on the reverse strand, counting down.
GACAATATATTGGTTCGCCGAAGCGACGGCGCCGTAAAGCTGACCGATCTAGGTCTCGCCGCGATCACTCTGGAGCCCGGAGTGCACCGGGAAGAGTCCCTAGCCGGCACGATGGGCTTTCTGGCCCCAGAGGCGGTCTATGGGCAGGAGATCACCCCTGCCGCGGACGTGTATGGCCTGGGGGCGACGATGTACGAGCTGCTCACCGGCGACCTGCCGTACAGCTCGCCATACAACGACACCTATTACGTTCGCCAAATCAGCGCGCCTGTACCCGACCCGCGGCGGGCCAGGCCGGATCTCAGCCCCTGCGTCGCGGACCTGGTGGCGCGCTGTCTGGCACGGGATCCCAAGGAGCGTTTTGCGGATGGCCGGGAACTCTCCGTCGCCATCGAGGCGGTCTTGCGCGAGCTTGAACCGAGCGCGTGTCCGGCCGATGCGGCGCCGCCCCGCAGGGTCATCTGTGTTGACGACGAGCCCGAAGTGCTTTCGCTGGTGAGCGATGTGCTCCAGTCCGAAGGTTTTGAGGCGCACGGCTTTTCCAGTGCGGAAGCCGCCTTGGAACGGCTCAGCGCGGTGGACCCCCAGCTCGCGGTGGTGGATTTGCGGTTGCCGGGCATCGATGGGCTGCAATTGGCGCGCGAAATCTGGAAACGCAAGCCGGATTGCGCCGTGTTGATTCTCTCGGGACAGAGCGATACGACGACGGTGGATACGGCGCTGGCCCACGGTGTCTCGGACTTCCTCAACAAGCCCTTGAGCTGCCAGGATCTTGTGCGCCGGGCAAAGCTGCTGTGCCGCTCGGTGGAAATGAGCCGGGAGCAGCAACGCGTTACGGAACAACTGCGGCGCATCAGAAGGCGGCCGACCACGCGCCGGACCGCCGCCATCGGCCTTGACTTCGCGCCGGCCTACGGCGTCGCATGAGCTGGACTGCCGGGTGCAATCCGGGAGGATTGCGTTACGCCAAACCGAGCATTTCCGCGATTTTCTGTGAAAGCAGGTCCGTGCGCAGGGGCTTGGGCAGAAACTGCGTGCGTTCGTCCAACACGCCGCCGCGCGAAAGCAGGCCGTCGGAGTAACCGGAGACAAGGAGTGTCTTCAGGTCCGGACGAGTCTGCCGCAATCGCGTGGCGACCTCGACACCATCCATGCCGGGCATCACCACATCGGTAAGGAGGAGGTCGATGGGGCCCACGTGATGGGCGGCGGCAGCCAGAGCCTTTTCTCCGTTTTCAGCGGGCAGAACGTGGTAGCCAAACTGCGCCAACCTCTCCTGCAGCAGTTCCCTTACCAGTTCCTCGTCCTCCACCAGCAGCACCGTCTGGCCGTTGCCGCGCACGCTCGGCAGGCGGTGACCTGAACTTTTCGCCACCAGGGTATCCATGCAGCGCGGCAGATAAATCTTAAACGTGCTGCCGCGGCCTAGTTGGCTGGCGATCTGAATGCTGCCGCCGTGCTGATGGATGATCCCATAAACCGTGGACAGCCCCAGTCCCGTGCCTTTGCCCACCTCCTTTGTTGTAAAGAACGGCTCAAAAATGTGCGCTTGAACCTCGGGTGACATGCCGCAGCCGGTATCCATCACGGCGAGCACCACATGTGATCCCGGCTGCGAGCCTTGGGGCCGCAGAGCACCGTCGGCGCTAAGTTCCGCCAGCGACGTCTGGATAATCAGCTTTCCGCCTTTGGGCATCGCATCGCGTGCGTTAACGGCAAGGTTCAGGATGACCTGTTCGATCTGGCCGGCGTCGGCATTCACAAAGCTGGGGGCCGGCACCAGGTCGGTGATCAGATCGATGTCTTCCCCGATGGCGCGCCGCAGCAGCTTCTCCATATTCACCACAACATCGTTCAGGCCGATGACCTTCCGCTGCGTCGATTCCTGGCGGCTGAACAGCAGCAACTGCCGCGTCAGCGCCGCCGCGCGTTTGCTCGACGAATGGATCAAGTCCAGATCGCGCCGCACGCGCGGCTCTTCGGCTTTTTCCAGCAGCATCTCGCAGCGGCCGAGAATAACGGTCAGCAGGTTGTTGAAGTCGTGGGCAACGCCAGCCGCCAGGCGGCCAATTGCCTCCATCTTCTGGACTTGGATGAACTGGGCCTCCAGACTCACCTCGCGCGTGACATCGCGCTTCACGGCCACGTAGTTGGTGATGGCGCCCGTGGCATCCCGCACGGGGGAGATGTTCGCCTCTTCAGTATAAAGGGAGCCGTCCTTTTTCTTGTTGATCAGGCGCCCTTGCCAGCTCTTTCCGCCGCTGATCGTGCTCCACAAGCTCCGATAGAGTTCGGCGTCCTGCTTCTCGCTCTTGAGGATGCGCGGGTTCTGCCCGATGGCCTCCGCCCTCGTGTAACCCGTAATGGCCTCAAAAGCCGGGTTGACATACTGTATGATTCCCTGGGCATCTGTAATCAGGACCGCCTCCGCGGCCTGATCCATCGCGGTCATCAACAGTTCATATTCGGCTTCGGCTTTCTTGCGCTCAGTGATGTCGGCCGCGACCCCGGCCAAACGGTAGATGCGTCCGGTCTTGTCCCGCACCGGCACGGCTCGATCCCAGACCCAACGCAACGAGCCATCCGGGCGAACGATGCGGTACACCATCTGAGCCGTGGCCCCAATGTTTCGTTGGTTCAGGACGATGTTGCGCACTCGCTCGCGGTCCTCCGGATGGACGGCGTCCATAAAAGACTGCGGATTGCTGTAAAGGCTCTGGCGTGAACGTCCCCATAGGCGTTCATAGGCTGGACTGACGTAGAGCATTCGGCCAAGGGCCACGTCTGACATCCAGAAAACTTCATCGGAGTTGTTCGCCAACTGCTGAAAGCGCTCCTCGCTTTCGCGCAGCGCTTCGTCGGCGCATTTGCGAGCGGTAATGTCGTGGGCCCACACTAGCATGCGCCAGACCTTGCCGTCCGCGCCAAGGATCGGTTTGCAGCTTGTGTCCAGCCACTGCCAGGAACCATCCTTGTTTCGGGCCCGGTACTCGATTTTGGTCGCTTTTCCGGCCAGGTTCTCGGCGTGGGCGCGCTCAACTTCGGCAAGGTCTTCGGGATGCACCCGCGTCCGCCACTGCTTACTATCCACTTCGTCCGCACGCCAGCCGCTCTTGCGGTAGAACGACGGGCTGGCATACAGGCGGTTGCTCTCACTGTCAAAGAGCACCACGATGTCCTCGGTGTGATCGGCCAGCAGCCGGTAGCGCTCCTCGCTTTCTCGCAGAGCTTCTTCGGCGCGCTTGCGTTCGGTGATGTCGGTCAGCATGGCGAACGCGCCGCTGAACTGGCCGGCTTTGTCCAGCATGGGCGTCATGGAGGCGATCATCCAGCGCTCGCTGCCGTCCTTGTGCCGCAGACGCCACTCGTAGCGGTCGGTCTTGCTGCGCCTGCGAATCCTGGTCTGCCCTGTTTCGGCGCCGGCCTTAACAACGAGCGACGTGAGCGAATGCCCGAGCATTTCCTCGGCCGTGTAGCCGAGGGTTTGTGCGAGGGTCTGGTTGACCCAGATCAACTCCTCCTTGGCATCCATGACGAAAATGCCTTCGGACGATGTCTCGACGATGAGCCGGTAACGCTCCTGGCTTTCACGCAACTTTTCATCGGCAACTTTGCGCTGGGTGATGTCGGTCACGACGCCATAGCTCTGCCAGCGTCCATCCGCAATGGGGCGAAGCGTGACCTCCTCATGCATCCAATGGACCTTACCGTAGCGATCCGTACAGCGAAAATCCTGCGCATAGTGGCCCGCGCCGCTTCGCAGAGCAGCGGTGGAGGTGGCGAGCATGGCGCGATAGTCGTTCGGGTCGCGGCTGGCGACCCATGCCTGAAGGTAGGTCTTGCCGGGCGGCACGTCCAGAGGCAGGACTTGTTGGGCCGCTTGCTCGTCCAAGACGGTGTCCGGCCAATCGAAACGATTTCCTCGGCCCTCGGCATCGTCTTCCCAGCCGGGGCGTCCCACCACCAGGCCGCTCCACATAATGCAGCGGGTGTGCCGCATCACGCCGCTCAACCATTCCTCGCGTTTGCGCAGTTCCTCCTCGGCGCGCTTGCGTTCGGTAATATCGCGCACGATGGCCCACATGCCAGCAGGCTGTCCCGCTTCATCGCGCAGTAGAAAGGTCCGAACTTCGACCGGAAAGACCGTTCCATCCTTGTGCTTGTACTCCTTCTCATAGATGTCGGAGTAGCCCCTCTGTAGGACCTGCTCATGTAGGAGCCGCGTTTCGAGGTCGTGCCAGCGAGAAGGTGTCAAGTCCATGTAGGTCAGGCCGCGGAGCTCGGCATCGGAGTAGCCAAGCATGGTTTGAAAGGCGCGGTTGAACTCGGTGAGGTGCCCGGCCATATCAGAGGTGGCGAAGGCATCGGTGATACTTTCATGCAGGCGGCGGTACTTGGCTTCGCTGTCGCGCAGGGCTTGTTCGACGCGCTGCTGCTCCGCCCGTGCTCTTGCTTCTTCCAGCGCGCGCCGCACGATAGTGCCCAAGCGCGCCAGGCGGTCTTTCAGGACGTAATCGGTCGCGCCGCTTTTGAGTAATTCGACCGCCCGTTCCTCGCCAATCGCGCCAGAAACGACAATAAACGGCACGTCAACGTACTGTGCGCGCAATTCTTCCAGGGCGGCCGGACCGTCAACGTCTGGGAGGTTGTAGTCGCACAACACCAGGTCGTAGGGAGGTACTTTCAGCGCGGCCTGAAATTCGGCGTGGTTGCGCGCCGTTACGACGTCGAACGAGAGCCCGTCGGCCCGCAAGGCTTCCTGGATCAGTTCGGCGTCCGCCGCGCTGTCTTCCAGATGCAGAATACGCAGTGCTTTTTCCATAGTGTCGAGTGCTCGCTCTGGCGCCAAGTCACGTAAGCCTGTCCCTGTTTGTTCGATTTCTCCGGTTGCATCAGGGCTGCTGCTGCTTGTTCAACGGCGGCGGTTCATTGATCAGCGCCCAGAAGATCCCCAGCTCCGTAACCGCCTTGACGAAGGCAGAAAAATCCACCGGTTTGACGACGTATGCGTTCACACCCAGCCGGTAGCTTTCCACGATGTCTCTCTCTTCGCGGGATGACGTCAGGATCACGATCGGAACCGTTTTCAACTCAGGGTTCGCGCGGACTTGCTTCAGAACCTCCAACCCGTCCACCTTGGGCATCTTGATGTCCAGCAGCAGCACGGCGGGATTCCCCGGTGTACGGAGCTTGTACTTGCCCTCGCGGCGCAGGTAGTCCAGGGCCTCCGCGCCATCGCGAACCACGACCACCTCATTTGCCAGGTGATGCGCCGACAACGCCTCCAGCGTCAGTTCGATGTCATTGGCATTGTCCTCCGCCAGCAGGATCCGTTTCAGTCCGCCCATCATCCCTCCTTTGTTTGTCCCGCCGGTGGCACGTTTGTGTTCGCGCCGTCTTTTTGGCGCGAACTCAAGCGTGCGGGTTCTTTGCGCTTGCACGCACGAGATTGGCGCCAAAAACGGCGCCAATCACGTGCGTGCCACCCGTGCAACCTACCCCTCCTTTGTTCGGCCCTCCGAAACGGTCCCGGTAAGCTGTATCCGCGGAATGCCCCGCCGTGTTGCCCGCACCTCCGCGGTCAAAGCCGGCTGCTCCGCCGCGGGAAGAGTGAAATAGACCGTGGCCCCCACCTCCACTTCGCCTTCAGCCCAGGTGCGCCCCCCGTGGCGCGCGACGATGCGTCGCACGTTGGCCAGCCCGATGCCCGTTCCTTCGAACTCGTCCGCGCCATGCAAGCGCTGGAACACGCGGAAAAGCTTGTCCGCGTAGCGCATGTCGAAACCGACGCCATTGTCTTTGACGAACATGACGTGCTGGCCGTTCTCGATTCTGGCTGCGACTTCGATCTGTGCGACCGCGCGTCCTCGGGTGTACTTGACCGCGTTCGAAAGGAGGTTGGTCCAGACCTGCCGCAACATGCTGCGGTCGCCGTTCACAAGCGGAAGAGCGCCGATCTTCCACTCGATCTTGCGGCCTTCGGTTTCCGCAGCCAGGCTGGCTTGGGCTTCGGCCACAATTTGTTTCATGTCCACGGGATCCCGGCGCAGTTCCTGCCGCCCCATGCGTGAGAAGATCAACAGATCGTCGATCAGGTTGCCCATTTGCAGGGCCGAATTGGCAATCGTCTCCATGTAGTGCAGACTTTTGGAATCCATCGCTCCAGCGGCGTTTTTTCGCAGCAAGTTCACAAAGCCCTGTACGTGCCGCAGCGGTGCGCGCAGATCATGGGACACCGAATAGCTGAAGGCTTCCAGCTCCTTGTTGACGGCTTCCAGTTCGGCCGTGCGCTGCTGTACACGCACGTCGAGTTCGGCGTTGAGGCGGTGGACTTCGTCTTCGATGTGTTTGCGCTCGGTAACATCGAGGAGCGCAGAGAGAACGACCGCTTCGCCCTGCATCGTGAGGACCTGAGCGGAAAGTTGGGTCACGAGAGGCTCGCCAGACTTCCTGATGAATATCTGCTCCCATCCGTCCAAGGAGCCTTTTTCGCGCAGCACCTGCACAAACTGCGCAGTCGCTTCGGTCGTCGGCCAGACGCCCATCTCGCGCGCACTATGGCCGATAGCCTCGTGACGGCCAAAGCCCACCAATTTCTCCCAGGTTCTGTTCACATCGAGGAACACGCCATCGTCGAGTCGCGTCAGCGCGATCGCGGCCGGATTATTCGCGAAGGCTGTCGCGAACTTTTCCTCCGAGAGACGCAAGGCCTCCTCTACCTGCTTGCGTGCGGTGATGTCACGGGTCACCTTCGAAAATCCGCGCAAAGTGCTGTTTTCGTCGCGTACGGCTGTGATGATCACGCTGGCCATGAAGCGCGAGCCGTCCTTGCGCACGCGCCAGCCCTCGTCTTCGAAGCGGCCTTTCTCTAGCGCCTCGCTTAATTCACGTTCGGGAACTTTCTGCTGGATGGCATCAGCCAGGTAGAAACAGGAGAAGTTCTTTCCAAGGATCTCATCGGCCCGGTAGCCCTTGATGCGCTGTGCGCCATTATTCCAACTGATCACGCTTCCTTCTGTATCCAACATCACAATCGCGTAGTCTTGAACGCCTTCCACCAGCAGGCGGAAGCGCTCCTCGCTGGCGCGTAGCGCTTCCTCGGCCAGCGTGCGTGCGGCCAATTCCTGCTGGACGACGGATAGGCCGTGCTGTCGCCAGAACAGGCCAACCGTCAACAGGGCTGCCACGAGCAGAAGCGCGGTGAAAATGCCGGCGGTCCAGGCTTGATTGCGCACCGGTGCGTAGATTTCCTCCTGGTCCACCTTCGCGATCATTAGCCAGTTTGTGTTCGGAATTTCGCGTGCCGTGGCGACAACTGGCGTCTCGCGGTAGTCCGGTCCGGAAAACACGCCTCTCTCCCCAAGTACGGCTCGGACTGCGGGCACATCGGTCCGTGTGATTGGAATCCTCAATTTGAGCGCTGCGCCCTTCTGGTGCCTCAGATCGTTGAGAAACAACACGTCGTCGCCGTCGCGGCGCACGAGCAGCGTTTCCGCCGTCGGGCTGCTCGTCGGCCAGGTTTGCACGAGTGGATAGAGGAATTCGTAGGGATCAATGATCAGCAGCAGCACGCCGTCGGCATGCTGATCGGCATTTTGCCTGATGCCGACGGGTACCAGGAGACTCAGGTGAATGGGGTCGCTAGGTCGAGCGGAGTGCAGGTCCGTCACGATTACTTCCCGCGCGTGCAACGCTTTCTGGACGTGCTCGGAAACACAAGCGTATTGCAACGACTCATCTTTGGGGACAGACATTCGGACCGTGCCAGCAGCATCAAAAAGCGCTACGGTGCGATAGCTCGTTCGCTGACACTCTGCCATCCACTTCTGTAACTCGCCGCGCACACTGGCATTTTCCGGATCGGCCAGGAACTGGCGCGCCGCGGCTTTGTAAAACGATGTCTTTGCGTCGCTGCGCCGTTCTTTCATCCACGCGGCGATCTGGCTGGCCTTCAGGTCTGCAATGCTCGACAGTGTCTCTTGGGCGGTGCGGCGTGCAGCATCCCTTTGATGCGCAAAGAACAGCCATCCGGCCCCTCCGATAAGGATGGCAAACAGCAGCGCTGCAACTGCAAAAGGCCAGTTGTGCAGGACTTCCACGCGACCTGTCGGCGCACGGCTCATCTATACGCCTCGCTGGGCCAGCTCTGACAGTTCAACCGACAAAAGCACGGTACTGATGACGACAAACAGCCAAAAGCACGCTAATGCAAGGACTTAGCGCTAGACTATCAGTTTATGCACAAAGAGCAACGCAAAAATCATGCAAGCCAAGATTTGAGTTATAAGCTACATTCAAATATGTTAAACAAGTAAAATTGTATTACTGATTTAGTCCGGCCGCTTGATTCCAAGGGCATCCATGCGCAGGTAGAGCGTCGATCTGCTGATTCCAAGCTCCTTAGCGACCGCCGTGACGCGCCAATGATGCCGCTCCAGTGCTGACAAAATCGCGCTAGCCTCGGCATTGTCCATCTTGTCCTTCAGGTTACCCGGTGCGCTTGCAGAGGAGGCCCCTGCGGGCTCCGCAAGTGCAGGCTGCGCGGCGTTCGCGGGCAGGCATTCGCGCATCTCCGCGGGCAAATCGGAGACGTCGATGGTGGGTTGCTTGCACATGACCAGCGCATATTCGATTGCATTTCGGAGCTGCCGCACGTTTCCTGGCCAGCGAAACGCGAGCAACGCCGCAATCGCTTCGGTGCTGAAACCCGTCGGCGGATTCTGTAACGTCCCGCCGAGCGTCTTCAGGAAGTGCGCCGCCAGCGGCTCAATGTCGTCGGCGCGGTTCCGCAATGGCGGGACATTGATCGGCACAACGTTGATGCGGTAATACAAATCTTCGCGGAACCGGTTCTCTGCAACCGCAGCGCGGAGATCGCGATGCGTGGCGCAGATCAGGCGAAAGTCCACGCTGACCGGCGCGCCCGAACCGACCCGTTCGATGACATGATCTTGAAGCGCGCGGAGCAGCTTTACCTGAAGATGCGGCAACAGATCGCCAATCTCATCCAGGAAAAGCGTTCCGCCGGAGGCCTGCTCGAAACGGCCGATGACGCGCTTGTCCGCTCCTGTAAAGGCGCCTTTCTCGTGCCCGAACAACTCCGACTCCATCAGGTGTTCCGGCAACGCGCCGCAGTTCACTTTTACGATCGGCCCAGCGGCACGGCGACTGTTGGCGTGTACGAAGTCGGCAAGGACTTCCTTTCCAGTTCCAGACTCGCCCAGTAGCAGCAGCGAACTTTCGGACTGGGCCGCCGAGCGGACTAGTTCAAGCACTTCGTGCATTACCGCTGACTTGGCGATCGGCACAGTGATCCGCTGGCTCGCGCGGACGGCTTTAACTGGCGTAAACGATGCGGTTTGCCGAACACGCTGTTCGAGTGCCTGTCGCACGACCGTCCGGAAAGTGTCCTGTTCGAACGGCTTGCAGAGGAAATTGAACGCCCCCGCATTCATGGCTTGAACGGCGCGCTCGACGGTGCCGAACGCGGTAATGATGATCACGTATGGGGGTTGGGCTAAGCCGCGGGTCTTAAACAAAAGGTCCAAGCCGGTCAGTCCCGGCATCATCCAATCCGTAATAACCAGCGATGTCTTCTCGCATTGCAGGTGGTCCCACGCGGCGACAGGGTCCGTAAACTTGCGGATAGTAACATCCAAGGAACTCAACAGGTCGGCTTCTAACTCAAGGACATTCGGCTCATCATCAATTATAACGATGTGTTCTCGCATTGCAGAGCTCCCATATGATATTTGCTTCTTGTACCATTCCTTACGGCTTCGTCAACCCCCGGTTGCTGCGTCCTTTGCGCAAGAACATTAGCGGGCAAAGCGATGCGCGCAGTGACAAGCCACTCAACGTGCAGCGGAACTTTCATAAGGTGAAATATTTTTCTTTGGCAGCAATTTAGATTTTGGCGGTTCAGTGAACGTCGCCAGGTGCTGCGACGCTTTTCTCATCGCGGGGTGTTGGCGCTGCAGGCAAGGGCTGCGGCGGGATGGCAACCGATGTGCCACGAGAGAGCGCTCCGGCCACGATCGCTCCTAACGAGACCAGCACGATAGCGCTGCCGGTAAACCATCCCAGCACCGGAAGCAGTGAGAGCACCACCAGCAGCCCGCCGCCGGTGAGAATGCTCCAGGGAAGCAGTTCGCATTTGCCGCTATTTGCCGCGAATAAGACGCGCTGTCCGACAACCAAAAATGAAACCGTCACGGCGCACCAGAGCAGCAGCACGCCAAGAATCATGATCAGCAGCGTCAACGGGCCCAGCGGCGGGATCTGAGCTAATACTCCGATAATGGTCAGAATCACAACCAGAACCGCCGCTCCCAAAAAGCCGCAGCGAACCGGTGCCTTGCCGGCAACGTCAGCAGTGCGGTTGAAGAACGCCGGGCGGAAGGAGGCCGCGAGCACTCCGGTAGCAGCCACTGCCGCGCCGCCTAGAAAGTACAACATGACCAAACCGAGGCCCGACCAGATGCGGAGAAACACCTGGAAATCCTTGAGGCAGATTTGAAACAGTGTCGGCTGTTCCGCGGGTTGTTCCGCGGCCGCTACGCCGCCTGCGACGATCAGTAAGACCAAGAGGGCGAGATGAGTAATGCGTTTCATGTTTGATCCCGTATGCCTCGTTTTCAGCCTGTGCAATGCTACGCTCTCGACTTCGCCGTTTTGGGAGAAAGCATTCCGGCCAGTGCCAGCAGCACCAGCGCGATCGCCGCCAAAACGGGTAGATATGAGCGCACGGTGGCCGGCCAGGTATCACCTTGTTGAGCAAGCGCGCTGGTCAGACTTGTGCTCCAACTGGCCAGCACATTCCAGACGCTTCCAAGCGTCGCGCCCGTCCACATCCACGCGCCAGCCGCCAAGTCTGCTGCGTCCCCGTAGCGAAAACCGCTGACCCACAAATGGCTGACCGTCAGGATGATGGCCGTCATTGCAGCGAGAACCAGCAGCGGGCGCATAAACGAAACCGGACAGCTTTCCTCGCTCAGGCGCGACATTACAGCGGCGGCAAACTCCGGTCCTGGATCATCCAGAGGCCGCTCCGTTTCCAACGCCAGTATCGTGCGCATCTGTTCGTCCTCCTGGCGGCACTTGGCGCAAGACGTGAGGTGCTGTGACAAGGCTTCTGCATCGATGGGACCCAGCTCGCCATCCAGCCGCTCGTGTGCCAGATCCATGGCCGCGCGGCAGTCCGTAGGTGGTACTTGGTGAGTGGTACTTGGTACTTCGTGTTCGCGGCCCATATCTCTTCTTTCTCCCACGTCCGCTCCGACCTCGCCAACTGCCTGCTGCTGCTTACTGCCTACCTTCGTTTCGCCCCGTCTCCCCGTCCCCCCGTCTCCCCGTCGTGCCGTTACTGAACCGCCAGTTCTTCCCGAAGCCGCTCGCGCGTGCGCATCAGCAGGATCTTCACGTTGGAAAGACTCTCGCCGAGCAGACGGCTGATTTCGTCGCACGACAAGCCTTGCTGATAGCGCAACATGAAAACCACGCGCGCTTTCTCCGACACTCGCTGCAGGCATTCTTCCATGCGGCCCAGAAGCTCCCGGCGGCTGGCCACCGCCAGCGGCGAATGCGCCTCAGTGGTCACTTCCGCGTCGGCCCGCAGAGCTGCAGTTCGGCGCAAGCGGCGGGCGTCCAGATGGTTGAAGGCGGTATTCATCGCGATCGTCACCAGCCACGTCCGAAACGGCTGCTTTGCGTCGTATTGCGCCAAGTGCTTAAACGCTTTCAGAAACGTGTCCTGCGCCAGTTCCAGCGCGTCGTCCCGATTTCGTACCAGTCTCAGCAGCAGCGAGAACACCGGCGACTGGTGGCGTTTGACGAGCTCCGCGAAGGCGTGACTCTCGCCCGCGCGCGCCTGCTGCGCCAGTTGCTCGTCAGAGAAGCCCTCTGTCGCCCCAATACTCACTGCCTACCCCTCTTTTGTTGCTGTTGTTCGTGCCTACTGCCAACTGCCGCTGCCTACTGCCGTCTAGAATCCGCCGGGCGGCACATCCGCTGGTATCGTACCGGCGGCGGTCTTTTTTTCCTGTATTTCGATCAGCTTCAGCAGAGCGGTGACTGCGTCGCTGGCCGGTGCAGCAACCGAAAGCTGCGCCAGCGCGCCCTCGGAAGACGCTTTGGTGTCGTTCAGGACGTTCTTCAGCATGGCGGCAAGCTGCGGCTCTTTTTCCAGAAATAACTTCAGCAGAGCGATCCCGCCCTGAGCCATGTCCGCGATGTTCTTTGCCGCCGGAGCATCCTTACACTTGGCCAGCACTTTCAGCTTCGCCAGTTCGCCGACTTCCAATCCGGCGGCTGCGCCATTGATCGACGGGCGGATCGGGTCTTTCTCTCCTGGAAACGAGGCCAGATCGACCACTCCGACGCGCAAGATGCATTCCGCAGGCAACTCCTGGAGCAGTTGCGCCGCCGGACAGAGCTTCTTGTTGTCGAGTTCGTTCAGCCGGTCGATCGCGGCGTTGACGGCCTCCTTGCGGCCGAAGGCGATCAACGTCGGCTTGAGGAAGGCGGCGTAATTCGTCTTGCCCGGCTGCTTTTCGTCCGGAAGGGCATACACGGCAGTATTGCCGCGCACGTCCTGCAGCACATTCATGTTCAGCAGGAAATCCTGGACGCGTTGCATGTTGTACTTGCCGTCCAAAAGAATGAATTCTGAATTTGGGACGGATGGGTCCAGGGCGACGACAAGGTAATTCAGGTCATGGCGCAACTCGAACGCGAAGGCTTCCATCAGATTCTGCAAGCCAAGCTGCACGTCCGGCTTGCCCAGCACCTTCTGCCAAAGCGGCTCAAGCTGCCGGGTGGTGTCCAGCGCGCGCACGTCGACCGTCACCACCAGCTTGCATGCCGGAAGCAGCGGCAGCATCGCCGCCTGGCGCGCCTTTGAATCCGCCGCCGGAACAGGCGGCTCCGCACAGAACGCCCCGACTGCGAGCGCCATCAGCAAAACACTTGCGCAGAATTTCGATCTCATCTCTAGTTACCCTCCGTGGATGCCTTTGTCCTTCTGCGTGAGAGTACAGGCCCCCGCCGAATCGGTTACATTCCTCTACCATTCACCACTCACCATTCACCAAGTACCAACTCCGGGGTATACTGCTTAAGCTAATCATCTTCCCTGGAGGGGTCTATCCATGAAGCACGATGCTCAATCGGCGCAGACGGGCAAATCGCGTCGCGAGTTTCTCGGCACGACCGGCAAAGTTGCAGTCGCTTCGGCTCTGGCCGGTGCGGTTCTGCCGCGTGCTTACGCCGCCGACAACAACACGATCAATCTCGCGCTGATCGGCTGCGGCGGACGAGGATGCGGCGCGGCGGCGAACGCGCTCGAATCGCCGCAGGGGCCGGTGAAGCTGGTCGCGATGGCGGATTTGTTCAAGAACCGTTTGGACCCCGCCGCCAAGATGCTCGCCAGCAAGTTCGGCGACCACGTGGACGTTCCGGTTGAGCGTCAGTTCATCGGTTTCGACGCGTACAAAAAGGCCATCGATTGCCTGAAGCCCGGCGACGTGGCCTTGCTGACCGGCTACGCGGGATTCCGGCCGGGGCAACTTGAGTACGCGGTGCAGAAGGGCATCAACGTCTTCATGGAAAAATCGTTCGCCGCCGATCCGCCCGGCGCGCGGCGCGTGATCCAGGCTGGCGAAGACGCGAAAAAGAAGAACCTGAAGATCGCCGCCGGCCTGATGTGCCGTCACTCGAAGAACCGCATGGAACTGATGAAGCACATCAAGGATGGGCAACTCGGCCAGATTCAGCTTATCCGCGGCTATCGCATGCAGCCCTGCGGACCGCTGCCGGTGCGGCCGGCCAAAGTCCCGGACCTGGAGTGGCAGATCCGCAACTTCACGCATTTCTTCTGGGTGTCGGGCGCGCTCTTTGCCGAAATGGACATCCATCAGATCGATGAGTTCTGTTGGATCAAAGACTCCTGGCCGGTCAGCGCGCACGGCGTCTGCGGCCGCATCGCCGGCAGCACGGACACCGGGCAGAACCACGATTCGTTCACCATCGAATGGACATTTGCCGACGGCACGAAGGCCTTCCACACCGCGCGCTGGCTGCCGAAGTGCTTCACTGATTTCGCCACGTACATTCACGGCACCAAATGCGCCGCGCAGTTCTCTGGCAGCCATCACGCCGGCACCGTTCAGACGTACAAAGACCAGCGCATCGCCGACGACAACACGTCGTGGGTCGCCGAGAAGGAGGAGGTGCAGCCCTGGCAGGCCGAGTGGGACCATTTGCTCGAATCGATTCGCAAAGATAGGGAGCACAACGAAGCCAAGCGCGCCGCGATGTCCAACCTCGCCGACATCATGGGCCGCGCGGCGGCGCATTCCGGCCAGTTGGTCACGTGGGACCAGGTGATGGCCTCGAACTTCCAGTTCAACCCGAAGATTGACGAACTGACGATGGAGAGCGAGCCGCCCATTAAAGCCGACGCGCAGGGACGGTACCCGGTGCCCGTTCCGGGGGAGTGGAAAGAAATCTGAACCGCAGGGTTCAGGGTTCGGGGTTCAGGGTTTAGGGTTTAGGGTTCGCGAGCGTGCTTGTGTGGCACGGGCACATTCGGCTGCGGCACCGCCGCCGGAGGGGGCCATCTACTCGTGCGATCCCCTTGACCCCTGAACCCCTGAACCCCTGAACCCCGAACCCTGAACCCTAGTCTTTAATCTCTTCCTTCAGCGCCGCCGCCCAGATCGCATAGCCTTTCTCCGTCGGATGGACGAAGTCGCGCATCATCTCGCGGGACATCGTGCCGTCAGGTTCGAGCATCTTCGGGCCGAGGTCGATGAAGGTCATTCCCTTTTCTTTGGCGAAGGCGGCGAGGAGTTCGTTGAGGGCTGTGATCTTGGCGCGGAAGCCATCGGTGGGCTTTCCGCCGCGTGGGAAAACGGCCATCAGAATGATCTTCGTGTCGGCGGACTTTTCTTTGATCTTCGCGCAGATCAATTTGATGCCTTCGGCGACCTCGGCGGGGGTGCTTTCGCGAGCGTTCTTTGTGCCGCTGAAATTGTTGGTGCCGATGTTGAGCACCACGTACTTGGGTTTCAATCCGTCGAACTCACCATTCTCCAGACGCCAGAGCACATTTTGCGTGCGGTCCCAGCCGAAGCCCATGTTCAGGACGCTCTTCTTGCCGAACGCCTCTTCCCACGCCTTCGGCCCGTTCTTCATCGGCCCCGCTGGCTCGCCGCCCCAGAAATGCGTAATTGAATCGCCGATCAGCACGATCTCCGGGTTGATCGTGTCCTTGACCTTCAGCACGGCCGCATGCCGCGCGTTCCAGTCGTAGCAATCGTTCTCAAGCTTCGGCACGGGAACAATCGCGTTGTTCTCGCCGCCCCAGGCGATCGACGCGATGCAACCTAGCGCGACGAGCAAGCCAACTACTGTTCTGTAACTCATGATCCCGTCTCCATCCGCAGTTTTGCGTTTTGAATTTTGAATTATTTCTGTTGCCGTTTATGCCAGTCCTTCTCAAAGAGATTGAAGAAATTGCTGCCCATCGGGTGCTCTTTGATCAAGTCCTCGTTGAGTCTTACACCGAAGCCCGGGCCGGCGGGGAGCGGGAAATAGCCGTCCACGATCTCCGGATAGCCGGGACCGACGGCGGCGTCTTTGACCCACTCATCGACGAAATCGTTGAAATGCTCCTGGATTTTGAAGTTCGTCGTGCAGGCGGCCAGATGCAAGTTCGCCGCGGTGCTGACCGGGCCGCCGACATTGTGCGGCGCGAAGGTGACGTAATACGTATCGGCCATGGCAGCGATCTTCTTGCCTTCGAGCAAGCCGCAGGAATGCGTGATGTCGGTCTGCAGCACGTCCACGCAGCCCAGTTCGAGGAGTCGGCGGACTTCGAAGCGCGTGTGGATGCGTTCGCCGGTCGCGACGGGAATGTTGATCTTCGCGGCGGCTTTCGCCATCATCTCGGCGTTGTCGGGCGGGACGGGTTCTTCGACCCAGGACGGTTCGAAGCGTTCCAACTCGTGCGAAATCTGGATCGCGGTCGCCGGGCTGAAGCGGCCGTGCATTTCGATCAGGATTTCGACATCCGGTCCCACCGCTGCGCGAATGGCTTCCACGAGCGAAATGGCCAGCAGGCGCTCCTTGCGTTCCACTTCGTAGAAGCCGGCACCGAACGGATCGACTTTCAGAGCTTTGTAGCCTTTGGCCGTCACGCGTTTGGCGGCGCGGTGGAATTCCTCGGGCTTGCGCTCGACGGTGTACCAGCCGTTCGCGTACGCCTTGATCTTGTCGCGAACCGCTCCGCCCAGCAGCCGGTACACGGGCTGCTTGAGCACCTTGCCCATGATGTCCCAGCAGGCCATTTCGACGAGCGCGATGCCGGAGCCCGCGATGTCGCCGATGCGCGCGAAATCCTGATAGAACATGCGCCGCACGAGGTCCTCGACATTGAACGGGTCGCTGCCGATCACGTACCGCTGCGACGCGCCGCTCAAGTAGCCAACCAGCGCATCCGTGCGGCAGACGTTGCGGCATTCGGCAACGCCCGTGACGCCCTCGTCAGTCTCGACCTTGAGGAATGTCAAATTCCGCCAAGGCGTGCCCATCACCATTGGCGTGATTTTGGTAATCTTCATGTTTCTTGAAGCTCCTTATTGCATCAGATGAGGGGTATCGGGTATGGTGATGGCCTTTTATCCGATACCCTATACCCGATACCCCATACCCCGCTGTTACCAGTCGTGCATCGCGCCGTCCGCGCGGCGCGTGAGCGGGAGATACGCGCGTTTGTACGGGTATTTCTTCGCGGCCTTCTCGTTGATATCAGTGCCGAGGCCCGGGGCATCGGAAACCCACATCTTGCCGTCGCTGTACGTCGGGCCGCCGGGCATCACTTCCTGCAGCTCCTTCGGGAAGTGCACGACCTCCTGCACGCCGAAATTCGGGATCGAGATATCCACGTGGACGTTCGCCGCGTGCGTGCAGGGCGCGATGTCCCCCGGGCCGTGCCACGCGGTCTGCACGGCGTACGCTTCGGCAATCGCAGCAATCTTCTTCGCTTCAGTGATTCCGCCGATGTGCGCCAAATCGCAGCGGATGTAGTCAATCAGTTGTTCGCTGATGACCGGCAGACAGTCCCATTTGTTGTGGTAAAGTTCACCCATCGCCAGCGGTGTCGTGGAGGCCTGCCGCACGAGGCGGAAGGATTCTTTGTGCTCCGGCCGCAAGCAGTCTTCGAGGAAAAACGGGTGGAACGGCTCGCATTCTTTGGCGAGGCGCGCGGCCTGTATCGGCGTCAGGCGTTCGTGGACGTCATGGAACAAATCGATCTCGTCCCCGAGCTTCAGACGCAGGTGTTCGAACAGCCGTGGGATAGTTCGCAGGTACGGTCCGGGTTCCCAGATCTCCTCCTGCGGCAGCGCTTCCTGTTCGACCCACTTCATGCCCGCGTTTTCGTTCTTCTTGATTTTCCCGGCGCCGACGCCATAGGTACTGGTGGAACCTGGGATGCCGACCTGCACGCGGATGACTTTGTAGCCCCGCTCCATCGCGGCGCGAACGTTCTCTTCGACTTCCAGGAAATCGCGGCCGCCGCAATGCGTGTAGCACAGAGCGCCTTCGCGAGTCTTTCCGCCAAGGAGCGAATAGACCGGCTTGCCGCAGACTTTTCCTTTGATATCCCACAGCGCCAGGTCCACGCCGGCGATGGCCGTCATTTGCACCGGCCCGCCGCGCCAGTACGATCCGCGCGCCAAGTACTGCCAGGTATCTTCGATGCGGTCGGGGTCGCGGCCGATGAGCAGCGGAGCGATGTGCTGTTCGAGCGCCGCCGCGACAGCCAATTCGCGGCCGTTGAGTGTCGCGTCGCCGACACCGTAGACGCCTTCGTCCGTGATGATTTTGACAAGCACGAAGTTGCGGGTGGGACAGGTGACGATGACACGGACTTCCTTGATCTTCATGGATCTGCTCCTTACGGACGTGGAGCAGAGAAGGTTAGCGAGAATTGGCCGGAGGGTCCAGCGGCGGAAATGAGGCGCTTATCGCCTCACACCGCGCGCTCGGCCCTCTCCCTTAAAGGGAGAGGGGAATTGCTCTGGTAGGTTGCGGCGCACTCAACGGCTCTACACGCGATAGCCGAAGACGATTCCGAGCAGGAACAGAATCAGGAAGATAACGAACAGCACCTTCGCGATCCAGGCGGCCTCGCCTGCGATCCCGCCAAACCCCAGCACGGCCGCAACTAACGCGATAATGAGGAAAACCACTGCCCAGCTCAACATATCTTTGTCTCCTTAGCGTTGCCCGATGGTGGAACAAACAAATGTCGTGCTTGGCGCGAGCTTCTGCAACTTTGGTCAATGGCATGCTGAGTTCTGATGAAAGGCGCAGAGGGGTCGAGCACGCAACAGAGGATGCACGGCCCAAAGCCGCTTGGCGAAACACGTTGACCATCTATTTGCCAGTTTGAACGAAGTGCGGAGCATTATGAGAAGCAGTCCTTTACGAACGATACGCAGCCGCACGGCACCAATGCCGATCAGCATCGTCCCGATGCTTGCGAAGGCCGGTGTTCTTCCGGACTCAGACGACAATTATGCCTACGAGATCAAGTGGGATGGAATTCGAGCTATCACATATATACGCGGCG
Organism: Planctomycetota bacterium; assembly: GCA_036504595.1. Lineage (GTDB taxonomy): Bacteria > Planctomycetota > SZUA-567 > H5-PLA8 > H5-PLA8 > DASXUX01. The sequence goes on along the minus strand of DASXUX010000042.1, from coordinate 225,576 downwards.
GAATGGTGGTTCTTCAAAGCCGCAACTTGCTTGATTTCACGCATCAGTATCCCGAACTTCAGCAACTCGCAAAACCAATGGGGCGCGCTAGCGCCGTACTCGATGGCGAGATCGTCGCGTTCAACGAAGAGGGCGTGCCGAGTTTCGAGCGCCTGCAAGGCCGCATGGGGCTGACGGCTGAAAAAGTGCGGCAGCGGCGGCGGACCAATGCTCCGATCACCTACATGATTTTCGATCTTCTTTACTTCGACGGTCAAAACCTGATGGAACTGCCGTACCTTGAAAGACGCAGACGCCTTGAAGCTTTGGCGTTGAACGGGCCGTGCTGGCAGACGCCCGGGTATCACGTCGGGGATGGCCCGGCGATGCTAGAAGCGAGCCGGAAAAAGCGCCTTGAAGGTGTGGTCGCCAAGCGCATCGACAGCCACTACGAACCCGGCCTGCGCTCCGGCGCGTGGCGCAAAATCAAAAATGTGCTGCGGCAGGAGTTCGTCATCGGCGGCTGGTTGCCCGGAGAAGGTTCACGCCTCGGACAAATCGGCTCGCTGCTGGTCGGCTACTACGACATAGTGCCAACGCAACGCCGAGTGCCGCAGCGATTGCTTTTTGCTGGAAAAGTCGGGACCGGTTTCACGGATGCGACGCTGCGGAGCCTGGCCGCGCTGCTGGAGCCACTCAAGCGTGCGGAGCGTCCCTTTGCCGATGATCCGAAGTACCGGCAAGCACGCTTCGTGGAGCCCAGGCTGGTGTGCGAAGTCGAGTTCACCGAATGGACGAGCGACGGCAAGCTGCGGCATCCCTCGTACAAAGGATTGCGGCCCGACAAGAACCCGCTGGAGGTCGTTCGCGAAATCCCCACCGGAAATGAGCAGGAGAAATAGACATGGCAAGATCAATGTGGAGCGGTTCGATCAGCTTTGGCCTCGTGAATGTGCCGGTGAAGCTCTACGCAGCCGTTTCGCCCAAGGAAGTCCACTTCCACCAGGTTCACGACGCCGATGGCGTGCGCATTCAGCAGAAGCGCATCTGCCCGGCGGACAACAAAGAAGTTCCGTACGAACACATCGTCAAGGGGTACGAAGTCGCGCCGGATCAGTATGTGATCGTCAAGCCATCGGAACTGGAAGCCCTCGATCCCGAGGCCAGCCGGACGATCGACATCCAGAGCTTTACCGACCTGAGCGCGATCGATCCGCTTTTCTATGAGCACTCGTATTACCTCGCGCCGGACAAAGGAGCGGGGAAGGCATACGCGCTCCTTTTGAAAGCCATGCAGGAAAGCAAAAAAGTCGCCGTCGCAAAGGCTGTGATTCGATCCAAGGGATTTTTGACGGCGCTGCGGCCGATCGGCGACGCGCTGACCATGTCCACGCTGTATTACGCTGACGAAGTTCTGAAGCCGGAGAGTATCGAGGAACTGAAATCCAGCCACGAGATGAAACTCGACGAACGCGAGCTGGCGATGGCCAAGAAACTGATCGATTCACTGAGCGAACGCTTCAAGCCTGAAAAGTATCACGACGAATACCGCGAGCGCGTGCTGGACCTGATCAAGAAGAAGTCCGAAGGCGAAGAGATTGTGACGCAGCCGGCTCACGAAGCTAAGCCCAAGGTGATCAATCTTATGGAAGCCCTCGAGGCCAGCCTGGCCACCGCGCGCAAGGACGCACGGCGAACCGGAACGGCGACGGCCGAGCGCTCCAAGCCCGCGGGAGCGCACGGCGCCGGTGCGCACCGGCACGCGGCCAGACGGAAGAAGACGGCGTAGAAGTTGGTGCCACTGGCACGCGCCCGCTTCAGTTTGCGGGCGCTTGCCAGTGCGGCACTGGCTAAGCCGCCAAAAAAGCGGGCGGCTGAGCCAGCGGCACCAATGCCAGACGCCAAGGAGCCTGGACATGAAAGCCAAAACCGAAGTCGATGTCGAAGGCAAGCATCTGGTCTTCTCGAATTTGGACAAAGTCTTCTATCCGGAGACGGGGTTCACCAAGGGAGAGTTGATCGAGTACTACAGCCGCATCGCGCCCGTCCTGCTTCCGCACCTGAAAGACCGGCCGCTGACGCTCAAACGTTACCCAGACGGCGTGGACGGGATGTTCTTCTACGAAAAGCAGTGCCCGTCGCACCGGCCCAATTGGTTGAAGACGGTGGATGTGTGGAGCGAAGGCAATCAGCGTATGATCGGCTACTGCCTGGCGGAGGATCTGCCGTCGCTGCTGTGGGCGGCGAATCTCGCGGTGCTCGAACTGCATACGTCACTCTCCAAGGCGCAGAACGTGGATCGTCCGACGATGATGGTCTTCGATCTCGACCCCGGCCCGCCCGCGGGGATCGTCGATTGCGCGGAGGTGGCGTTGTGGCTGCGCGAGATCTTCGACAATTTCGACATGCAGAGTTTTCCCAAAACGTCGGGATCGAAAGGCCTTCAAGTTTATGTCCCGCTGAATACCTCTGCGACGTACGACGACACCAAGTCTCTTGCGCACTCGCTCGCACGCATGCTGGAACAGCAGCATCCGCAGAAGGTACTGTCCGTCATGCGCAAGGATCTGCGCGAAGGAAAGGTGTTTGTGGACTGGAGCCAGAACGACCGGCACAAGACCACGGTCTGCGCGTACTCGCTGCGCGCCAAAGAACGGCCGACCGTCTCAACGCCGGTGACGTGGAAGGAAGTCGAAGCCGCGCTCAAGCGCAAACACCAGTCGCCGCTGTCCTTCGATTCTGCCGAAGTGCTGCGCCGCGTGGAAAAGCATGGGGATCTGTTCGCGCCGGTTCTGACGTTGAAGCAAAAAATGCCGAAGCACGCGCCGGTGTGAGGTGGCACGCTTGTGCCCGCGCGTCTTCTTGCGCGGACTCAAGCGTGCTATGGGGAGCGCGTCCTGCACGCACGAGATTGGCGCCAAAAGGACGGCGCCAATCACGTGCGTGCCACCGGCGTCGGCTTTTTCTGCTGCGCGAGCCGGCGATCTTCGCCCAAGCGCCAGCTTAGGTATGCGTCGATGAACGGATCGAGGTCGCCCTCGAGCACTTTGGCGGCGTTCGTCTCTTTCAGCCCCGTGCGGTGATCGTTGACCATCGTGTACGGCTGCAGCACGTATGAGCGGATCTGGCTGCCGAAGGCGATTTCGCCTTTTTCGGTGTAGCTCTGCTTTAGTTCCGCTTCGCGCTCGATTTCCTTTTTCCGCGCCAGCTTGGCTTTCAGCAGTTCCAACGCCATCACCGCATTGCGCTGCTGGCTGCGTTCGATCTGGCAACGCACCGTGATGCCCGTGGGGATGTGTTTGAGCAGCACCACCGATTCGGTCTTGTTCACGTGCTGGCCGCCCGCGCCGCCGGAACGGCACGTGCTGCGTTCGATGTCGCTGTCCGGGATAACGATGTCGCTGTCGCCGGCCTCGAATTCGGGCGTCACGTCAACGGCCGCGAAACTGGTGTGACGGCGCGCGTTAGCATCGTAAGGCGAGATTCGCACCAGCCGGTGCACTCCGATTTCGCTCTTCAGGTAGCCGAACGCGAACGAACCATCGATCTTGAGAATGGCGGACTTGATTCCTGCCGCTTCATTAAAGTCCACGTCGTAGAACTGAACTTTGTACCCGCGGCGTTCACCCCAGCGCACGTACATGCGCATGAGCATCTCGGCCCAGTCGCAGCTTTCAGTTCCGCCTGCGCCGGCTTGAAAGGTGACAAACGCGTTGCGGTGGTCGTTCTTGCTGGTGAGCTGCGACTTCAACTCGAATTTGCGCGTGTCCTCAGCGAGTTTCTTTGTCTCGGTCAGGACTTGTTCGGCCGTGGCTTCGTCGTTCTCCGACTTGGCAAGCTCCAGCAGTTCCAGCAGATCCTTCGCCTGCTGTTCGTACTGCGGGAAATCGCCGATGACGCCCTTGCTGGACTTGAGTTCGGAAATAACGGCTTGTGCCTTGAGGTTGTCGTCCCAGAAGGTGGGACCTTCCATCAGTTTTTCGATTTCGGCCTGGCGCTGCTGGCGTCCAGGAATGTCAAAGCGACCCCCGCATCTGCGCCAGGCGCGCGCTGATGCCATTGAGTTCTTCGGTCAGATCCGCGTAATTGAAAGCCATTTTTCCTAACGTCCATTCTTCTCTAGGGCCGCTACTCGAAACGTCACGAAGCAAATTTACTATTTTTGAGGCTCACCCGCAACAGACTCCGTATCGCGCTCGTCGCTTTTCGGCAGGAAGTCCCGCGGGTCGCTGATGGGCACGCGCACGCTGTGCTCGCCCCTGATCTGCACGTTCGCGGGCATCACCGGCAAGTCCGTCGCGTCGAATTCCCGGCCGCAATTCGGGCATACCGCGCAACAATTGCGCTGCTCAACGATGGTCTGACATATCTCGCAGACATAAACGAGCTGTTCCATACAGCACCTCTATGGATAGTGTAGCGCCAGTGGCGGGCATTTACCAGACTCCGGCATAACGTAGTTCCTTCGCAGCGCCGTAGCGCGAGGAAGGCATCTCGAACTATGCGCAATCCAGGAGGATTGCGTTACGGACGCTCTTTGAAAAATAGGCCGGCTTGGCGTAAGCTCAGCCAGTCGCTCAGAGGATGCCCCATGTTCGCCGTGTCGCCCCGTCCCCCCGTCCCCCCGTCTCCCCGTCTGCTTCTGCTCTTCATGACGGCTACGGTGTTGCTGCTCCCCGCCTGCCGCAAGGCGGCCGTGGATACAACGCTCACGCCGTCGGTGCAGCCGAGCATTCTCATGGGCGAGCCGGCGGTCGTGCTGCGGAGCGGCGACGACCAGGCCTGGTACAAGGATCTGCAGGTCGGCCTGGCGGAGAAAGCGAAGGACGAAAAAGAAAAAAACGCGAAAATCGACGAACAAAGGCCCGCCGTCGATCAGGCCGTCAAAGCGCTGCTGGAGGAAATCGACGAGGCGGTTCGCGCGCGGCGCTCAGCAACCGACAAGTGGAGCATTATGTCCCTGACCTGCGGACGCGGGCGCAAACTCGCCGACCTGACCTTCACGGCCGAACTGGGACTGACGAAGCTTTACGCGCGCCGCCCGGCGATGTCGTTCAGCGCGATGCCGCTGGAACTGTGCGTGGCGAAGTTGGCGCGGGAATCGGGCATTCAGGAGTCCCAGCCGCGCGGCTACAACCCGCTGGTCACCTGGAACCGCACGGAAGTTTCGGCCTACGAAGCACTGCAGGCGATCCTGACCGCTCATGGCTTCAGCTACAAATTCGTCGAGACAACACAGAAGGTCACGCTCCTGCTCCAGGACTCACCAACACGCCGTGATTTTATTGAGACGGCCACGTCGGCGATCGTGGCTAAAGGCAAGATCATGAACACCGCTCGGGCCTGCATCACCGTGGCCCCTCGTGAAAAAGCTCCGCCCGACGATCCGGAAAAGAAGGGCATTCCGCCGCCGAGGTAAGCCTTTCGAACGACCGTCCGCCTGCCTGTGTGGTAGTTGACCGTAGCGAAACGGCCTTGTCAGTACCCAGCTTTGCATCTTTGTACGTACAATCATACGAATATTGCTGTTTATAGAATGAAGGCGATCTGCTTTGGTGTACTCATCAGCGTTTGGGCGGCAATTCTCACGTCCGATTCCAGATGAGGAGAACTGACGATGGCATCCAGAGTCTGCTGGCGCGAAGGATGGGCGATCTGTGCTTTCCTGGCGTGCAGCCTCGGCGTTCACGCCGCCGTTACGGGGCAATTCGTCCGCATCGACAACCCGACCGGGTTCGTCATGGAATTCCGGCAGGTCGAAATCTACAGCGGCGGCAAGAACGTCATTCTCAACCACAGGAACATGATCACCGGCACGGTGCCGCCTTTGCCGACGGACAAAAATCCAACGTATGAAAGCATTGTCATCAGCGCGCCGCGCGAGGGCAACGAGATCACCAACGGGGACACGAACGTCGCGCATCGCGCGTCGGAGTGGCGTGCGTACGTCAACCCCGCCGACAATGCGCCGGGCCTGAATCCGTGGATCGAGATCGATCTGGGCCAGCCGATGCCGATTGAAAAAATCGTGCTGTATGGGTCGCGCTATCCAGAGCACTGTTACATCGACAAAGGCAACCGCGTCGTGTCGCTGCTCGATAAAGACCGCAAGGTGGTCTGGGCGGGCAAGTGGCAGTATTACGACCAGAAGAAATACCCGAAAGGCATTTTTGAGTTTGAGCCGGCGCCGGGCCAAGCGGGGAAAGGCAGTGTCGTCGGCAAAGTCATCGCGCCGAAAGCGAAGGATTGGGTTTCGATGGGTTGGTTGCTGGACGCCGAAGCCAGCCAGCCTCCGCCGGACGCCGCGCGGCGGCAGCAGGTGTTCGCGGCGCGCAACTCCGCGGCCGAGATCAAGAAGTTGGCGGACCGTTTCTTTCCGCTGCTGGATGAACGCATTCCTGAAATCGCCGCCGCCAAAAATCTGTACGCTGGGGGCAAATGTGCCGAAGCCTTTGACGCCTGGAAGAAGTATTGGTTTGCGAAAATGGCGCGCGTCAACATGCATGCCGCTCTGCACGGCGACTTTATCACTTATGAAGCGCACGGCGACGATCTGCTTAACGGCCTGATGGTGGCCATTACGCCGGGCACCGCGCGCGCGATCCAGTACATGCCCGGCGAGATTTACTGGATCAATCTGCCTGAAAAGGAGGGCCGCGAATTCAATGCCGCGTTGGACGACTGCAAGGCCAAAGCCGCGGCTGGAAAAGTTTCGTGGCCGCTCCTTTATTCCTTCCGCCGAAATCCCGACCCGAAGTACATCCAGCGTTGGGCCGAAATCATGGACGACTGGGCGCTCAACTTCTTTGAAGACGCGCAGAAAACGCCGCATGAGGTTGAGGACCTGTTCACGTTCAACCCGTGTCATCCGTGGGGCACGATGATGGAGGACCTGTCCGACATCGCCAAAGAACGTGCCACGCTGGTGGACCTGATCCCCGCGACGACGCTGGCGCGCGTGCAGCTTATTTGCCTGGAAAAGTACAGCACAGCGTGGTGGCGGCAGGCGCGAGAGACGGTCTTCAACCATACGACGGGCGGGGTGTACGCCTGGGACACCGTGCTGCCTTACGTGGACGAGTTCCATCCCGGCCAGCGCGCGCGTCAAGAATGGCGCCAGGCGTTCGAACGGTTCATGACCATGTCCACCGAACCGGACGGTTCGCTGACCGAGATCGGCGACGAAGGGCATCAGGAAATTCCCGTGCTTTTCGGCTTCAACTTCCAGCGCGCGGAACTGAACAAGCCGGCGTGGTACACGCCCGGTTGGCGAAATCGCGCCATGGAATGGTACGACAATCTGCACTTCTACATGTTCCGGCATCTCGCGCCCGGAGGATACGAACACCGCTTCGCGGTCGATTACCGGCCCAACCGCTGGTACAGCACGACGATTCCATACTTTGCGCATCACCCGCAAGCCCCGCCGATGCTCAGCCGCGACAAGGAAGTCTACGGCAACCCCGAGGTCCGGCGCATGCTGGACGCCTGGGGCCACATCTCGTCCGGCATTCCCACGCCGAAGGATCAGATCTTCAAGCCGATTGCCGAAACGCAGAAGCAGAGCCAGGAGATTGTGAAGAAAGCGCTGGGCGATGAAAAGCCCGGCATGCCGCACGTGATTTCTGATTGGATGCCCTATACCGGCGCCTACTATTTCCGTGGAAGCTGGGACGACAACGCGCCGTTCCTGGCGATGATGGCGTGCGGCTCGCATGGCGGTTCGCAGGCGCCGCAGTGGCCGCATTCGATGTGGTATCACTATGACTACAACTATCCGCTCGTCGCCGCAAAGCCGGTGCTGATCAACGGGCAGCAGCCAGATTACATTCAGGGCCGCCGCCACACGTATGAGCCCGGCACGAAAACGATGGCCCTTACGTACGCCGACGAAAAGCCGGCCGCGCGGCGGTGGCTGAGCACGCGGAACTTCGATTTCGGCGAAGCGTATTTCCACGGCAAGTACCAGAACTTCCCGGGCTTTAAGAAGGACTGGGACTATCGGCTGGAGATGGTGCTCGACGACGGCAAAGGCGTGGCCGGCGTGGACAGCATGCGCCAGATCGTGCAACTGCGCGGCAGCCGCCTGTTCGTTGTGGCCGATGCCCTGCAGATTGCGGACAAGACGCCGCGCAACGTGTCAGTGCCATACACAATATCGCTGTCCGGCCGGCAGAAGAATCCCAGCGAGCCGTTCAGCCCCGAACAGTTGAAGCTCGACGAAAAAGCCGCTGTGCTGCGCAGCGAGAATCCCGATGGACCATCGGTGACTGTTCAGCAATTCTCCGATCAGCCGCTCAAGTACGTGCGCCGCCCGGACGCGAAAATCGACACGCGCAAGTATTCACGCCGCTTGACCGACGCTATTGGCATCACCGAGCAGCAGGTTTCAGTCGAAGCCAACAGCGACCATCTATTGTTGCTGAGCTTGATCGCTTCGCGCGAAAAAGGCGCGCTGGAGCGCGTGGCCTCTATTGAACCGACCAATCGCGGCAAAGAGGTCGTCGGCTTCCACGCCAAGTTGGCCGATGGCGGCGAAGTTTGGTGTCAGTCGGCGGGAATGGGCGCGGCGGCGCTGGCCTGTGGTCCGGCGACAGCCGAAGGCCAGTTTTTGCTCGCGGTGAAAGACAAGAACGGCGTGAGCGGCATCGTCTTGAGCGCAAAGAAGCTGATGTTGGATGGCAAGCCGGTCACCCTGCGCGATGCCGATTGCGAGTTCGTCTCCACAAGTGCTGGCGTGACGACGACTGCGATTCTTGCGCCCATCGATCCGGTCAGCTTCAAGCCGGCGCGCAATACGTTCGCCGAAAACGAAATGGTCGAGTTGGTCAGCGCGACGCCCGACGTCGAGATCCGCTATACGACCGATGGCACGCGGCCGGACCGAAATTCGAAGCTCTACTCGGGGCCCATCAAGATCAGCGAAACGACTGAGTTTGCCGCGCGAGCGTATCGGCTGGGCGCGGATCGGAAGCCCCTGCCCGCGGAAGATTTCGAGGTCAATGGGACGAAATTCACCGAACCGACGTGGGGCTGGTTCTACAAACAGCCTCTGCAACCGCCGCTTGAGATTGCGGAAGATGATGTCGCGGCGGGACTGGACTGCGAAAAGTTGCAGGCGCCGTGGTGGACGCTCTACTCAAGCGCGCATTGGCTGCCGGCGGCCAGCAAGACGACCGTTTCGCGCGAGATGGAGCAGTTGCAGGAAGTCGGCCCTGAACCCTACGGCATGCGCTACAAAGGCTTTATTAAAATCCCGGCCGACGGCGTGTACACGTTCCACGCGCCGCATGAATTGGTCTACATGGATTACGCGACGAGCTACGACCTGCGCGTGTTCGTCGACGGGCAGGAATGGTATCTGACGCAGTGGTGGCACGGCCATGGCACTTGGTCGCTGCCGCTGAAGAAAGGCTTCCATCAGTTCCAGGTGGATTACGCGGATGCGCGCACCAATCCGTGGCGCAAATCGGGAATCTGGCGCTATTATCCTCGGCCTTGGGCGATCTTTCCCGGCAAGCCCGGCGATATCCTGCTTTCCGGACCAAGCCTGGAGAAATCGCGCATTCCGCAGGACTGGCTGTTCCGGAAGCGTTAGTTGCAGGCGCGCACAGCCGCAACGACGTAGGGTTGGATTCAGAGTTCAGAATTCAGAGTTCAGAGTTCGCAGTTCAGAGTTCAGAGTTCCGGGTTCAGGGTTCGGGGTTCAGGGTTCGGCGTTCAGAGTTCAGGAAGGCTGACCTTGAACTCTGCCCTTCTTTGAGTCTTTGAGTCTTTGCGTCTTTGCGGTTCAAAATGCCTCTCTTTGCGCGAAAAACAGATTGTTGGAGACAGGCTCGTAAACGCGTTGTGCGCGACCGTGGTTGCGGATAACATTAATAGACGAAGCTCCAAAGCATCCGGCCACGTGGACGGATTGTGGCCGAGCATGACGAAAGTGGAGAAGTACGATGGCGACAGGCAAAGTGAAGTGGTTCAATGACCAAAAGGGTTTTGGGTTCATCACGCCCGACGAGGGCGGCAAAGACCTTTTCTGTCATCACAGTGAGATTCAGGCTGATGGTTTCCGTTCGTTGGCCGAAGGTCAGGCTGTGGAGTACGAGGCTATTCAGGATACGAAGGGGCCGAAAGCAACAAAGGTTCGTCCTATCAAGTAGCGCCTGAAAATAAACGATGGCTTGGAGACCGGCATTCATCAAATGGGCGCGGTCTCCAAGCCGATTTTTGCAAGGAGGAATTCCCATCGCGAAGAGAACTGACAAAGCCTTGAAAGATGCCGCCATCGTGAAGACGCTGAGCAAACGTTCGGCTGTTGCGCTTTGCATTCACGGCATCAACAAGAAGTACTGCAATCACTGCGCAGCCGCCAAGAAGAGTTCAAAGGCAGCCGCCGCGGAGGATTCCGAGTAGAGGTCGGACGTGACAGTCGCCGGTGATGTTGTGGACGGCGAGCCACTGGCCGGTCATAGAGCAACGTTCTGAATGCAGCCGTTGAGCTTCGGCTGCATGCGATGAATCCCTAACGTCCCCTATTCTTTCCTGTGCTGCGGTATCCGCGGTCGCCATGACCATGAACATTCTTCGAGCGGGCCTGTGCTCCTGCCCGCAGCCACATGCTTTCTGCAATGCGCAGCGGCTGTCGCTTTGACGGGTCGTTTGTCGCAAATTCGGGAACGGCGCCCGCTGTGGCAGGTGTATGCGGGATACAGATCGTCACCGGAGCGTCTTTGCAGATGAAATGTAAACTGCTCGTTTTGTGGTGCGCCGCCTGCGTAGCGGCGATTTGCGCCGAGAAGGCCGCCGAGCCGCCCAAGCCAGTGGCGCATACCGTTCGAGCTATCGAAGGCTGGACGGTGCACGTGGACAACCGGCTCTTGGATGGCGATGACGCCGAAATTGGCGGGCGCGCGCTGCAACTGCTGGGGATGCGACTGGCGGATATCAAGCTTGTCGTGGCTCCGGACCGGCTCAAGGCGCTGCAGGAAGTCCCGATGTGGCTCGATCGCACGCATGGCCGGCTGACGTCCATGCAGTACCATCCCAGTGCCGGCTGGCTGCGTGAAAACGGCTACTCGGCCGCGATGGAAAAATGCGTTCATATTCCAGATGCGCGCGGGTTCGCCGATCCCAGACATCAGCAGCGACAGCCATGGTGCGTCCTGCACGAGTTGGCGCACGCCTATCACGACCGGGTGCTGGGTTTCGACGAGAAGAGAATCAAAGCTGCGTGGCAGCAGGCGAAGGACAGCGGGCGCTACGACGCCGTGCTGCTGATCGATGGCCGGACCGTGAAACACTACGCGATGACGAACGAGAAGGAGTTCTTTGCCGAAATGTCAGAGGCGTACTTTGGGGTGAACGACTTTTATCCGTTCAACCGGGCGGAACTCCTGAAGGAGAACCCGGAGTTGCACCGATTGCTGCGAGAGATTTGGGGTCCGGTGCCCGATCCTGCGAAGGAGGCTCCGGAGGCGACCCAGAAAAAAGCATTGAAGAGTTCGCAGTGATATTTCGGAGCGGTGAAAGGATGTACATCATGAGACTTCGATCGATGTCGAATCTGGCCGGGTTGCTCTGTGCGGTGCTCCTGTTGATCAGCGTCTCGGCGGACGCGGCCGAGAAGAAAGTAAAGGTCTTCATTCTGGCCGGTCAATCCAACATGGAGGGCAAGGCGCCCAATGCCTTGTTCGATGTTCAGGCGGAAGATCCGAAGACGAAGGACTTGTTCAAACACTTGCGCAAGGATGGAAAGTGGATCGTCCGCGACGATGTGTTCATCAAGTTTCTTGAGCGCAAGGGTCCGCTGACACTCGGCTACGGTTCCCCCTCCCGCACGGGCGCGGAGTTGGAGTTCGGCTGGATGATGGGCGACCTCTTCGAAGAGCCCGTGCTTCTGATCAAGGCGGCGTGGGGCGGCCATTCGCTCTGCAAGTTGTTCCGTTCGCCATCCGCGGGCCTGCCGGCCGACGCAGTGCTTGAAAAGGAACTTCAGCAGTCGCAGGAACGGGTCAAGAAGAACAACGAAAAGAACAAAAAGAACGATCCGCCGCCCACGATGGAGGACATCAAGAAGCCGTATGGCTCCTCTTATCGCAACATATTGAGCGAGGTCAAAGACGTCTTTGATAACTACGCGACGATGTTCCCTGAGCTTAAAGGGAACAAGCTGGAGCTAACGGGCTTCGTTTGGTTCCAAGGGTGGAATGATCAGTACGGCGGCGAGAACGAATACGCGTCGAACATGCAGCACTTCATCAAGGACATGCGCAAGGATCTGAACGCGCCGAACCTGCCGTTTGTGATCGCGGCCATGGGCCAGAACGGATCCAAGCCGGCCGCCGGCGCGATGCTGATCGTCCAGAACGCTCAGATGGCTTTGAACGACGTGCCGGAGTTCAAAGGCAACGTTAAAGCGTTCCGTACGGATGTGCTGGTGGACAAAGCGGCCGAAGATCTCTATCCCACGTGGCAGAAGAATCTCGAGCAGTGGAAAGTGACCGGCGGAGATCATGGCTACCATTACCTGGGCAGTGCGATCTGGTTCACGCGCATTGGCCACGCGATGGGCGAAGCCATGAAAGAATTGCTCGCCGCCGGAGGAAAGTAGTTTCCGTTCGACGAGAAAAGGAGCACGTGCCATGAATCGCTGCCTGTCCGAACGGCTGATCGCTGGGTGTGCCGCGCTGCTCGTTCTGTCGGGGGCCGCTTGGGCGATCGACAACCCCAAATGGGATCTGACGACCAAGACGGGCCCGGACGCCGAGGTCCCCGGTTGGTTCATCAACCTCGGCATCACGGGCGCCCGAGCCAAACTCACTCCAGATGCTCCAAAGTCACTGCAGATCGTCTTCGTTTTCAGAAACACTCCGGCGTTCGGCAAGCTTGAAAAAGGCGACCAGATCGTCGGCGTCAACGGCGCGGCGTTCCTGGCTCCGCACAAGTTTGGCTATGGGGTGGGCAAGTTTGGGTACGAAGGGCCGTTGATGGACTTGGGCAACGCCTTGGATGAGTGTCAGGGCAAGCGCGGCGGCAAACTGAGCCTGGATGTCGTGCGCGGCGAAAAGAAGCTGCAGGTCGAGCTTCAACTTTCCACGAAATACGGCAGCTTCTCCTCCACGTATCCCTTCGACTGCAAGAAGACGGACCTGATCCTTCAGGAGACCTATGCCTACCTGATCAAGGAACAGAAGTCCGACGGAACCTGGAGTGGACGGCCGCACATCAACGCATTCGCCGCTTTGGCGCTGCTGGGAAGCGGAAACGCCGAATACCTGCCGGCCGTGAAGAAGGCGGTCGAGTTCATGGCCAAGTCCACCAGTGACAAGATCACCTTCGGCGGCCTGCCTGTCTGGCAGTATACGCTTTATGGCATCACGATGAGCGAATACTACCTGATCACGCGGGAACCCTGGGTGCTGCCGGAACTGGATGAGATCAATCGCTGGCTGGCTCAGGCCCAGTCTGGCGCGACCGGGGCACCCGAACGGAAACACATTGCCGGGGGCTTCGGCCATGGGCCATACAACCACGAGGCCGGCAAAAACGGTTACGGCGGGATGAACATCACGACGGCGCAGGCGTTGGCGGCATGGGGCCTGATGCAACGCTGCGGCCTGAAGGTAGATCCCAAAGGTCCGGAAGACGCGCACAACTTTATTGCCAGAGGCACGAACAAGATCGGCTACGTCTGGTACGCGGATGGCAGCGGCGGCGAGGGATACGCTGACATGGGACGGACCGGAGCTTCCGCCTTGGCGCATTATGTCAGCCCGCTGGGCGGCGAGGCATGGCAGGCCTTTGCGAAGCTTAACGCGCAGTGCATTGGCCAGCATCCCGACACCTTTCCGGATACTCACGGCTGCCCGCTGCTCGGCATGGCTACGACCGCATTGGGGGCTGCCGTGGCCGATCCTGCCGCCTTTCGCAAGTTGATGGACGCCAATCGCTGGTGTTTCAGCCTGGCTCAGTGTTGCGACGGCACCTTTTACTACCAGCCCAACCGGGACAACAACCCGCAGGACTATGCTGCCAACCCGCGCCTGGCGGCCACGGCGGTCACGTCGTTGGTCCTGACCTGCAAATACAAGAAGCTGCAGATCACGGGCGCGAAGTTAATCGGCGATCCGAGCGCAAAGTAGCGCCAGCAGTCTGCCCATTCTTTGAACTAGCCCAGCCGCGACACCTTTGCTGCAGGCAGTGGGTGTCCGTCCACGTTCACCTGCGCAAAGTCGTCGTAAACCACGAACAGCGGCTCACACGCGCCAAAACCGGCCTCGGTCAGGCGGGTGTTGATCTCCAGCACTTTTCCACGCACGCGAGCTCGCACGAGCAGGCGGGAGCGTTCTCCCTTGCGGTATGCGAGGGTCGAGCCGTCATCGAAGACATAGCTGGCCTCCGCAACGCCTTTTGACCGGCGATTCAGCAAGACGTGGAACGCGACGCGCCGGGCATCGAAGACGTTGGACTCGCCCTGGTTGGCAACGGCGGGAATGATCGTGCCTTCTCTCAGATAAAGTGGCGTCTGATCGTTGCGAGGCGTCACGGAGATCTGCAGGCCGCCTTTGAGCCAACTGCCGTCCATTACCGAGTACCACGCTGTTTCCCCTGGCAGGATCACTTCGCGCGAGGTCTGTCCTTGCTCCACGATCGGCGCCTGCATGATCGCGGGACCGACCATGAACTGGTCGTCGATTCGGCCCAAGGGTAAGGCTGGCGTGTCCGCGAAATCGTAGAACAGCGGCCGCAGGATCGCCTCACCGGACTCCTCTTGAGCGGCGAACAAATTGTATAGGTACGGGCGCAACGTATAGCGCAAGCGAATGTATCGCCGCATCGTCTTCAGAACGGCGGGGCCGAGCGCCCACGGTTCCTGCTGGCGCGAGTCGATGATGGAATGGTTCCGGCAGAAGGGAAAGAGGAAGCACGCCTTGATCCAGGCCCTCATCAAGTCCGGCGTCGTATCGCCACCGAACCCGCCGACGTCGCAACCATTGAAAGGAACGCCCGACAGCGCGAGATTCACGCTGCATGGAATCGTGCCCTTCAGGTGATGCCAGTTGCTGTAGTTGTCGCCCGTCCAGATGGCGGCGTAACGGCTCACGCCGGTGCACCCGGAACGCGAGATTAGAAACGGGCGTTGATTCGGATGCGCTTTCTCAAAGCCGGCCCGCGAGGCCATGGCCATGCCGAGGGCATACTGATTGTGGAAGTTCTGGTGAGGTTCGCGGCCGTGATTGAACAACATTTGCAGGTTGTCCACGTGTCCTGTGGCCGGGTCATTCATGTCCAGCCATGCGCCGGAGAAGCCTTGGGCAGCGAAGCGCGCGACCTGTTTCGACCACCACGCTCGGCCCTCTTTCGTTGAGAAATCGGGAAAAACTGTCCGTCCCGGCCAGACCAGTCCGACGAACTCGCGCCCCTGCGGATTGCGGCAAAACACATCGGCGCGATGGCCGTCGTCGTATGCCGCGTAGCCCTTCTCCAACTTCACGCCCGGATCGAGGATCGGAACCACTCGACGGCCGCGCTTCCGCAACTCGCTCAAGGCGGCTTGCGGTTTCGGAAAGTGCTTCGAGTTGACGGTGAAGACGCGATATCCGTCCATGTAGTCGATGTCCAGCCAGAGACCATCGCATGGAATGCCATGCTTCCGGAACTTCCGGTCCAGATCGTTCAAGTCTCGCGCAGACTTGTAGCCCCAGCGGCATTGCTGATAACCCAGGGCCCAGGCCGGCGGCAGAGGCGTGCACCCCACGAGCCGTTGAAGCTTTCGTGTCAGTTCCGCCAGGCTGGGACCATAAATCACATATAGGTCCGGCCGTCCCTGTTCGGCGCCGATGGTGAAGCACTCGCCGGTTTTTTCCTTCAGCTTCATTTGGCCGGCTACATTCGCCGAGACGGCGGTGTTTACGAACGTCGCGTGCGGATTATCGAGCAGCAAACCCACGTAGGTGTTGTCGCGCTTGATGATGAGATACGGAATAGCGACGTACATCGGATCGGGCGCGCCATCGCGATACTGAGCCACATGGAAATCCGCCCAGACATCCGTGTTCCAGAACTTGGTCCGCCGGCCGGAGTGTTCCAGCCTCCCGCTCTTTTCGCCTAGTCCATAGAATTGATGGCGGTCGTCCCGGCAGAATGCGAAAAGAGACGCGTCACCGCAAAGCCCAAGAGTTCGACCGGCCGGCGACTCCAATACGACCCGGCCGCGCGCGTCCTCCAAGCGGATTCCGCATCCTTTACCCACCGTCAGGCGTGATCGTCCTTTGCCGGTACCGCTATTCTTGAGAACCGGCGGCGGTGTTAAACCCGCCTGGCTCGCCGAGGACGGCCAACGAGGGCTTTCAACGCGCAGGCGATAGATGTCATCGTGAAACGCCGTGAGAACTACTCGGAAGCGTGTGGATCCCAGAGTGCACCACTGGCCGAGCCGGCATTGAGCGGCAAAATCGAAGTTGGATTCGAAAGGGGATTTGTGGAAGTACATGCTTTACCTCGAGGGTGACAGTTCACCGAGCACGCCCGGCTCTGAAAAACGCTCACGACGAAGCTCGTGCTACTAGTTGCATGCGCGGAGCATACCCTGCGACCGCGGGCATTCAATCGCGCATGCGTCCGTTACGACCGCGAGGAGGCATGACAGTAACTGCGCGGCTGCCTCGTCGTGCGGCCGTCCCGCCCGCTGCTTCGCGCTATAGAAATTTGCACCTGTGGCGATTGTTGGATTCCCTCCTCAAGCCTCAAGTCTCTTCTGTCCAATCCTGCACATGTGTGCACATCTTCCTTTGCACTGCCGATGTCGCCTTGCGCCCTTCGAAGGGTGCTATCGGTCTGGAACGGTCCGCGCTTTTTCCGTTTGCGGACCGTTCCAGACCGATGGCACCCCGCCTTGCACCCCCAACTCCCGTTCGCGCCCCCGCAAACTCTCGCGTTTCGCGCCTCGTTTTTCGCCCTCACCCAACACCGCCCCACCGCCAGTCTCACCAACCCCAGCCCGAAACGCTAATCTGGTCCGCTCCGTTTACTTCTGCGTCACCGAAACTCCCGCCTCGCGCTTTTCTTCTTGCTGCCCGTCGCCCTCGCCCTTCCTCACAGCCACCGCCGTCCCCGTCGCCGCCCCCTCCGACGTTCGCTCCGCCTCATTCAAAATCTCCTCGATCAACTCCATCTCCACTTCATGCGGCGTCTTCCCAAAACAAAGCAAACAAGCCCTGAAAAACCGTTGGTAGGAGGAGAACCCCATCCCCATCGCCCAAGTCGTCCGATGCCACCGCCCATCCCGCCGCGATTTCTTCAGCTCCGCAAAAATCTCATCCGCCTCCGTGGCGCAGGCTGTCCAGCCTGCGTCGCTCCGGTTCCCCTCTCCCCCGCGAGGGAGAGGGGTTAGGGGTGAGGGGGAATTCCCGTTCTCCCCCTTCCCTTCGAGGGAAGGGGGCCGGGGGGTTAGGTCTGCGGCAGAGCCGCAGCATTCCGTCTTCATTCCGAGAACAAACTTCCTCAGTTCCTCCTTGATCCTCCCCCTCACCCCCTCAGCCTTGATCCGGTCCACCATCTCAATCGCCGACATCCCCGTCAGTTCTTTGCAGTAACTCGTCAACCTCCGCTGCGAAATCCCCAGGTGAAAGCACACCGTCCGCAGCGGATCCCACAAATACGTCCGCACTTCCGCCGCATCGATCTCGCTCTTTTGCTCGCCCGAATATTTGATCTCGTACCGCAGCAGCCGCTCAGCGTTTTTCACAAGCAACAGCATCGCCCCGAGCCGCTCGCGAGGCGTCATCGCCTTCTCGTTATCCGGATACAACCCCGAAACCTGCTGCCACAGCGGCACGCACAGAATCGCCTCCGCGTTCATCCGGCGCTCCTTGCGCTCTTCGCGGCGCCTCTCGGCCTCCGCATCGCCAAACTTTTCGCACTCTGCCACAAAGCGAAAGACGTCTTCGTCCCCGCCTGCGCCCGCATCGCCGAGCTCTTGCGTCGTCAGAGCCTTCCGCGCCTCGAACATCTTCGCGACGCCCGCCGAAAACATCGCCTTCGCCGGATCCTTCATTTCCTCCACCGTCAACTCGCTCGCCGGCGTGCCTCCCGTGCCGTCGCTCCTGCCTACTGCCGCTGCCTCCTGCCTCCCGCCTCCGTGCTGTTTCCCCCCGTCTCACCGTCCCCCCGTCACCCCGTCTCGTTCGTTCTCCATGCTCCCACCCTCCACCTCATCGCAGACGATTCCACGCGTCACCCGTCACCCGTCGAAAGCACACGACGGCTCTCCGTCACGTTTTGGCGTTCTTGGTTGTTGTGGAAAAGTCCGCGTTCGAGATCGCCCGGTTTCCCTCGCCAGCGCAATCACGCCAGCCCGAGATCAATATGTTTCGGGACAATCTCTAGCTGAATAATATATCCTGGATAACCCAAATATCAACTTAATTCACGCGGCACGCCTGCGATTGAAGCGGTGTTCCTTTCGAATGCATGTGGCCCGACATGTAAGCCTATAGCTTGAACCTCAGCACCTCGGCTTCTTCGCCCTGCCGTTTCAGCTCGATGTTGTATTCCTTCGTTTCTGCCGTCGGTGCGCCCTTGTGGAACGTGACCGCGACCTTCACCTTCGTGAGCGCCTCGCCGCGGTAGTACCGTGCCTTGACCACGTACTCCCCCGGAGCTGCGCGCCGCAGCGCATAGGTCTCTGGGCCAAAGCCTGTCGTCACGTCGCGGTCCAGCACTCCGCCCTGGAACGAACGCATATTCTGATAGCTGATGTGATGGTGTGGCTCATCGACATGCAGATCGATGTCCGTCTTGTCTGTGTCCCAGCTCATGACGATGACAACGTCCGTCGCGTTCAGCAGCGCCTGCTTCTGTGCGAGCTTCTCCGCCGCGTCCGTCTTGCCGGCCTCCTTATACTGCGTCAGCAGGCTGGCGAGCTGCCGGTGCGCCTCCCCGCGAACATCTCCGTCACCCGCCGCCCAATCGCGATCGATCATGCGCAAGCAGGCCCACTCGCACGCGGCAAAATCTTTCTGCTTCAACGCCGCATTCAGCAGCTCCCGGTGCGCTCCCGCGTTCTCCGGCCCAAGTTCGCACGCCACGCGCAACTGTTCGATCGCTTCCGCGCCGCGCCCCATCGCCGCCAGAGCGCTCCCCAGTTGCCGCCGCGGCTCAGCCTCCTTCGGCCGCAGCGCGACAGCCTGCGTAACCGCTCGCAATGCGCCGTTTGAATCTCCGGTTGCCTGGCAGGCTTGAGCCAACTGCGTCCACATCCACGGCTGAGACACGCCCTTCCGCAGCGCCCTTTCCAGCCGCGCGATGACATCTTTGTGCCGCGCCGCCGCGCTCAACGCCGCGCACAGTGGCTGCAAATAAGCCGGCTCGCTTTCCGATTCGCGGTACGCCTTGTCGAGCCACTCCGCGCGCTTGCCGGCCTCCGTTTCCAGACTCCCCCGCCGAGCCATCGCTGCCGCGCGCAGTCCCGGATCGGTCAACGCTTCCAGCGCCGAATCGAGCGCCTTCGCGTCGTTCTCATTCTTCAGTCGCCCGAGCACCTCGCGCGCCAGCGCCTCCGCTTGAGCCCCGTTGCCGCCGAACTCGCCGATTCCGGTCGCAAGCGCGCGGTAAATGTCTCCGCCGGTCGAAAGCGCCGCCAGTTTTCGAGTCAGTTCCAGCCGCCGAGCCGCATTCGCCGGCGTATTCGGCGTGCTGGCCAGCAGAGCGGCGATCTGGTCGCAGGTCAGCTCAACAGCGACCGTGATGTCCGAAACTTTCGGAGGATTGCTGTTCGGCTCTTGGCTCTTTGCTCTTGGCTCTTGGCCGTCGGTCTTTGGCGCGTTGAGCGCCTGAACGTCGCGAATGCGCCGCAGCGCGCGCTTGATCTCCGCGTGCACAACCGGTCTCTGCATGACAATCAGCTTGCCGTTTTGCTCTTCAAGGCTGGTGCTCGGATCCTTCCATGCCTCCGGGTTCACGTTCGTCTTGATCAGTTGCTGAATGCCTGGCAGGCGCAGGTCTCGAACATCGTAGATTTCCAACTCGATCTCCGGCGTGCCGTCTGCCTTGGCGCTGATGACCACCATACCGTCCTTGATCCTGTACTGAAGTTCCACCAGCCGCAGCACCCACTTCAGCGCCGTCTCCGCTTCCATGTCCTGCACGCGCAGCGTGATCTTCTCTAGCTTGCTCTGATCGATCCGTGGGTTGATATGGAACGCCACCCCGCTCTTCTCGCGCAGGAAAGAGACCGCCTCCGCCAGCGGCTTGTCCACAAAGTCGAACGATACTCGTTGCGCGAGTTTGCGGCGGATCTCGACGGATGGATCAACGGGCGCGGCACCTTTTGCGCGCGCTACGTCGTTGACATTGATCTCTAACTTCTGCATCCCCGGCATGACCTTGGCCGAACACATGTCGCCGTACACGCGGTCCACCTGCACCCGCGCCACGAACTGGTCCCCACGCGAAAGGGTAATCTGCGTCCCCGGCGTCACATTTTGCGTGCTTCCGGCCGACAGCATCACCTCGCCGATCTCCGGCCGCACCGCGAGCACCTGCGCATCAATGGGCGGGCTGGATAGTGCCGATTCGCCTATCAACTGCGACACGCTTACGCCCTGCTCAATCATCTGCTCGACGCGCTTCGTTTGTATCTTCAGCTTCTCTTCATCCGACGCCCCAGCGGGCAGGCTATTGTCGATCTCGACGCCCACCTCCTTCAGCTTCTCAATTCGCTTCGTTTGCAGAGCCAGGTCGGAGCGCAGCGCCTGCGCAGCCGCCTCTCCAGTCAATGGCAGGCGCGGCCCCGGGAAGTCAGTAGTTGCCTCGCTCAAATCCACCACGTCATGCGCTTTCTGTTCGGCCCGCCGCGAAATCTGATCCCAGTTCGGCGGATAGAGAAGCTGCGCCGCGTAGCTGATGTTGTTTTCCTCGACCTGCTCCCAGCTCTTGCCGACTTCTCTGTTTATCGGGAAGCCAGCATCCTGAAAGGTGAATGCAACATCCCGGCTAGCGTTCGGCCCGTAGCGTCCTTCCAACGCCTTGTCCACGGAGCTTCGCGGCGTCGCCCCGTCCTGCCCAACCGTTCTGCGCAATTCGTCCACCTCTTGCTTCAGCTTTTCGATCTCCGCAGCCGACGCCTCACGGAGCTGGTTGCTCTCACCCGGCTGAACTGGAATGGCATCCGTCGCCGCCGGTGCCTTTGGCTGCACCGTCCCATCCAGCCGCCGCACGTCGCCAATGCCGCCGGTCACCACGTCTCTCGAACGCTGCGTGATCTCCTTCCAATCATCTGGGTAGATCAGGTAGTCCGCGTGCGGAATATTCATGCGCGAGGCGAGTTCTCGATTTGGGGTCGCCTGCTCCTGATATTCGCTATTGATCCACGCGCGCTTCTCAGCTTCGTGGCACTTCCGCCCCGCCTCCGCCTTCAGCTTCTCCACCTCAGAGTTCAGCGGATCGATTTGAAGCAGGCGTTCAGCAAGCTTCTCCGCCTGTCGGTACGCCTGCTTGTTCATCAAGTCCTGTACCTGATCCGTCAGCTTGCTTAGCCTCAGCTTGAAAGACTCGTCCTCTCTGGCGCGCGCCTCTTGAGAAACCCTTTGCGCTGAGGTTCGCCGCAGGAACAAAATCTCATCTTGGATTGCCGCCTTCTCCTCTTTCGTCGTCGCATTCGCTAGCCTCTCGACCAACTCAGCTTCGCGCGTGGCCGCGTCCGTTCCGTCGCTCCTGCCTACTGCCTCCTGCCTACTGCCTCCTGCGCCCCAAAGGGGCCGCCTCTTCCGGCGATCAATCCCATACCGGCCGTAATCGGCCTCGGACTCCAGCACCAGCAGCGACGTGTACGGGCTCATCAGGGTCCAGGCTTGAGCCAGGTCGATGATCTGCCGCCGCAGTTCCGGCGTTTGCGGTTGAGCGAGCAGGCGGTCCAGTTGCGCGCGAGCCCAGAAGCGTCCAACCGCCGGGTCCGCCGCCATGTTTTTGGGCCAAGACACGTCGAACACGCGGGCGCAGCTTTCGCCAGCCAGAGTGCCTTTGATGGCAACACTGAATCTCTCGCTGGTTGGCATCTTTGCGCGTGCGAACAGGAAAACCTCTTGGCCTGGAATCAGCGCGCCGAGGTTCTCCGGCCAGAGTCCCAGCAGTTCCGCGCTTTCGATGAGGGGGTTCTCAACCAGCGGGGCCTGCAGACTCAATCCCAGCAAGAACGCCGCTTCGTCCAGCCCCTCCTCCACGCGCATCGGCCGGTAGAACCCTCCTGTCCGCCGCGCCAACTCCGACAGCGCCAGAGCATCCACCGCGCGCCCAAGCCCCACCGCGACGAGAGACGCCTTCGCCGCCGAAAGCTCCGCGGCGCCTTCTTCCGCCAATGTTCCAGAATCGAGCACCCCGTACGCCGGCATGCCGCCGCCCACAAAGATCACGACATGCTTGCGCCCCGCGTCTGAATGCGCGGCAAAGAACTGCGCCGCTCCGCGCACCGCCGCACCCAGATCTAAGGCTCCCAGCGGCGGCCGTTGAGCCAGGGCTTTCAGCGCTTCTTTCGCATGGATTCCTCGCGGTGAGCAGAACGAATCCAAAAACGGCGTCAGCGAAATATCCGCCGCCGCCAAAGCCACGCGGTCCGTCTCCGGCGAAAGCGAGGCCAGCAGCGCCTTCAGCGTCCGCGCCTGAGCGTCCAGATCCTGCGGCGTCCGCGCGCCAGACGTTTCGGCAATCAGCAGCACGTCTCTCATGGTGCCACGGGCAGCCTCTGTTTGCTGTTGGCTGCCCGTGCTGATTGCCTTGGGGCCCGGAAACGCGGTGCGCGCCTGATACCCCAGCAGCACATACGGCGCTTCGCTCTTGTCCGCGAACGCCGCTGCAAAGAGCGGACTGGCTCGCGGCGCCGAAAAGTTCACCACGAAGTCTGCTCGCGGCGTGAAGCGGGTCTGCGTCATCGATGCCGACGCGCGCGCCGAATTCTCTCCGGCGACGAACGTCTCCCGCCGATACGACGGCGCGAGCACTTCCGTGAAGCGCGACCCGTCGCCGCTCTCAAGGTCCACTCGGATGTTGAGCTGACCGATGGGCGTCTTTTGGGAGAGCTCGCTGACCAGCGGCAGCACGTATCTCCGCGTGTCGTAGAACGCCGGCAGCAGTTCCGTGTATTCCATGATCACGCGTTTCTTCCCATTCGGCGCGATCGGGAAAATACGGGTTTTGAACAAATTCCCTTCCATCCATTCCAGCAACGCCGGATCGCGCTTCTGGTGCAGAATGAACTCGAACACTTCGCGCGCCTTCCCGCGCTCGACCACTTCGCCTTCGATCAGCGTCTTGTCGTCCACGTACATGGCAAACCGCGCGATCGCCGCGCCCGGCGGCAGCGGAAAATAAAAGGTTCCTTCCAGCACGCGCGGCGTCTGATTCAGGAACACCTGGTCCACGCGCGTGAGCGCCTCCGGCCCGCGAATGGACGTGTGAACCGTCATCGACTCAATCGCCAGCGGTTCGGCTTCGCGGCCCTGCTCATCTCTGACAATCAGTTGCCCCACCGACGCCGAATTCGGCCGTGGCGCATCCAGGTCGGCATCCCAGCGTGTCGTCGTGCCCGCCACATTCTTTTCGCCGTTTCCCGCGCCAGCCGGCAGCACGAGTCCTGCTTCGCCCGCCAGCTTCAGCGCCCGCGCGCGCAGTTCCGCCGGCAGAGCCTCCAGCGCCTGCCGCGTCGCCGTGCAGACGAGCAATGCTTCCTGCCCCGCCGCCGCCGTCAGCGCCATTGGCGCTTCTTTGCCGGCGAGCTTCGCCGTGACCTTCACATGTCCTTCCAACACTGTTACGAACGCGAGATCGGGGGCTGGAGCATCGACTTCGACAATCGTGCCCGTCAGTTCCACGACCCCGCCATTCGACGCGATCCGGAAGGGCGCCTCCGCCCGCAGCAGATCCACGCGCACCCGCCCGCTCGACAGATTGGCCACGCGGCTCTTGTCGTCGCCTTGGGCAATCGTCACCGAGGTGTTCTCGTCCAGCCGAATGCGGCTTTCGCCAAACGCCAGTTCCGCTCGAGCCCCGCTGGCCGTGCGCACCGCCCATCCGTATGGGATCCGTTCGCCCGCCACCAGGCTTCGCCACGCCTGCCGTTGCGGATCGCAGATCGCAATCAGCCCTGTCCGCTTCAGCAGGGCCAGCCCGAGCTGATCGTCGATCACGTCGCGTCTGGGGCGCTCAGTTGTGGCGATTGCGGATTGCGGATTGCGGATTGCGGAATGATTGGCGTCTTCCGCGGTCGTCGTTTCGCCCCGTCCCCCCGTCTCCCCGTCTCCGCGTCGTCGTTCAGTGTCGCTCCCGCCTCCTGCCGTTTCCTTCGTGCCGTCGCTCCTGCCTGCCGCCTCCTGCTTACTGCCTCCTGCTGTTGTCGTCTGCTTTCGCTGTGAAAGCACGAGCCCCGCAATGACCGCCACCAGCGCGACCGCCGCCGCCGCGCTGGCCCAGCCGGCGGGGACGCCGGCGCCACCGCGCCGCACAACTGGCGGCTTCGCGTGAGCCGATTCGAGCACGCGCGCCAAGAGGCGCGCATCCGTCTTTGGCTCCATATCCGTAAACCCGCGTTCGAGCAACGCCGACGCGTGAGCCATCTCGCCAAAAGCCGCGCGGCATTCCGCACACTCTTCCAGATGCGCTTTAAGCTCGCCGGCCTCGCTTGCATCCAGCCGCCCGCTCAGCGCGTCGGGCATCAATAAGGAGAAATCGTCGCAGTTCATCCTTCACCTCCTGAAGCGCCGTTGCCCGCTGACCCGCGGGCAGGAGCGCCCGGGGCTTCTCACTTCAGCTTCTGCAATGCCTTTCCCAGGTGAGCCAACGCGCGATGGACGCGCACCTTGGCCGCTGGGACAGAGATGCCTGTAATCGCGCTGATCTCGCCGTAGCTCAGTGCGCCGAACCAGTAGAGCAGGAACGTCTCACGTTCACTTTCGGAAAGCGTTTCGACCGCCTTGTCGATCTCGTCTCGGAGTTCTTGACGCTCGAGTGCACGCGCTGGGTCGCTGGCGTTCTGCTTCTTCTCCGCAAGTTCACTCCGGAACTGCTGATCCAGCTTCGAACGCCGGTGCCGCGTGCGCGCCAGGTTCACCGCCAGCGAGAACAGCCAGGCCCTCAGCGGACCATCGTTCCGGAAACTCTTCCCGCGCTCCAGGGTCTGCACAAAGACGTCGTGCACGAGATCTTCAGCCTCAATCTGATCCCGTAGAAACCGCGTGCAGAACGCCAGCAACGCCGGTGAATGCCGTATAAAAAGCTGTTCCAGCGCCCCGGCCCAGTTCGCATCCCGCGCGGCAATGTGAGCCATCAGCACGCGGTCTGAGGGTTCTTCGTTGTGGGAATCGGCACGCAAAGCTACAGAGTCTCTCTGGACCGGCACGGAGGCCGGCATCATCAGGCTGAGCGCTTCGACCGGGTATCGCATCGGTGCTGCCACGTTCCTAAGACGAATAGCGAGGAGAAAGGTTACCTCTAAAAAGTGCAAAAGTCGATAAGTCGCGCCGAGAGAGCCCCAAATACAACTGAGGCGCTAAACGGTCCTTCACGGTGGTTTCAGATTTTACATCGCCATTATAGGAGCACATAATCGTCGCGCCGAAACAGAGCTTTCAGAGAGGACACGACATGCGACTCGACGATTATATCCGGCGCGGCGTTCTGTTCCGATCCGCGCTTTGCCTTGCCGCCGTTGTCTGCGCTGTCCAGGCGGCGGACGGTCCAGCGCCGAGCGCGTGGAACGATGGATGTTCGCTGCAGAGCCTGCACAACGCGGACAGTCTGATCCAGTCCTTCAAATCGAAGGCGAAGAACCTCGGCAAAGACGGCAAGCTGCGGATTTTGATTATTGGCGACAGTCTGAGCGATGGCGGCTATCACTGGTCGCATTATTTCCGCAAGAACCTGCAGGACGCCTACGGCATGGGCGGCTTTGGAACGATTGTTGCCGGATGGGGAAAAGGCGGCGCGGCGGGCTGGTTGTGGGACGACAAGAAGGACTTTGCGTGCGAGGCCGCCGGCGTGTGGCGCGACAGCTTTGGCGGGCAGGGCGATGCGTGGCCGTATCTGGGATGGAATGGACGGTTCGTTTGCACGGATTCTCCCGCGGCCGAGTGGAAACTGGAGGCGCCGGGCAGCCGCTTCACCGTCGTTTACAGTATGGGCGCGTTTAAGCGGTTTACTGGAACGTGGCAGGAAACGCGCTGCGCCGGATTTGCGGCTGCGTTGGATGCCGACGCGCGCAAGATCGAACCGGCCGCGGCCGATCAAACGCTGGACATGGGCTTGCTGAAGTTCGAGGCACCGGACGGAAAACACACGCTGAAGATCAATGCTATTCACGACGGTACGTTCTTCTTCCACGGCGTGCTCGCCGAGAATTCCGCGCCGGGCGTCGTGCTGTACAACATTTCGCATGGCGGCTGGTGGGCGCATGACTTCATCTTGCGCCAGCCGGGCTGGGAGAAAATTCTGACGGAGATGAACCCGGATTATACGATCATCTTTTTGTCGAAGCCGGAGAGCGGTGGAACGGGGTCGCCGACTCAGACGAATCGCAACCTGGAATTCGAATTGCTCACACAGCGCGTGAAGGCGGCGTTGCCGCAGACGCAGCTTCTGTTCTTCCAAAACTGGTCGCCGCGGGACGGCATCAGCCGTCCTGACCTGCAGACCTGCAAGGACCGCATCGCATGGTTCGAAGCCAACCACTATCCGTACCTGGATCTGTATGCGGGGCTGAACAGTGCCAAGATGAAGGAACTGGGCTGGTACGCCGACAATATTCATCTGGCGCAGCCCGGCGGCAAGGGTATCGGCGACGGGATTTCACGCCTGTTCCTGCCGTGATTACATTACGCTGGGGAGGTCAATTCGGGGATTCCTTTACGCCTTCCCTTCGCTGTATCACGCTGATGGAGCCATTGTTTTCAAGAATGGCGGAGTGCACGTGCTCCACGGAGGCGCATCCGGCCTGCCGCAGCGCCGCGTTCAGTTCATGATGGGTCAACTGCGCGTGCGCCATGACGTCCTCATACAGCTTGCCGTTGTGGATGAGAACCTGTGGCCGTCCCTCGACGAGCGCCTCCAGTTTTTTGCTGCGGAACGTGGCGAGCCCCAGAATGTAATTGAGCAGAACCAGCGTCGTCGCAGAGATGAGCCCTCCCAGCACCGAGTTATCGCCGCCGTTCATCGAATTTTGCACGGCGTTCGACAGCACGAGCAGAAGCACCAGATCGAACGGGGCGAGTTGACCGACCTGGCGCTTGCCGGTCAGGCGGAGCAGAATCAGCAGAAAGGCGTAGACGATGGCTCCGCGCGCAATCATCTCCCACCACGGCAAAGACAGATTCCACATGCTGCGTGCTCCTGGATGCTGCTATTTGCCGGCAACGAGCCAGCTCATTACTTAAACGATTTTGCAGGGAATCAGAGCGTCTTCGTTGACCTCATATACGGCGCACAACCTGTGGTAGCCATCCGCGATCACCACCTTGCCGTTCTGTTCGTCTCTAACGAGCAAAAGAGGCGATAGACTTACCTTGTCGCGAATTTTTTTCCTATCCCTTTCGACGTGTGAATTGCTGACGCCCAGCAACGGGAGCTGCGAAGCTCTGAAGATGTCCTTGGCTTTGAATTGCACAACGGAAGTGCGCTTGAGCGTCGCAACTATTTTCGCGGCCCGCGCCTCGCGGTAGATGAGGCTGAGATAGGATTTGGCGGCCGGATAATCGTGCGCTTCCGCGTCGCGAAGCCACTTGATTTCGTTCTGAATTGCCTTAGCCATCTTGAGTTCTCCTTTCTGCTTCCATAGCTAAACGGGCGCAACCGCTACGATCTACTGTCCGTCCAGAATATCTATCTTCACACGGAAGGCTTCGTTGCCAAGAATCGCAAGGGCATGAAGTGATTTCGGGCCGTCGAAGACCACATTGCTGCCGCGAAGGAACCCGTCGTATGGCTTACTCTCTAAGCCGTTCACGATCACCAGCCACTTACTGCCGCGCCGACCCCAGTACGCAAGGCAACGGCTGTCGGTGCTGAAGACCGGGCGTGCAGACCCAATGATGTCTTCCAGCGCCACGACCTCCGGGTTCACCCCCAGCGCGGCGTAAGCGGGGGCGGCGTCCGGATCCGCCGGCACGGAGGCCGGCGCTACCCCCAGCGCATCGTATTCCTTGCCTTCGGCGCCGTCCACGACCACCAACCAACTGCGGCCTCGATTGGCCGCGTAAGCCACACGTTTGCTGTCGGGGCTGAAGGTCAGGCTGTTCTTCGCGATGTCGTCGAATTCTCGCTGCGGCTCGCCGTCTACAACCACAAGCTTGTTCCGGCCGCGACTGGCTACGTAAGCCACACGCCTGCTGTTGGGGCTGAAGCAGATGCCGCGGCATCTGTCAAATCCCGGCCCTTCGGCGCCGCTGACCACGACGAACCAACTGCGGCCTCGATTGGCGGCATAGCTCACGCGGCGGCTGTCCGGGCTGAAGACGATACTGCGGATGCTTTCGTATCCCTTTTCCTCCGCGCCATCCACGACCACCAGCCAGTTGTTGCCCTGAAGCGCCGCGTAAGCGAGGTGCTTGCCGTCCGGGCTGAAGACGAGGCTGCTTTCGCCGATGCCATCGTACTCCTTGCCAGGCACGCCATCGGTTGCCACCAACCAGGAGTTGTTCCGCCGGGCCACAAAAGCCATGTGCTTGCCATCGAGGCTTGCTCGGACGGTTGCCGGGAGAATTTGGATCTCGGCATTCCCCATGGGTGTTTCCTGCGTCACAAGCCTTGCGTTCGGCGCGCCTTCCGCGGCGTGGGTCCAGCCGCAGATTACGGCGAAGACGAGGGTCGCCTGCATCACCAGATGTACTCTTGGCAAGCAAAGTGCATTTCTCATGGTTTTGTTCCTTGGACGGGAGGCGTCCATGAGTCTCGCTCTATTAGCACGCTTGTCTACGGCATGGGTTTGATGCCCAGCGCTTTGCAGTGGAAGGCAAGGGCTTCGGTGACGTGCTGGTCCCAGTAAGCCCATTCGTGATTGCCCGGGTGTTCGAGGTATGTGTGTGGGATTTTCAGCTTCTTCAGGTGCGCGGTGAAGCCGCGGTTGTGGTCGAGCAGAAAATCTTCGGTGCCGCAGTCGAGGTAGAGTTTCGGGATCGGCTTGCGCTGCTTCTTGAGTTTCTCGACCAGTGCAAAGCAATCGTGCGCGGAGCCTTTTGAGTTCGGTCCAAAGATGCGCTGAAACTCCGGTTCGACCTTGTTGAAGTCTCCCTCATAGCCGGCCTTCAGCGCGCCGGAGTGGCTGTTGGCGCTCACGAACAGGTCCGGATGAGCGAGCGCCAGTCGCACCGCTCCGTAGCCGCCCATGGACAGGCCGCCGATGCAGCGGCCGGAGCGTTCTCGGCGCGCCGGAAACGCGCGCTGGGTGAATCCGATCACGTCCTGAGTTATGTAGCGGCCGTAGGCCGGCCCGATGTCGTTGTCGGTGTAGAAGCCTCGATAGCCGTCAGGCATGACGACGATCAGCGGAAGTTGCGCTACGTAACGTTCGATCGACGTACGCCGGTGCCAGATGGTGTGATCGTCACTGAGGCCGTGCAGCAGGTAATAGACGGGGAACGGACCTTGCCCCACATCCGGCAGGATGACGTACATCTGTGCCTGCTTTTGCAGAACGGGGCTCCAGAAGGATGCTTGGATGAAGGACATGGGCGTTCCTTTTGGTGAGTGGTGAGTGGTACGGCCACTCGCTTCTCGACTTTTAGCAGGTTTCGCATGTGCCGCAACCATCTGCAAACCAAGCCTTGGCTTGGCGAAATGCGCGAGGGCGGCTTCGATTGCACGTCGCGCAACCATTGACATATAACGTTGCGCGTTATAGGCTGAACCTGTGATTAGATCGTTCAGGTCCAAGGAGACCGAGGACATCTTCAACCGCGTGCAGTCTCGGCGACTGCCGGCTGACATCCAACAAACGGCGCTGCGAAAACTGCGGATGCTTAACCGCGCAACCTCGTTACAGGACCTGCGAGTGCCGCCGGCCAACCGGCTTGAGAAACTGTCCGGCAGCCGTTTGGGGCAATTCAGCATTCGCATTAACGATCAGTGGCGTATCTGCTTCGAGTGGCAAGGCAGCGACGCCTTTGACGTAGAGATTGTGGACTACCATTAGGGGGCGTGCCTATGGCCAGGAGAGAGTTGAAGCCGGTTCATCCGGGCGAGGTGCTCCTTGAGGAGTTCCTCAAGCCGATGGGCCTGAGCCAAAATAGACTAGCGCTCGACATCGGCGTCCCGCCGCGACGGATCAACGAGATCGTGCTGGGAAAGCGGAGTTTGACGGCGGACACGGCGTTGCGGCTGGGCCGCTATTTCCGCATGTCGGCGCAGTTCTGGCTCGGACTGCAGATGGACTATGACCTCGATGTAACCGCGGATGCCATTGCTTCCCGGCTGGACCGGGAAGTGCGGCCGAGGGCGGTGCCGGCGTGACGGTGGGCGGCGCGACCGCAAGGGTGTCACCCGCACGGGATCACCACGTACGGTAGTCAGATATTCCTTCAACTTCGTCTACAATCCCAACGATCAGGGCAACTTTTCGGAATTCCTCGATCAGATTTTCGCGCTCCATGGTATCGATTTCAATGCGCATCGAACGGTCGAGTTTATTGAGTGCGGTAATCAAGCCCCGCAGTGTCCGCTTCGCTTCCTTGGAGTTTGGTTCAGGCCCCAGTACAGCTAAATCGTCGATTGCGCGCAGGAAAACTACCCTGAAGGCTTCGACGACTTTGGCGCCTCTGTAGCTCGTCCAGTTCTCAAAGAACCTGTGTTCCTTCAGCGCGCGAAGATGGACTGGCGCATTCACCCATAATTTCCCAGCAGTCGCGGCAAGCTCGCGCAAGTGTTCCTGCGCAGCGACCTCGGCGGCTACGATGGACGCCACCCTGGGCCATGTCCCGAATAACTGGAGGGGGATGCCAAAGCTCCGCTCTTCATCCGTTAACGGAACATCGCCGACGCTGCGGTACTCGCTTGGCGGAAGCTCGCTGACGTAACCTTTACAGATTTGACCGCCGTGATCTTTATCCGTCGGGCCGTAACGGAAGTAGCCGCGCTGAACAGCCTCTTCTGGGGTCGGCATCGTCTTAAAAAAACCACCTAACGCCACCACGACCCACGAGTTTCTATCGGGCGCCTCGCGCCGAATAACGCGGATGACAACATAGCCTTGCTCGGTTGGCGCCGCGAACATTCTCCCTGCGGGAATGTCTGCGAGGAGTGATTGCCCCCGAAAATCGCGCGCACCACCCACGGCGTCATCCTCGCACTGGCAACTGCTGACTACTGACTACTCTACTTTGATGAGATGATAATCTTTCTTGCCTTTGCGCAGAACCAGGTACTTGCCGTGAAGGAGGTCGGCGGTGGTGACCTTCTTTTGAAGGTCGGGAACCTTGATGTTGTTGAGGTTCGCGCTGCCGCCCTGGATGGAGCGCTTGGCTTCGCCTTTTGAAGGCCAGAGCTTGGTAGCTTCGGCGAGCAGATCGACGATAGGCACGCCTTCGCCTTCCAATCGCGTCTTGGCGAGCGAGGAACTCGGGGCTTCCTTGACCAGTTCCAGCAACGTTTGCTCGTCCATTTCGGTCAACGGCTTGCCCTTGCCAAAGAGGGCCAGCGAGGCTTCCTCCGCTTTGGCGAGTTCCGTCGGGCCGTGGACTTTCTCCGTCATCAGCTTGGCGAGTTTCTTCTGCGCCAGTCGCTGGGCCGGATCGGAAATGTGGGCGTCCTGCAGCGCGTTGAACTCTTCCTGCGTGAGTTCGGTGAAGTACTTCAGGTAATCGAGCGCGTCGGCGTCGCCGACGTTGATCCAGTACTGGTAGAACTGGTAGGGCGACGTGCGCGCGGGGTCGAGCCAAAGCGCGCCCTTGGTGGTCTTGCCGATTTTTTCGCCGTTGGAGTCGGTGATCAACGGCGTGGTCAGGCCGTAGACGCTCCATTTTTCTTGCGGCTCGGCTTCCGGGCGCTTGCGGCGAATCAAATCGATGCCGGCGGTGATGTTGCCGTACTGATCGCTGCCGCCGATCTGCAGGCGGCAACCGTGTTCGCGGTAGAGATGCAGGAAGTCGTAGGCTTGAAGCAGCATGTAGCTGAATTCGGTGTAGCTGATGCCTTGCGAGCGGTCTTCGAGGCGCTTGCGGACGGATTCCTTCTCCATCATGACGTTGACGGTGAAGTGCTTGCCGACATCGCGCAGGTACGTGATCAGGTTCATCGGGCAGAGCCAGTCGGCGTTGTTCACCAGCTTGGCCTGGAACTGGCCCGGGGAGAAATCGAGGAAGCGCTGCATTTGCGCGCGCATGCCGGCGACGTTCTTGTCGAGGATCTCCGGCGTGATGAGCTGGCGCTCTTCGCTTTTGCCGGAGGGATCGCCGATGAAGCCGGTGCCGCCGCCGACGAGCGCGATGGGCGCGTGTCCAGCTTTCTGGAAGCGGCCGAGATTAAAGAGCGAGATGAGATGATGCGCCGCGAGACTGTCGGCGGTGGGATCGAAGCCGCAGTAGAGCACGAACGGTTCGGCCATCAGCCGCTGGCCGAGAGACTCGTCGCTCACTTGATGCACTAGCCCGCGCCAGCGCAGTTCTTCCAGAATATTCATGGGCATATCGCACTTTCCTCTGTGAGAGCGTTGATCACGCTAGGACGCTCTGCTCGTTTGACATCTTCCATAAATCAAGATGGTGCGCAAGCACGTTCGCTTAGGTCCGCGGGAGAACGAAACCGCAACAAAAGCGTCATTCTTCCGCCGCGCGTGGAAGTGCAAAATGCTTGGCCGCACAGTTGCAGCACCCCAACGCACGGCACGGAGAAGAGTGCCGTTGACAGCGTAAATGTGAGACGATATGGGGCAGTGTCTCCGTGAATGCGTCCCGGTCAGTGGGGAGAATTTGCACGCGCAGTGTGTTTCGCGCCAAAAAGGCAAAAAGGGAGGCTGGATTTTTGGCACCTCCAGTGATTCAAGCAACGATGGCCTGCAACACGGGCGAAATGGTGGACATGCCCGCCGCTCCCTCGCTGTATATCCTGCATGTTGAATGTAATCAGCACGATGCCGATCTCGTTCGAGTCTTGCTAGTCGGTGCAAATTACGACTGCCGGATGCAGATTGCTAACACGCGGGAAAGCGTCGAGAAGGCACTGCGCGAGCGGGCCTTCGACCTCATTCTTTCCGACTATACGCTGCCGGCTCTGGATGGCGCAACGGTGTTGAAGCTGGCGGCCCAGTATCAGCCCCAGACGCCCTTCCTGTTTGTCTCGTCCACCGTCGGTGAAGAGCTTGCCGTTGAAATGCTGAAGAGCGGCGCGACGGATTTTGTGCTCAAGCACAGCCTGCCGCGACTCGTTCCGGCGGTGCGCCGCGCGCTGAAGGAACGCGACCAGCGCCTGAAGGCGCGGCGAATTGAAGAGGCTTTGCTGGTCAGCGAGCGGCGCTTCCGCTTCCTGGCGGAAGCCAGTCAGATTCTTGCGTCGTCGTTGAATTTCCGTGCGACCTTGCCGTTGGTGGCCCGGCTGGCGGTTCCGCAACTGGCGGACTGGTGCAT
Source organism: Planctomycetota bacterium (assembly GCA_036504595.1). Classification (GTDB taxonomy): domain Bacteria; phylum Planctomycetota; class SZUA-567; order H5-PLA8; family H5-PLA8; genus DASXUX01. The sequence goes on along the minus strand of DASXUX010000042.1, from coordinate 192,007 downwards.
CATCCACACGGTCGATGGCGACGCGAACGGTCCGTCGCTGGCTGTGAGTCACAATGAAGATGCCAAAGCGAACTGGGCGCGGGCGGAGCTGCTCAAGCGCCCGCAGATGCTTGGCGCCTTGCATGGTTCGCCCGGCGTGCTGGAGACTCGGGAGCCGGTGCTGATACCGGACTTGAGCGGGTCGCGCCTGCTGCGCAGCGCGGACGTGGAGTTGATGCGCGGGCTGGGCAGCCGGTCTTACCTGTGCGTGCCGCTGATCGCTCGGGAACAGGTTCTCGGATCGGTGGCGTTGATCATCAGCGACAGCCAGCGCAAGCTGGGGCAGCTCGATCTGGAACTGGCGCAGGACCTGGCTCGACGCGCGGCGACGGCGATCGACACCGCGCGGCTGTACCAGGCGGCTCAGGAGGCGATACGGGCTCGCGAGGAGTTTCTGTCGATCGCATCGCATGAGTTGAAGACGCCGTTGACGACGCTGCAGCTTGAGGTGCAGATGCTGTTGCGTGCCGCTCGGAAGGCGTGCCCGGAGGTTATTGCCGCTCCGGCGGTGGTGCGGTCGTCGGCAACTGGATCTGGGGAACAGCAGGCCGTCGCGATGTCCTCCGTGTGGCTGGGAGCGCAGGGCTTGGCCGATGGGGCGCTGTTGCCGCAATATGTGGCCTCACGAATGGAGGTGCTGGAGCAGCAGGCTCGGAAGCTCTCCAAGCTTATTAACAATCTGCTCGATGTTTCGAGAATCGACGCCGGGCGATTTGAGATCCGGCGTGAGGAAGTGGACCTGGCTCGCGTCACGAAGGCGCTGATCGCGCGGTTTAAGCAGCAATCGACATTGACGTGCAGCGCGCTTGAATTCTATGCTGATGAGGCCGTCATAGGAATGTGGGACCGGTTGCGCATTGAGCAGATGGTGACCAATCTTCTGGCCAACGCGTTGAAATATGGCCGGGGAAAGCCGGTGGAGGTGCGGGTCGAGAAAAAGGAATCCAAAGCGAGGCTGAGTGTCACAGATCATGGGATAGGCATACCGCCGGAGCATGTCGGCCGGATTTTCGACCGGTTTGCGCGCGCGACGGAAACGAGGAGCTATGGCGGGCTGGGGTTGGGACTCTACATCGTCAAGCAGATTGTGGATGCGTTAGATGGAACGGTCAGCGTCAACAGCGAAGTCGGGGCAGGGTCAACATTCACCGTGGAACTTCCGCTGAAACAGGATAGCCTAGTGCATAGGGAGTAACTCAAAAAGGGAGCATGGTCGCCACTACGAACGATACGAAGACGATCCTCATCGTCGAAGATGATCTGGACATCCGGGAAGCACTCACGCAGATCCTTGAGTTTGAGGGTTACCACGTGACATGCGTCGGCAACGGGCAGGAAGCTCTCGATTACCTGCACGCCAACCCCAACCCGGCACTCATTCTTCTTGACCTCATGATGCCAGTCATGGACGGCTGGCAGTTCCGCGCCGAACAAGTGAAAGATCCGAGTCTGGCAAAGATTCCCGTCGTGATCGTTTCAGCCGACGGGCGGGTCTATCAGAAAGCAGCGACGATCGGCGCCAGCGGATACCTGAAGAAGCCGGTCGAGTTGGAGGTTCTGCTCAACACCGTGCAGCGGTGTTGTCTGCCTCCTGCCAGCGTGAACTGAAGTGCTGAGTCGGACGTGCTGAGTGTTGATGTGGACGCGCGTCAGCACTCTTTTGTTTCGTTTTGCATTTTTCACCCACAAATCTATGCTCGCTTCCTTCACTGGGACTAAAAGACCGGGAGGGAAAGCCATGCCGCACGACATCGTCACTTTTGGTGAAGCCATGCTTCGTTTCGTTCCACAGAACGATCTGCGGACTGAGCAGGCGCAGGCCTTCAACGTGACCGTCGGCGGCGGCGAACTGAACGTGGCCGTCGGGTGTTCGCGCTTGGGTTTGAAATCGGGGTGGGTCAGCCGCCTGCCGGAGAACGCGCTGGCTCGGTTGCTGCTTGGAAAAGCGCGCGAGCAGGGCGTGGATACCTCTTCTGTAGTGATGGCCAAGGACGGGCGCTGCGGACTTTACTTTTTGGAGCAGGGTGCCAGCCCACGAGCGGCGGCGGTGCTGTATGACCGAACCGACAGCGCGATCAGCCGCATCAAGCCGGGCGAGGTGAAGTGGGACGCGATTTTCGCGGGCGTGAAGCGGTTCCATGTCTCGGGAATCACGCCCGCGTTATCGAAGAGCGCCGCGGAAGTGACGAAGGAGGCGCTGGCTGCGGCGAAGAGCGCCGGGGTGCAGGTCAGCTACGATTTGAATTACCGCTCCAAGCTGTGGACGGCGGCCGAAGCACGCGCCTGCCAGGAGCCGCTGATGGCCAACGTCGATCTGCTGATTACGACGGAGGAGGATACGAAGGTCGTCTTCGGCATCGAAGCACCGCGTGGCAGCGACGAAAAGTTCACGAGCGTGGACGCGAGCGGCTACCGGAATGTGGCGAAGCAGTTGGTGGACAAGTTTGGCTTCAAAGGCGTCGCGATTACCCTGCGCCAGAACAAGTCGGTGTGGTTCAACGACTGGTGGGGGCTGTATTACGACGCGGCGAGCAAAGGCTTCTTCGAAGCGCCGAAGTACGAGCTTGAGATTATCGATCGCGTCGGAGCCGGAGACAGTTTCGCGGCCGGGCTGCTGACGGCGCTGACCATCAAGCCCGGGGACTACGACCACGCGATCCGCTTCGCTGTCGCCGCCAGCGCGCTGAAGCACACGATCCCAGGCGATTTCGCGATCATTTCGCGGCCGGAAGTTGAAACGCTGATGAAGGGCGGGGGATTGCGGATCGTGAGGTAAAAAAGCGAACCGCAAAGACGCAAAGACTCGAAGAGACGGTTTATGGTTCAGAGTTCGTGGTTCATGGTTGGTGCTTTGGGATATCAGATTTTAACCCACGAAGTGCGAATCCTGAACCCAAATCAAAAGCTGTTCTTTGCGCCTTTGAGTCTTTGCGGTTCAAACTTGAAAGACTCCGCTTTTGAATGGCGGCAGGTTCGGGTTTTGGGCGGCCATTTCCAGGCCGAGAGAAAGCCATGCGCGGGTTTCGGCGGGCTCGATGAGCGCGTCGGTCCATAGCCGCGCGGCGGCGTAGCGCGGGTCGGTCTGCGTCGCGTACGTGGCGCGGATGCTGTCGAGAAGGACTTGCTCGTCTTCGGGCGTGAGCTTCTTTCCTTCTTTGCGGAGCTGCGCGAGCTTAATGTCCAGCAGCGTGCGCGCGGCCTGTTCGCCGCCCATCACGGCGTAACGCGATGACGGCCACCCGAGGATCAAGCGCGGGCCGTAGGCTTTTCCACAGAGCGCGTAATGGCCGGCGCCATACGAACCGCCGATCAAAATCGTGAACTTCGGGACGACGGAGTTGCTCACGGCATTGACCATCTTCGCACCGCTGCGAATGATGCCGCCGATCTCCGCCTGCCTGCCCACCATGAAGCCGTTGACGTCGTGCAGGAACACGATCGGTGCATGGTTCTGGTTACAGTCCAGGATGAAGCGCGCGGCCTTGTCGGCGGATTCCGGATAGATCACCCCGCCGAGCTCAAAGGGCTGTCCTGGCTGGCGCAGGTGCTTCTTCTGGTTCGCAACAATTCCAACAGACCAGCCGTCGATTCTGGCCAGGCCACAGACCAGCGTCTGGCCGTACTCGGCTTTGTACTCATCGAAACTGGCCGTATCGACGAGGCACTCGATGATCGAGCGCACGTCATACTCCGCGCTAGAGTCCAGCGGCATGCGCGCGTAAATCTCGTGCGGGTTGGCCTTGGGCGGAGCGGGGAGTTCACGGCGGAATGGCGAGGGCGGGGAAGGGGGCCAGTGCGCGGCAAGGCGCCGCACGCGGATGATCGCTTCCTCGTCGTCCTTCTCGCGGAAATCAACGGTGCCGCTGAGGTGCGCGTGCAGTTCGGCCCCGCCGATCTGTTCGCTGCTCAGATCCTGACCAATCGCGGCCTTTACGAGCGACGGTCCGGCGATGTACAGGCCGCTGCCTTCGGTCATCACGATCTTGTCGCACATGACCGGCAGGTACGCTCCGCCGGCGACGCAGGAACCCATAATCGCAGCCAGTTGCGGAATGCCTTCGGCGCTGAGGCGCGCGTTGTTGTAGAAGATGCGGCCGAAGTCGTCTTCGTCGGGGAAGACTTCGTCCTGCAGCGGAAGGAAGACGCCGGCGGAATCAACGAGATAGATCAGCGGCAGGCGGTTTTCCATCGCGATGCGTTGAGCGCGCAAGACTTTTTTTGCCGTGAGCGGAAAGAACGCTCCCGCTTTGACCGTTGCATCGTTGGCGATGACCATGCAGAGCCGCTCGCCGACGCGCGCCAGTCCGGTGACTACACCCGCGGACGGCGCGCCGCCCCATTCGGTGTACATGCCGTGAGCCGCGAAGAGACTGAGCTCGTTGAAGACGGTGCCGGAATCGCAGAGCTGGCTGATGCGTTCGCGCGCGGTCAGGCGGCCTTTGGCGTGCTGGCGTTCGATGTTCTCCGGCCCGCCGCCGAGGCGCACGGCGTGAGAGTCATCCCGCAGCTTCTGGATCAGCGGCAGCCACGGACCGGTGGATGGCAGTCGCAGGCGTGTGCTGTGACGTTTGGGGTCGGGCGTGGTCGTAAGCAGAGCGTAACCCTCCGGAACCCCTCCACCTCACTTTACCATGTGGAGAGACCGAAGGGAAATTTTGGGGATTTCAGTTTCAACGCAGCCGCGAACGGGCAGCGGCTACGCGTTGACGAAGACCTCGTCGAACTTCACGCCCAGCCCCGAGGCTTCCGGGATCAGCCGCACGGGTGTGGCTTCCAGACCGATGCCCTTATAGTCGCCGCCGGTCAGCTTGATCACCAATCTGAAAACGCCCACGGGCAAGCAGCTCTTGCTCAAGGACAGACCGGCCAGAAGCGCGCCCGAGGGCGAGACGTTGCGGACCACGGCGGTGCCCGAATCAAAGACTTTTCCGTCCGGAAGCAGCAAGCTGACTTCGCACGGAATATCGACGGCCATGCGCCGGGTCTCGCGATAGTGCGAGCACAGGTGATCCACAAACTCGATCGTTTTTTCAGCGGCGCGGAAGACCAGCCTGTTGTTGCTCTTGCTCGTGCGGCTTTCCGGTCCGGCGCCGAGACGGATCAGTCCCGCCGGCAGGTTCTTAGACGGCTTCACTTCGGTTGCGATAGCGGACATTTTCGGCTCCTTTGTGAGGTGGCACGCACGTGAGCGGCGCGTCCGTTTGCGCCGATCTCGTGCGTGCAAGGTGGACGATCCGCACGCACGAGCTGGCGCAAAAAGACGCGCCAGCACGAGCGTGCCACCTTCGTACCGGTATCGGCTGCAGCGGCAAAGCTCTGCAGCGCATTCCGCGACGATCTACCGCGTCCACAAGCCCCGCACGGCTTTGCCGAGGCGTTCCAGCATGTCCTTGTACGCTTCGCTCGCGTGCACTAGGTCGGCGTATTCCATCCAGCCGCCGTAGCAGACCAGGCAGCGCCGCACGGTCGCGCCACTGCCGCGCCGGTCGTGGATCGTGACCAGTCGTCCGCCGCAGCAGGGGCAGGACCACTCGGCTGGAAGAACTGGCGCGCTGGCCTCCGGCTTCGCTTTGGGCGCCGGCCACTGAGACGCTCCGGTCGCGCGCAGAGCGGCGTCCATGTCTTTCTCGTGAAACCATGCTCCGCCGCAGTTGCCGCAGTGGAAGAAATCAATGTTGTCCGACTGCGTCGGCTCAAGGATGTAGATCGGGTTCGATTTCGAATTGCAGGCCGGGCAGCGCATGTGCGCGGGCCGCAGCGTGGTCGTGGTATCGAATGCTCTGAAGTTGCTGTTGGCAGGAACGGGACTGGTCTGCCCCATGTGATCCTCCGGAAGGGGAAACGAACATATAGGTATCGGCATTTCCCTGTTTTCAGCCGAACGAATCCAGCGGGCGCGCGCGGCGTGTTCCCTGGTTTCGGTGCGCGCACATTGACGAGCGAGCTGAAACGGACGACACTGTGCGGCAGAGCGGTTGGAGGGGGCTGAAGAATGGGTCGCGGACGCGTCATCGTCGTTGGAGCCAGCAACACCGATCTGGTGGTCCACTGTCCGAAGTTGCCGCGCGCCGGCGAATCGGTCATGGGCGGCGATTTGCTGACCTTCGCCGGCGGCAAGGGCGCCAACCAGGCCGTGGCGGCGGCGCGAGCTGGCGCCAGGGCCGTGTTCATCGGCGCGTTTGGCGATGATGCGTTCGGGCAGGCTCGTCGAGCGGACCTGGAACGCGAAGGCGTCGATTGCAGCGGCTGCGTCGTGAAGAAGAAAGTCCCCAGCGGTGTGGCGCTGATCGGTATCGGCGACTGCGGCGGCGGAAAAGCCGAGAACCTGATCGTCGTCGCGCCGGGAGCGAACTTGCGGCTGACGGCGGAAGACGTCACGGCCGGAATGCCGCAGGATCTGAACAGTTCTGATGTCGTCTTGTGCTCCCTGGAAGTTCCGATGCCCGCGGTGATGGAAGCGTTCCGCTGCGCATTGGATGCCGAGTCGCGCGCGACCACCATCCTCAATCCGGCGCCATTCCCCAAAAGCGGTGTGCCCGACAAATTGATTCTCGACGCCGCCGTCGTCACGCCCAACGAAACCGAGTTCAAAGCGCTGGTGAAAGCCCGCGTCGGCGGCGACATGGCTCGCAAGCGGCTGATCAGCTTGATGGCGCAGGAAAACTTCGACGTGCGCATCAGCCAGCAGTGTGTCGTGACCTGCGGCGCGAAGGGCGCGCTCTGGTACGCGATTTCGGATGCAGACGGCGCGGCCCTCAGCAGTCCATCGCGTGAATTCAAGCGCGGCCTGCGCCGGTATGCGATCTCCGATGTGCTCATCCCCGCTCCCCGCGTGCCGCCCGTGGACACCGTCGGCGCCGGCGATTGCTTCAACGGCTGCCTGGCCGCGCACCTGACCTTTGAGCCCTCCGACTTCCGGAAGGCCATTCACTTCGGTGTCGCCGCCGCAGCGATCAAAGTCACCCGCCACGGCGCTCAAGCCGGCATGCCGTACCGGCGCGAAATTCTGCGCATGCTTCAGAAAAACTGAGCGTCGTAAGCTGTTTTTCGGGCGTTTGCCCGTCGCAAATCCTTTCATACAAAGAACCTCTGCGTCCTCCGCGTCCTCTGCGGTGAGCCGTTGTTTTTCGCTTGATATTGCAGTGATATCATTGTAATATCTAGATTGTTGAGCGTGGGGCTCAAAGGAGAAGGAGGGAGATCATGGCAAAAGAAAATCCGATTCGGGTGGCGAGCGGCTGGGCGATGCTGCCAATCAATATTTTGTGGATTCTCGGCAACGTGGCGTGGTTCGTCGTCGCCGTGAACTGGCTGAGTAAAGAGCCGCGCGACAGCGAACTGGTGGCGGCATTGGCGCTCCTGTTCACCGGCGTCCTTTCGTGGATCTTCAGCCTGATCTGCCTGCGCGGCTTCTTCACGCTGCAACCCAACGAAGCTCGCGTGCTGGTGCTCTTCGGCGCGTATCGTGGAACGATTCGCGAAAGCGGCTTCTTCTGGGCGAATCCGTTCATGACCAAAATCAAAGTCTCCCTGCGCGCGCGCAACCTGGAAGGCGAGCGCCTCAAGGTTAACGACAAGCGCGGCAACCCGATCGAAATCGCCGCCGTCGTCGTCTGGCATATTGCGGACACCGCGCAGGCTCTTTTCGACGTGGACAGCTACGAACACTACGTCAAAGTGCAAAGCGAATCGGCTGTGCGGCACTTGGCGAACTCTTATCCCTACGACCACGGCGAAAAAGGCGAAGTCGAAGAACTGACCTTGCGCAGTGGCGTGGACGAAATCAGCGTCGCTCTTCAGAAGGAGCTCCAGGAGCGTTTGGGCAAAGCCGGCGTGAGCGTCCTCGAAGCCCGCCTGACGCACTTGGCCTACGCGCCCGAGATCGCTCAAGCCATGCTGCGCCGCCAGCAAGCCGAAGCCGTCATCGCCGCGCGCCAGAAGATCGTGCACGGCGCCGTCAGCATGGTCGAGATGGCGCTGAATGAGCTCTCCGAGAAGAAGGTCGTCGATCTGGACGAAGAACGCAAAGCCGCGATGGTCTCCAACCTGCTGGTCGTGCTTTGCAGCGAGACCGAAACACAACCGGTGATCAATGCGGGAACATTGCATCACTAAACCCTTGAGTTCCTGGTTCGTAGTTCGTGGTTCGTGGTAACGGCACCGTGCCCGCAACCATGAACCCCGAACCCTGAACCCCGAACCCTGAACCCTGAACAATGGCCCAGAAGAAATCCTTCCTCCTGCGCGTAGACCCGGCGATCTGGAACGAGATCGAAGCCTGGGCCGCCGACGAACTCCGCAGCGTCAACGGCCAGATCGAATACATCCTCAAACAGTCAATCCAGCAGCGCCGCGGCCCGCTCAAGACTCCGCCCGAAATCCCCGCACCAGAATCCCCGCCATCAGAACCGCGACCGTAAGGGAGCGGCCGCCTTCCCCTGCGCCCCCCTTATTCCTCCACTCAACGCCGTAAAGAATTGCACCTGTGGTGGTCGCTGGCTTCCTTCCTCAAGCCTCAGGTCTCAAGCCTCAAGCCTCTTCTGTCCAAACCTGCACCGTGCGCATCTGAACCGCGACCGTAAGAGAGCGGCGAACTCGATCGAACGCATCCTGTAAAAAATTGCACCTGTGGTGGCACGCTTGTGTTCGCGCCGTCCGTGTGGCGCGGACTCAAGCGTGCACTCAGCCATCTAATTTCCCGAACGTCTCAACGCTTTCATCCGTCCAAAAGTGCACCTGTGCGTTTCCGTCCATCCTGCTCTCTTCTTGTCCAAGAACGCACAATGTGCCCTTGTCTGAACTTTCGCCGTCTGGCACATCCTAATTCAGTTTTCAAAGAGCCCCGTTTTCGTCCGGGCAGAGTATCCAACCGGATCTCCAAAGATATGACGTCAGAACCCTCTTTTTATTGCACACAATTTGGTAATAATTCGGGAAAAGTATAGACTTGATTTTTCCTTGATTGCGCCTTCAGTTCGTCCCCCGATAATGCCGCCATGAACCGCTCCTTGCCCATTCTCTTCGCGTGCTGTCTCCCGCTTTTCGGCGCTGAAGAAAAGCCATTCCTCGAACTCCGCCAAGGCGAAAACTTCTTCCGCCTCGACGGCACCCCGCGCCTGGTCCTCGGCCGCAACCCCACCGCCGTCAGCCCCGCCGCTTTTGTGGAACACTTCCAGAACGCCGCCGCCGCCGGCGAAAAGTTCATGCGCATTCACTTCTGCTACATGCCGCCCAACGAAAAGCCCGGCGAACTCCATCCCGACATCCTGAAGTTCTGGGACGCCGCGCTTGATGCCGCCGAGAAAAATCACTTGGCCGTCATGCCCGTCTGCGGCGTCTGGGCCGATTGGAACGACGGCAGCAAAGCCGAAACCTGGCACGCCTGGGACAAAAACCCCTTCAACGCTGCGCTCGGCGGCCCGGCCCGTTCGCCCGCTGAATTGTTTGAGGACGGCGCGTGCCGCGCGCTGTGGATGAAGCGCCTCGACGCACTCGTTCGCCACTGGCAAGACCGCCGCTGCATCGTCGCCTGGGAAATCTTCTCAGAACTGGGTCTACTGACCGGCTCGTCGGAAGCCAAGGGCGTCGCCTTTGCCGAAGCCGCCGCAAAGGTCATTCGCTCCGCCGATCGAGCCAAACGGCCGGTCACCTGTTCGCTCGCCGGCGCTAACGAATGGCCCGCGCTCTTCAAAAGCGACGCCGTCGAACTCGTCCCGGTCCATCCCTATGGCGAACCCAAGCAGGGCGATCTCGACGATCTGATTTTGCGCAAAGTTCGCGAGCGCCTCGCCGCCTACGGCAAGCCCGTCCTCATCGGCGAATGCGGCCTCGACTGGCGTCCGCCCCGCGGCACGCTCGACGTTTCCGCGCGCGCCCCCATCGGCATCCGCCACGCCGTGTGGGCCGCCGTCGTGAGCGGCGCGCTCAACGCCCGCATGCTGTGGTGGCAAGACGGCTACGATCAGTTCGAAAAAGCCGACCTCTGCCGCCACTATCAGAAAATCGCCGCCTCCGCCGCACAGTTCGTCCGCGAGATCGACTACAGCGGCCTTGCGCCCGTGAAGTGCTCAACGTCCCCCGGCCTTTACGGAGCCATGCTCGGCAGCGCGCCCGATTCCCCCGGCCAAGGCAAAACGATCGTCGCCTGGTTCCGCGACATTCGCTGCATCGCCCCGCACTGGCCGACGGACCCCACCGCCGCCCAATGGGTCACGCTCCCCGCTCGCGAAGGCACGTGGACGGTAGAGTTGGTGGACCCCGAATTCGGCACCGTGATCGAGGCCAAGCAGTCAAAAACCGACGCCGCCAAACTCCGCGTAGACCTACCCGAATTCCGCGGCAGCGTAGGCGTCCGCGCCCGCTGGTCAGAACCGCAACCGTAACGGCGCCATGTACCGCAGGCCTCCGCCTGCCCCGGTTCCGTAGTGCGGGCGTCTCGCCCGCTGCTCCGCCCGTCGATACAAAAAACCGCACCTGTGCTTCCGCCAGCCGGGCTTCACAAGGCGCAACGGAACAAACTGGCAAAGCTGTTGCGACGCACGAAACCAGGCATATTTGAGGAGATGTCTGATGAAGTTCTGGAAAGAGTTCAAAGAGTTCGCGATGAAGGGCAGTGTGGTGGACTTGGCAGTCGCGTTCATCCTGGGTGTGGCATTTGGCAAGGTCGTCTCGTCCTTCGTGGGCGATATATTGATGCCGCCGATCGGAATGCTCGCTGGCCACGTCGATTTCTCGAATCTCTTCGTCAACCTGGGAGCCATACACTACAATACCTTAGCGGAAGCCAAGGCCGCGGGCGCGCCCACCCTGAACTACGGTGCGTTCATCAACACGCTCATCGATTTTCTGCTGATGGCCGCAGCGGTTTTCGTCCTTGTCAAAATGCTCAACGCGTTCCGAAAGCGGGAGTCGGCACAGGTCACGACGAAGAAGTGTGAGTTCTGTGGCGAGAGCATTCCCATCGAGGCGCACCGCTGCCCACACTGCACCACCCAGCTCGATACTTGGCAGCCCAAGCACGCCTGAAGGCCGCGGTTGTTATGGCGGGTGGCCTTGTCCTCCCGAAGCACCTTGCACCCCTGAAGGGTACCACTGGTCTGCGCTTTTTCCGTGTGCAGACCAGTGCCGGGTAGCCTTGCTCTTGTCGAAGCGCCTAGACGTAGCGGGAACAGCGGTGGAATCTCGGGGACGTGGAATCTCGGGGACGGGCCATGTCTAACTGATCCAAGGAACGGAGTCCCTCCGTCGAAGTAGAGGACGACAGCGCGGACACGGAGCTCCGATCACGGTCTGACGCCAATAGCAGCCGCCGCACTCAAAATCGCCTTCACATGAGCCTTGTGCCGGGAGATCGCGACTGTCCTAAGATACCTGCGGGTTAGTGCCACGTCCTTTAGGAACGCAGCCGCATGCGCTGGAATGAACAGGGAATTGTCGATGCCACTCCAAGCAAGAATGCCTTTGGCGTCCGGATTCTTGTCACGTAGACGGTCGAGTTTATCTGATGCTTGGTCCGAACTTATCTCACCCGCATGATTTCGTGCAAGTATCGAGAACTCCTGAAATACATATTCCGGGGGCAGCGTGCGCACATAATAAGCCGCATCTCCCCAGTTGCCGTTGAGCCGGTCAAATTCTGCCACAGCCGATCGAATGGCCGCCACCACCGCAGGAATCAGGGAAACATCCCTGTCCCACCATTTGTCACATCCGAGCGCAAGCGCTCCAACCCGTTCTTTCAGACCAAAGTCCAGCACGTCGTACAACTCAGGCTTACTATGTTCCGGCTTCCAACAGAACGGGGCAAATTTCGGATGAGCACATATATCAAAGGTAAACGCCTCCCCGTGGAGCGTAAGAAAAACGGCCGAAAGTAACCCACCCTCGTCACGAACCCATTTCTGCCCAGCAGCATACCATTTCGGACCAAGCAGGTTTCCGACCTTGCCGCAAAGCAATGTGAAGAAGCGCGGTTGTCCAAGTCGACCCGGCGTCGCCTTTGCCATTCAAGACCCCTGCTTCGAAAACTGGAGACGATTCGGGGACGTTCACGAAAGTAAGCTGCGTGATCGCCGTCCGTCCTGCCTACTGCTCCTGCCTACTGCATACTTCTGTTCTGATCGCCGCTGCCTACTGCTTACTCTTGTTCACCATCTCCATCCCCGTCAGCCACGCAATACACTTCGCCTGCCAAGTGGTCCAGAGTTCGCCCTTGCCGCAGCCCAAGCCGTGAGCGCCGGTTTCCAACTCCAGAAATTCGCTCGGCACGTTGTTCTTCTTCAGAGCTTCGTGGAACATCGCGCTGTTCTCGATCGGAACCACCGTGTCCTTCTTCGAATGAACTAGAAACGCCGGCGGCGTTTGAGCCGTCACGTGCTTCTCGTTGGAAACCTCGTCCATCTGTTCCTGCGTCGGATTCGGGCCAAGCAAAATACTGCGCGAACCGCCGTGCCCTTTGGGCCCCATGGTGATCAGCGGATAAACCAGCACCATGAAGTCCGGCCGGCAACTCATCTTGTCCACCCCATCTTTGGCTTCGAGGATGCCTTTGTCGAAGTGCGTCCCCGCCGTTGCCGCCAGATGTCCGCCGGCTGAAAAGCCCATGATTCCGATCTTTGTCGGCTCCAGTTTCCACGCCGCAGCATTCGCCCGAACCGTGCGGATCGCGCGCTGAGCGTCCAGCAGAGGGCCGGGATGGCGCATCCCCACGCGATACTTCAGCACGATGCCCGCGACGCCGTATTGGTTCAGCCACTTGGCGACGTCATGCCCTTCGTAACTTTCCATCAACCCGCCGTAACCGCCGCCCGGACAGATCACGACCGATGCGCCCGTCGCCTTCTCCGGCGGCGCGAGATGAACCGTAATCGTCGGCTTGTCTTTTTCGTTGCGCGCCAGCGGCACCTGGTCGCTCCACAACGGATAGACCTCCGGCTTTCCAGCGACAGGAACGTTTTCGGCAGCCATGATCGGCAGCACTCCAAGAACCAAAACGAGAATCCGCAGATACATTGTTTCCCCTTTCGTAAAAGCTTTAACCGAGTACACCGCCGCCCCTGGTTCATGGTTCGTAGTTCCTGGTTCATGGTTTTCCAGCGAAACCCTGAACCCCGAACCCTGAACCCTGACCCGGTGTATACATTCCAGCATTGGGGCTAACGAAAGGGGAAAACATGTTGCGATCGATGCTGTACGTCGTGCTGGCGCTGGCTGTAGTGTCAGCTCGCGCGGAAGATTTTGCCGTCCACACGTGGGAGAAAGTCGTTCTCACGGAACAGTTCTTTGCCGAAGGCGCGAATTACGGCGACTTCAACAAAGACGGCAAGATGGACGTCGTCTACGGTCCATACTGGTACGAAGGCCCGGATTTTAAGGTCAAACATGAAATCTACTCGTTCAAGCCGCTCGCCGACAAGAACGCGTACTCGAACAACTTCCTGACCTACGTCTACGATTTCAACGGCGACGGCTTCCCGGACGTGCTGGTCTACGGTTTCCCCGGCGCTGAAGCCGGCTGGTACGAAAACCCGAAGGGCAAGGACGCTCCGTGGGTCCGGCATCCGGTCATCAAGGTGCTCGATAACGAATCCCCCAACTTCGGCGACATCACTGGCGACGGCAAGCCGGAGATCATCTGCAATAGCGGCGGGCAGCTTGGTTACGCCGAAGCCGACTGGACCGACCCGACGAAGATGTGGACTTGGCACCCCGTCTCTCTGCCGGACAAGCGCTGGCACAAGTACACCCACGGCCTCGGCTACGGCGACATCAACGGCGATGGCCGTGTCGATCTGGTCGAAGCCACCGGCTGGTGGGAACAGCCCGCCGACCCGAAGCAGTTCCCCTGGACCTTCCATCCGTACAATTTCGTCCAGTCCACCTGGCCCATCGGCATCAAAGGCGGCGCGCAGATGATCGTTTACGATTTCAACGGCGACGGCCTGGCCGACGTCTTTACCAGTCTTTCAGCGCACGAATACGGCATCGCCTATTACGAACAGTACAAGGAAGGCAACGAGATCAAGTTCAAGCAGCACCTGATCGTAACGAACAAGGCCGAAGACAACCCATACGGCGTGCGCTTCTCGCAAGCCCACGCGTTCGACCTGATCGACATCGACGGCGACGGCGTGAAGGACATCGTCACCGGCAAGCGCCATTACGCTCACGGAGCCAAAGGCGATCCCGAACCGCAAGCCGCGCCCGTGCTGTATTGGTTCCGGACAGTGCGCTCGCAGGGCAAGGTGGATTTTGTGCCATATCTCATCGATAACGATTCCGGCGTCGGCACGCAAATTTGCGCCGGCGATGTGAATGGCGATGGCCTCCCCGATGTGATCGTCGGCAACAAGCGCGGCGGCTTTGTGATGATTCATAAAGCTCAAAAAGTGAGCAAAGAGGAATGGGAGAAAGCTCAGCCCAAGCTGATCGCCCCTGCAACGAAATAATACATACATTCTCATTAGTGAATGCCACGGACCGGCGCCGCCCTTTCGCGCCGGTCCGTGCTATTTAGCCATTGGTCATTAGTCATTAACAGCCGGTTAATTTCCCGCCCGCCGTTAATGACCAATGACCATTGACCAATGACTATCGCTGGATTGCGCTTTGCTGCGTTTCTTGGAGCAGCGCGGGAGTGTTCCGCGCGATAAACGGAGCGATCCATTATGCTTTCCTGCCTGACCAAAATTGCCCTCTGCGCGCTGGCGCTGAGCGCCGTGGTATTGGCCGACGACGATACTTGCCCCTGCTCCGTCCGACGTGAGCGGCGTCCGAGAGTCGTTCGGGAAGAGCGCCGCTCCCGCGATCCGAACGTGTCGCCCTCCCGCAACTACGGTCTGGCCGCGCCCAATCCCTCCATGCCGGGTTTCGGAGCGCCGCCGACCCCATCCAGCACTGCATACGGCGGAGAGGACGATCACCCTTGGCGCGAACCGCAGACCACAGCCGGCCGCGCCTTCCACTTGACCGCTCCGCTCCTGCTGGGCGGGTTCTGACCAGCTTCATCAGACCCGCGACCGTGAGCGGCCCGAACGCCAAGACACGCCGCGCCAAACCTTTGCCCCCCAGCCACCAGACCACCAGGCCACCACTCACTACTCACCAAGTACCAAATTCAATTTGACTTGCTCGCGTACCCGCTAGAGTCGCGTGAAATCTCATCTCCTCTACTATTGGAGACCGGCCATGGCGACCCGCGAGTTCACCTTCAAGGAAGGCACGTCGGACAAGTTCTGGAAGATCACGCTGCAAGACAAATCCACAACGGTAAACTTCGGCCGCACCGGCACCAGCGGCCAGGTGCAGACCAAAGACTTCTCGTCCGCCGACGAAGCCAAAAAGAACTACGACAAACTCATCGCCGAAAAACTGAAGAAAGGCTATGTCGAGTGTGCCACTGCACCCGGAAGTGGCACCGCCGCCTCATCCAGCAGTGCCGTTCCTCAAAAGAAGACCAAAGCCGCAGGTGCCACGCACGCGAGTACCGCCGTCAGTGTGGCGGCAGGTGGCACGCACGCGAGTGCCGCCGTCAGTGTGGCGGCAGTCTCGTGCGTGCAGGACGCTGCGCCCGTACCGCAGGCGTCTCGCCTGCCCGAACCGCCCGTACTTGTTTCCACAACTCCGGCCTGGCTGAAAGACGCCCTCGCCTCCGCCGCCGCGTTGCTGAAGACGAAAGTCCCGGCGTGGATCAACGTCGCCGACCTGCCGCCGATCCTCGTAGACAAGAAGAAGCTCTCTGAAGAACACGCCGCCGTCGTCCTGCGCGCGCTGCAAGCCCCGGCGGAAGAGAACGCGAAAGACGAACTGCCGCGGGATGCGTATTACGAGTTGATGCACAACGCATCAGTCGTGATTGAGGCTGTCATGAACATTGACAACATCAAAGACGCACCCGATGTAACCTGGGGAGCACCGGCCACAGATAATTACTTCGAGCAGGCACGTTCGGAGATTGAGAGTCTATTGAAGAAGGTGCGAAACTCAGTTGGCAAGAAGCCTGATTCGAAGAACACCGAATGGGCCAGGTATGACGTTACGGCTCCGCTCCTCTACTCGGTCGCGCCGATTATGTTCCGCGAGTACTGGACACGGTTGCATCATGCCGGAGGGGACAAGAAGGAAGCTGATCGGTTGACGGTCCGCGGTATTGTTCGGGGAAGTTCGGGCACCTATCGTCTGCGCTATATTCATCGGGACGAAAGCGAGAGGCAACTGAAAAGGTTTGCCCTTGAAAAGCTCAAAACGACAGTTTTGGCCGAACTGGCCAAAAGCCCCTCGGCGCCTAAAAAGGCCGGCGGCGCGAGCTTCCACCCCCTCATCTCCGCCCTCCGCGACCACGCCGACCCCGGCAGCCTCGACGCCTTTGCTTGGCGCTTGTTCGAACTCTGGATGGCTGAAGGCGCACCGAGCATCTGGAAGTGGGCGTTTTTGTCGCTGGCCGCGTTCGGCGGCGATAAGTCTGTCCTCAAACTCACGCCGCTCATCCGCGCCTGGCCGGGCGAATCGCAGCATCAGCGCGCCGTGCTCGGCCTCGAAATCCTGCGCCAGATCGGCTCCGACACGGCCCTGATGCAACTCAACGGCATCGCGCAGAAACTACCATTCAAAGGCCTCAAACAAAAAGCCAATGAGTTCATGGAGGCCATCGCGAAAACCAAAGGCCTCACCAAGCCCGAACTCGAAGACCGCGTCGTGCCCGATTGCGACCTCGACGAACGCGGCGGCTGCGTCTTCGATTTCGGCCCGCGCAAATTCAGCTTCCTCCTCGGCCCTGAAATGAAGCCCGTCGTTCGCGACGAGGCCGGCAATATCAAAGACCTGCCCGCGCCCGGAGCGAAAGACGACGCGGAGCTTGCGCGCCAATCGGTCGAAAAATGGAAGCTGATGAAGAAGCAGATCAAGGAGGTCGCGAAAATTCAGGCCGTGCGCCTGGAACAGGCCATGGTCGTCAGCCGCCGCTGGAAGTCCCAGGACTTCGAGACCCTCATCGTCAAACATCCCCTGATGATCAACCTCGCGCGCCTGCTGCTGTGGGGCGGCTTTGACGCCAGCGGCAAGCTGCTCGGCTGCTTCCGCGTGACCGACGAGCAGGATTTCGCCGACGTGAAAGACGAGCCGCTCACGCTGAAAAACTTCCCGCAGATCGGCATCGTTCATCCGCTCGAAATGGCCGACGCCGACAAGAACGCCTGGGGCCAGGTCTTCGCCGACTACAACATCATCCCGCCCTTCCCGCAGCTTGGCCGCGCCGTTCTGCGCCTGGAAAAGGACGAAGAAAAGCAGACCGAGATCGCGCGCTTCAGCGGCGTAAAACTCCCCGCGCCGACGCTCGTCTTCGGCCTGGAAAAAATGGGCTGGCAGCGCGGCGCCGCGCAGGATGCGGGAATGTTCTACGAGCACACCAAAGCCTTCTACGCCGCGCAGATCACCGCCGTCGTGGAGTACGAAGGCAACGTCGGCATGGGTTACATCGATCCCAACGAAAACCTTGAGCTCAAGAAGTGCTACTTCCTGAAGGGCCTCTACAATCCACAGGCGTACGAATACCACAGTAAGGAAAAAGCGTTGAAGTTGAGCGGCATCGGCCCAATCGTGATCAGCGAAACGCTGAGCGACCTGCAAATGCTGGCCTCGAAGGCAAAGTAAACGGTGGCGTAGGAGCACGACATGCCCGCAAGCGAAAACAAGAAGTCTGGTAAACAAAGTCCCGCACCCGCAAGCGCCCTCGCCGACCTGCAGCGCCCATCGGCCGAAGCGCTCTACGCCGGCGAACTGAAGAAGCTCGCCGAGCAGGACGCTCAAGCCCCGAAGCCGCCGGGCTGGAAGCTTTCGCCCAAAGCCGTCCTCGCGTTCGTGCTGGGCGACGAAAAACGCGGCTGCGTTCCCAAGTTCGTCGGCCGGCGCAGCTTCGTCGAATGCTGTATCGTGGCGCTCGCGACCAATCGCGGCCTCATGCTCATCGGCGAACCCGGCACCGCGAAAAGTTATTTAAGCGAACTGCTCGCCGCCGCGATCTCCGGCGACTCGACGCTGACGATCCAAGGCAGCGCCGGCACGACCGAAGACAACATCAAATACACGTGGAATTACGCCCTGCTGCTCGCCGAAGGCCCCTCGATGAACGCGCTCGTCGCCGCGCCCCTCTACCGCGGCATGTCCGACGGCAAAATCGTGCGCTTCGAGGAAGTCACGCGCTGCCCGATCGAAATCCAGGACACGCTGCTTTCCGTCTTGAGCGACCGCGTTCTGCACGTTCCCGAACTGAAGGGCGAACACACCGCGCTCTTCGCGCGCAACGGATTCAACGTCATCGCGACGGCCAACACGCTCGACCGCGGCGTCAACGAAATGAGCGCCGCGCTGAAGCGCCGCTTCAACTTCGAGACCGTGCATCCGATTCCCGATCTGCAGCAGGAGATGGCGCTGGTTCAGCGCGAGACCGACCGGCTGCTGGAACACTGCGGCATTCCCATCTCGCTGCCGCCCGAAAAAACAGAGCTGCTTGTCACGGCGTTCCACGAACTGCGCACGGGAAAAACAACCGACGGACACGCGCTGGAGCAACTCAGCACCGTCATGAGCACGGCCGAGGCGGTCTCGGTCGGCTACGCCGCGGGCATCCACGCGTACTATTACGAAGACGGCCGTGTGCTGGCCGAACACCTCGTCAAAAACATGATTGGTTCGGCGCTGAAAGATTCGCAGGACGACCTGAAGAAGCTGCGCCATTATTTCAACCACGTCGTGAAGAACCGAAAGAGCGCGGATTGGCGCGCCTTCTACGAAGCACGGACCTTCCTCGACTGATAATCCAGTGAGACAAAAAACCGTTTTAGAACCGCAGACGCAGATGAAGAAAGAAAACGAAAACATCGGCGTTAATTTATCTGCGGCTGCTGTTCTCTCCCGGCTTTGCGACACGCGCGGGCGCGCCGTCTACTTTCCCGTGCGCCATCACAGCCCCGCGGCCGCGCGGCTCGTGCAGCAGCTTATTTTGGATATGAAGCCGGCGGCCGTGCTGATCGAAGGCCCGTCCGACTTCAACCCGCAGTTCCAGGAACTCTATCTCGGCCACACGCTGCCCATCGCAATCTACAGCTTCGTGCGAGTGAACGAGGACCAGCGGCGCGGTGCGTATTACCCGTTCTGCGAATACTCGCCGGAGTGGCAGGCGTTGCTGGCCGCGCGAAAAGTGAAGGCGCACGTCGAATTTATCGATCTGCCGTGGTCCGAACTCGCCGCCGAAGAAGAGGTCACGAATCGCTACGCCGACGCAGAACTGCGCCGCAGCAAATACGTCGCGACGCTTTGCCGCGAGCTTGGCGTGGATGACTTCGATGCGCTGTGGGACGAATTGTTCGAAATCGAACGCCTGACGCTGCCGGTCTACTTGCAGCGCTGCCACAGCTACTGCTTTCACAGCCGGCAACTGGATGGCGACGCGATTCCGCAATCCGATCTGAAGCGCGAAGCTTTCATGGCGCAGCAAATTCGCCGCGTGATGGACAGTTGCAGTGGTCAGGTGCTGATCGTCACCGGCGGATACCACAGCAGCGGACTGTTGGAGTTGGAGCAAACGCCCCCTCACCCCGGTCTCGCTTCGCTTGCTCGGCCCTCGCGGGGAGAGGGCGAGGCCGGCATCGCCCTCACGCCCTATTCCTACTCGCGCCTGGACGGCCTGACGGGCTACAACGCGGGCATGCCGGGCCCGGGTTTTTATCATTGCGTGTGGAACGATCGGCAAAGCGGCGGACCATTCCGCCACCGAAAACTCCTCGGGGAAGTCGTCAGCGCGCTGCGCAAGAAAGAGCAGATCGTCAGTTCCGCCGATTTGATCGGCGTCGAAACGACCGCTCAAGCCCTCGCCGCGCTGCGTTCCCATGCGGAAATCTGGCGGCGCGACCTGGTCGATGGCCTGAAGAGCGCCGTGCTGAAGGACGAGGTCGCGCTCGGCTGCTCGCATCCGCTGCTCGACGCGATCCTCGACGTTTTCCGCGGCGATCAGCGCGGCCGGCTGGCGAAAGGAACGTCGCTGCCGCCGCTGGTCGCCGACTTGAAGGCGCGCTTGGCGGAGCACAAGCTGGAGCCGCAGGACGCGCGGCGCGAAATCGAGCTGGATCTCGATAAGCCTGCCGATGCGGAAAAAAGCCGCGTGCTGCACCAACTGCGCCTGCTGGGCATCGCCGGCTTCAATCGCACGGGCGGGACGGATCTGCACACGCGCGAGGATCTCTCGTCGATCGTCGAGCGCTGGGACGTCGCATGGAGCCCCGAGTTCGATTCGTCCACCATCGAGGCCGCGCGCTATGGCGCCAGCCTGGACACCGCCGCCGAAGCTGTCCTGGCCGAACGCATCAAGGCCATCGCGCGCGACTCCGGCGCCGCCGCCGGCGTTCTGCTCGATGCCGCGCTCGCCGGGCTGGCCGCGCACGCGCACGACGTCTACAGCCGCCTGGACGCATTGTTGCGAGCCGATTCCGATTTCCTCAACGTCGTCGTCGCCCTGCGGCACCTCCTTTACTTGTACAAGTACGACCGTGTGTTGAAGACCGCCGGGCTGAATCAGCTCGAAAGCCTGATCCACCGAAACTGGCAGCGTTCGCTCGCGCTCTTCGAGAGTCTCGGCCAGATCACAGGCAAGGATCTGCCGGTGTTGAACGCGATCAAGGCGTTGGTGGAGACCTACGAAGTGTGCGGCGGAATCCAGTCCAGCGGCGCGGACGTTTTCGACAAGAACGAGATGACCGATGTTTTCACGCGCGTGTCGGCGGACAAAAATCAATCGCCCGCCATCCGCGGCGCGGCGACCGGAGCCTTGTGGGTGCTGGGCTGTGCCGATCCGCAGCGCGTGCTCAGCGAGATGAAGCTCTTCGCCGATCCCGCGCGTCTCGGCGATTATCTGAGCGGCGTTTTCTGCATCGCGCGCGAGCCCGCTCAGCGGCACGTCGGGCTGCTGACGGCTGTGGACGAGTTGCTCATGGGATATAACGATGATCAGTATTTGATCGCGCTGCCCGCGCTGCGCCTGGCGTTCACCTATTTCACGCCCAGAGAAAAACACCACATGGCTCTGAGTCTGCTCAGCGCCGCCGGCGACAAGCCAGAGGAAGTTGAAGTCACCGGCGCGGCCCTAAGCGTCGCCGAAGCCGCGGCCGCGATTGCGTTCGAATCTCGCCTGGCCGCGGCGCTTGAACGCTACGGCTTGCGCGGTCGCGAAAGCCAAGGAGCCCCGGGCGCCCTCGCCCGGGGTGCGGCGGGCGAGGCGCCCGCCGCACCTTCAGGCGCGCTGGAGGCCAGACCATGAGCGGCGACATGGCGTTACGGAAACTGCGCTGGCGGCTTGTGCTCGGCGATGGCGCACAGACGGCTTTGGGCGGCCTGGAAGGTGAGTGGGCCGAGCGCGACGGGGCTCTCGACTTCTTGTACTGCCGCGAGACCGCCGGGCGGAACGTGCGCCCCGCTGACGAGCGCCGCGGCGGCATGGGCGATTCTGCGCTGACGGTCCCTGACTGGATAAACGCCGTGCACACGCTCTTTCCGAAAAAGACGATCGAGCGGCTGGAGCAGGACGCGTTGGAGCGTTACCAGATTCAGGAAATGGTCACCAACCCGGAGCTGCTCAAACGCGCGACGCCCAGCCCGACGCTGCTGAAAGCCGTGCTGCACACCAAGCACTTGATGAACCAGGAAGTCCTGAAGCTTGCGCGCGACATGGTGCGCAAGGTCGTCGAGCAACTCATGGAAAAGCTGGCGCGCAAAATCACGCAGCCTTTCTGCGGGTCGCTCAACCGCCAGCAGCGCTCGTTCCTGAAAGTCGCAAAGAACTTCGACATCAAGCGCACGATCCGCAGCAACCTGGCGAACTACGATCCGAAAAGCAAAAAGCTCTTCATCAAGCAGCCGTACTTTTACTCGCGCGTCCGGCGGCACGCCGACAAGTGGCAGGTGATCATCCTCGTCGATCAGTCCGGCAGCATGCTCGACAGCGTGATTCACTCGGCCGTCACCGCGTCGATCTTCTGGGACATTCGCACGCTGCGCACGCATCTGGTGCTCTTCGACACCAACATCGTCGATGTCACGCCGCACTGCACCGATCCCGTCGAAACGTTGATGAAAGTGCAGCTCGGCGGCGGAACGGACATCGGCGGCGCGCTCGCGTACGCGTCCCGGCTGGTGGATAATCCGCGGCGCACGATCATCGTTTTGATCACCGATTTCTTCGAAGGCGCTCCGGCGGAGCGGCTGATCGAGACCGCGCACGGGCTCATCGAAAGCGGCGTGACGCTGCTGGGGCTTGCCGCCCTCGATTCACGCGCCGACCCGAACTACGATCGCCAGCTCGCGGGCCAGCTCGTTTCGATGGGCGCTCACGTCGGCGCAATGACCCCCGGGGAGCTGGCCGAGTGGGTGGCGGCAAAGGTTAAGTAACGGTGGCACGCTTGTGTTCTGGCCGTCTTCTTGGCCAGAACTAAATTGAAGGGTGCCACGCTTGTGTTCTGGCCGTCTTCTTGGCCAGAACTCAAGCGTGCAAGCGCTGCACGATAGGGTGAACAGATGCCGCGTCAGGATCTGCTGCATATTTCCGTCGAAGATCTGGTGACCTTCACCAATCGCGGAACGGTCAATCGCGCGAGCCGCGAAATCGACGCGGGCGAGCCGGCGTGCGAACTCTCCGAGGCCGGCGATGGCACGATCGATGCCAAATGGTCCGACGGAGTGACCTGCGTGCTGCCCGGCGCCAAGACGGCTCGCGAAGGCCGCTGCACGTGTCCGTCCGTGACGATGTGCCGGCATCTGGTTCGCACGATTCTCAAGTATCAACGCTCCGCTGCGAACAGCGCGGCCACGCCGGTGGCGCCGCAGGAACCGTGGGATCCGGGCGAGATCACCGACGAAGCTCTGCGGCAGCAGGTTCCAAAGGCAATGCTCGCGCGCGCGCAGAAACAATTCCAGGACGGCGTGTTGCTGGAACTCGTGCGCGGCGTCAAGCCGACAGCGCTGCTGCACGGGCTCTCGATCAACGTGCGCTTCATGGTGAAAGGCGATCTGCGCTACGCTCACGTCGATTGCGCGCCCCAGATGGCGCCGCAGATCGCCGCCCTGGTCGTCTGGGCGTTTCGTCTGCTGCCGAAGGAAAAGCGCGCGGGAATGGTGAGTTCCGGCAGTGGAAAACAACCGATTCCCGAAGCGACGCTGAGCGCGGTGGAGAAGACCGTCGATGAGTGGCTGGAGCACGGACTCTCCGCGGCGCCGGAACATTTCGCGGCGAATCTTTCGCGCCTGTCGAGCGAATGCGTGCGCGAAGGACTGTTCTGGCCGGCGGACATCGTGGACGCTTTGGCCGAACAGTTTCAGCGCTACAGCGCGCGCGATGCGTTGTTCATGCCCGAGCTGGTGGTCGAACTGCTTGGCGAGCTGCTGATTCGCAGCGACGCGATCCGCTCCGCCACGCCCGCCGTGCCGCAGGCGCTGGTGCGAGGCACGCGCGACGACCGGCCACTGGAGTTGGGCCAGGGGCGTTACGTCGGTCTGGGTTGCGGCGTGCACACGCTGAAGAAGGGCGCGATCATCAACGTCTTCATGCAGGACGCCGACAGCGGCATGGTCGTCGCCGTGACGCGCGAGTTCGCAGACCCCGCAGATCCCAAGCACAAGCCCCTGGATTTCAACCGCCTCGCGCAGACGTCGGTCGTTCAAAGCACGCCGTTGCAGGCGCTGGGGCAGGGCGTCCTGTTGACGGCCGGCGGAAAGCGCACGCCGGCCCGGCGGCTGATCACCGCGCGCACGCGTTGTGCGGTCAATCCGCAGGCGTTCTCGTGGGAACAACTGAAAGAGCCCGTGCGCGTGGACAGTTTCGATGAATTGCGCGAGCGCCTCGCCGCGATGCCGCCGAGCGCGTTGCGGGCGCGCCGCGTCGCCGACAATTTCTACGTGCTGAAAGTCGCGAGCGTGAAGGACGGCCGTTTCGACCCGCCGCGGCAGATCACGCTGGCGACGCTGCTGGATGGGGACGGGCAGTCTGTGACTCTGCAGCATCCGTACAGCCTTCGCGGCCGAGGCGGCGCGGAGGCGCTGCTCGATGTTCTGGCGAAAGCTCCGGAGTCGATTCGTTTCGTCGCCGGAAGCGTGCGGCTGACGACAGACGGCCTGACGATCTGTCCGACCGCCGTTGTGCGGGAAGCCAATGGCGTGCGCTCGATCGTTCAGCCGCTGGTGGATGGGTTTAGCGGGAAAGCCGTTATGGCTGGCACAACCCAGATCGCGCCAGCAGAGGCTGACCCCGTCGCATCAACGTTGCGCGAAACTCAGGACGCGCTGAGCGATTTGCTTGTGTTGGGCCTGCGGCGAGCCGACGCGCCGCTAACGCGGCGCATGATCGATCTGTCTCAGCGCACGGGAGCCAGTGGCTTCCGCCGGCTCGCCGAGCGCCTGAAGCGCTTGTCCGCGGAGTTGGAGCGCAAGAGTCATGCGGCGCGCTGGGACGGCCAGGCGGCGTGCGAGGCGTGCAAGGAATTGCTGGTTCTGGTGCGCATGGGAGAAGAACTGATCTGAACGAATTCAGAATGCAGAATGCAGAATTCAGGATTGCGGATTTTGGGTACGCGAATGATTGTGATGGTGTTCGCTGTGCCTTTCCACATTGCGACGTTTTATCCCGACGGAAGACGGCCGCAGGACCGGAAGTGATTTTGAGTGCGGCCCTGCCGCCGTTATCATCTTGCCCACCATGAAAAGCGCTTATGTCACCCTCCTGTTGCTCATTAGTCTTCGCACTCTCGCCGGCGAATCCCCCGTGC
Source organism: Planctomycetota bacterium (assembly GCA_036504595.1). Classification (GTDB taxonomy): domain Bacteria; phylum Planctomycetota; class SZUA-567; order H5-PLA8; family H5-PLA8; genus DASXUX01. Next base: position 167,168 of record DASXUX010000042.1, on the reverse strand, counting down.
TGGAGACCTCCGTCCAGCCGCAGCCGCGCGAGGGCCAACTCCACAATCCCGGCATGGGCCTGGTGCTGTATTCGAGCGATGGGCGGGAAGCGATTCCGGACGAGGCCGACATCGTTTACACGTCGGTGCCGGTGTGGGGAGAAATCGAGGAAGAGGAAGGCCGCTACAACTGGTACGTCCCGCACATTAAAGGTGTGATCGATGCGGCGCTGAAGGCCAATCGGCGCGTGGCGCTGCGAATCATGCCGAGCTTTCAGAACAACAAGAATGCGATTCCAAAGTGGCTCCAGAAGAAAGGCGTGAAGCTCTTTCCGGCTGATGAGAAGTGGCTGGCCGGAATGGGACAGAAGGATCTTTACGAGCCCGAATGGTGGAACGGGAAGTACATCGACGCATACGAAAAGTTTGTAAAGGCATACGCGGAGAAGTTCGACGGCGCGCCGTGGCTGGAGTACGTCGATATCCGCTGCTACGGCTTCTGGGGCGAAGGGCACCGCTTTGGCGCGAGCGTGCCGTGGCCGAAAAACGTCAATAAGCGCGAACTGCTCAAGAAGTTCATCGACATGCATCTGGCCGCATTCAAGAAAACGCGGCTCGTCGTGGAGCTTGCTCGCGACAAGGACGAGCCCTATCCGCAGGGCACCGCCATCGATTACGCGCTCGAAAAAGGCTGCTGGATGCGCCGCGACGGCTTCGGCGGCTTCATGCACAAAGAGGAGAGCGCGCTGATCAACGAGTTTTGGAAAACGCGCCCGCTGATCGCCGAAAACGGCTGGGGTTATCGCGAGACGCTCGCGAAGAACCCCTCCCCCCAGCCCCCTCCCCCAGGGGGAGAGGGGGAGATAGACAAACTGATCAATGAGATGCTCGCGCACCACACAAACTATTTCCCGATGGGCTGGAACGCGGCCGACTGGAAGGCATTGAAGGAGCAGCGCCCCGATCTGGTGAAGAAAATCGTTTTGCGCAACGGCTATCGTTTCGTCGTCACGCAGGCCAGTTGGCCGGGCAGCGCGAAGAAGGGCGAACGCATCACCATTCAGACAAGCTGGAAGAATTTCGGCGTCGGTCGCTTGCCGCTGAAATGCGCGCCAGCCGTTTACCTGATGGATCGCGACGAGCCCGTCAAAGGCCGCTGCCTGACAAAGGATGTGGACGTTCGGACGTGGTATGACGGTGAGGCGCAGCAGGTCGCGTTTGAGATCACTGTGCCCAACGACATCAAGCCCGGCGACCATCAAATCGCCGCTGCCATCGAAGACCAAAACGGCACGGCGTGTATCGAACTGGGCATTGTCGGTGACGACGGACAGAAGCGATATGTGTTGGGGACGATCTCGATAGCGAAATGATGGTTCGTAACCCTACTGGCTACTGACTACTGGCTACTTGCCGTTACATCACCGGCGGCGGGATCTTGCTCGGCGGCTTCAGGTTGCGTTCCAGCGTGTCGAGCGCCGCGGCTTTGGCGGCGGCTTGGGCCGCGACGGAGGCGGCGACCACATCGTCGGAAGCGGCTTTGGGCGCGGCAGTATCTCCGGCGGGAGCGGAAGCGGCTGTCGGATCGCTCGGGCTGGTGGTGGACGAAGATTCGATCGTGCCCGTCGGAGCCGAACCTTCGACCTTGCCTTCCACGGCTGCGCTGATGGAACGGTTCAGTTCAGAGAACGTTTCGTCCAGCTTGATGTCTTTCGTGGCTTCGCCCATCTGGGCCGCGGCCTGCTCCATCTCCTTCTTGATCTCGGAACTGGCATCGCCCAGAGTGCGTTTGAACTCGGACACGACTTTGCCGAACTTGCGCGTATAGGTGGGCAGTTCCTTGCCGAATAACAGCAAGGCGATGACGCCAATAATCAGCATCTCTCCCCCGCCAATATCGGAGAGGAGAGCTAGAGTGTGGGACATCGGCTGATTCCTTCTGTTCCGAACCAGAAGCCTCGGTGCGAAGCTCCCGGGAGGGCATGACGACTATTTCTGGGCCGCCGGCGGAACCGGAACGGCTACCTTGCAGTTGGGGCAAGGTGCGCCGGGGCCGCCCGGGATGTAGATCGCGCCGCAGTTGCCGCATTTGAGCTGGCTCACCGGCGCGGCGGTCGCGTTGGACTGCTCGGTCTTGGCGCCTTCTTCGTCGCCTTCGCGAGTGCCCTTCTTGAACTCGTTAACGCTTGACCCCAAGCTGCGTGCTACCGATGGCAACTTGTGCCCGAACAGGAGCAGACAGATGACCAGAATGATGATCCACTCGAAGGGACCCATATTCTGCAGAAAGCCGAGCATCGGCAACATTTTTCCATTCTCCTCGCCAGCCAGAACGTCAGGATGCGTCAGCGGACTGCGGCGCCAAACATTCTGTTTCTCTTCGCGTACAACCTGCTAACACGCTGGTAATCCTACACCATAATGACGCGCAGGGCAGTGCAAATCACCATGCTTGTGCTGCAGAATGATTAAACATTTGTCGGTTTCTGTTTGCATTGTGCACTTGGCGGATTATCGTAATATGCGCTTGGTATACATCGGGAGGGCTTTCGTCATGAAAGCAAAAATATTCCTGATCCTGCTCGGATTCGTTGCTCTCAGCGCTGAAGCCGCGAACATGCGCGGCATGAAATTCGTCAATACCTTCACAACTCCATTGGCGCAGGTGCGACCACAGACAGAGCGTGCGGTTCCGGTCTACAGCCAGCGCTACTTTAACGTGCCGTACAACTGTTACCCCAGCCGCCGAAGCAATCCGTACTCGGGCGGCGGACACTACAGTGGACATTACGTGTCGTACACCGAACAAGGCACGGTTAATCCGCCTCGAACATACAGGCCGACGAACACGTACAATTCCTCTCCGCCGTGCGGTGGCGGGTATTCGCCACCGACGTACAGCACGCCCTACCTTCCACCGGCAACGGTTAGCACGCCCTACGAGCCCCCAACGGTGGGGAGCACCCCTTACGCCCCGCCGACGACAACGACAACGGGAAGCAATCCGTACATTCCGCCGACAACCACGACAACGGGAGGCAATCCGTACATTCCGCCGACAACACCTGGAACGAACACGCCGTACGGACAGCCGCCAAGTTACACGCCTTCAACACCCATCGGCGGCAATCCATCTGGCGGCGGTTCGAGCGGAACCACGCCCACTCCCATCAATCCAGGGAAAGGGAGCAAGGGCAACAATGGCGTGGGCAACGGCGTCGATCCGCAGCCTCCTGGAAATCCGCCAGTCAACGATGGTCCCGGCACCGGCCCTGGAAACCCGGGGAACAAAGGTGGCAAGGGAAACAAGCAACTTCTGCGTACGCCCGCGTACATCTACTGGATGAACGATGGGAGCCGGCTGGACGTTGAGAATACGCTGGTGAGCGGCGATGACATCGTCGTCAAAACGATGGATGGCCGCATGCAGTTGATCACAAAGGCACAGATCAAGACGATCCGCGATTCGGACGGCGATGTCTGCACTCTTCCGTAAACGGCCGCGACGTGTGGAGAGGCCTTAATCCACGTCACCCGTCACCCGTCACGCCTTGCCACAGTTCTCGCCTCATCTGCGCTGGAAACCGGGGTATACTCTCTAGAGTTACAACACACTTCAGTTCGATAGGGGGAAGCGCCATGGCGTCTCACCGGGACAATCTCAGCCGCCGCCAGTTGCTGAAGGGTTCGCTGGCCGCGTTGGGAACCTTCACGATTTTGCCGCGTTACGTGCTTGGCGGGCAAGGCTACACGCCGCCCAGCGACGTCGTTACGCACGCCGTGATCGGCACCGGCGGCATGGGCATGGGCCACGTGGGAATGGCTCAACAGGGGAAGGACAACCGCCTGCTGGCCGTCTGCGACGTGGACGAAAAACACCTCGCCAATGCGCTGAGCAAGTCGCCGAAGGACTGCAAGGGCTACAAGGATTTCCGCGAGGTGCTCGACCGCGGCGACATCGACGTCTGCCACGTTCCCACCCCGCCGCACTGGCACGCGCTGATCTCGATCGCCGCGGCCGAAGCCGGCTGCGACATCTGGTGCGAAAAGCCCATGAGCCGCACGATCGCGGAAGGCCAGAAGGTGATCGAGGCTGTTCAACGCAATGGCCGCGTGTTCCGTTTGAACACGTGGTTCCGTTTGCACGACAACCTGTATGGCTTCGGCGCTCCGGCCAAGCCGATCAAGAAGCTGGTCTCCGCTGGACTACTCGGCTGGCCGCTGACGGTGCGCGTGAGCCCGTTCACGGGGTTCGCATGGAAAGTGAAGATGTGGTCGGGGCTGCCGTACTGCGCGCCGCAGCCGGTGCCGCAAGGCTTTGACTACGACGCGTGGCTGGGGCCCGCGCCCGTCAAGCCCTACTTCGCGCATCGCACGCATGGCAGCTTCCGCGGCTATTGGGACTATGACGGCGGCGGCCTGGCCGACATGGGCCAGCACTACCTCGACCCGGTGCAGTACATCCTCGACAAAGACGAAACCAGTCCGACGGAAATCGAGGCGGTTGCGCCGTGGCCGACCCATCCGGACGCCTGCGGCATCTGGGACCAGGTCACGCTAACCTACGCCGACGGGTGCAAGATCATTCTCGAAGCGGCCGAGGGGGGCAGGAAGGACACCGAAGGCAAGCCGTACATCGAGGGTCCAAAGGGAAAGCTCTACCCGGGCTTCAAGACCGATCCGCCGGAACTGGCCGACAAGGTGAAGTACCTGCCCGACCCGGAGCCGATGATCAGCGACTTCAATGTTTCGGTCCGCACGCGGCAGAAGTTCGGGCTCAATGAAGTGAACGGCCACCGAAGCTGCTCGCTGGTAAATCTGGCGAACATCGCGATCCGCACCGGCCGCAAGCTGAAGTTTGATCCGGTCAAGATGCGCTTTATCGACGACGAAGGCGCCAATCGCCTGGTCGAGCAGCCGATGCGAGCGCCGTGGCATCTGTAACGCAATCCTCCCGGATTGCGTGTGACGAGTGACGGGTGACGTGTGACGAGTGGTATGGCTGAATTGAGGACGCTTCGATGAAAGAGAAATCTAGTCCGCAGTGTTTCGTTTCCCCCCGTCTCCCCGTCTCCCCCTCTCCCCGTCTTCTTCTTTTCGCCTTGATGCTGATCTTGGGGACAGCCCTCCAGTCCGCCGACGTCAACATCGCCGACGTCCTCGCCAAGCTGCCGGCGATGAGTGCGGACGACGGCCAGCCGCTGCTGGATCCCATCATCAAGGGCGGCGCGCCGGCAGTGGGGGCGCTCTGCAAGATGATCCAGGCCCCCGGCAAAGGCGACGACAGCAAAGCTCGTTTCGCGCTGCACGGAATTGTGCTCTACACCAAGCGCCCGGGCTCGGAAGCCGACCGCAAGATGGTCGAATGCACGCTGCTCGAAGGACTGAACGCCGCGGAAGACAAGGATCTGAAGGCGTTCTTTGTGGAGCAGCTTCGGTGGATTGGCAGCGAAGACTGCCTGCCGGCCATGGCGAAGCTTCTGCCAGACGACCAGCTTTGCGAACATGCCGCATTCACGCTGCAGGAGATCGGCACGCCGGCAGCGGTTGCGAAGTTGCGCGAAGCGCTGGGCAGCGCGAAGGGCAAGAACATCGCGACGCTGGTCCGCGCGCTGGGCGTTCTGCGCGACAAGGAATCGGCCAAGGCCATCGCTGCGCTGGTGGTGCCGGCCTCCGCGCCGGCCGGCAGGGACGCCGGCGCCACCCCCGAAGACGTCGCTCTGCGGCGCTGTGCGTTGTTTGCGCTGGCCAATGTCGGAGACGCGACGGCCACCGACGCTCTCATCAAAGCCACGAACGCCACGACCGTTTATGAGCGCTCCCATGCGACCGACTGCCTGCTGCTGCTGGCTCGCCGGCTGATCGAAGACGGGCAGAAGGACGCCGGCGTGAAGATCGCACGCGACCTGCTGAAAACGCGCGGCGACCCGCAAGACGGCAACGTGCAGTGCGCGATTCTTTCCGTGCTGACAAAGGCGCTGGGCGAGGGCGCTCTGGACGATTTGTTTACGGCCGTCGAAGGCAAGAACGTTTACGTGCGCTGGGCCGCGCTGAACCTGCTGCAAACGATGCCGGGTTCTCCCGTGACGGAGAAGGTTCTGCAGAAGGCCAAAGGTTCCAGCGGCGAGGTGCTCGCGGCATATCTGACCATGCTCGGCCGGCGCGGCGACAAAGCCGCAGTGGCGCAGATCACTGAAGCCTTGCAAAACGCTGAGGAAGCCGTGATGCGCGCTGCCGCGACCGCGTTGGTGAAACTCGATCCGGCCGCGGCAGGAGCGGCGATTGCGAAGGCCAGCCCCGTGGCGAAGACGGCGTTGCTGGAGTTGCTCGCCAGCCGCGCGGCTGCCGATCAGGCCGGAGCGATCCTGCAGGCCGCTGAAGATTCAGAGGAGAAGGTGCGCGTCGCCGCGATCACGGCACTCTCAATGGTGGCGGGTCCGAACGATCTTTCGCGCGTGCTGAAACTGGTGCTGGAAGGCAAAACGCCGAACGAACGCACATTGGCCGGAAGCGCCGTGATTGCAGTCTGCCGGCGCACGCCCGAGAGCGTGCAGGTGGTGCTCGATGGACTGGCCGCGGCAAAGGACGACGCGCACGTGACGCTGCTGCAGACGCTTTCGCGCCTGGGTGGAGCGAAAGCTCAAGCCGCGGTGCTGGCCGACTGCAAGAACGCGGACGAGAAGATTCAAGACGCCGCAATTCGCGCGCTGGCCGATTGGCAGGATCCCGCGGGCGCGCCGGAGTTGCTCAACGTTGCGAAAAGCGCGAGCAAGGAGCCGCAGAAAGTTCTGCTGATTCGCGGTTATACCCGGCTTGCTTCCATGCCGAACATTCGTCCGCCGGCCGAGAGCGTGGCGATGTTCAAGAGCGTGCTCGAAATCGCCGGCCCGGCCGAGAAGAAAGGCGCGCTGAGCGGTTTGGGTGGAATTCGCAGCGAAGAAGCGCTGAAACTGGTGAGCGCCTGCCTCGACGATCCGGCGCTGGCCGAAGAAGCCTCTGCCGCCGCCGTGCGCATCGCCTGCCCCGTGGACGCAAAAGATAAAGGAATGCACGGGCCGATCGCCACCGAAGCGCTGGAAAAGGTGCTGAAGGCCAGCAAGAACGAAGCGCTGCTGACCAAAGCGAAGAAGCAGCTCGGAAAATAAGGGCGGCTCCTGGCCCTTCGTTTCGCCCAGAAGGGGCCGTACAAGTCAGCCCAAGGCAAGAACCGCGCAGCGGTTCGCCGCCCTGGGTCAGACCGCCTATCGCTTTCGTCGCCCTGAAAGGGCCGGACACTACGGCGCTCTCAGCGCGGAATCTTCGATAAGTAAAACGCTCACTTTTTAATGCGCAGCACGCGCAGGTCGTGCTTGTTCAACATCAGGTCAAGCGCGCCGTTCTCGACCTTAAGCTTTTCGCCGGATTCAACATCGACCACCGGCGTATCTGCGGGCAGTTCCATCGCTTTGAAGTCAATCGTCAGCTTAATCAACTCCTTCTGGCGTGAATAACTCGTCAGCGCGACGACAGCCTCTTTCCCCGGCACGCAATAGACGATGAGCGGCACCAGGGGCTCGATGCTTCGGGACACTTCGTCGCGCTTTGAATACAGCAACCCGACGCTGACGGGCATCGGTCGTTCGTCCCAGTACCGCCAAACCCTTAGCTTCGGATCGTCAAGCAGCGCGAGAATCGGCTCAAGAAGTTTTGCGTTCTCCTTTACGTTGACGCCGCCGTAGCCGTCGAGTTCGTGGACCATTCGCACGCCGGTGAACGTTTTCTGCGTGAAGGGATCATCCGTCAGTTTGCCCTGATCGCCGAGCGGCACGGGCCACACGCCGGCCTGATCGCCGATCGTGACGAGCTGGATGTACTCCGGCGTGTAGCGGTCCTGCACGTCACCGAGCGAGTACTTCCATTCCCATTCGTACTGAACGGTGGCGAACGAGAGCATCGGCAGCGAAGCGAAGCTGGTCATGTGTGGAAACGTGATCGGCAGCATGCCGCGTTCGTTCATCATCACAAACGTGCGCTTGCACAATTCGCGATGCTGCCAGATTCCGGCCGCCGGCACGATCGAGCCGTCCGGGCCCGAAAACGCGTCTGTCATCGCCGTGTTGAAACTGGGCGCAATGAACCAGTTGTCCCAATACACGCCTTTGTTGTTGCCGATCTCGAACGAGCGCGCGTACCAGTAAAGCGCGTGGTCGATGTACGATTCGGACGGAACGATTTTGATTTCCCCCAGGCCATTGCCTTTGCCGACGGTGCGCAAATCGTCGAGCAGCCATTCGTCCTTGAAGGTCTCGAATTCATCGCAGCCCTGGTACGTCGCGCGGTTGTAATAGAAAACCATCTTCTGTCCGAGATGACACGAGAGGTTGTGCCGCACATGAGCGACGAACGTCTTTACCGCCTCGTCGCCATACGGCAGGAAATATTTCTTGCCCCATTCGCAGACGCCATTGATTTCCGCATCGCTAAGCTTGCCGCGATTGCCGCGCGCAATCATTTCCCACAGGTACATGTCCTGGCCGGCGGGATACACGGAGCCGCACGTATTCATCGACAGCCAGTTAATGTCCGTCCCGAGCAGCGCGTAGTGATCGCGATAGAAACGGTAGCGCCAGTAGTTCGGGTTCTCCGGCGACAGGCGCGGTTTTACCGGCGCGGCGAGCAGCCCGAAGGTGATCGTGCGCGCTTCGGTCAGTGCGATGGCCTTGTTGATGAGATGAATGCGCAGCGTGACGTTCTTCCCGCTGCGAATGACTTCCAGATTGGGCGTGGCGGGATCCCAGTTCCATCCGCGGCCATTTTCGGCAAACCAGCACAGCCCGCGCACGGCGTTGCCGAGAAAAATGTACGGACAGAAGTTCTTCACGTAATCGTCGCACGCCAGCTTCCTCGCATCGAAAACGGTGGTGCCGGCGTCTCTGCCGGCCGGCGCGGAGGCCGGCCCCACCTCCTCGGCGGCTGGCAGGCGCTGCGCGATGGGTGCGCGAATGCGGTCGGAGTTGGCGTGGATCATCGGCGCGGTCTCGTCGCTGAGCGGAATTTCCAGCGTGAGCGCATCGATGGTCTTTCCACCCGTCGGCAGCAGCGTGAGATCGACTCTTTCCGTGCCGTCGTAGTCCCACGTCGTGATAAACGTGGCGCTGAGCGCGCCGGCCTTGAACGCGCCGCTGGCGATGACTTGGTGTTCTTTCGCTGAAGTAATCTTCAGAGGCTCCGCCTGCAACGGCGCGTCCTGACCATCGACTTTGGCGACATAACGCATCGGCGCGGAGAGAATCGCCTTGCTGATGCCGGTGTGAGCTGATGTGGCAGTCACCTGGTCCCACAGGCCAACCTCGTTCAACGTGTGCTCGCGCAAAACGGTGCTGAGCTTCTTGCCGTCGAGCTTGATGGGTGTGAACGGCGGGTAGACCTTCGTGCTGCGCCCGGCCGGCGTGTGTTCCCACGGATAGGCTTTGCGCTCGAATGTTTTCACGACTTCGGCGGACGGGACGTTCTCGCCTTTCGCTTTCAGCGCGATTTCGTATTCGCCTTGCAGCGGCGGCAGTTCTATCGCGAGTTCCTGCCGCCCTTCCTTGAACTTGTCCACCGGGAAGAGCACGGATTTGACGACGGTGCGATCCTCTTTTTTGCGAACGTCGGCGGAGAGGCCCTGGAGGCGCGCCTCTTTTGGCAGGCCGGAGACATCCGCGGCGATGCGCAGCTTGTTCAAGTAAGGATAGTACGCGAAACGGAAATCCAGCGGCAGGACCTCGGGCTTCTTGTTGGCCAGCCACCGCAGAGCTTTCGCGCGCTGCCAGATCGTTTCGCGATCATAGAACGTCGTCTTTCCGTCGGCGGACTTCACCGCGATGCGAAGTTGGTAGCGCGTCGTCGGATCATCGCCGGGGACTTTGATCGTGAGCTGCTGCTGAGCGCCGGGCGCGAGCTTGACCGTGTCTTGCGCGATCAGTTCGGGCATGCGGTTGCGATCCAGGCGCATGAGCGCGTTGAGCTCGATCGGCTCCTTCGACGGATTGCGCAGCGTGAGCACGCCGTCGAACGCGGCAACGAGCGGATCGGCGGCGCAGGAGTATTGCACGGCCGGTGCGGGCGCGTTGACGAACGTGAAGCGGCAACCGGCGAGCGCGTAGCCGCCGCTAAGCGAGGACCACTCCCACGGATTCTTCCAGTCGCGGCACACGTTGATCGTAAAAGCGCCGTCGGTCGCCTTGCGGCCTTTGGCGATGCTGTCGAGGGGGAGCGCGCACTCAAAATGCCAGTAGCCATCATGCATGCCGTGCGCCTGCGTCCAGTTTCCCTTCCACGCGACATCAGGCGCGGCTTTGCCCGCGGCATGGACGTCGTAGCCGCCCTTTCCGAGCGAATTGACGAGGAACTGGTAATCGACTTTGTCTTCGGCGTCCGGTGTGGGATTGACGAAGACTTCGACCGCATCGTCGAAGACCGCCTTCAGGCTGTCTTTCTGCGGGTCGGCCGCAAGCGTGCCTTCGTCGGGAAGCTGCGAGCGGATTGCGACGAAAATCGTCGTCTCCGTCGCGCCAATGAACGCCTGCGCGCGCCGCTGCTGAAGCGTGCCGTTGAAGGCCAGTCCATCGAACCCGGCGCTGCACGCCCACTCCGCCGGATCGATGTTTCCATCGACCTTCGGCGCTTGCGGCATCAGCGGAACGCGAAATTCCGCGGCAGAAAGTAGAGCGCTGAAGACGAGCAAGGACAGAACGGCCAGAGCGCGCGGCATAAAGTTGCCTCCTCGACCGAAGCGTGCGAAAGTCTGGGAAGAGTACATCAAGCTCCGAGCCGGGACAAGGGATTGAACGGCGGCCCAGCCGTGCTATCATAATGCTAGCAAATGGAGGCGAAGAACATGGCGCAGATCATTGTCCGCAAAATTGAGAAGAAGGTTGTCGATCGGTTGAAGCAAAGAGCGCGCTCCAACGGCCGTTCGCTGGAGGCGGAGGTGAGGACGATTTTGAGCGAAACGGCAAGCAAGCCACAAATCGACTGGGAAGCAGCGCGTAAACGGGTCGAAGCGATGCACGAAATGCTTAAAGGCCGGGACCTGCCGCCGAGTATCGATTTGATTCGCGAGGAACGCGAATGAGCGAACTTGTCGTGGTGGACGCCAGCGTTGCGGTCAAATGGCTTGTTCCGGAACCGGACGCTGAACACGCCAAGCGTCTTCTTGATGGTACGCGCGTGCTCACAGCTCCCGATTTCATGCTTCTCGAGGCCGACAACTTCATCTGCAAGCTCATTCGGCGTGGTCAGGCAACCGAGGCTGAAGGGGACGCCATGCGGGCGTCGCTTCGAAAAATGCCGGTCGAGTATCACCCCTTCGAGCCCCTGTTGGACTCGGCCTGCAAGTTCGCCAACCAGACGCGCCGCAGCGCATACGACTGTCTATATCTGGCGCTTTCCGTTTCGCTGAACGGCGAACTCGTGACAGCCGACCGGCCATTCTACGACGAGGTGCGGCTGTGCGCGCCAGGGATGAAGGTGAAGTGGATTGGGGAGATTTAGCCGGCCTATTACCTTTTCTGAAACGTTATGCCTTTGACCATGGAAGTCAGCTTTGCTCTGTCATCATCTGTCTCGTACGTGCAGTAAAACAAGAGCGCTACATCGTGACGAACACACGCAGAAATGTCGCAACTCAGCTTGCCAGCGTCAGAACGGTAGGTTGCGCTACAGAATTCCACCCCGTCAATACTCGCCTTTTTGATATCGCTGGATAGATAGAGCGCCATGCCCAGCTTGCGTATGCGGTCTTCGTTGGATTTCAGAAGTTGTTCCGGTGTCTCCGAGGGCGCCCAGACCGTCTCCACCTTAAAACCGACGCTCTCACGCTTTGTTAGGTCTACCTCTTGGGGGCTTACGAGGAGAATTCGCTTGGGGTCGCCGTTTTGCCTGCGCTCGGACTCTTCAGCCGAGGTATGCCAGCCTTTGATGAGCGGAAGTGAAAAACCGAGTTGCTGATTTACGTACATCTCCCCCGAGATTGTTCCGGAGACCGGGACAGTTGCCTCTGGTTTGACATGTCCTCGATAATAACCGACCCCGAGTGTGGCAACACAGGCCGCGGCGAAGGTTGGTGTTCCCAAGTAGACGAGCGTCTTGGTCCTTGCCGGCAATTTGGACGTTTGGGCTGCCCCGATGGCACAAAGCGACAGCCCCAGTGCCAGCGCGGATATCCGAAACACGAACTGCGGCGTGTTTTGGGCTGGACCGTTCGTGAACGAGAGCATTCCAGCGATCCCGACGATCAGCACGCCCAGTTGAGCCACACTGAGTTTGCCCCACGGCTCATCCATCGTACGCCCTCGCAGGAGTGATCCGACAGCGTTTTACGCTTTCGGCTGGTCCCCGTCCTTCTTCTCCTTGTCGTCCTTCTGCTTCTGCTCTCCTTCCGCCCGGCGGAGCATCTCCTGCACGGTGCCGGGGAGCGGCTGGGGCTGGGCGCCCTCGGGAATGGGCGCAGCGGGCGCGGCGTCGGACGAAGCGGGCGGTGCGGCGGGCACTGCGGGCGCGGCGGGCACGGCCTCGGCCGGCACGGAGGCAGAGGCCGGCGCTGCCCCTTCGGCTGCGGGAGCGGCCTCCGCGGGTTGCGTTACCGCGGGGATGACGCCGGATTTTTTACGAGGGTTGCCGTCGCGTTCGCGCTGCTCGGCTTCTTCGGCTTTGCGTGCGGCGGCTTGTTCGTGGGCGGCCTCGGCGTCTTCGGCGGCGATCTTGGCCACGCTGACCACGCGATCGTCGGCATCCAGATCCATCAGGTACACGCCCACGGCGCTGCGGCCAGTCTCGCGAACGTCCTCGACCTTGGTGCGGATGACTTTGCCCTTTTCGGCCATCAGCATCAGTTCGTCGCCTTCTTTGACCGCGATCACGGCCACGACCGGGCCGTTCTTCTCGCCGATCTTGACGTTGATCACGCCGCGGGCGCGTTGCGTCGCCGTCTTGCGATACTCATCGATCTGACTGCGCTTGCCGACGCCTTTTTCGCAGACGGTCAGCAGGAAATCTCCCGGCTGGCCGATCACGACGCTGACGATGCGGTCGTCTTCCTGCAGATGCGGACCGTGCACGCCGCGCGCGGAGCGGCCCATGTCGCGCACGACCGTTTCGTCGATGCGCACAGCCATACCCTGGCGGGTGCAGAGCACCACTTCGCGGCCGCGGCGCACCAGTTTGGCGGCCATGACCTGGTCGCCATCTTCCAGGCCGATAGTCGCGATGCCGCCGCGGCGCGGGTTCGTGTACTCGCTCAAACGGCACTTCTTCATGTAGCCTTGCTGGCTGACGATGAAGATCGATGCGTCTTCCTCAAAGTTTTCCACCGGCACGATCGAGACGACTTTCTGCTCGCCCTGAAGTTCCAGCAGGTTCACGAGCGCGCGGCCTTGCGCCATCCGGCCGAGTTGCGGCAGATCGTAGACCTTCTGCCAGTACACACGTCCGTCGTTCGTGTAAAACAAGAGGTAATCGTGTGTGCTGGCGATGAAGAGGAATTCTGGAAAATCCTCATCGTCCTTGCTGCGGGAGCCGATGATCCCCTTGCCGCCGCGCGATTGCAGCCGGTAGCTGGCGAGCGGCTCGCGCTTGATGTAACCCTTGTGGCTGACGGTCACAGCCATGACTTCGTCGGCAACGAGATCCTGCAACGAGATGTCGCCGGCCTCGCCGACGATCAAGCTGCGGCGTTCATCGCCGAACTTCTCTTTCATCTCGAAGAGATCTTCTTTGATGATGTCGAGCACGCGGTTCATGTCGGCGAGGATGGACTGGTAATCGGCGATCTGATCCTGGACCGTTGCATATTCGGCACGGAGCTTGTCGCGTTCAAGGCCAGTCAGCGCGCGCAGAGACATATCGAGGATGGCCTTGGCCTGGCGCGTGCTGAATTCAAAGCGCGCCATCAGTTTGTCGCGAGCTTCTTCGCCATCCTTTGACCCGCGGATGATCTTGATGACCTCGTCGATGTGATCGACGGCGATGATTTTGCCTTCGAGGATGTGAGCGAGTTCTTCGGCCTGAGCCAGCAGCCAGCGCGTGCGGCGGACGATCACTTCCTTGCGATGGTCGCGGTACTGTTCGAGCATCTGCTTGAGGTTGAGCACACGCGGCCGGCCGCGGACCAGAGCGAGCATGTTGACGGCGAATGTGGTTTCGAGCGGCGTGTATTTATAGAGCTGGTTGAGCACCACGTCGCGGTTTTCGCCGCGTTTGAGCTCGATGACGACGCGCAGGCCTTCCTTGCTGCTTTCGTCGCGCACGTCGCTGATGGCTTTGATGCGATCGTCCTTGGTGGCTTCGACGATGCGCTGGCACAGGCGTTCGAGGCCGACTTGGTACGGAATTTCATCGACGACGATCTTCTCGCGGTCCTTCTCTTCTTCGAAGTGGACCTTGGCGCGCAACGTGAGATGGCCGCGGCCCGTGAGGAAGGCGTCGAGAATTCCCTGGCGGCCACAGATCAGGCCGCCAGTGGGGAAGTCGGGGCCTTGCACAATCTTCATCAGGTCTTGAATCGTACACTCCGGGTTTTCGACCAGATAGACCAACGCATCGCAGACTTCGGTCAGATTGTGCGGTGGAATCTGCGTCGCCATGCCGACGGCGATGCCCTGTCCGCCGTTGACGAGCAGGTTCGGAAACTTGCCGGGCAGAACGGTGGGCTCCATGAGGCGTTCGTCATAGTTGGGCACCATGTCCACGGTGTCCTTCTCGACGTCCTCAAGCATTTCCACGCTGGCGGCGGTCATGCGCGCTTCGGTGTATCGGGAGGCGGCCGGCGGGTCGGGGTTGATCGAGCCGAAGTTGCCTTGGCCGTCGATGAACTTGTAGCGCATGTTCCAGGTCTGCGCCAGACGGACGAGCAACATGTAGATCGCCAGGTCGCCATGGGGATGGTAGTTGCCCATGGTCTCACCGCAAATTTTCGCGGACTTCATGTGCTTGTGTGTGGGGCCCAGATGCAGATCGTTCATCGCCCACAGAAGCCGGCGCTGCGAGGGTTTCATGCCGTCGCGAGCGTCGGGAAGAGCGCGCGCGACGATGACGGACATCGCATAAGTCAAATAGCTGGTTTTCAGTTCGTCTTCGATGAGCAGATTCTTGATGAGGCCGCCGTGGATGTCGCCCTGCAAGTTCGCCGGCCGCTGCTTGAGAACCGCGCCTTCGCCTTCGGCGGGGGCGGCGGGATTTTGATCGGGCTGTGTGTTTTCGGGAGTGGGAGTTTCGGGATTATCGGACGGCGGAATGGCCACAATACACTCTCCAGGAAATCACATTTCCCGCCAAATTCAGTCACGAAAACCTGAGGCGGAGGAACCCAATCACAGCGGATAAATTGTAAGGGAGAGAGGCGGTGAATGCCACTTAATGCAAGGTGGTTTTTTGGGGTATTTTCATAGGTAAAAACGGCGTGGCGGAGTTTTCGTTCTGCGGAAAAAACGACGCAACGCAACACGTGCGGAGGTTTCATTACGCAGGGTATAAATGTGGGCTCCGAAGAACCGGAGCATCCGTTTACTGCTCCATCAGCTTCCCCAGCACCCCTTCGCTCACGCGCAAGACGGTGCCGTGGCGGAAATCCTTTGGGAACGACATCTTTTTGGAGACGTCTTCCCACTTTTGCAGGTCGGCGGATTTGACGGCGCCGTAGTAGTGCGGCTTGGCGTAGTGATCGAAGTAGACGTAAATCTCGCCGCCGATGTCTATCGTGGACGGGCCTTCGACCCAATCGCCGGTGAAGGGTTCGGTGATGTTTTCGTACGGTCCTTCGACGTCGGCGGCAGTGGCCATGCGCAGCGTTTTCTTGCCCGGGCGTTCGTCTTTGAAGAACATCACGTATTTGCCGGCGACCTGGCGGATCGTCGCATCGATGCAGTTGCAGCCGGGGTTGAAAAGCAGCTTGGGCTGGCTGAACTCCGCGAAATCTTTCGTGGTCATGTAGTAGATGCGGTGGTTCATGTCGCCGCCCTTGTCAGTTTCGGGGAAGGCTCCGGGAATCGTGGTTGCCCAGAAGATCAGGAACTGTTGCTTTTTAGCGTCGTAGAACAGTTCGGGAGCCCACGTATTTTTTCCGCCGGGTTGTTCGGCGCGGATGAAGCGTTGCTCGCTCCAGGTGATCAAGTCCTTGGAACTCGCGTAGCCGAAGCCGCCTTCGCCGCGCCAGCCGGTGGTCCAGACCAGGTGAAAGGTGCCGTCGGGTCCGGCCATGATGCACGGGTCGCGCATCAGTTTTCCACCGACGGTGGGCTTGAGAAAACTCTGGTCTTTCTTCAGAGCGGTCCACGCGTAGCCGTCGCGGCTGTAGGCCAGATGCAGGCCGTCTTCCCCGTTGCCGCGGAAGGATGTGAAGATGAGAGTGTCTTTGGCAGGAACATTCTCGGCGGCGCTCGCACAGTGAACGGCGAGCAGCGTGAGGCATAGCGGCAAGTAGCGGGGCACGTTTGAATCCTCCAGCGAAAATATCTTCACAACCTACTTCAATAATTTTATCGCTGCAAACAGCCCCGCCAGCAGCGCCGCAGTACCGACACCCGCGCAGACCGCCATTCGCAAAGCGGGCGGCAGGAAGGGCAGCAGCGTGTCGGGCAACTCGATCAGGCGGTCCAACAGCGGCTTGCGCACAGCCGGGTGCGGCAGAGCGGGCGTGGCTTCGTCGGAGCCAGCTTCGGGGGCGGCGGGTTTTGCGGGCGCGGGAACGGGCGCGGCCTTTTTGCGGGGTGGAGGGGCGCCGAGCAGGGGCTGCTGGCCGCTCAGGCAACGTTCGGCATCGGCTTTCAATTCGGCGGCCGACTGGTAACGCTGCTTGGGGTCCTTCGACATCATCTTCATAATCATGGCGCTCACGCGCGGTGAAACGCCGGCACAGCGCTGCGTGGGCGGCGGCGGCATTTCCTGAAGATGCTTGGTCATGATGATGACCGGATTGGCGCCGGGGAAGGGAAGGGTGCCGGTGGCCAGGTGATACAGCGTCGCGCCAAAGCTGTAGATGTCCGCGCGGCAGTCCACTTCCAGATCGCCGCGCGCTTGTTCGGGCGAAATGTAGTACGGCGTGCCGACGGCGAATCCGGCCATGGTCACGCGCTGATCGCCCTGGCTGGCGGACGCCAGGCCCATGTCGGTCAGTTTGCAGACGCCCTGAGAGTTCATCAGGATGTTGGCGGGCTTGATGTCCCGGTGGACCGTCTTTGCGGCTTCTGCGGCTTCGAGCGCCGAGGCGATATCCACCATCAACTTGAAGAGATCCTGTTCCGGGAAGCGGCCTTTCTTCTGAAGGATGATCTCTAGATTCGGGCCGTCGATGAACTCCATCGCGATGTAGTGGTGATTGTCGATGAACCCGACGTCGTAAGCCGCGACGACGTTGGCGTGCGAGATGCGCGAGGCCGCGCGCGCTTCGCGGCGGAAGCGTTCCAGGAACTCCTGATCGCGTGCCATCTCCTGCGGAAGAATCTTGATCGCGACTTTGCGGCCGGTGGAAAGCTGCGTCGCCAGATACACGCTGCCCATGGCGCCTTGGCCGAGTTTGCCGGTCAGTTCGTAATCTCCCAAACGGCGGGTTTTCTTGGCTGGCGCAGCCGCTGCGGGAGCGGATTCGGCGGGGCCTTGTGGATTCGGCGCGGGAGGGTTGGCCACCGACACAGCTCCTAGTTTCAGATGATCCAAAGCTATTTCAACGGCAAGAGCAGATCAAGTCAAAGCCAAACGGCAAAAAACTCGTAACACCGCTCCTTCCATCAGTAGCACGCGGGCAGCCCAAATCAGACCTGACTTCTCCGCCCCAGCTTCGTTCTTTCCACCGCGCACCGCAATCGAAATCAGTCCCTCGGTATGGGAAGCTTGGTGTCCTGGCTGAGCGGAACGGCCAGCGTCGGGGCGGCGCCGTAGTGGCGCTTGATCTTGGCGGAAGCCGTGAGCGAACGAAGCCAGATGTCGGTCTGCATCTTGGCGCGTTCCATCAGGTAGTCGCGTTCAACGCGGCCTTTCACACGGTTGAAGTCGGCCACCATCGCCGGGTGAACGGCATCGACGCGGACGATATGGAAGCCGCGGAACGTGCGGATTGGAAGACTGACCTGTCCGCGTTCGAGCTTCTGCTTCTTCACTTCGTTATAGAGCGCCGGGCCTTCCGGGAAATCCGGGTTGCGCATGTCATAGAAGCAGGAGCCCAACCCGCCGTCGCGAGCCTTGTTGGCCGCGCTGTCCATGGACATCTGGACCAGGTTGCGCCAGTTTTCGGGCGTCGGGTTAGCGAGGTAGTTGGAACGGACCTGTTCCGCGATCGTCAGCGCTCCAAGCTGAGCGGTCTTGTCCGCTCGATCCATGCCGCCGCTGGGGATAATCAGGATGTGGCTGAGTTCGTACCAGATGGGCTCGTCATACTGCTCTTTGGCCAGTGCGAACTCGGTGAGCAGCGTCTGCTCATCGCATTTCACGCGCTGCCGGATCGCTTTGAGCATAACCATCCCGGCCTCGATCTTCTGTTTGTACTCCTCCACGCTCTGGCCATAGCGGATGTAAATGTACTCAGCGAACGTCATGTCCGGCGCGTCGAGATCCTTCTTCAAGCGGTCATCATTCAGTTCCATATCGATCTTTACAGCGTCGAGGACCACTGGCTTGGCTGGCGGCGCTTTGGGTTGGCGATACAGCGGGTTGGCGCTTTCCCACTCCATCCGCTCCACGCCCATCTCCTTCAGCATCGTCATCACGACCTGATAATGGATTAGCCGGTCCAGCGCCTCGTCCGCTTCGCCGCGCAGCAGTTCGCGCCAAACTTCGGAGCGGCAGATGGTGTGGGTGCCTAGACGCACGACGACGGGGTCGGCTTCAGCGGGGCGTTTCAGCGTGGAACCGCGCGGCGGGGGCGCAGGCCACAACAGGGATTGCGCGACCTGCATTGTGGCGTCTTCCATGAGCTGTGAGAACCAGGTTTCGCCGCGGGACTGGATCTGGTCTTCGATATAGAGGCGCTCGACCTTGTCGCGGCATTGTTCGAACGTGAGTGGCGGGGAGACCTTTACTTCAAGCATCTTGATCAGGTGAAAGCCATAGATGGTCTGGACCGGCCCGCCAATCTCGCCGGGTTTGATGTCCTTGGCGCCTTCGTAGAAAGCCGGCTCCAGCGGCCCGCCGCTGTGGAATTCACCGACATCGCCCCAGCGCTGGTTGAGTTGTCTGCGCGGCGGCGGCATCTGGCGTTTTGTCTCGGAATCGACATATGGCCGGTCCAAAGGATCCTGCGAATATTTCTGCACCGCCTGGTCCCACTCGATGACGCCGGCACGGATGTCGCGCAGCAACTTTTCGGCGAAGCGGCGTTTTTCGCCGACGCGCGGGTCGCCTTCCTCCAGGCGGTCTTTGTATTCGACCTTATGATCGCGTTGCCGGTTCACGTGCTCGCGGCGCTCGACTTCATACTGACCTCTTTGCGAGAGCGGGCTGCGGAAGCGCAGTCCGCGATGGAAGTCGCGCAGGTCGATGGGCGTGATGAGGATGTGGCTGGCGCGGTAGCGGGTGGGCGTCTGGAAAAGTTCCTGATGCTTGCTGAAGAAATCGAGGAGCGTTTGGTCGGTGAGTTTCAGATCGTGGAGCATGCAGCGCTTGGTCAGCAGGCGCTGGCGGACAATCAGATTCTTGTACTCATCGATGCTCATGCGAAAACGCGTGTGGATGATATCGGAAACCGGAACTTCCTTTCCATTCTCCCAAGGCATGGAGATGAGTTCGGCGTTGAGGTCGCGCTTGTCCTCTGCGAACTGCCGTTCGATTTCCTCTTCGGAGACCCCAATGCCGGTCGCTTTGGCGGCCTGATTGATAAGCGCTCGGCGCACGAGGCGGTCAATGGCGTCGTTTGCAGACGAGCCCACCAGTTCGCGCACGAGATCATTGCGCAAGATCGGCGTGCCGTTGATTTCGGCGACGACCTGCGGGACGTCTTCCAGTCCCGGCGGCGCGGCGTCTGCGGCGCTTAGGGGAAGAGACCAGGCGATGAGCAGGCAGCAGGCGGCAAGCAGCAGATAACGAATGGAATACCCTTTAGTCTCCGTGAAAGCAGACCCAGTTCCGACGGCACGCCGGCTGACCGATTCTTGCCCCGTGCTGTTTCTTGCCCCGAATGGGGCAACCGTCAATAGCCAGGGGTGAAGCGGAGCGATAGCGACGCGGAAACCCTGGACAGCCGCACGCCGAGGATGAAAGCCCCGAACGGGGCGACCGTCTGTTACCGGTTGCGAATTGTGAATCATTGCCGATTGACGCATAGCTGGTTCTCGCATGAATGCTGTATGGCAGAGCAGACTTTAGCATCAACTCCTGCGCCAAAAAAGTGGAAGAGAAGGTCCTCCTCATCCCTTCCCCATTTCCTTCCTGACCATCTCCGCAAGCTGTCCTTTGAACAGCGCCAGCCGGATCAGTTTCAGCGGCGACTGCGGCTGCTCCGCATAGAACTCGCGCACCGCTCGCAGATACGCCTTCACGCAAACGTCGTAAGGCACAGCGAAAATGCCCGAACTCACCGCCGGAAACGCCAGCGACTTCCAGCCTTTCTCGTGAGCGCGCAGGAACGCGTTCTTCAAAGCGCTCACCAACTTGTTCTCCTCATCGCCGTCGCCCAGCCGCGGCCCGACCGCGTGAATGACGCCCTTGTACTCCAGCTTCCCCGCCGTCGTGACCACCGCCTGCCCGACCGGTATGTGCCCTTCTTTCCGAATCAGTTCCTGGCCTTCGCGATCCAGTGCCGGCCCCGCCGCGTCGAGAATCGCCGCCGCCACCCCGCCCCCGTGAGAAAGCCCCCCGTTCGCCGCATTGACGATGCACTCGACCGGCTCATAGAGGAGGTCGTTGATCACCGCCTCGAACACCCCCGCCCCAAACGTCATCCGCCCAAGAGTTTCCGCCATAATGATCGCTCCCATCATGTAGGACATTTTGCCAAAATTGTCCGCGCGCCACTCCGCGTGTAGTTCTGTCCAAACCTGCACATGCGCATCAGAACCGCGACCGTAAGGAAGCGGCCCCCTTTTCCGTAGCGCGGGCGTCTCGCCCGCTTCTCCGTCGTAAGACGAACTTCTGTCCAATACTGCACCGTGCGTGCCTGGTGAACCCTGCCCCCAGAACCCCGAACCCTGAACCCTGAACCCTGCCGTTCTGTCCAAAACTGCACATGTGCGGTGTGCCTCTGCTACCTTGACGCCGACTTGCCGCAGTTTCCAGCAGTGCTTCCGCCAGCCTCGCGCCCGTAAAAAAGTGCACATGTGCACGATCCAAACCCAAGGTTCCTCCAAGAAGCGTCTATGCGAAGGCAGAGTATCCCACTCGGCCCTCCAAATATAGTGACGTAGCAGAGCCCAAAATGTTGCATACTTTTTAATATTTTATTTGGTTAATATAAATGGTCAGTGCTCGTGCTTCTTCGGTCATCAACAATACCTGCAGCGGTGAACCGCAACACTGGATTCTTTTCTATCCTCGCTCTTCTCTGCGCCCTCTGTGTCCTCTGTGGCTTCGTGTTGAAACCGTTTTGCCTTTTGTATTTTCCGACAGACTCCTTAGCTTTGCCTGCTGCGTCTCGAGAACCTCAAGCATGGCGTTGTACCTGGTCGCGTCCCCCATCGGCAACCTCGCGGATATCTCGCAGCGCGCCATCGATGTGCTCAAGCAAGTCCCAATCATCGCCGCCGAAGACACCCGCTCCGCGCGCCGCCTGCTCACCGCTCTGCAAATCCCCGCCGCCGGAAAACACATCGTCGCCTACGAAGATTTTGGCGAAGCCCGCGTCGCTCCGCGGCTGGCGGAAGAAATGGCTGCCGGAGCGGACGTGGCCGTGCTCAGCGAAGGCGGCATGCCTCTGATCAGCGATCCCGGCTACCGTCTGGTGCAAGCCGCGCTCGAACGCAACATTGCCGTGATTCCGATCCCCGGCGCGTGCGCCGCCGTGGCCGCTCTGGCCGCCAGCGGCCTTCCCGTGCACGGCTTTATTTTTCGCGGCTTTCTGCCCATCAAACCCGGCGCGCGCCGGCGCATTCTCGACTCGCTCAAAGACCGTGAAGAGACGCTGGTCTTTTACGAATCTCCGCAGCGCTTGCCGAAGATCATGCCGGAACTCGTCGAAATTTTCGGCGCCGACCGCCCCGCGTGTCTGGCGCGCGAACTCACCAAAATTCACGAGACGTTCTGGCGCATGCCGCTGGGCCAGCTTGCCGACCGCATCGCCGCTCAGCCCTTGAAAGGCGAGTGCACCCTGCTGATCAGCGGCCTGACCCGGCAGTTGCTGGAGGAAAGCGAGTCTGGAGTCAGAGAACAGCAGGGTATAGGGTCCAGGGTTCAGGGTCTAGAAACGACATCAGAGCCTCCCCTGAACCCTGAACCCTGAACCCTGCTGTACAGGAGCCCGCATGCACATCATTGACTGGCTGATCATGTTGATCCCGCTGGCGATCTGCGGCTACATCGCCATCTACTCGCGCCGCTTCGTCAACGGCGTCGCCGACTTCATGGCCGGCGGCCGCAACGCGGGGCGCTTCCTGATCAGCACCGCGCGCAGCGAACAAGGTTCGGGCGCGGTCGTCTTCGTCGCGATCTTTCAGGCGTTCTACCACTCCGGATTCGGGTTGAACTGGTGGCAGAACATCGCGGTCCCCATCAGCCTGATCGTGATGACCACCGGCTACGTGATTTATCGATACCGCGAAACGCGCGCGCTGACGCTGGGCCAGTTTTTCGAGATGCGCTATAGCCGCAAGTTCCGCCTGTTCACGGGCGTGCTCGGCTTTTTCGCCGGAATCGTGAACTTCGGCATCATCCCCGTCGTCGGCGCCAAGTGCATGGTCTACCTGCTCGAACTTCCGCAGGAGTTCGTTCTCTTCTCGCACACAATCCCCACGCATTTGCTGCTGATGGGCATATTCCTGAGCCTGTGTGTGCTGACGACCACGACCGGCGGGCAGGTCAGCGTGCTGCTCACCGATTGCGCGGAGGGCATGTTCTCGCAGCTCTTCTACACGCTGATCGCCGTTGTGGTGCTGATCAGCTTCTTCAAATGGGATTCGACGAAAGCGATGCTGCTGGACACGGCGCCGGGCAAGTCGCTGGTGAATCCCTTCGACGCCTTCGGCATCGCGGACTTCAACATCTGGTATGTGCTGATGGGTATCATTGGGGGGAATTTCTATCGCACCATTGCCTGGCAAAACCAGCACGCCTTCAATTCGTCGGCCGCCACGCCGCATGAATCGCGCATGGGCGGCATTCTCGGCCGCTGGCGCGCGTTTGCCGTGACCACCATGGTCACGCTGCTCGCCGTTTGCGCGATGACGCACCTGCACGACCCGCAAGGCCACGCGTCCGTGCAGTCGGTGCTCGATGGCATCAAAGACCCCGCCACGCAGGACCAGATGCGGCTGCCGACGGCGCTCTCGCAATTTCTGCCCATCGGAATCAAAGGCATGCTGCTGTCGATCTGCTTGATGGGAATTATTTCCGGAGACGGCATTCACCTGCATTCGTGGGGCAGCATTTTGATCCAAGACGTGATCATGCCCTTTCGCAAGAACCCGCTCTCGCCGCGCCAGCATCTGCTTCTGCTGCGGCTGGCCATCGTCGGCGTGGCGTTGTGGGCCTTCGCCTTCGGCTGGATCTTCCCCCAGACGAAGTACGTGCAGTTCTGGTGGGCCGTGACGGAAGCGATCTTCATCGGCGGAGCGGGCATCGCGGTGGTCGGCGGCCTGTACTGGGGCCGCGGCACAACGACCGGCGCGTGGACCGGCTTGTTCGTGGGTTCAGCCCTGGCCGGCGCGGGAATCCTGGCGGACTTGTACTGCCGCCTCGGCTTGGCCGAGGGGCGGGAGTGGGTGATTGGCGGGATATCTCTCAGCCAGAACCACGAGTTCATCCTGAATGGCGTGCAGGTGAGCTTCTACTCGGGACTGCTGGCCTGCCTGGCCTACGGCGTGGTCTCGCTGCTGACCTGCAAGCAGCCGCACAACATGGACCGCCTGCTGCATCGCGGCCAGTATGCCGTCGAATCCGAACGCCACAATGATGACGCGAGCGACGGACATCGCGTAAGCTGGCTCGACCGCATCGTCGGCATCGACCATCATTTCAACCGCATGGATCGCTGGATTACGCACGGGATCTTCTGGTGGTCGATGTTCTGGTTCGGCTTCTTCGTCGTCGGCACCGCCGTGTATCTGCTGATCCGCAAGAGCGGCCACGATCAGGATTACAACGGCTGGTGGGCCGATTACTCCCTGATCACCGGCATCTACCTGCCGCTGCTCATCGGAGCCGGCACGACGATCTGGTTCACGATCGGCTGTTGGCAGGACATGCGCGTCTTCTTCAAGCGCCTGCGCGAAGAAAAGGTTGACGTCCACGACGACGGCACCGTCGTGAAGGAAGCCGCCATCGAAACGCCCGTTCCAACCGAGAGCGAGCAAATCGAAGCAACCGGCGGGGGCAAGTAAGACAGCCGCGAGGGTGTCATCGGTCTAAAGAAACCGGCGTCCTCGTGCTGTCTCTTGCTCCAAATATTCGAGTCGGCGCGCTTATTTTCCAGCGGATCCTTACCGCGCTTTTTTGGCTTCCGGCGCTGGCGGCGCCTGCGGAGCGTCTGTCTCGACTGGCGTCTTCGCCGGCGCGGGCGGCTGTAAATCGAAGCCGGCGGTGGCGATCAAGTGCTGTTGACAAATGCCCAGGTCGCTCAAGTCGGAGCCGCTGGATTGCACCAGGGGCTCCGGCTTGTAGGTGACGCTGATTTCATAGTGCCCATTGCGCTGAAGTTCATAAAGCTCGGAAAGCGGAATGCGTCGCGTCAGCGCCGATCCCGGCACCAGTTCGACTATGGCGTCCCGCGCGCGATCGAACTTCGGCGGCGTTCGTGACGTCAGCCGCGCAAGCTCGATGTGGGAGGGCGTGAACGCCGCCTCCTCGGCCTGGCCGCCTTTCTCGGGTCGAAAACTAACGTGGAGTTCGTAAACCGGCGCCAGCGCCTGCGGATCGAGCAGGCGAATGCGCTCGCGTGTGACGTTGGCCAGGGACAGGTATGCATCCACGACACGGCCGCGTTGCCCAAGGTAGGCTTCAACGCGCAACGACGGCAGCAGCGAGCGCTGGTCCTTCTGCGCCATCGGGTGGATTACCGTGCCGGTGTAGCTGTAATAGCCGCAGGCGCCCCACCCCCCGAGCACCACGCAGGCGATGACGACGCCCGCCATGCTGCGGCGCGGGCGCGCGGAGTCTTTGGTCGTCTTCATTGGATTAGGCGCTTGCAGCAGCGGAAGCCAGTCTCGTCACTCTTGGTTTTCTGTGGCTGAATCAGTTGGTCTTCACAATTGGCCTGCGCGGCCGTCGTCCTAAATGATCCACCCCGTGTCGGCGCATTGGTGTCGTTTCCATCTGCGCTGACCCACTCCGCCACGTTGCCGCTCATGTCGTAGACGCCGATCGAGCTTCGGCAGTCGGGTTTGGATCCAGCAGCCATCACCGCGTTGCCGTCGGTGTTGCACTTGTTCGAGTCTGCCTTCGGACCGTACGGCCACGGATTCGTTTTCTCAGCGCCCTTGCAGGCCGTTTTCCATTGGTGTTCCGTGCATAGCTCGGCGCCACGAGCGATGCATAGATTGCGCGCCTCCAGCCAGGTCACCCCTGTCTTCGGCATCTTGCCTTTCTCGTTCGGATACTCGTAGCGATCGATACAGAAGGAGTCTCTTCGGTTATCTGAATCCCAGACGGCTGTCTCGAGCTTCAGAGGGTCCATATTGGGCGAAAGGCTCCTCTCATCCTTATCGCAGCCCTGGACGTCCTTAATGTACTGCAGCAGCCTTTCGGATGCGACGTGGCCCGGCTGCAGCTTCAGCGCTGTTTCGAGTTGGTCGCGCGCGCCGTTGTAGTCTGGCGAAGCCTGCTTCAGCTTCGCGAGCGCGTCATCCTTCAGTTTCTCGACCTGGTCGGGACGGACCTTGATCTTCCCCATCTGAGTCTTGATGTACTCCGCCACGCCCGGAAGTTTGGTCTGCTTCGTCCAGTCGAGCGCTTCGTTGAAAGGCGCCCACTGCTGGTTTTCCGGAAGTTTCTCAGCAATCGATATCTTCATGACGAGGTTCTTGCACGCGTCGGCTACGTTCATGAGATCCCTCAACTCGGGGATTTCCACGTTAGACTTGAGTTCGCTGATTCCCCCGAAGTGCGGCCCCGCGTCGTCCCATTTCCGTTCGTTAACGGCCGCCTCGCCAAGGGCGAACATGTGCTTCGCATGGCACACGACGGCCCTGTTCTTCATCTCCTGGCGCTGCAGGTGCTCGCTGATTCGTTCCCCGAGTGCCTCGTACTCACGCCACGCCTCCTGCCAGCGTTTCTCCCTTTCCAACTTCCTGGCACTCTCCACAGCAACCTCTAACCCCGCTTTCGCTAGAAGGTCTTCCTGTTGCGGCTTCAGGAACCTGAAGGGCCACTGGCTCAACACCTCCTGCGCCTGCGGGTACTTCTTCTCCTTCATCAGCGCCTCGGCCGAGCTCAGCGCCGTCTTTTCCTTGAAGGCCTGGTAGCCGGCCCAACCCGCGCTGCCCAGCACCACCAGCACGAGCAGGATCTTCAGCAACACCGACGAGCGCTGCTTGCCCAGCGCTTGAATTTGCTGCTGCGCTTTGCGGCTCGTCGGGTTGACCCGCAACACTTCCTTCCAATAGCCCATCGCTTCGCCAAAGCGGTGGTGCGCGGCCGCGTCCTGAGCGCGGTCCATCAGCGCCTGCTCTTTGTCGTTCAGATTGATCAATTCTTCCAGGCTGCGCCGGACCGTCTTGTTCTGCGGATCGATCTCGGTCGCGCCTTTGTAGGCGTCCAGAGCGCCTTCCAGGTCTCCGTGCGCGCGCAGGTTCTGCGCGTGAGCCATGTAGGCATCGACGATGCTCTTGACGGCCTGCGGATGGCCGGGGCGCATTTCA
This sequence comes from Planctomycetota bacterium, assembly GCA_036504595.1. Classification (GTDB taxonomy): domain Bacteria; phylum Planctomycetota; class SZUA-567; order H5-PLA8; family H5-PLA8; genus DASXUX01. The sequence continues at coordinate 140,238 of DASXUX010000042.1, read as the reverse complement.
AGGATCGGCTTCCACGTGTTCACCGCCTTGTCGTAGTTCTGCTCCAGCATGCACTGGAAGCCTTCTTTCAGCATGTACTCGATGCGCTGCACCTTTTGGTCGGTGCTTTGCAGACCCATCCGCGCCGGCTCGCAGGCCGGGTTGATCTTCAGCGCGTCTTCGAACGACGAAAGTCCCTCTTCCAGGCGGCCTTGCTGCACAAGCTTCTCGCCCTGCTCGGCCAGTTTCAGCGCCGGCACGACGATTCCGCGCAATTGCTCGATCTGCTTGCCGACGTTTTCATCCCGCATCTCGGGAGGCATCGTCTCCCAGGTGCGAATGGCCTTTTCGAACTGACTGGCGGCAATCGCGGTCCGGATGTCGTTGATCGCCGTGCGCTTTTCGGCCAGCTTCGTCTCCAGATCCTTGAGCATGGTCTTGGCCATCTCATCGGATGGATCGAGGTCCGCCAGCACACGGCATTCGCGGCTGGCTTCGACCAGCAAGCCGCGCTTCAACAGGCTCTCGGTCGCGGCCCGCCGCGTATCCATTTCCTTGCGGAGCTCGCCGTCCACGCGGGAACGCGTCGCCTGGTCCAGCGTGCCGCCCTTCAGCGCCACACGGTATTGCTTCAGCGCCGCCAGCCGGTCGCCCCGGCCCATCATCTCATCGCCGCGGGAAACAGCCGTGTAAGCCTCATCCGGCACGCCCATCCCGGTGGGCGAAAGCCCCATGATGCCCGTGGGAAGCGAGAGGTTGGACGACGAATCGGCCGCCGGGATGAACGGCACTCCCGCTCCCGGTTGCGCGGGCATGCGGCGGCTGGACGTGCGGCGCATGCCGGCCTCGGGCTCGTCGCCCAGCATCGCCTCCCCGGCCGGCGGAGCACCCATCGCTCCCGGTGGAACAATGCCAAAACTCTGCGGCACCGGAATCATATTCTGCGCCGGCGGCGGCGCGGAGGGCGAGCCGGCCGGTGCGGGCGCGGGCGCGGACGCTGCCGCCGCGGGCGGGCCGGACTTGCGGGCCGCTTCCACCGCATTGATGACCTCGGTCATCGTCTGGTATCGCTGCTCCCGCTTCTTCGCCATCATCTTGACGATGACGGCGGAGACCGCCTGCGGGATGCTGTGGACGATTTCGTGCGGCGGGATCAGCGCTTCGTGCTTGTGCCGGTACATCATCGACATCGCCGTTTCAGCTTCGAACGGCAAGCGGCCCGTCACCAACCGGTAGTAGGTTCCGCCCAGGCTGTAGATGTCCGATCGGCAATCGACCTTCTTGCCGTCGCACTGCTCGGGACTCATGAACGCCGGCGTGCCCATCACCGCATCCACGGAGGTATTGCCGGTGCTCGAATCCGCCTCTTTGGCCAGGCCAAAGTCCGAAACCTTGATCACGTTCTTCTTGGTGGCGAGCAGATTCTCGGGCTTGATGTCGCGATGGATAATCCCGGCGGCCTGCGCCGCTTCCAGCCCGCGCCCCGCCTGCAGAATGTAGTCGGTCGCCTCGTCCCAGGGCAACGCGCCCCGGCGCTGAGCCTGCGTTTCCGCCAGACTCTGCCCATCGATCAGCTCCATGATCATGTAGTTGATCGTGTTGTCGTCGCCGACGTCGTAGACGGCCAGGATGTTCGGGTGGTTGACCTTCGCGATCGCGCGGGCTTCCTTTTGGAACCGCGCAACAAAGTTGATGTCCGTGGCGAGGTGACGCGCGAGAACCTTCAGCGCGACGACGCGATCGAGCGACTTCTGGCGGGACTTGTAGATCACGCCCATGCCACCCTGGCCGATCACTTCCAGGATCTCGCAGCCTCCCACGGTTGTGCCGATCAACGGATCGCTGCTCATAGGCTTCCTCTGCAAGCCGAGTCTGAAGTGTGGGGCCTAAAAGCCTGGAGTCAACGGCAACCCGGTGAAATCCTGGCCTTTACGCTCAAAACTCCTCAGACTCTCGGAATCCCCCCGGATTCCCTGATTCTGCGACTCTCAGACTCCAGACGCCAGACTTTTGCCCTCAACTCCCGCCCACCAGGCGCACCACGTCCCGCAGACAACTGGCGATTCGGTCGCGCACGCGGCGATAAAGCTCCAAGGTGCTCGACACCGGATCGGGAATATCTTCGTTACGGGTGGAAAGCATCTGCACCCGATCGGTGCTGGACGGCATCAGCGCCAGAATACTCGACCGGTGCCCGGCTGTCATCGTGAACACCCAGTCGGCCGTGTCGATCAAACCGGGCGTCAGGCAGCGCCCGCGATGCCGCGAAATGTCCACACCCGTCTCGCGCATCACCGCCACAGCCATCTTGTCCGGCATCGCCCCGGGACGCGCCGCGGTGCCAGCCGACAAGATGCGGTACGGTAAGCTTTCCCCCTTGTGCGCCTCAGCCAGCTCAAGCTGGCAGAACCCCGCCGCCATCGGGCTGCGGCAGGTATTCCCCGTGCAGACAAACAGCAGCGTGGGCCGCGCGACTTCCAGCAGTTCCGCGTTGGGGATAATCCCCGGCCGCTTCACTTCCAGCAGATCGTTTTCGATGCGCACCACCGCCGACGGCCGCCCTTGCCGCGCCGGACCGGCGTCCAGGATCAGAGCGATATCGCCATCCAGAGCGTCCTTGACCTGTTTGGCGGTGATCGGCTCCGCGCCGCGCGAACGGTTTGCGCTGGGCGTGGCCAGCGGGAAGCCGCACTGAGCCAGCAGCGCTCGCGTCACCGGATGTTCGGGCAATCGCAGCCCGATCGTTCCGCCCGACCGCCGAGGCACGACCAGCGTCAACGGTCCGGGCCAGTACATCCGGGCGAGTTTATGCGCAATTCTCGGAAAACCCCCGGCAACGCTCTCCGCCTGCTTCAACGACGGCACGAGCAAGGAATACGGCTTGTTCTCCTCCCGCCCCTTGACCGCATTCAGCCGCTCCATGGCCGCAGGATTCCGCGGATCAGCGCCCAAGCCATAGACGGTTTCGGTGGGAAACGCTACGAGCGCACCGGACTTCAGCAGCGTGGCCGCATGAGTGATCTTGGCGGCATCGCCCGGCCCGCCATCCAGCGTTAGATACTCAGTTCTCATCCCGCGTTGACTCGCTGCCTCTTCTCGCTTTTTCTTCTAGCGCCTGTCGCCCGTCGTGCAAGTAGCGCAATCCTCCTGGATTGCGGCGCAGTTCGGGAGAATTGCGCTACCTCTGTTTCCGCAGTGCTCGCCCCGCAATGTCCCGGCGGAACTGCGCGCCGTCAAAGCTGATCTGCTCCACGGCCTGGTACGCGCGGCTGACGGCCAGCGGCAGCGTCGCGGCCGTAGCCGTTACGCCCAGCACTCGGCCGCCGTGAGTCACCACGCGCCCATCCTTCGTCAAACCTGTCCCGGCATGGAAGACATTCACGTCTTCGGCTCCGTGGACCTGGCCAAAGTCATCCAGCCCCTTGATCTCGGCGCCGTTCACCACGGCCCCAGGATAGCCTTTGGCAGCCATCACCACACAGACAGCGGCATCATCTGAGATATCTAGACTGCATTGATCGAGCGTTCCCGACAAAACATGCTCCATCAGATCGACCAGGTCGGATTTCACCCGCGGAAGAATGCACTGCGTCTCCGGATCGCCGAAGCGGACGTTGTACTCCAGCACCTTCGGCCCGCTGTCAGTCAGCATGATTCCGGCATAAAGCACGCCTTTGTACGGCCGGTCCTCGCGCCGCAGAGCATGCAGCGTCGGCACCAGGATCTCGCGCACAATGCGGCTTTCGATCTCGGGCGTGACCACTGGAGCTGGCGAATACGCGCCCATGCCCCCTGTATTCGGCCCGGTGTCATTGTCCCCGATCCTCTTGTGGTCCTGAGCGCTCGGAAGGACGAGCAAGGTTGTGCCGTCGGTCAGCGCCATAATGGACGCTTCTTCCCCGCGCAGCGTCTCCTCGATGACGATCTTCCGCCCCGCCTCGCCGAATTCCCCATCAATCATGCACCGGCGCACCGCCACTTCAGCTTCCTCGATGGTCTCGGCCATCAGCACGCCTTTGCCTGCGGCCAGACCGTCCGCCTTGATCACCAGCGGGCAACCGTGCTCGTGGATATACGTGATCGCCTTCTCCGCATCCGTGAAGGCGCTGAAGTCCGCTGTCGGGATGCCATGTTTCCGCAGCAGAGACTTGGTGAAGATTTTTGACGACTCCAGTTCGGCTCCGCGCTTTTCCGGCCCGAACGCCTTGATATTCAGATCCATGTCCAGTTTTTCGACCAGCCCCGCGCAAAGCGGCCCTTCGGGGCCAATCACCACCAGATCGGGGCGTTCCCGCCGGGCGAACCGCAGGATTCCTTCCATGTTTTCGGATTTAAGGTCAACAAGTTCCACGGGGGTGTCGTTCTTGCAGCGGACCAGCGCGATGCCGGCGTTTCCAGGTGCACAGTACAGCTTTGTGACGCGGGAGCTTTGCGCCAGCTTCCAGCACAGCGCATGCTCGCGACCGCCAGAACCAATGACAAGGATTTTCATGATCGACTTTCGAAAAAAGGGAGACAAAAGCATCAACCGCTCACGTGCCTCTAGAGTACCGCAACACGCGCGAAGTTCTACAACAACAGGCGGGTTAGAGGTTCAGGGTTTGAAGTTCATGGTTGGAGCCAGACCTCGCCAGCCAGTTGCTCATCCGCAAGTTCACGCTCAGCCTTCGAGTCAATTCTTGCGAGCGCTTCCACAAGCCGCACATCCCGTCCAACTTTTTGCCGCAGCGCTGTCTCGATAGCTTGACTTCGGCTGGAATAACGGCCTTCGCTGACCCAGCGATCCATTGCGCGAAGCAGTTCGCGATCCACCGTTGCTGTAATTCGCAGGTTCCCCATTGTCATCATGCCTCCACATCGATCTCTTATCATACCGCTGCCAAGCGCCTACGTCATTGTTTCTAGCCCGCACCTTGCATAAGATGCCCACATGGACATCTTCTACGCCATCTTGATTGGCGCGCTCTGTCTCGGCGGGCTGCTCTACTACCGGCTGTGGGAGCAAAAAGAGGCGTACCGGCGCCTCCTGCGCTGGGCCGACGGCAACGAGTACAAGCTCGAAACCGCAGTGCCGCGCCGCTTCAACGAACGCCCCGCGTTCATGTCCTCATCGGTGCTGCAAGTCGTCTTCCACGTCCGTCTGCGCGCCCCGGGCATCGGCCCGCGCGAAGGCTGGGTGCGCATGGGCGGTTATTTCTCCGGTTTGCTTTCCGATACTATTGACGTTTTTTGGGAGCAGGCGGTTTAAGTAATGAAGCAGTAGGACATTTTGCCAAATTGTTCGTCCGGAGTCCATCAGGAGGCCGCCCATGGCAGACCGAGTCGAAGACAAATTGAAGGGCATGATCGTCGAGCGCCTGATGCTGAAAGCTCAGCCCGACCAGATCGGCGACGAAGACGATTTGATCAAGAAGTGGAACGTCGAATCCGTGCAACTCATGGAAATCGTGATCGGTCTGGAAGAACTCTTCGGCATCCAACTCGGCGACGATGAGTTCAGCATCAAGAAGTTCCGCACCGTCAAAAACATCGCTGAGGTCGTCAAAGCGAAGAAACCGGACGCGTAACGAATGTCCGTGGTTAGTTGTCAGTGGTCAGTTGCTACGTCGCTGACAACTGGCCAATGACCACCGGCTACTGACTACTGGCTACTGGTACTGATGATGTCTGACAACCTCCGCTTAGGGTATCTCAAAGCCGCCGACGGCACCCCGCTATATGCCGCCTTTCATGCTGCCTCGACGCTGCCGCTAGCCGACGGCACAATCCGCAATGCGCAATCCGCAATCCGCAATCTAGCTCCCGTCGTCATCGCCCCTCCTCTATTTGAAGAACGCAAGAGCGCCTACGGCCCGCTGCGCCGTCTGGCGGAGAAACTCGCGCACGCTGGCCACCCCGTTCTGCGTTTCGACTATCGCGGCACCGGGGAATCCGGCGGCGACCCCGCTCAGCGCCGCTGGCAACACATGGTGGAGGACCTCGCCACCGCCCTCCAGGCGCTGGCAGAACTCAGCGGCGAGTCGAGATGCGTGCTGCTCGGCCTGCGCCTCGGCGCCACGCTGGCTCTGCGTACCGCCTCCGCCTGTACCGCCGGCGTCCCCCCCGCCCTCCGGTTCCCCTCTCCCCCGCGCGGGAGAGGGGTTAGGGGTGAGGGGGCCATTGGCGACCCGCCCGCTTCTCCGTTGCAGTCCGCGCCCGCTCCGGACCTCGCCGGCATCATCGCCTTAGCCCCGATTGTCAGCGGCTCCGCCCAAGTCCGCCTCTGGAAAATGCGCTCAAAGATCAGGTCAGAGCTGACAGCGGATGCCGCGCGCGCTGACGCTCAATCCAAAATCCAAAATCCAAAATCCAAAATCGACCTGGACGGTTTTCCCGTCAATCCCGCTATCTTCGACGACGTGGCTGCGATCGATCTGACCAAAGAGCTCGCCCCGCTAAGCTGCCCCAGCCTGCTGATGCAACTCTCGCACCGCCAGGACGCCGCACCCGAAACCACGGCGCTGATGAGCAAAATGGGCGAGCGCGCCAAGCTGATTTGCCTGCGCATGGAACCATTCTGGGATAAACTGGACGACGTAAACACGCAGCCAGTGGAAGACGCAGTGATAACGGCGGTTTCTGGTTTCTAGTTTCTGGTTTCTCGAGGGCCAGGATATGGATAACGAACCCACCGCAAACGACACCGTTCAGGCCGAAGCAGAACGATACCGCCGCTCGCAAAAGAGGTTTTTCTATGTGGTCGCCGTCTTCGCAGTTCTAGCGGGCGTGGGTGGGGCAGTCTTGGAGATCAATGGCGGCATCATCAGGGAAAAACTGAACACGTTCCTCTGGGTGTTTGCCATTGGCGCGGGCGCTATTTTTTACGTACGAACAACTCGGCATCTCGCCCGGTTGCGCCAGTTGAGCGCGGAGCAACAAGCGTTGTTCTCGCCTTCTCCGGATGAGGCGGCGGTCTCAGAACGCCGCACGCGCACGCTGCTTAAGATCATTTTCGTCGTCTTTGCTCTTTGTTCGTTGGCGTTCCTGGTCCTTTATATCTATGGTCAGCATGCCGGGAAGGCGTTGCCACCGAATATGTTTTATCTGCTCTGGGTCTCGCCGGCGGCTTGCGCCTGGGTGGGTCTTCAACTCTGGATAAAATCGCGGAAGTAGATGGGAGCCGGCCATGTCCGACAACGATGCCGACTACGAACCCGACGTGCGCGCAACCTCGAAAGGTTCGCGCTTCCTGTTCATCGTGCTGATCGTCGGCGTGCTGCTGGCCATGTACGCCGGATTCCGGTCGGGCGGCACAGGGCCCGTTCCTGCGGCGCCGGCGCCGTACTATGTCCCGCCGCCGGCCTTCGGCACCGACGCGTTTGTCATCATCGGCTACATCGGATTGGTTATTACGTGTGTCTCTGTGCTGGTCATGTTCCTCGGATTTCGCAAGAGCAAGCGGAGTGTCGCCATCAACGAAGAAGGCCGGACATTGCTTTTCGCAGGCGAACTGAAAGCCGCAGCCGACCTTTTCAAGCGAGCCAAAGCCCAGAATCCAAACTCCTTCATTTTTGACTTCGAACTCGCGGTGACATTCTGGCTGATGGGAAAATTCGATGCTTCCGCCAGTTATTTCCAGGCCGTCTTGGCACGGAAGCCTTCCGCGTTGCAGGTCGCAATGGAGGAGGCCCGCAGCCGCGCGCGCTGTTACCTCGCGATGATCGCCGCGCTCCGTGGCCGTCTGGAAGACGCCGAACGCCTCCAGACCCGCGCCCACACTAACGCGCCCGCCATCGGTGGCGGCCCGCTGCTCTTAATGGACGTGCTGATCGGCGCGCGCCGCGAAAGGCACGCGGTCATCCTTAAGGACGCGGAAGACGTGTGGATGCGCGTGGAGAAGTCCTTGAGCATTTCGGAATTCAAAGCCCTTCGCCTGCTCTGCGCCTTCGCCTGGGTGCATCTTCCGCCCTCGCCCGAAAACGAGTCCAAAATCCAGGAGCTTCTTGCCGGCGCCCGCCCTTTCCGCCCGGGCGAGTTCGATTATCTCGTCGGGAGCTGGCCCGACCTGCGCGCCTTCCTGACAGATCACGGATTCTGCGGTGAGGTGCAACAAGTATTAACGGCGCCACCCGTTGAGCGTGCACAAAAAGAATAAAAAAGCTCTGCGCTCCTCTGTGCCGTTCGCGCCTCTGTGGTAAAGTCGTTTATCGGCCCGACCGAGCGCGCCAAACTACGAACGTGGAACCACAAACCATGAACCCGGAACCTTCTGTAGCTCCCGAAATCAAAGCCCTTATCGGCGAACAGATCGTCGTCGATACCGATTCGTCGTACGTCTACATCGGCAAGCTCGAAGCAGCCGGAGCGGACTTCCTGACGCTCTCCAAAGTGGATGTGCACGATACCAACGACACGCAAAGCAGCAAGGAACACTACACGCACGAATCCAAAAAGCTCGGCACGCGCAACAACCGCAAGTTCGTCTACGTGCGCCTGCCGCGCGTCGTCTCGATCTCAAAATTGGACGACGTGATTCAGTTCTAACAATAACAGCCCGGACTTCCTCGCCCACCGAGTCGGCGCGACATAAACCAGAATCATCCGCTCATCTGTATTGCGGGCGCGCTTTTTGGCGTTACAATTAAAAAGCTGGCGAGTGGTCAATGCACGAAGTTTCCCCCGCGCCGGCAAGGCTGAGCGCCACGACTTGGCGCGGAGAAAAGCCCGCTATGAACAATGCGGCGGTCGAGGTTTTCGCGGCAACCTTATACATTTTGCTGGCTGTGGGCTTGGGCGTGGGACTGCTGGCATTTGCCAACTTTGCCACGTACTGGCTGGGGCTGGCCAAGCGCAAACAGGGCAAGTACGCAACGTACGAATGCGGCGTGCCGCTTTTGGGCAGCACGCGCGAACGCTTCTCGGTGAAGTTCTACCTGGTCGCGTTGATGTTCGTGCTCTTCGACATCGAAACCGTCTTTCTGGTTCCGTACGCCGTCGCTTACAAGAAACTCGGCGTCGATGGCTTCCTGGCAGTCCTCGCCTTCGTCGTCGTCCTCGGTCTCGGCCTGCTCTACATCCTCAAACGCAACGCGCTCGAATGGGATTAGGAAAACCAGAGTACCAGACACCAGACACCAGACTACCAGACACCAGACCACCAAATGGAAGTGACGTATGGCTGAAGAAACTCCTCCCAATATCAATCAGAAAGACGGTTCGGCTGGATACATCACCACAAAGATCCAGGAACTGATCAATTGGGGCCGCCGCAATAGTCTCTGGCCGATGCCCTTCGGCACCGCCTGCTGCGCCATCGAAATGATGGCCACACTTTCCTCGCGCTACGACATGGCGCGCTTTGGAGCGGAAGTGATCCGCTTCTCGCCCCGACAGAGCGACCTGATGATCGTATCCGGCCGCGTCTCGCTGAAGATGATGCCGGTCCTTTTGGAAATCTACAACCAGATGCCCGAGCCCAAGTGGTGCATCTCCATGGGCGCGTGCGCCAGCACCGGCGGAGTCTTCGACACGTATACGCTGATCCAAGGCGTCGACCAGTTCATCCCCGTTGATGTCTATATTCCCGGCTGCCCGCCGCGGCCGGAGAGCCTCATCGACGCGGTCATGTTGATTCAGGAGAAGATTCGTCGCGGCGAACGCAACACGAATCTCTACGACCGGACGAAGCACCCGCTCGACTTCGAACCCGTTGCACTGACTTCCGGCGTCGCGTCCGGCGAGCCCAGCCTGACCGGCACGCGCCATAGTCTTCCAGTAAAGGATCGCCAGTTCCAAAGCGAGAACTTTGGCGTGCCCGAACGCGACGTGAAGCACGCTCAGCGCGCGCAGTTGCTCGAATCGCAGAAAACAGCCGATGAAAAGCGGGGAACGACGTGAGGCAGGCCTGGGCTTCAGGCGATTGGAGGGGCTTTGCGGGAGGAGGAAATCGAGCAAGCGTTATCTCGCCTTGAACGCGCACAAGACGATCTCGAGGAAATTCTGTCAGCGGCAAGCGAGCGTGATGGAATGGACTATTTCAGCTTCTGCAGGATGCGCGTAAGGGTGTTGGATGGCCGGTTCTATATATTGCTGATTTGGAGCGGGCAGGAGCCGCCGCCCGCCTCTGTGGTATATGCACCCCTCGGCTTTTGGATAGCGCGATGGTATAAAGCAGTTGGCGCAGATGGAGAAGTAATTTGGGAAAGCGTCTTGGAGGAAAACACGTGAAGCGACAAAGCCGATTTGGAAAGTTAGAGGTCGATTTGTCACCGCCAAATGAGGCCGAGAAGCAACTTGAGGCCGAACTGCGAGCGTTCCGCCAGTTGAAGGCGCTACGCAAGTCAGCAAAGGAACGAGCGCGGAGACCCGCAACCGGCATAGGTCCAGACCAAGGCACGGCAGAGAACCATGAAACACAGGCAGAGACCAAAGCGAAGGCTCAAGACTGATTTGTCGCCTCCGAATGACGGGCAGAGAAAGGCGGAAGCCGAATTGCTGGCCCGCCGCGCCGCAAAGAAAGCTGTGAAGGCAAGTAAACCCAGAAGGTGCAATTGATGGACATTCCGGCTCTACTCACAACCTTGACGTCCCGCTTCGGCGACGACATCCTCGGCCACATTGAGTTTCACGGCCAGACGATCGTGCGCATCAAGCCCGGCGCGAACACGCAAATCCTGCGCTTCCTGCGCGATGATCCGGCCGCAAAATTCGAAATGCTGACAGATGTCACGTGCGTGGACAGCCTGCGCCTGCCCGCCGACATGCTGGCCGACTACTCCGAACGTTTCGCGGTGGTGTATCAGCTTACGTCGCTGACGCACAGCGCTCGCCTGCGCGTAAAGGCTTGCGTCCCCGAAGATCCGTGCGAGATCGACTCGGTAACCGGCCTGTGGGAAGCCGCCAACTGGGGCGAGCGCGAAGTCTTCGACATGTACGGCATTGTCTTCCGCGGCCACCCGGACCTGAAACGCATCCTCATGCCCGACAATTACGAAGGCCACCCGCTGCGCAAGGATTACCCGTTGAAAGGCCGCGGCGAACGCGACAACTTCCCAAAGTACACGGAGATTCCGGAACGATGACCTAACCGCCAAGACGCAAAGGCGCAAAGATGAGTTTTTTGGTTCGGTCCAGAGAACATAAGTTTTCGGCGATTCAAATTTTCCGCCTTCGCGTCTTTGAGTCTTTGCGGTTGAAAAAAGAGAAAAGGAAATGCCAAACACCGAACAAACCACCTCCCCTCCGCCACCCAAAGCCTTCAAGCCCATGCATATCAACATCGGGCCGCAGCACCCGTCCATGCATGGAACGCTGCGCCTGAAGGCTGAGATGGACGGCGAAATCGTCGTCAAGGTGGAGCCTGAGATCGGCTTTTTGCACACAGGGTTTGAGAAACTCGGCGAATACCGCAACTACAATCAGTTCGTCGCTCTTTCCGACCGCATGAACTATCTCTCGCCGCTGAACAACAACGTGGGCTTCGCCATCGCCTGCGAGGAGCTTTTTGGCGTCAGCGTTCCGCCGCGCGGACAATACCTCCGAGTGATCATGGCGGAGCTTTCGCGACTGGCCGATCACGTCATTTCCGTGGGGCTGCAGGGCATGGACCTCGGCGCGTTCTCGGTGATGCTCTGGACCTTCATCGAACGCGAGAAGCTCTACGACATCTTTGAAGCTGTCACGGGCGCGCGCCTGACCACAAGCTGGACCCGCGTCGGCGGCGTCTTCCGCGATGTGCCGCCGGACTTCCCGGAACTCGTCCACGCCTTCCTGGCGAAGTTCCCCGCCGTGATCGACGAAATCGAATACATGCTCAGCAAAAACAAGATATTCGTCGATCGTACCGTCGGCATCGGCACGCTGACCAAAGAGGAAGCCATCAGCTACGGCGTGACGGGTCCGATGCTGCGAGCCAGCGGTGTAGCATACGACATCCGCAAAGCGCGGCCGTATCTCTGTTACGATCAGCTCGATTTCGAAATTCCCACGCGCACGGAAGGCGACGTGTTCGCGCGCTACAAAGTGCGGCTGGAGGAAATGCGCCAGTCCGTGCGCATCATCAAGCAGGCGATCGAGAAGCTCCCCGGTGGCGGACCGAATCCCGACAAGCTGCCGGTCAGTTCGATCGACCACAAGGTCACGCTGCCGACGAAGGAGCAGGTGTACCGCGACATGGAGTCGCTCATTCACCACTTCAAGCTCGAAATGCCCGGCCACGGACTGCTTCCGCCCAAGGGCGAGGTGTATTCCTGCACGGAGGTTCCCAACGGCGAACTGGGCTTTTACCTTGTTTCGGACGGCACCGGCCAGCCGTACAAAGTGCGCGTGCGGCCGCCGAGCTTCTACAACTACGCGACCTTCCCGATGCAGGCCAAGGGACGGTTGCTCTCCGACGCCATCGCGTGCATGGCAAGCATCAATGTGATCGCGGGGGAGTTGGACCGATAACCACGAACCACGGACTACTGACCAACGATGCCTTTCACTTTCAGCGAAGATTCCCAGAAACAGTTCGCCTGGCTGCTCAAACGCTATCCGGAGAAACGCGCCGTTCTGCTGCCGGCATTTCGCTTGGCCGAAGAACAGCAGGGCTTCGTGGACCAGGATGCGCTGGAGTACATTTCGAAGCAGCTTGAACTGCCGCCGGCGTACGTGCGCGGCGTCTTCACGTTTTACTCGCATTACCGCCGGCCCGAAGACGGAAAGTACATCGTGATGGTCTGCGCCACACTTCCCTGCGCGTTGCGCGGCGCTCAAATGGTCGCCGACTGTTTCAAACAGGAACTGGGTCTGGGCGTCGGCGAGACCAGCTCCGACAAGAAGTTTACGCTGCGCAAAGTCGAATGCCTGGGAAGCTGCGCCAGCGCTCCGGTTTGTCAAATCAACGACGATTACTTCGAGAACTTGACGCCGGAGAAGATAAAGGAGATCGTGGCTGCGCTGAAAGAAGACAAAGTCCCGCCACACATCTCCGCCGGCCCGACGCTGGAAGAAGGCGGCCGTTGCAGCTACCGCCCGATGATGGAGGCGTTTCCGGAAGGAAAGTAGTAGACTTATTCAGGTTGGACTGGAGTTTGGTCATGGTTTTCAAAGCGCATTTCGACGGAAAAGTGCTGGTGCCGGATGAACCGGTCAAGCTGCCAAAGGGAGAGCCGCTGGAAATACGGGTTCAGCGCGCGAAAATCAAAGGGCGGAAGAAGAAGCTCTACGAGCTCGGTTCAAGTCCTGTCAAGAGCGGCGTTGCCGATGCATCCGTTAATCACGATAAGTACATCTACACGGGGTTCTGATGCGTGCAGTTTTCCTGGACACATCCTTCGCACTCGCGCTCGAATTGGCAGACGACTCGGCGCACAATAATGCCGCTGAGTGTTGGGCGGGAATTGTGTCCGAGCGCGATCCGCTCGTTACGACCTCCGGCGTTGTGATGGAAGTCGCTGCATACCTCGCCAACCGCCGGCTGCATGGCCAAGCCGTACGTGTCGCCAAGAGCCTCATGAATCACCCTCAGATAGAGTGCGTCTTCGTTGATGAAATCCTTTTCGATCTGGGCTGGTCGTACTTCCAACGTCATTCCGACAAGACGTACTCCCTCGTGGACTGCATTTCGTTCACCCTTATGAAGCAGCGGAAGATGACTACTGCTTTGACATTCGACAAGCATTTTGCGCAAGCAGGATTTAACATGGTGCCTGAGCAATGATACTCCTGGACTATCACCCCATCGTCAACGACGGCGCCTACACCAAGGGCGAGTGGACCCTGGAGCGCTACCTGCAAAAAGACGGCTACCAGGCCGCGCGAAAAGTGCTGGCGCTCAAGCGCGACCCGCAGGCGGGCAACGTGCCGGCCATCATTGACGAGATCAAGAAATCCGGCCTGCGCGGGCGCGGCGGCGCAGGGTTCCCAACCGGAATGAAGTGGAGTTTCGTCGATTACAGATCGAAGAAGCCGCGTTACCTGGCCGTGAATTTTGACGAGTCCGAGCCCGGCACATGCAAAGACCGCATTGTCGGCACGTACAATCCGCACAAAATCATCGAAGGCTGCATTATCGCGATGCACACGGTTGGCATCGAGCACGCCTACATCTACATTCGCGGTGAGTTCGTCGAAGTCTTCGATCACCTCACCCGAGCGTGCGCCGAAGCCTACAAAGCCGGTCTTCTCGGACGAAACGTGCTCGGCAGCGGCTACGACTTCCACGTCCAGCCGCACCGCGGCGCGGGGGCGTACATCTGCGGCGAAGAAACCGGGCTGCTCAGTTCGCTCGAAGGCGACCGCGGCTATCCCAAGGTCAAGCCACCGTTCCCGGCTGTCGAAGGCGCATGGCGCTGCCCGACAGTCGTGAACAATGCGACTACAATCGCTGCGCTGCCATACATCATCCGCGTCGGCGCCGATGCCTTCGCGAAGATCGGCGAGAAGCCCGGTCCCGATGGCGCGCCCGCCAAGAACGACAGCCCCGGCCCGCAGGTCTATTGCCTGTCCGGTCACATCAAGCGCCCCGGAAACTACGAACACCCGATGAACATCACGATGCGGGAAGTCATCTTTGATGAGCGCTTCGGCGGCGGGATGCTCGACGATGTTCCGCTCAAAGCGGTGATCCCCGGCGGTTCGTCGATGCCGGTCATGCGCTACGACGGCCAGGGCTACATGGGTTCCGGCGGCAAAGAGCTCTCCGACAGCCTGGACATGCAGATGAGTTTCGACGAAGTCCGCAAAGCCGGCTCGCTGCTGGGCTCGGCCGCGGTGATCGTGATGAACGAACGCGTGTGCATGGTCAACGCGCTCTACAATCTCGTGCGTTTCTACCATCACGAATCTTGCGGCCAATGCACGCCCTGTCGCGAAGGCACGGGCTGGACCGAGAAGATCCTGGCCAAGATTGTGCGCGGCCAGGCCAAGCCCGGCGATTTCGAGCGTCTGCATAACGTCGCGCAGCAGATGTCGGGCACGACGATCTGTCTGCTGTCCGATTCCTGCGCCATGCCGATTGGTTCGTTCGTCACAAAGTTCCGCGAGGAGTTCAAATACTTCTGCGAGAATAAGAAGAGCATGGTCGTGGAAAAGTTCGGCGATAAGGCGGTGAGGTTGTAGAGTGCAGCAGGCGGAACGGTTAGAATAGTGCGGTCAGGGTCATTGTGATGTCTGAAGAAAAGAAAATCACCGGAACAAAGCCCGCGACCACGATGATCCCGGCCGCCAAGGCGCCCGCCATCGAGCTGCCGAAAGCTCCGCCGGGCCTGATGTGCCTGCGCGTCAACGGCAAGGACCACTTCATCGATCCGAAGAAGTATCGCACGCTGATCGAGGCCTTGCGCGAACTGAAGTACAAAGTCCCGCACTACTGCTGGCATCCGGGGTTGGAACCCGACGGCAATTGCCGTATGTGCTACGTCAACCAGATCGATGTCATGACCGCCAAGCCGATCATGGCGCCGAACCTCGCGCTTCAGCCGTCGCAGCCGTACCCCAAGCCGATCATCTCCTGCCGTGAACCGCTCAATCCGCGCGGAATGATCATCGAAACCGAAACGCCGGCGGTGCTCGAAGCGCGCAAGTGGATCATGGAATTCCTCCTGATCAACCATCCGCTGGACTGCCCTGTTTGCGACAAGGCCGGCGAATGCAAGCTTCAGGATTACGCCTACACGCACGGGCGAGCCGACAGCCGCTTTGAGGAACTGAAAAACGAGAAAGCGCCGAAGGACCTCGGCTATCCCGGCCAGCCGCATGCGATCAAGCTCTGGACCGACCGCTGCATCCTTTGCACGCGCTGTACGCGTTTTCTGGACGAAGTCTCCGGCACCAGCGAACTGTACGTTATCCAGCGCGGCGATCGCAGCGAGATCGACATCGCTCCCGGCCATCCGGTGAACAACCCGCTGATGGGAAACATCGTGGACATCTGCCCGGTTGGCGCGCTGATCGACACGGATTTGATGTACACCTACCGCGCGTGGTATTTGCAGAAGACGGCGTCGATCTGCCCGGACTGCTCAAAGGGCTGCAACATTACCGTGCAGACCGCCAAAGAATATGTCCGCCGCCTGCAGCCGCGCGAAAACGTAGACGTGAACGGCTGGTGGATGTGCGATTATGGCCGCCATGACTTCCACTACATCAATGACCGCAAACGCATTCTCTTCTGCCGCAGCGATGGCACCGCGACAATGGACGCGCTTGGCGTGACGCAGAAAGTCGGCGCGAAGCTGAAGGAGTTCGCAAGCAAGGACTCCGAGCGCGTTGCGGGCCTGGCTAGCGCGTGGATGACGCTCGAGGAAATGCACACGTTCAAGCAGCTTCTGGACACGATCGGTTGCACGCAGATCGGCGCTCTCGCGCAGGCCAGCACCCAAGATGAAGTCTTCCCAAGATTCAAGATCGAAGCCGACAAGAACCCCAACCGCGCAGGGCTGAGAGTGATTTTTGGCGCTGACGTCGAAGCCGCGACCGCGCGTATCCTCGACGGCATAAACAGCGGTCGCATTCGCGCGCTGTACCTGGTCGCGAACATGCCGCATTTCACTCCGTCGGCTGAATTACTCGCCGCGTTCAAGAAGCTGGATTATCTCGTCGTCCAGGACATCCTGCCTGGACCGCTTACCGAGGTGGCTCACGTCGTGCTGCCGGGATCCACATTCGCCGAAAAGGATGGCGTGTTCATCAACAGCCAGCAGCGCGCGCAGGTGATCCGGCGAACCATCGATCCGCTGGCGCACGGATTCGACGATCTAACGGTCTTGCAGCGCGTGCTGCGCGCCGCCGGAGCCCCCGACACCAAGCTCATTTCCGCACGCGAAGTTTTCCGCCGCATGGCTGGAATTTATCCGGCGCTGGCGGGGATGAGCCATCAGGAGCTGGGCATGAAAGGCAGAG
This sequence comes from Planctomycetota bacterium, assembly GCA_036504595.1. Lineage (GTDB taxonomy): Bacteria > Planctomycetota > SZUA-567 > H5-PLA8 > H5-PLA8 > DASXUX01. The sequence goes on along the minus strand of DASXUX010000042.1, from coordinate 123,396 downwards.
TGCTTGCCGGTTCCGGCACGAACGAAGGAGGGAGCGGAGCCTGATGGAATTCTGGTGGCTGAAACTCATCCCCATCGTGCTCGTACTTCTCGGCGTGCTGGGCATTGTGCCGATCCTGGTCTACTACGAGCGCAAAGTTTGCGCGTGGATTCAGAATCGCGTCGGGCCCAATCGCGTCGGCCTGCTGGGACCAGAGAGCCCGCTGGGCCTTATTGGGATCAAGACCAGCAGCACCAGCGCACTGGCGCGGCTGCTTCGGGTCTTGCGCCTGGACGGCGTTGTGCAACCGTTCGCCGATGCCGTGAAGCTGCTCTCTAAGGAGTTCTTCATTCCCGCCGGCGCGGATAAGCTGCTGTATTTGATGGCGCCAGCCTTCGCTCTGCTGCCGCCGCTGATCGCCTACATCGTCGTCCCGATCGGTCCGGACATCCTCTATGACAAGGCACGCTCCCCCTTCATGCTCCAGGTTGCCGACCTGAATGTGGGCATCCTATTCGTGCTCGCGGTGGCGAGTTTGTCCGCGTACGGCGTCGCGTTCGGCGGGTGGGCGAGCAATAACAAGTACAGCCTGCTCGGCGGCGTGCGAGCGATGGCGCAGATGGTCAGCTACGAAGTGGCGATGGGCATCGTCATTTTGTCGATTGTGATGACCTACGACACGGTCTCGCTGCGCGACATGGTCTATCAGCAGGCCGGCGGCGTGAAAACCGGCGACGTGTGGGACGGCGTGTCGTACGGTATCTGGGATTGGGGGATTCGGCGCCAGCCCCTCGCATTTATTCTTTTTACGATTTGCGCGTTCGCCGAAAACAACCGCTTGCCATTCGACCTACCCGAGTGCGAAGCCGAACTCGTGGGAGGCTATCACACCGAATATAACTCGATGGGCTTCGGCATGTTTTTCCAGGGCGAATACATCGCGATGCTGACGATGGGCGCTCTGATCGCGACGATGTTCCTGGGCGGGTGGCACTATCCCTTCTTCTGGCAGATCGAGCACCTGCACCCGGCGTTCTTCCCGCTGCTCGGGCCGATTCTGGCCGCATTGATCGGGCTGCTGGTCTTCAGCGTGAAGGTGCTCGCGTTCATTTTCTTCTCGATGTGGGTGCGCTGGACGCTGCCGCGCTTCCGCTGGGACCAGCTCATGAACCTGGGCTGGAAAATCATGATTCCGCTGGCTCTGGGAAATTTGGTTCTTACAGCGTTCCTGGGGCTCTCTGGGCAGAGATAATGAATTCAGAACTGCAACTTCAAACCCTAGCCCAGTCGGTGTTTTCAGGCTTTCGCGCCGAAGGCGCCGTACAAGTCAGCCCAGGGCAAGAGACGCGTAGCGGCTCGCCGCCCTGGGTCCGAGCGCTCTACGGAATCCGTCGCCCTGAAAGGGCTAAACAAGACGCCGCAGTGTCCGGCCCTTTCAGGGCGACGAAACGCAAAGGGGCACGCAACCCAGGGCGGCGCTCGCGCTGCTCGCTTGCCCTGGGCTGACATGTACGGCCCCTTTGGGGCGAAGAAGGACGGAGCAGTTTATGAGTGGACATGGACCCGATCCGCATGAGAAACACGGCAAACCTGCCGTGCCTGATATGGAACGCAAACAAACGCTGGCTGAAAAGCTGTATTTCCCTGAAATCGCAAAGGGCTTGAAGAACACGTTCAGCCACATGTTCGGCAAGAAGAGCGACTCCTTCACGGTCGATTACGACGGCACTGATCGCAAGAACCCGGCGAAGTACCACACTCCGCGGCAAGGGTATCGGGGCGAACATTACCTCAAGAAGGACGAAGAAGGCCACGTGAAGTGCGTCGCGTGCTTCATGTGCGCGGCGGCGTGTCCGGCGGAGTGCATCCACATCGAAGCGGCCCCGACGCCGCCGGACTGGAAGAATCGCGAGCGCTACCCGGTGCGCTTTGAAATCGACATGCTGCGCTGCATCTACTGCGGCTACTGCGAAGAAGCCTGTCCGGTCGATGCCATTGCGCTGTCCACGACCTACAACGTGGTTGCTTCCACGCGGGAAGAGAAAATCTACAAGCTGGACAGGCTGCTGGCCGACGGCGAACGCTACGGCCTGAGCTTAAGCAAACATCAGTACCGGCCCGATGGCGTGCCGGGAGCCAAGCCGAACAATGGGGAGAGCCACAAACCACATTAACAGCAGTTGGGTGAGCCTTGAGTCAACAAATAAGTGGTAAACAGGTGCCTCTTCTTGACTCCAGACTCCAAGACTCCAGACTCAAGACTTAAGTGAGGGGACCTGCTAGACCGCTATGTATGCCGATACCGTTTTCCTGATCTCTGCGATCGTCTGCTTCCTTTCGGCATTGGCGATTGTGCTACAGAAGAACCCGGTCTACTCGGTGCTCTTCATGCTGCCGTTTTTTCTGGGCATGACGACGCTGTTCATTCTGCTGCAGGCTCCGTTCCTGGCCGCGATCCAGATGATCGTGTACGGCGGCGCCATCCTGGTGCTGTTCCTGTTCGTCATCATGCTCATTAACCTGAAGCCAGAAGATTTGAAGGACGACTGGCCGCTCTGGTCCACCGCGCTGGCCACCGTCGGAGTCGGCATGCTGGGCGGGGCGATCCGTGAGTTCGTGCGCCGCGGCGTGCCGGAGATGGTGGTGCGTGGAGCGTCCGACGCCGGCGCCGAACCGCACGATCTAAGCAGCGCCTTTGCCGCGCCGCTCAACGATGCGACGTTTGGCAGCGTGGAACGGATCGGGCAAGCGCTGTTCAGCAACTGGGTGGTGCCGTTCGAACTGGCGTCGATCTTGATTCTGGTGGCGATGCTCGGTGCTGTGCTGATTTCAAAGAAGAAAGTGTGACGATGGGAACACAGGTGCTGCAATCGCTGATGCTGGCTCTCGACGCGGAAGCGCCGGGGCTGTTCAACTTGAGCAACTGCCTGATCCTTGGCGGAGTGCTCTTCGCCATCGGCGTGTGGGGCGTGATCGCCCGGCGGAACATCCTGATCGTCCTGATTTCCATCGAACTGATGCTCAACGCGGTCAACCTGGTCCTTGCCAGCTTTGCCAGAGCTCACGCGAACCTGGCCGCGGTGGAGGCCGATCCGCACGCCGGGCACACCGGACAGATTTTCGCCCTGTTCATCATTGCCGTCGCAGCCGCAGAAGCAGCCGTCGGCCTGGCGCTGGTCATCGCCTGGTTCCGTAATAAGGAGAGCGTGGATACGCGCGAGTTGAAGATGATGAAAGAGTAGTTGGTGAGTGGTGAAATGGTGGAGTGGTGAGACGACTAACCACTGACAACTGACAAAGGGCCGAGATGTCGCATTTTCTCCAATGGTTCGTTGACCTCTGCTACACAGCTTTGCCGCTGAAAGAGCGCTGGCTGTTGGAGCGGACATTGGCGGTGATTCCGCTGCTGCCGTTGGCGGGGTTCCTGATCAACGGGCTCTTCGGGGCGCGCCTGCCGAAGAAAATCAGCGGCTGGATCGGCGTGCTAGCCTGCTTCGGCGCGTTTGTCTGGGCGTTTATGTGCGTGATGGCTCTGGGACTGCCCGGTCACGGCGGGGTGGGCGAGCGCAACGCGTTGCACGCCATCTATGGTACGTGGCTGAACACGCCGGACTTGAACGTCTCCTTTGGTCTCTATTTGGATGGCCTCTCGGCGGTGATGATTCTTTTCGTCACCGGCGTTGGAACGCTGATCCATCTCTACAGCCTCGGTTACATGGCGCACGACGAAGGATTCTGGCGCTTCTTCGCGTACCTGAACCTGTTCATGTTCGCGATGATCCTGCTGGTGTTGGGCGACAACCTGGTGCTGCTCTTTGTCGGCTGGGAAGGCGTGGGACTGTGCTCGTACCTGTTGATCGGCTTCTGGTATCAGGACGGCAAGAACGCAGCGGCGGGAATGAAAGCCTTCATCGTCAATCGCATTGGCGATCTGGGCTTCGTGCTCGGCATGTTCATGCTTCTGATCTTGTTCGGAACGCTCAGCTACGTCGCCGCACCGGTCCGCGAAGGCGCCGGACGCATTACGCCGCGCACGCAGCTCACGAAAGCCCCGGCCATAGCCCCTGCGGATCCCAACGCGCCTGTCCTATCTCGCGCGGATTACGTCAAGCTTCCCGCCAAGCCGGGCCTGCTGGATTATACGGATGGCCTGCGCCTGTTGATCAGCGACCGCCACGATCCGAAGTCCGATCCCAAGCGCGTCGGCTATGCGGCGCCAGCACACGTCAGCAACCTGGATCTAAGCCGCACGATCGCCAAACAGAAGTGGGCCGGCTGGTATCTGATCGATGCGATTACAGTCGCGTGCCTGCTGCTCTTCATTGGAGCCATCGGCAAGTCGGCGCAGATTCCGCTGTACGTGTGGCTCCCCGATGCCATGGCCGGCCCGACGCCCGTCAGCGCGCTGATCCACGCCGCGACCATGGTGACCGCCGGCGTGTACATGGTTTGCCGGCTGCACGGACTGTATTCCTTAAGTGAAGACGCGATGCTTGCGGTCGCGATCGTGGGCGGAGCGACGGCGCTGTACAGTGCGCTGATCGGCCTAACCCAGCTCGACATCAAGAAGGTGCTGGCGTATTCGACGGTGTCGCAGCTTGGCTACATGTTCCTGGCGCTGGGTGTGGGTGCGTTCTCGCTGGGTATTTTCCATGTGCTGACGCACGCGTTCTTCAAGGCTCTGCTGTTCCTCGGCGCGGGCTCGGTGATTCATGCTCTCTCCGGCGAACAAGACCTGCGGCGCATGGGCGGCCTGCGCGAAAAGCTGCCAGTCACGTTCTGGACGATGCTGATTGGCGTGCTGGCGCTCTCCGGCATTCCGCCGTTTGCCGGCTGGTGGTCGAAGGATCCGATCCTTGAGACGACGCTGGCGCATTACTTCGAACACGGCGCTCACCGCAATATTTATGTCGTGCTGTACGCGCTGGGTGTGGCTGGTGCGTTCTGCACGGCGTTCTACAGCTTCCGGCTGTTCTGTCTGGCGTTCCTGGGGTCGTCACGCGCGAGCGAAGAGACGCAAAAGCATGTGCACGAATCGCCGCTGTCGATGACCTTCCCGCTGATCGTGCTGGCCGCGTTCTCCGTCATCGGCGGAATGTTGTGGGCACGGCCCTTCATCCTGAATCCAGAGTCCGTCGGCATTCTCAACGCGTTCCATGGCGAAAGCCACCGCGCCGAACATATCAACGAGATCGCCACGCTGATCGTAGCGTTCGGTGGAGCGGCGATAGCGTTCTGCGCGTATGGGTTGAACGGAAAAGTGCCTGATCCCGCGTCCGCCTCGCGGAACTTCTTCTATCGTCTGTCGCTGAACAAGTTCTACGTCGATGAGATTTACCAGGCTCTGATCATCACGCCGTTTGTCGTCGGCTCCAATGTGGCCTTGTGGCTGGTGGACACGGTGATCATTGAAGGCGTGGTGGTGCTGCTGATCGGACGCGGCACCTCGAAGTTGGGCGATGTGTTGCGGCGAATGCAGACCGGACTGCTCAACTGGTACGCCGGCGGAATTTTGGCGGGGGCGTTGTTGCTGCTGTTCTACTTGTTGCAAGGGTAACGGCGGGGTTCAGGGGTTTGGGACATGGGTAGTCATTGATGCTGCTAACGAAGTTGATTGTGCTACCGCTGGTGGGCGCCTTGCCCTTGTGTTTCGTGCGAGATCGCAACGCGCGCGAGATCAAGGTCTGGGCGATGATCGTCGCGGTGTTGACGTTCGTCGCGTCGATTCCGCTGTGGGCATACGATCCGTCGCCTTCGAATGCGCTGTACCAGTTTGCTGAAGACCGGCCGTGGATTGTTTTCAGCGGGATCACCATCCGCTACAGCCTGGGCGTGGACGGCTTCTCTTCGCTGCTGATTCTGCTCACGACCTTCGTTACGCCGCTGGCGATCCTGGGCGCGTGGAAATACATCCAGGACCGGCAGAAGGAATTCTACATTTCCATGCTGTTGATGGAGGCGGCCATCATCGGCGCCTTCTCGGCCACCGACCTGTTCCTCTTCTACGTGTTCTTCGAAGCCAGCCTGATTCCGATGTACTTGATCATCGGCATCTGGGGCGGCGAGGAACGGATTTACGCGACGACGAAGTTCATCCTCTACACGGCGTTCGGCAGCCTGTTGATGTTCATCGCAATTCTGTTCGTTTACTACAAGACCGGCGGCGACAGCTTCAACATTCTGGCTCTGACAAAAGAACTGGCCGAACTGCGCCGCGTCAACGAACTGGATCCACTGCACCGAGAAGGAATCACGCGCGCGGCCGAAGTCTGGTGCTTCTGGGCCTTCGCGCTGGCCTTCGCGATCAAAGTGCCGCTCTTCCCCGTGCACACGTGGCTCCCGGACGCTCACGTTCAGGCTCCCACGCCCGGTTCGGTGATCCTGGCCGCGCTGCTGCTGAAGCTTGGCGGCTACGGCTTCCTGCGGCTGGTCGTGCCGTTCTTCCCGCGAGCGATGGACTTCTACTCGAATTGGCAAACATCCTCGTTCAACCTGTTTTACTGGTGCTGCCCAGTCACCGTCAGCATTCCGCCGGTGTTCCTGACGATCTGCGTCATCGGCATTATCTATGGCTCAATGATGGCCTTCGCTCAGCGCGACATTAAGAAGCTCATTGCGTACAGTTCTGTGGCACACATGGGCACTTGCATGCTGGGGATTTTCAGCTTCCAAGCCATCGGCGTGCAGGGCGGCGTGTACCAGATGCTCAACCACGGCATCTCGACGGGCGCGTTGTTCCTCCTCGCCGGCATGCTGTATGAACGCACTCACGATCGCGAGATCGATAACTACGGCGGCATGGCCAAAGTCATTCCCATCTACTCCACGTTCTTCGTGATCGTCTCGCTTTCGTCGATGGGCTTGCCGCTCACCAATGGCTTCATCGGAGAATTCACCTGCCTTAAAGGCGCGTTCGACCGCGCGCCCTGGTTTGGATTCCTCGGCGGCCTGGGGATGATTCTCGGTGCCGTGTACATGCTCTATCTGATCAAGCGCGTCTTCTTTGGTCCTGTGACACGCGATTCGAACAAATCGGTCGCCGACGTGAGCGGCCGCGAAGCCGCCGTGCTGGTGCCGATGGTGGCCGTCATTTTCTTGATGGGCATCGTGCCCGGCCCGTTCTTCAGCCGCATGCTGCCTGCAACGAACGCGTTCCTGGCGCAGAGCCGCTTTGAGCGCCCCACGCTGCCGCAGACGCAGATCGCCAGTCCTCAGCCCAAAGCCGATGTGAAAGCTCCAGCGCCGGTTCCCGCGCCCGTGCCAGTCCCCACGCCTCAGCCGCAGCCGCCGGATGTGAAGGCTGCTCCGGCACCTGTGCCGGCACCGGTTCCAGTTCCGGCTCCACAGCCCAAAGCGCCGGACGTGAAAACTGTGCCAGCGCCAGTGCCCGCACCTGTTCCAGTGCCCGTTCCCGCGCCGGCTCCGCAGCCCAAAGCGCCGGACGTGAAAGCGGTGCCAGCGCCGGTGCCCGCACCCGTTCCAGCGCCTGCTCCGCAACCCAAAGCACCGGAGGTCAAAGCGCCTGCTCCGGTGCCTGCTCCCGCGAAGAAGGAGGAGCAGAAGAAATGAACGAGCTGATGCTGCTGCTACCCGTTGGCGTCATTCTGGGAGCCGCTTTAGTCGTGGTGCTGGGCGACTTGGCGCTGCCACACCGTGAACGCTACATTCTTCCGTGGCTGGCGCTCGCGGGATGCATTCTCGGACTGTTTGCGGCGGGCCAGACCGCCATCGGCGATCAAATCATCTGGTTCTACCCGGGCAAGCGGCCGGACACTGCGCTCTACAATCCGATCATTCTGGGTGGAGCCTTCTGCCTGGACGGTTTTGGGATGGCGATCTGGGCTTTGTCCTGCCTGGCTGGAGCGCTGACGATTCTTTCTTCGCCGCCGCACAGTGAGGACTCGGTGCTTTCCTCCGGCGAGTACCACGGGCTGATCCTGCTTTCTGTCGCCGGCATGATGCTGCTGGGCGTTTCGCACGACTGGCTGACGCTGCTGATCAGCCTGGAAATCATGTCGATCTCGACGTACGTTCTGGCCGGAGCAAATCGCGACGATCTGCGTTCCAACGAATCGGCTCTGAAGTATCTGGTGCTCGGCGCGTTCAGCACGGCTTTTCTGCTGATGGGCATTGCCTTCTACTACGGAGCAAACGGTTCGGTCTCCCTGCAGCCCAGCGAAGCGTTCCGCACACTTCCGGTCGGCGAGAAACACTTGCGCGACTGGTTCCTGCTGCTGGGAATGGGCTTGGTGCTGGTCGGCGCCTTCTTCAAAATTGGAGCCGCTCCGTTTCACTTCTGGATTCCGGATGTTTACCAAGGCGCGCCAACTCCCGTCACCGGCTTGATGGCCTTTGGCGTGAAAGCTGCAGCGTTCGCCGTCATCGTTCGCTTGTGCTTCGAAGCGTTCGGCGCGAGCAACCTGCGCGTGATGTGGGTGCCGGCGCTGCTCGGCGCCTCGGTCCTGACGATGGTGCTGGGCAACCTGATGGCCATGCGCCAGCGCAACGTCAAACGCATGCTGGCGTACTCCGCCATCGCGCACACCGGCTACCTGCTCCTGGCCATGGTTGTGTTGCCGGCCTATCCGCAGCTTGCGGTGCTGAACGCGCACTCGCAGTCCATCATCTTCTATCTGGTGGTCTACGGAGTGATGACCATCGGTGCCTTCGGCGTGATCGGCCTTACGCGCGAAGATGGCAAGCCGCTCGAAGACTTGGACGACTTTGCCGGACTGTCAAAGGAAAACCCCGGGATCGCTTTGTGCATGGCGCTATTCATGCTGTCTCTCGCGGGCCTGCCGCCGCTGGGCGGATTCTTCGCCAAGTTCATGATCTTCCGCGATGCGATTTTCGAAGGCGCGGGCGGACGTTATCCGGCCTTGATTGTCGGCGCGGTGATCGGCATCTTGACCAGCGTCGCGTCGCTTTACTATTACCTGAAAGTTGTCGTCGCGATGTACATGACGCCGGTTGCGGGGACGGAAGGACATGCGGAAGAAGGCGCTCCGCTCGCCGCACGTTGCCACCCCGCATGGAACGTCAACCTGCTGATTTACCTCGCCGGAATCGTGACCCTGTTGCTCGGCATCGTGCCAAACATCGTTCTGGCGTTGATGGGAAAGTGAAAGTCCAGAAGTCGAGAAGTCGAGGAGTCTAGAAGTCGAAGGTTGATGTAGCGAAAGACTCCAGACTCTAGACTCTAGACTGCCGTTAAATGGCCCCTGAGTTGCATATAATTCGATCATGAAAATCGTCGTCTGCGTCAAGCTTGTGCCCGCAACCACCGCCGACATCCGCGTCGCGCCGGATGGCATGTCGCTGCTCCTGAACGGACTGGAGACGATCATCAGCCCGTACGATGAGTATGCTCTGGAAGCCGCGCTGCAGTTCCGCACCGCCGTGCCCGGATCGACTGTGCAGGTCATCACCGTCGGGTCGGACGAAAGCCTGAAGTGTCTGCAGCACGCGTTTTCGGTCGGCGTGGACAGCGCCCTGCACATCAAGGGCAGTCTGGATGCGCGGTGCGCCGCAAACGCCGTCGCGGCGGCGTTGAAAGACGCGGCGCCGGACTTGGTGCTCTGCGGCCGCCAGGCGATTGACGACGACCAGTGGCTTTTTACCGGCGCACTGGCCGAAAGGTTGAACTTCGCGCATGTGACGGCGACCTGCGCGCTCGTCTTGTCCGCAGACCAGAAAGGTTTCCAGTGCCGCCGGCGTGTGGAAGGCGGCGAACAGGTCATCGACGTGCGCTTGCCGGCTGTGATCAGTTGCGACAAGGGACTCAACGAACCGCGCGTGCCGACGCTCAAGGGCCGGCTGGACGCGAAGAAGAAGCAGCCGGTCGCGAAGACGCCTGCGGACCTGGGACTTCAGGCCAGCGATCTGGAACCAGCGCTGAAGGTGTTGAAGTGCTCTCCTCCGCCGCAGAAAACGCCCGGCAAAACGATTAGCATGGAAGCGCGGCAGGCGGCGGTGGAACTGGTGCGGCTGTTAAGAGAAGAGGCGAAGGTAATCTGATTTGAACCGCAAAGACGCAAAGAAAAGAAAGGGTTCAGGGTTCAGGGTTCGGGGTTCAGAGCTTGTTTAAGGGAACGAGTGTGGCCATCGAAACGCTGGATGCAGAAGGCATAAAGGCGATCCTAGCCGCTGTGCCTGCGCTGCTTCGAATGCCCGTGAAGCGTTTTTGGGTGGAGTACGACCAAAAGCACGACGTCTTGTACATCAGTTTTCGAAGACCCGCGCGTGCCGCAAAGGAAGAGATTCTTGAGGAAGGAGTGATCGTTCGCAAAGTTTGCGGGGAGGTCGTCGGACTCACAATTCTAAACGCATCGAAGCGTCGGGCCTAAGAGCCATCCGCGTTCATTTGCGTTCATCTGCGGTTCCAAAGAGGGTCTCGATTTGGCAACGATTCTCGTCGTCATCGAACACACCGAAGGCAAGCCCAAGAATGCGGCGTTTGAACTGCTCACGGTCGCGCGCGAACTCTCGTCGCAACTCAGCGGCGAAGTGCACGCGCTGACGATCGGCGCGGGAGCCACAACGGCCGCCGCGCAACTGGGTGCGTGGGGCGCGCATGCCGTTCACACGGCGGAAGCCGGCATGGAACGCTACGCCAGCCTCAGTTGCGTGCGGGCTATCGCGGCGGCCGCGGAACAGATCAAGCCATCGGTGATCCTCATGAGTGCTGGCGGATTGTCGCGCGATATCGCGGGGCGAGTTGCGACGCGCCTGAACGGCGTGCTGGCCAGCGACTGCGTGGAACTGAACGCCACCGGCACGGAGGCCGGCGCCGCCGGTAAACTGCGGCTGACGCGTCCCGTTTACGCAGGGCGAGCTCGCGTGACTGCTGAACCCACTGGAGCCGGTCCACTGATCGCGACACTGCGGCCGAACGCGTTCAAGATCGAGAAAGCCGCGACGCCCGCGGCGGGAACCGTGACGCCGCTTGAAGTGGCGACAAACGCGGACGATTTGCGCGCGGTCGTGACCGAAGTCGCAAAGGCAACCAGCACGCGGCCGGAACTGACGGAGGCGTCCATCGTGGTCTCCGGAGGGCGCTCGCTGGGTTCGGCGGAGAAGTTCAAGCTGATCTACGATCTGGCGGACGTCCTGGGCGCCGCGCCGGGCGCTTCCCGCGCCGCGGTGGATGCCGGCTACGCGCCGTATTCGATGCAAGTCGGCCAGACCGGCAAGACGGTCAATCCGGTGTTGTATATCGCCGTCGGCATCAGCGGCGCGATCCAGCACCTCGCCGGCATGCGCACGAGCAAGTACATCGTGGCGATCAACAAAGACCCGAACGCGCCGATCTTCAAGCTGGCCGATTACGGCGTCGTCGGCGATATGTTCGAGATCGTCCCCGCGCTGACCGAGGAATTCCGGCGCGTGCTGAAAGGTTGATCCTTGTGTGGCACGGGCAGGCCGCTGGAGCGGCTTCTTGCTCCAGCGGATTGCCCGTGCATGCACGCCGAATCCACGGGCAATCCACGCCACAAACATACGTGGCGTGGCCTGCCCGTGCCACACAGCCCGGTGTATACGTAACTGCCTTTTTTGGCAGGCAACGAAACCATGGGAGTCCGCATGAAGTCTCTGGCAACGATCCTTCTCGTTCTGCTGTCCTTTTCTGTGAACGCCGAGAACTGGCCGCAGTGGCGCGGGCCGGTGTTCAATGGCTCGACCACGCAGACCGGCCTGCCGGCAACGTGGAGCAAGACGGAAAACGTCGCGTGGGTCGCGCCTATGCCGGGGCCGAGCGCCGCGACGCCGGCGATCTGGGATGACAGAGTTTTCGTCAGCTCGGTGGACACGAAAACCAAGGATCTGCTCGCGCTGTGCCTCAATCGCAAAGATGGAAAGGTGTTGTGGCAGAAGGTCGTCGCCCCTTCCGCCGACCGGAGGCCGATGAATAGCCGGAACAACAACATGGCCTCGCCCTCGCCCATCACCGACGGGAAGAACGTCTGGTTCTTCTACGGCACCGGTCATCTGGCCGCGTTCGACATCGACGGCAAGGAACTCTGGTCGCGCGACCTGCAAAAGGATTTCAACAAGTTCGCGATCATGTGGGGCTACGGCGCCAGCGGACTGCTCTATAAGGACAAGCTCTACATTCCGCTGCTTCAGAAAGACAAGAACACGTACGTGCCGGGGAGTGACCTGAGCAAGAAGCTCGATTCGTTCATTCTGGCTGTCGATCCAAAGACCGGCAAGGACCTTTGGAAGCAGGTCCGCCCCACCGACGCCAAAGAGGAGACGCAGGAAGCCTATACGACGCCGATCCCCTGCGAGTTCAACGGCAAAAGCGAAATCCTCATCTACGGCGCGGACTACACGACCGCTCACGACCCGGAAACCGGCAAGGAACTCTGGCGCTGCGGCGGCATCAATCCGGTTCATCGTGGCGACGTCCGCGTGGTTCCCTCGCCCGTGTGCTGCGACGGCCTCGTTTTCATGGCTCCGCCCAAGCACTGGCAGGCCTTCACCGCAATCAAAGACGGCGGCTCCGGCGATGTGACGGCCACGAATGTTGCGTGGACTCTGCCCAAAGAAATGTCGCCCGACGTCTGCACGCCGCTGGTCTATAAAAACATGCTGTACGTGCTCAACGGCGACGCCGGCCGCAGCATGCTTTACTGCATCGATCCGAAAACCGGCGCAAAGAAATGGGAAGGCCAGATTCCCGGAAAGACCACGTACTGGTGTTCTCCAACGTGCGCCGACGGCCGAATCTACTCGATCAATGAAGCCGGCGAGGTCGCCGTCTGCGAAGCCGGCGACGCCTTCAAAATCCTCATGACTGTCCCGCTGGGCGAAGGCGCGTGTTTCTCCTCGATTGCGATTGCGCAAGGGCAGTTGTTTATCCGCACGGGACAGAATGTGTACTGCATCGGGAAATAGTTCGTTGTCCGTTGTCCGTGGTCCGTTGTCAGCGCGCGAGGCGGTGCTCGCGCAGCGCCTCGTACGTTCTCTTCGCCTCCTCATCCGGCTGATACGGCATATTCAAAAGCCAGCGCGTGTTCGGCTGCGAGAGTTCCAGCATCCCCAACACCACTGGCAGCTCCAGCCACGCCGTCATCAGCACAGTCTGGTCTGAAAATGCCTTCACCGCCGGTGCCGCGCCGGGCGCTTGAAAGACGCGGTTGAGCCCGCGCAGGTTCGGAATCTTCTTGAAGCCGCCATACTGATGGTCGGCCGCGGCGCAGCAGTGCACGAACAGCCCGCCGTAGCGGCGGCTCAAGTCCGTCAGCACCGGCAGGCAAAACTGGTCGAACATCCCCGTCGAAATCGCGCCGACTTCGTCTTCGGAGAGCCAGCAGCCGTACTCCGGCGGCGCCCACGCCGTGGGGCAATGGCACATGTTCACGTTGCCAAACTCGCGGCGGAAATCGTCGAGAAACGACGTGAGCAGCGCGTGGCACTTCCACACCAACCGCTGCACGGCGTCCGGCGTTTCCAGCATCGCCAGAAACATCTCTTCCTTGTTCCAGATCAGCGCCGCTACGTCGAAGGGGCTCTGAATATCCGGCACGCCGATCGGAACGTTGGGCCCGAGCTCCTTACGCACCAAACGAGCCATCTCGAGAATCCGCGCCAGCGTGCGCACGTTCTCATGCTTGGGAGTCTTCAGCGCGTCCGCTTCAGCAGCCGTGTGAACGAACGGGATTGCCGCCGCGTTGGAGCCTTCGAACCGATGAATCTGGCAGCCAAACCCGGCGGCGAAAATTCCAGTGTTCGACGTCAGCTTCACGTACGGCACGCCGTCGTCATCGAAGAGCTTCTGGCGAGCGGCCGCGCGGCGGTAATTTTCGACCAGCCCAGGCACGAAATCGCTGACCGGCCGTTCCGAAATGGCAAAGTCGTCGGGCGCCGAAGCGTACTCAAATTCCATGATGATCGCTACGCGGCGAGCGGCCTTGCCCGCGAACAGATCGCTAAGAAAGGCTTGGTTCCGTTGGATCGCGTTCATGATTCGCTATAATCCCGGCAAACCACAAGCAGCGAACTTCGCTGCTCATTATTCCCGAATCCAATGCTCAGAATGGTACGTCTCTCGCGCACAATGCTGCGGGAAATTCGCGGAGATCACGCCATGCTGCAGAAAACTTTTCTCGCCGCCATCGCTTTGTTTTTCTTGACCAGCAGCGCCAGCGCCATGTGCGGTGCTTGCTACGAACACTGGAAGCAGCAGTACGAATCCGAAAAGCACCCGACCGTTTCGGCGACCGACCGTCAGCCCGTTTCGGTCCGCGACGGCAATGCCATTGAAGCCTCGGTTGACACCGCGGTTCCATGCTCCAGCGGGTGCGCGGAGTGCGCCGACCGAAGCGATTACGACAATTGCGCCGACTTCGGCCGCGCGTGCGGAACCAAGCCGGCCGTTCAGGCTCGCATTAAGCGAGAGGAGAGCGACTGCGGCGATCAATGCGGCTGCGAGTCGTGCCGGTAGGCACATCGTTGTTATAGTCCGATCCCTGGAAGGCCGCCCGGCTGCTTCTTTTCTTCTTCCTCTTCGCCGGGCTTCTTTTCCTTGATCTTGGGTGGAACGTACGGCTTGACGCGCCGGTCGATTCCGGCCATCAGGTTCTTCATCTCTTTTTCGGTCAACGTGCCGTAGCAGCCAAACAGAACCTGCTCGCGTATCGCGACCATCGCCTGGCTCTTCATCAGGCGCCCTTGAAAGCCTTGCGTTCCGATCGACAGGTCGGACGTGGCACCCTCTTTTTCCATCAGCGCCTTGATGGTGTTCAGGTGGCCTTGCAGAGCGCTGCGCTCGCTCAATTCCGCCATGAACACCTTCGCTTCTCGGTTATCGACGCGATATAGCGCGCTCACCCCGCCGGCCTTGAAGATCCCCAGCCCCACCGGATCCTCTTTGTCGAGCCGTTCGGTGGCGGGGACGCGATTTTCGTACGGCAGGTAGCTGACCAGATTGATATCGGTGATGTCGCGCGGAATGCGTTCGGAGATCGCGCGAGCGAAGTTGATCAGCATGGTGCGGCGCGCCGGATCCGAATTTCCCGTCAGGTCGCGAATGCAGATCAGAAACCGATCCTGCACGAACAGCATGCGCTCGCCGTCCACCGTCGCGTGCACGCCGATCTTTAGATAGCTTCCTTCGTTGAGCAATCCGGGGCGCAGATTGCTATATGCGCCGTACGCATTCTGCTTGCTCATCATTTCGGTAACGGAGACGCGTGCGGCGGCCTCGCGCTTTGGAATGCCATACTCGGCGCTCAGCGTGCTGAGCGTGCCCCAGCGTTTGAGAACCGCCAGCTTCTGCTTGCCGCCGATCTGTTCGCCAAATTCCGCGTCGGCCGTCTTTGTCGGCTTGGCGAGTTGCCGGTAACTGGCAACGATTTTTGACGGCGGGAAGACTTCCTCCAGCGGCACTTCCGCCTGCTGCACTCCTTCGCTGGTAATCGTGCAGCCCGTCAGCAGCAGGCTGAGCGCGCCGCTCAGGCAAGCCATCATCAAACAGTATCGTGTCGCTCTCACAGCAGAGCTTATAGCCGCCGCAGACTCGAATTTCAAACGCGCGTCCTCCGACCCTGAACATCCGCATCGCTTTACATCAACGCTTCGGAATAGCGCAGCCTCTGGCCGCGTTGTGCTTGTTGAGAAGCACAGTGGGCCGCGATCGCCTCCTGGCTTCTCATCTGGGAGAAGTACCACCTGGACGTACCGGGAGTGTTAACAGGCTCGCTGGTCTTTGATCCGGGTGCCGACGCTCAACTTGGACCCCTCACCACTGAGGTTCGGCACCGGCTTTGAAGGCCAGCAACCTGCGCTTTTTCCCCTTCTCCTCTTCTTCTGTCTCTTCGCGCCCTTCCCGTCTGGCCCGGACAAGCCGGACGCGGCGAAATCCGAAGCTGCAACCGAATGATGAATGCTGAATGCGGAATGATGAATATGGCTGCAACGGCGCAAGAGGCAGCGCCATGGACCTTATTCCGCATTCATCATTCCTCATTCATCATTCCTTCGAGTTTCAAAATCTTGTCCAACCAGCACAAGATCCAAGCACGAAGCGCCTACTACTTACTGCTCTCCACACCCGCCGTAAGCGCTCGTGCCGGACTATCGTCCGCGAGCCGGTAGTCGTTCTTCGCTGCATCCACGAACTTCGGATCGGCAACGATCGAGTGCCCGTCGTGGCCGTGCTCCTTCATGAACGCCGCGAACTTGTCCGCGCCGATGTTCTCCTTATCCCACAGAACCAGCGTTCCTGCCGGCACGGAGGCCGGCGCTACCCCAGTCGGCTGATACCAGCAGTTGTAGTCCATCGTTAACACGGAGGTCCAATCGCGCCCGTGCAGGCGCAGGCAACTGTCTTTCGCACCGCAGAAAATGTTGTAGCGAATGAAAATCTCCTCGGTTTGAGCTGTGTTGTTGTAGAACATCACGTGCCGCCCGTTCGGATCGGGCCTCTGAATGTAGCCCCAGCCGCACCCGGCGTTGACGCACGTGTTGTGTTCGAAGCGGATGTTCTTCGTCCGGCTCTGCGGCCCGCGATTCCAGAATTCGAACGAGTACTCGCTGTTCCAGATCACATTGTTGCGATACGTGATGTTCTCCTGCACGTTGACGCCATCGCCTTGGTTCGTGAGCGCCGCGTCGTAAATCTCCCAAATGCAGCAGCCTTCGACGAGACAATCGTGCGCCGAGGCCCAGAACTCCACGCCGTTGCCGAATCGCACCGGCTTGCCGTCGGGGCGCGTGAGTTGATGCCCTCCGCCAATGTACGAAATGTCCAGATTGCGAGCCGTAATGTGATGCGTGCTGCCGCCGCCGATTCCGTGCGCCGCGCCGTAGCTGAGCGCCAGATTTTCGTACGTGACAAATCCGCGAACGCCTTGATTGATGATGTGCCGGTTGAGCGCCAGTTCGATGCTTTTGTAAAGCGTCGCCGGGTTCGCGGGCGCGCGCAGCGTCACCTGCCACGTTTTCCCATCGTAAAAGTAGTCGCCGTCTTTCTGCAGCTCGGCGACGCTCCACTTCTTGAAGCCCGTCCCGCGTCCCTGATCGAAAATGATGTTCCCTACATCCACCGACAACGGAATCGGCTGGCTGCATTTCGCTTGAACCAATGTCCCCGGCTGCAGCGATAGCGTCGCGCCCGCCGGCAGCGTTCCGCCAAGAAAAAACGTCATCCGCGCATCGGTTGCCGTCTGTTTTGCCTGAAAACGAATGCTGTACTCCGCCCACTCTTTACCGATTTGCGGCGGCGTTTGCGAGGTCGCGTAGCTCGTCCACGGCGCGCCGCTTTTCATGATCGAGATGTGCCCGAGCGTCATCGGCTGCGTGCAGCGTGCGCTCAGCGTCAGCAGATAGTATTCCCCTTCGCGGACGCTCAGCCCGGTTGTGCTGAGCTGAACGTGATGCGCCGCCGTGCCCGGCTGCTTGCAGTCGATCGTGAGGCTTGTCGGGCCAATGTCGGCGGCCATCGGTTTCTCGGCTACAGTAGCGAGTTTGCACTCCGCTCCGCCTTCCTGATGCAGCGACCACTTGGCTTTCGACAGATCGACGACCGTGCCGTCTGCAACCGGGTCGAACCGCAGCGGGGCTGTGACCCACAGGTTTGCTCCCGCCGGTTGCCAGTCTTCGGTCCGATTCATCGGCGCCGAACCCAGCAGGAGCGGCTTGGCGCCTTCGCCGTAAGCTCCATAGTAGACGACGCCCGTTTCGTCGCCGTTTTGCGGAACCAACTGCCCGCGCCACGATTGCCCGCGCCGGAAGAGCACCCTATCGCCGGCTTTCAGCGGCACTCGGTTCACCATTTCCAATGACCGCCACGCCTTTTCCGCCGCCAGCCCGTCGCGGCCGTCGTCGCCCGTTTGAGGGTCCACGTAGAACGTGCGCGCTTCACCGGCGAACACGCCCGTCGCCACCAGCAGCAACGCCCAGAAAGTTCGTGTCAGCACCGCCGCCCCCTCGTCTGATTCCTGTAAAAAATTGCACGTGTGGTGGGTGATGTGTGATGTGCCACGGGCAGCCTCTGTTTGCTGTTGGCTGCCCGTGCTGTCATCCTTGTCCAAGAGTGCACATGTGCTTCGAACGCTAACGAATCGCGCCTCTCGCGCGGCACCGGTCCCTCACTTCTGCGTCCAAAAACGCACCTTGTGCACAAACCCACCCCTGCACACGTGCAATAGAAACCCAAACATTATCCTTATACTGACGTACACCACCCAAAACCCTTGCGCACTTTCCTCGGTCTTTTTCCCAAATAAATCGGCCCGCTTTCTCAAGCGGGCCCACGTTTCCGTTCTACTGAATGCTGGCTACTGGCTACTGACTACTTTATTAGGTTCTTGCTCAACCACGTCGATCCCCGCGGGAAAATCGCGCGCGAGCCTTCCGCGCCAAAGACCTCTTTCCCCGCCGTGTTGTTCAGCGTGATGATCAGCGGGAACCGCCCCTTCTTCGTCGATGTCGCCGCGTTCGGAATATCGGTCGCCACGTTCGCCTGCGTTGATTTCTGCGGCAGCGACCCGGTCGTCAGCCCGCCCTTGCCCTTCGCGCTCATCGCCAGTTTCAGAACCTTCGGCGTCTTGGGGTCGCGCTTGTCGGTCGAAGTCACCACACTGTCCGTCGCCTTGACGTTGATCGTGTCCGTGAAATCCGTTCCGATGCCCACCGTCGCCGTCACCGCTGTCCCGAACTTCTGATTCTCCTGCGGCAAAGCCACGAAGGCCACCTTCCACGCATCCGATGGCGTCGCAGCTTTCGTGTCGTCCTTGCCGGCCACGCCCGTGATCAGGAACCCGCCGCCTAAATTTCCGGGGCCAAACTTGTATTCCAGATCGAACTTGCTGCCCTTCGCCCCGACATGAAACTTCAGCAGCTCGCTCGCATCGAACGCATCCCCCACCGTCACTTCCACCGGCAGGATCTTAAGCAGGCTTTGAAGTTCCTTATCCGTAATGATCGTGCCGGCCTTGCCGAAGCCGTCCTTCGAGACCGTTATCTTGATCTGCCCGTCCGATGTGATCGACACCGCCATCGCCGGTGTCACACCCTTGGCCGTACCGCCGTTGCCAGTTGCATCAAGCTTCACGACGGGTGAATTGTAATCGCCGATCTGAAGCTGGACCGCCGACCCTTTCAGCGCCGACAGCGACGTGCCGGTAAGGTCCATCAGCCCCGCGTACCGAATGCTGTCGTTGTTTCCGCCCGAAATATCACCCTTGATCGAAATGCTCGTCGAAAACAGCTCGCTCGCCACCCGCGGATTGTCAGCCACGCTGAAGCTGAGCGCCTGGCCAAAACCAGACTTGTCGCGCGCCAGAGCCGTCAGACCGTCGCTGTCCGTGCACGTCGCCATGAAACTGACCACGCCCGGCACTAGCGGCCGTCCAAGCAGTCCGCCGGTCTTCGGTAGCAGGAACAGCCCGATTTCCTCCAGCGAACTATGAGGAGTCACCGTGCCGTTGTTGGTCACGCTGATCTGGCTGGCGCTGAACGTGTAAGGCGGATTGCCGCCGATGACTTCGATTTTCTCGTGATACTGCCGAAACGCCACGCCATCGTGCAGCGCGCTTTGAGCGAACTTGAAGACGCTCGAATCCACCAGCGTAATCCGGAACTTCTCCGTCACGTTGTTCGGATTGGTCCCGCGGCTATCCGTCACGGTCACGTCAAAGCGCAGCGGCGTCGGCTCCGTCTTCGCAGTGAACGGCCCGCCAATCTGCCCCTTCAAAATGCCGTCCAGAAAGACGACCGCCGTGGACTGGCTCGGTGAAAACGCCGCCGGCAGAGCCGCAATCGCTTCGTTGAGCGCCACGTCGCCCTTGAATTCCGTGTTCGTCTTGTCCGCGCTGAACCGGCGCGGCGGAAACCCGCCCTTGGCCGCAATGTGCCGCGTGATCAGGCTTCCAATCGCCGCGTCGCCCAGATCGCGGTCGGTTGAGGTGCCAAAAAACGCATTCGTAAACTGTAAGGGTACCCGCAGATTGGCCGCGCGCGTGGCCGCACCCGGAATCTCCGGCTCCGGCGTCGTGGCCACAGCATACGAAAACGCAATGCAGGCTGCGACCAGCCCGAGCAACCCCGCTTTCCAACTGTGTTTGGTGGATTTCACAGCAACCCCCTCCATAATTGTGGCGGAAACTAGCACCCCCGCGGCCTTTTCCGCGCTTCGCAGCCGGTGCCACGCAAGCCGAGTTCCATAGCACGCTCGCGTGTCCACCTGTTTGCGACCATCATTGAGTGAATCTTGCCGCCCCGAAGGTTACTGCGATGGTGGTCTGGTCGTGTAGTGGTCTGGTAGGCGGGTAGTCTGGTGGCGTTGCTGTTCAATCCGCAAACGTCGTCCCTGCGTGATGCCGCCGCTCCGGTCCCCCTCCGCGAGGGAGAGGGGTTAGGGGTGAGGGGGCAATCCGCAATAAGCGTTGCCGTTAATGACCAATGACTAAAAGAACTTCGCCGCCCGTTTTTCAATAAACGCCTTCAACCCTTCGCTCGCTTCAGAGCATTCAAACGTCGTCCCAAACGCCAGCCGCTCCGCCGCCAAGGCTTCACTGAACGAACTCTCCAGCGCCGCGCGAGCAAGCTGCTTGGTCCGCCGCACCGCCTGCGGCCCGCGAGACAAAATCGTTCGAGCCAGCTTTTCCGCGCGCGGCTGCACATCTTCCGGCGGCCCAATCTCGGTCACCAGCCCCGACGCCAGAGCCGCATCGGCCAGCAGCGCCTCGCCGCTCAGCAGCATGCGCAGCGCCCAGCCCGTGCCGACGATCCGCGGCAAGCGCGCCGTCGCGCCCCAGCCGGGAATCAGTCCCAGGTTCACCTCCGGCTGCCCCATCTGCATCCCTGTCGAACCGATCCGGATGTCGCACGCCAACGCCAGCTCGCACCCGCCGCCCAGGCACGCGCCGTGAATCGCTGCAATGGTGACAATCTCTGAACTCTCGAACGCGTCGAAGATCCGCTGCCCCCGAGCGGAAAACTCCCGCGCCGCCGCCGGCGTAAAGCCCGCCATCTCGCGAATGTCCGCGCCCGCCAGAAACGCCTTCCCGTCGCCGCGAAGAATACACACGCGAACTTTGCTGACCGCCAAATCCGCCCACGCCGCCTCCAGTTCCTTCAGCACCGCCGACGAAACAATATTCGGCCCCTTCAGCCGGTAGAAGACGATGCTCGCCAACTCCCCGTCGCATTCCACTCGCAGCGTTTCGGGCATAAAACCCTCCATAGAAAAACCTTTTGCGTGCGGGAGCGCAACGAATCTCACCGCAGAGGTCGCGGAGGACGCAGAGGAACGGCTTTTACACCTTCCCTCCTCTGCGTCCTCCGCGTCCTCTGCGGTTTGCTGTTTTGCGCTCAGTATTTATGAAATCCTTCCCCCGTCTTCTGTCCCAGCTTCTTCGCCGCCACCATCTGCCGCAGCAGCGGACAGGGCCGGTACTTGGGATCGCCGAATCCGCGCTGAAGCACTTCCATGATGTTCAAACACACGTCCAGCCCGATCAAATCCGCTAGAGCCAGCGGGCCCATGGGGTGAGCCATCCCGAGCCTGAAGATTTCATCCACGGCCTGCGGCGTCGCGACTCCTTCATAAACCGCAAAGATGGCCTCGTTGATCATCGGCATCAGGACGCGATTCGAAACAAACCCCGGATAGTCGTGCACTTCCACCGGCGTCTTCTGCAGCTTCTTCACCAGTTCCAGCGCCGCGTCCGTCGTGGCCTGGCTGGTGCGGCACCCGCGAATCACTTCCACCAGTTTCATCACCGGCACCGGATTGAAGAAGTGCAGCCCGATGAAGCGTTCGGGGACTCGCGTCGCGGACGCAAGCTGCGTGATCGAAATGCTCGACGTGTTCGTTGCGAAAAACGCTTCCGGCAGGCAGATCGTATCCAGGCGCTCCCAGAGCTGCCGTTTCACTGACTCATCTTCAAAAACCGCTTCGATAACAAAGTCGGCGTTTCGAGCGGCACTCAACTCCGTCCCGGAGTTAATTCGCCGGGGGATATGGTCGGCCTCGCCGTCCGGCAGTACTCCCTTCTTCACCATTCGCTGCAGCGAATGACTGATCCGGTCGATGGCGTGGCGCAACGTTTCGTGAGCCGTATCGATCAGCAACACATCCAAGCCGCAGCTCGCCGCCACCTGAGCGATCCCGGCACCCATCGTCCCTGCACCAATAACTGCAATCGTGGAATTCGGCATCAGCGGCCCTCCCGGCCCTACAGGGGTATGGGGTATGGGGTAGGGGTAGCGGGTATGGTGATGGCTTCCCCGGTCCAAACCCTCCCGGCCAACGACCACTCATCATACTTCAGCCAATAGCGGACCAAAATTAGGATATGGAGCGTCGGGTAATGGTGATGGTGTTCTCGTCAAATCCGCCCCCATACCCCATACCCTATACCCCTTGTCCATTATGCTTGCTTTTTCGCAAAGAATTCGTCCAGATAAGCCACAATCTGCCGCGTGTCCGTTCCGGGAGTGAAAAGCATGCCCACGCCCGCGGCCTGCAGCGCCGCGACATCCTTTTGCGGAATAATTCCGCCTCCGAAAACCAGCACGTCTCCCATATTGTTCTTCCGCAGCAGTTCGATCACCGCCGGAAACAACGTCATGTGCGCGCCAGACAAAATTGACAACCCGATGGCCTCAACGTCCTCCTGCAGAGCCGCTTCGACAATTGCCTCCGGCTCCTGATGCAGGCCCAAATAGATGATCTCATATCCGGCGTCCGTGAGCGCCTTCACCACAACTTTCGCGCCGCGGTCATGCCCATCCAGCCCAGGCTTTGCCACAAGAATCCGGTGCCGCCGATCAGGTGTCGCGTTTTCCATAGCCGATTTCTAGCAGAACCTGTAACGAACGTAAATTCAAAACTCATGGTAGTCTGGTGTCTGGTGGTCTGGTGTCTGGTTACTTGGCGAATGGGTTGGCAAATAGACCCACAGTCTACCAGACTACCAGACTACCAGACCACCAGACGACCACTCACCAAGTACCACTCACCAAGTACCACTCACCAAGTACCACTCACCAAGTACCAATCACCAATTACCAATTGCCCTCAACGCACCCGCTCACTAAGTTGTAACCATTACAGAGGCATGACGATGCGTGGCCTCCGGCCTTCTCAAAGAACCTCCTGCCTGGCCCTCATGGCGCTGGGACTGCTAAGCTGCGCCTTTGCAGAACAGCCCGCACCGTCGCCGGTCCAACTCGCCCTCGCTGAAACCGTTGCATTGGGTGCGGACGATACGCTGGAATTCACTCTCGACCTGCCCGAAGTCCCGCGCGACGGCACCGTGGCGATTCCTTCCGTCAACGTGTTTCTGCTCCGTTCCGCAGACGCAGCCCCAGCCGAAAACGACGCCGGTTTCGGCCGCACACTCATCTGGCCATCCCCCAAGCCCGGCCAGTGGCTGGTCCACGTGCGTGGCCTGAAAGCGCCGCAGAACCAAACCGGCCCGTGCGATCTGCTCGTGCGCTGGAAAGTCCCGCAGACTGGTAGCGCCGGCCTCCGTGCCGGTGGTCAGTTCCGCCTCCCCGGTCGAGTCGCCTTCAAAGCCGAAGCTGCCGATGCCGTTCTGCTGATGGACGGCTCGCTATCCATGGGCCGCAACGACCCTCAGCGCCTGCGCGTCGAAGCCGCGCGCGAATTCATCGCCGCCGCGCGCCGCACCGGCAGCGTCGGCCGCATCGCGATCATCCAGTTCGACGACAAAACCCGGCTCATCTGCGGCCTGACGCCGCTCAACGAGAGCTTCGAGAAAGCCCTGGAGCGCATTAACGAGCTTGGCCAGACCGATATCGACGGCGGCATCCGCCACGCGCTGAAACTGCTGAAAGAAGGCTCCGCGAGCCAAGGCAGCGCCGCCGGCGGCCACATCCTCCTGCTCACCGATGGCAAGCAGGAACCCGGCAATTACGGTAACGCTCACGAAGAAGCCACCAAGTGCGGCGTTGCCGTGCACACGCTGGCTCTCGGCCGCGAAGCCGACCGCCCGCTGCTCAAACGCATCGCCGCCGAAACCGGAGGCACCTACGCCGACGCCGCCAAAGACCGCGACCTGGGACTTGCCTACGCCGCCATCGCCAGCCGCATCGCCGCGCAACGCCTGGTTTTTTCGGGAAACATCGCCGGTAGCGCCGGCCTCCGTGCCGGTGAGGCCGAAACCCCTCTACCCATCGATTCATCCTGCCGCACGCTGGCAATCTCGATCACCGGCGATGGCGCCGGCACGCTGAAGATCCTGAATCCCGCCGGCCAGTCCTGGCAAAGCCCACAGCAAGCCCGCCCCGAATTCTTCACCGAGGTTCCCGAAGAAGGCAAATGGCGCGCGCAGTGGGAAGGCCAGCAGACTTCTCTCTCCGTCACCGCGCGGACCGCTCTGTATCCGGTTCTCTATCGCACACAGCTTCAGCCCAGCGCCCCGCTCGAAATCGACGCCGACGAACCGACCCTCGCGATCTCCCTTTGTGAAGCCGACGCCCCCGTTTCCGGCGCAACGGTTCAAACGACGCTGCGCTTCACTTCAGCCGGTGACCGCACGATCACCGCGCAGCTTTTCGATGACGGCAAGCACGACGACGGCGCCGCCGGCGATGGCATCTACGCCACATTCCTCCCGCCGCTCGACCCCGCCGGCGGAGCGTATCCGGACAACACCACCGGCACCCTTCAGGTCGTCGTCACCGGCAAACGCGGCGACGCCGACTTCCGCCGCGAAACTCAATCCACGTTCGTCGTCCATCGCCACAACGGCCCCGCGCTGTTGGTGCAAGGCCCGCTGGACCTCGGCACGCACTTCGCCGGCGAAGACGTCCCAGCTCAAGTCGCCCTCCGTGTCCGCGGCAGCGGCGGCGCGTTCTCCGTCGCTTCGTCTCCCCCTTCCCTCCTAGGGAAGGGGGTCGGGGGGGTAGGTTCCTCCGGGAAGGGGGCCGGGGGGGTAGGTCTGCGCGTGGACGTTCCGCCCGTCCCCGCCACCCTCAAGCCACGCGAAAACCTGTCCGTCCCCTTCAAGTTGCTTCTCCCTGAACTTGCCGCCCCCGGCACATACTCCGGCACACTGGAATGCCAGCTCGCCGGCGCGCCTCTCCTGCGTGTCCCTTGGCGCATTCAGATCGCGACGCCCGCGCTGCAAGCCCCGCCCGAAATCGACCTCGGCCGCTTGCAACCCGGCGACCGAGCCCCCGCACAACTGCGCCTGACCTCCACCGGCGGCACCCTGACCATCTGCGGCGCCGAAATCCTCCCTCACAGCCACCGCGCTCTTAGCTCTTTGCTCTTAGCTCTTGGAAGCAAAAGCCCGGTCGCCGAATCCAAGAGCCAAGAGCCAAGAGCCAAGAGCGAAGAGCTCCTCGACGCCATCCGCCCCCTTCGTCTCACCTCTCCCTCCACGCTGGCCCTGACCTGTAATCCCCAAGGCGCCGACCTCGACATCGATCTCGACCTCAGCGCCGACGCGCCCGAAGGCATGCTCACCCGCTGGCTTATCCTGCGCGACATCGGCGGCCGCGAACTTGCCCGCGTCCAGATCAAATGCCTCGTCGCCCCACAGCACCTCCTCGTCGAGGCCCCGCTCGATTTCGGCCGCGTCGAACCCGGCGACAGCCTCACGCGCACGATCCGCTGGCAGTGGTCCCAACCCGGCCTCCGTCCGCCATTGAATGCCTCAATCAAGCTGCTCCCCGACCCGCGTTGCGCAACAGTCCAGACATCGCTCACGCCTCCCGCATTGGAGTCTGCTCAATCCGCAATCCGCAATCCGCAATCCGCACTTCGTCCTGAACCGTGCGCCAGCTCAACCTTCTCCCTCACCATTCCGCCGCAAACCCCGTCCGGCGAAATCGCCGGCTGGATCGCCATCGAAGCCGGCCCCGCCCTGATGGTCCACCGCTGGATCGCCACCGTCATCACTCCCCGCCTTGCGATAGATCCGACGACGCTGGATTTCGGCTCACTCATCCAAGGCCAGAAGCGCAAACTCTTCCTCACGCTGAAGGCCGACGGCGCCCGAGCGATGCCCGTGGCCATCACGCAAGCCACCCCTTTCGCTAAAGTCCGCATCCCCAAGATCACTCTCCCGTCGGATGCTCTTAAGCTTCCGGATAAACCGATCGAAGCCGTAACGCTCTCTGCCGGCGACAATCCGCAATCCGCAATCCGCAATCCGCAATCGACGGAGCCGATTCCCCTCACGCTCGAGATTCCCGACTCCGCCCAAGACGGCCTCTACCGCACGCAGCTCAACGTCACCTCGCGCCTCGGCACCATCACCCTGCCGGTCACCGTCACCGTCATCAACGAAATCACTCCCGCGCCGTTCCACGTATCGCCCAGCACCCTCGTGCTGCGCTTCGAAACGCGCGCCAAGCTTCCCAGCGACAGCGCCCGCGTCATCTCGCACCGCGACGACGCCATCCCCCTGACGATGGAGCTCGTCCCCGTCAGCACCGGCCTCACCGAAGCTGAAGCCGAGGGAAAGAAACAGCCGGCGTGCGCGACGTTCTTCGACGAATCCGCCGGCGACGCGCTGCATCAGTCCGTCTCTCTTCCCGGCCGCGAAACGATCGAAGTCTTCTTGCGAGCCCGCCCCGACGCTCAGGCCGGCCAGCGTTGCCGCCTCCTCATTCGCGGGGTAGCGCCGGCCTCCGTGCCGGCAAATCCGGCTAGCCCCGAGGCCGGACCCATTGTTGAGGAACAGGTCGTTGAAGTCCTCATCGAACGCGCCACGCCCTTCTCCATCGCCCCGGTCTCCGAAACCCCGCGCGTCCTGAACTGGATTCTCATCGCGCTCATTGTCGTGCTGCTGGCAGCGGCCTTGGCGATTCACCGCGCCGTCAAGCGCCCTTGGGTCCGCTACGCCGTCTATTCCATGCTGATCCATCTCGGCCTGCTGCCGTGGGCCATGCCGCGCACGCAGCTCATGACCTTCCTGCCCGACAGCGTGCAGGTCAGTCTGCTCGAGTCCGAGGAAAGCCTCGGCGGCGCCCTCAGCGAACAACAGATGCGCCGCCTGGAAGCGCTCCGTTCCGGCACCGGCGACGAAGTTGTGAAACTCGCGACCAGCAACGGCATCGGCGGCATGGGCGGAGACGGCAAGCTCCCCGACCTGGCCGCCACCGACGTGAAGACCGCCGGCGCTCCTGCCGCGACAACACTCGAAGCCGCGCCGCCGCAAGAATCCCGCCCGCAGCCGCCGCCCGGCGCACTCTCTGGCCGAGCGCCCTCTGCCCCCGAAGCCGACGCGCCGCTCGGGACCGATGCGCTGCCCGCCGCTGGAGCCCCCGCGCCCGCGCCGGCTCCCGCGCCGCCCGGTCCGACACTGGCCAAGACAAATTTCCCGGCCGCGCGTAACGATGCGCCGCTGCCCGAACCCGCGCCCTCCGGCCAGACGCCGGCGATGGTCTTCGACACCGAACTGCCCACCGTGGGGCAGGCTATCAGCCTGCCCGCGCAGGCTAACAGCCCGCGCCACGACGCCGGCGCCGCGCGCCCGCTCGGAATGCCCGCCATCGATGACGCCCCGCTCGCGATCGAACCTCCGCCGCCCGCGCACGCCAGCGCCACGGTTGCCGCCCCGGTTTCGACCGACCGCAACGTCGGCGCCACCGCGCCCGTTCCCGCCGGCGTCCCGATCCCCACCGCGCCGCCAACGCTCCCACCTGGAGCTGAACTGGGCGGCGGCACGGCCGCCCCGGGGCCGCGCGCTGCGCCGACCGAAGATCTTGCTCGCAGCGGCGCGTCAACCAGCGTGCTGACCGGCACCGGCACTGACAAGAGTTCAGCCAGTGGCTTGGCGCTTTCTTCTCGCGTTGCTAGCGGCGTGAACGACAGCGCCATCGACGACCCGCTCGATTTCGGAAAAGCCGTCGGCGGCGCTTCCAACAATCCTAATGCGCCCGACACGCCCACCGGCGGCAAAGCCGCCGCGGGTGGAACCAGCCCCGGCGTCGCGCGCGGCGGCTCCGCTCTCGGCAGCGGCAATGGCATGAGCGCCACGCAGGGCCTCGGGCAAGGCGGCGGCGACCCGCTCGCAGGTTTGGGCGCTGGTGGAGCTGGCATCGCGATGTCGGGCCGCAGCGGCGGAACGGGCAACCTCCCCGCCACAAGCATCGCGGGCGGAAACGGCACTGGCGCCGGCAGCATCGGCCCCGGCGGAACCGGCGCTGGCGCTGTTCGCCGTCCGGGCGCCTTTGGTCTCGGCGGTGAAGGCGACGAACCGCTCGCCGGCGGTCTCGTCGGCGGACCCGGCGGGGTAGCGCCGGCCTCCGTGCCGGCCGGCAGTGGCACTCCCAACGGCAAAGGCACCGGCCCCGGCGTTCCCGGCGGCACAGGCCTCACCGCGCGGGGCGGCTCTGCATTGGGACAACTCAGCGGCACCGGTAGCGCCGGCCTCCGTGCCGGCAGTGGCGGACTCGATCTGGCCCAAGGCATCGGCACCGGAACGGGCGTCGGCAATGGCGCGAGCCCCGGTCGCGGCGGCCCCAAACTCCCAACTGTCAGTCTTGGCGAAGGCACCGGCGCTGGAACCGGGAACGGCCCAGGCGGCACCGGCACCGCGCGCCGCCCCGGCGGAACAGGCGCTGGTGACGGCGATGCGCCGCTCGCGATCGGTCCGGTAGCGCCGGCCTCCGTGCCGGCAGGTGCTGGCACCGGTGTCCCCGGCGGCACACCCGGCGGAAAAGGCATCGGCCCCGGCGTGATCGGCGGCACGGGCCAGCCCACGCGCGGCGTGACGGCGCTCGGCGGATTCGGCAACGGCGGCGGTAGCGCCGGCCTCCGTGCCGGCAGTGGCGGACTCGATCTGACCGGCGGCCTCGGCTTCACTGGCGGAAGCGGCCTCGGCACCGGTCACAAGCCATCCAAGATCGCCGGCCTCGACCTCGGCGGAATTCCCGGCGGCAGCGGCGTGGGTCTCGATGGAACCGGCACCGGCGGCTCACACAAGAAATTCGGCACCGGCCCCGGCGGCGACGGCGACGACCCGCTGGCACTCGGCCTGCCTCCAAGTGCCAGTAATGGCACCGGCACCGGCCGTGGCCCCGGCGTTCCTAAAGGACGCGACGGCCACGGCGCGGGTGAAGGCGGCACCGGTCTTCCTGGCTTCGGCGCCGGCGGAACGCGTGTGAGCGCTGTCACGGGTGGCTTTGGCCGTGGTGGAGCGGCCGGTTCCGGCTCCGGCACCGGCGCGAGTGGCATCGGAACCGGCACGTTGAGCGGCATCGGCGACGGGCGCACGCAAGCCGTTCAGCCCAAGTCTGCGGCGCTGGATTCCGGTCCGAACTCGCTGGAACTCGAATCCCAAGGCGGCGGGCGCAGAGGCAGCGAACTTGGCACCGGCAACCTGCGCGACTGGCGCGTGCTGAAAGGCCAGGCCAGCGGCGGGCTCGTTCGACTGAATATGGCGCTGGCCAAACACTCCGGCGACTGGAACTCGTCGCCCACTGCGCTGCATTTCTTGCGCAGCGTGTTCATTGAACGCTCCGGCTTGCCCGAACTGGAAGTCAACGTCGCCAATCTCGATCTGACCGACCTGAAGAACATGCAGCGCTGCTCCATCATCCTGATCACGTCCAATCTGCCGATCGACTTCAAGCCCGCCGAACTCGATTGCCTGCGCAAGTACGTCGAAGGCGGCGGCACGCTGTGGGTGAACGACTCGTCCGCGAGCGACTACGAGAAGTTCGACCTGGCCTTCCGCCCCGTCGTGCCGCAGATCGTCCCCGGAGCCGAACTGACGATGCTGCCGATGGACCACCCGCTCTTCAATTCATGCTACGATTTGACGAAGGGCTTCAAAAGTTTCCGCGTGCCGCCCGGCGACAAGTACCGCGTCAACTACATCGAAGGCGTGCTGGTGCCCGATCCGAACGCCGGCGAATTCGGCCGCCGAGCCGGAATCATCTACACGCGCAACGATTACGCCGACGGACTGGAAATCGATCCGCGCATGCAGGCCGGCATGAAATCGCTGACCGATTTGACCGCCGCCGAAATGCAGGAATCGTCCCTGCGCTTCGGCATGAATCTGCTCGCCTACGCTCTCGGTTCCAACGCGCCCAAGCTTCCGCCGCCGGCCGACAGCGAAGCGCAGTTCGAAAAAATCTACCGCTACAACGGCCCCGCGCTCCCGGCGCTCGACGACTACACCGTGGACCTCGACAAGTGGAACAAGCCCATCTGGCGCGCCGAAGCCGATTGGTGCAATCCGACCGAGATGTGGCTGTTGCCGGACGTTCACGAGAAAACGAAGGTGCTCTCTGTCCGCTTCACCGGCGGCGAAAAATTCAAAGCCGCCGTCGCGCGCCTGCTCGATACCGACCTCTCCGCCGCGCAAGCCCTGGTCTTCGATGCATATTCCGATCTGAAGAGCGGCGCCAACGTTTCCCTGCTCTTCAACTGCAAGAACGATCGCGCCTTCGAAAGCCGCCCGGTCTTCGTGCGCCCCGGCTGGAACCGCAACCTGCGCTTCCCGCTCAACCTGGGGGATCTGAAATCGAACGCCAGCAAGGAACCGTGGAAGAACCACGACACCCCATTCGAACCGCGCAACGAAATCGAACGCATCACGATCCTGATCTATAACCTCAGCGACAGCGGCGCGATGAAACTCGGCCCGATCCGCAAACAACCGCAATAAAGTGGCGAAATCCTCCGGGATTGCGTTTATGTGGATTCGCAATCCCGGAGGATTGCGCCACTGGTTGTCGCTTTGCCCTCCGTCGTTTATTCTTACCTGCCGGCGAGCGAACCATGAACCCTGACCCCCGACCCCTGACCCCTGACCCCTCCCGCTCGCGCGTCCTCATCGCCCTCGCCTTCGCCGCCGTGCTGTTTGCCGTGTGGCTTCCCTGCATTCGCCTGGCCTTCGGAAAGAACGCCTCCTACTACATGTTCGGCTACGTCGGCGACGAATACTGCTACGCCCAGCGCATGCAGCCGCTCATCGCCGGCACGACACCCAACAATCCGATCAACGGCATCTGCGATCCAAACGTCATCTCGCCATTCTTTCTTGAAGACGCCCTGCGCTCTTTTCTGACCGTCACTGGTATCCATGTCATCACGCTTTTTTGGGCGTGGCGAATCCTGTTCCCCATCGCCTTCGGAGCGTCGCTGGGCGTGCTGGCTAGCGCCTGCCTTTCGCGGCGGCGACCCTGGAGTTTGATGCTGTGCGCGGCGGCGGGCGCGGCCGTCATGGCGCTGCAATATTTCGCGTACGACTGCGTGACAACCTATCCGCCCTTTCAAGGCTGGCTGCAGCGCGTCCCGACCAACATCGAGTACTTGCTTTCGGCGCTCGTGGCCGCCGCGTACCTGCGCTTCATCGACCTGCCCGATAAGCGCCGTGGAATGATGCTCGCGCTCAGTTCCGCCATTCTGATTTACCTGAGGCCATACGTGGCGATTCCCTGGGGCCTTGCGATCGGCAGCGGCATGATCTGGCTGCTCATTTCGCGCCGCATGACATGGCGCATCGGCGCGACAACGTGTGCCACACTTCTCCTTGCGTTGATCCCCTTGCTGATGATCATGTCGTGCAACTCCAGCAGCCCCGCGTATCGCCAGATGACGCTGCGCTATTTCGGCATCGTCGATTATCGCGTGAACGAATTCTGGCCGGTCTACATCGCCGCCGCTGCCGCGCTGGCCGTCAGCACCCTCTGGACCGCCAAACGCCAGCACGTCTTCGTGCTCAGCGCCGCCGTAGCGATCGTCGCGTACACCTTTGTGAGCGGCCTCTTTTCGTTCTCGTGGGAACTGCTCGCCATCGACCGCCTCGGGGCCTTCTATCTGATCATGCTCGCCGCGGCGGGCCTCCTCTGCATGAAGACCACCGTCCTGCAGTGGCGCGGAACAGCAGGCGCAGCCGCAGCGCGCCGCTGGACGTCCATCTTCGCCGCCGCAGCCGTGCTGATGTCCGCCGGCGTCGCGTGGCGCAATCTCAATTTGGATTTTTCGACGTACAAATGCAGCCAGTACGCCGGCACGCGCATCGATCTGCCGTTCATTCCCGCGTACGATTGGATTCGCGAAAAAACTCCCGAGGACGCGCTGTTCATCGTCGATGACGGCTATGACTGGTCGCAGAATCCGCGCTACAACCGGAATGGCCAGTTGATGCTGACGCTGCTCTCTCCAACGAAAACCCAGCCGCTGTTCCGCGACGATTTTTTCCTCCTCGTCGCGCGCCGCCGCTGTGCGTGGAGCAACCGACTGTACGGCAACGTGCTCTCCGACAACGACCTGGTTCTGCTGACCTACCTGCACCGCGGCACCTTCGGCCTGCCCGTGCCGGAGATGGATTACTTCGCCGCGCTCAAGACTTTCCGTCCGGCGTACATTCTCTGGCGCAAACGCACACCCTTCCCGCGCGGCTACGGCCAGCGCCTGCAAGCCGCCAGCGAAATCGCCTATTCGGACGACCACTGCGAAATCTGGAAACTCGACGTCGACCGCGTGAAATGACCGATGATTTACGGCGGGCGCCAGCAAACCCCGAACCCTGAACCCCGAACCCCGAACCCTGAACCCCGAACCCTGAACCCTGAACCCTGACTCCTGCCGTTACTGCCACGGCACCTTTCCGCCGCGCTGAACCTGCTCGCGCAGCGCCGCCGACAACTCAAGAAACACTTTCCGTTCCTTCGTGGCGAGGTTTTCCGCCTCCAGCGGATCGGCCTTCAGATTGTAGAGCTCCAGCGGCGCGAACGGACTGTCTTGCAGCAGTTTCCAATCTCCGCGCCGGAATGCCTCGATCGTTTTGCCGCCGTACGCCGGCCCGCCTTCGCGCCGCACGAAATAGAAATCCTGCGTTCGCGCCGGCTCGGCCTCGCCTTTCAGCGTCGGAAGAAAACTGGCCGCGTCGATGCCCGCTGGCGCCGCGACGCCGGCCACTTCGCACGCGGTTGCGAAGATGTCCATCGTCAGCGTCATGCGTTCGGTTTCGCTGCCGGCCTTGATCTTCCCCGGCCAGCGCGCGGCCGCCGGCACGCGCAATCCGCCTTCGT
The DNA here is from genome assembly GCA_036504595.1 of Planctomycetota bacterium. Classification (GTDB taxonomy): domain Bacteria; phylum Planctomycetota; class SZUA-567; order H5-PLA8; family H5-PLA8; genus DASXUX01. Next base: position 90,435 of record DASXUX010000042.1, on the reverse strand, counting down.
ACATGTGGCACTTGTCACCGCGCCACGGACCGTTGTTGGCGCCGTTCTTCAGGACTCCGCCGTTGTCGGACGTGTAAATCACCAGCGTGTTCTTCGCGATGTCCAGGCGGTCGAGCGTCTCCAGCACTTTGCCAATGCCGCTGTCCAGATGTTCAATCAACGCGACGAGTTTCGCGCGCTTCTCGTCCATTTTGGGCTCGCGCCGCTTCACTTTCTCCAGCCATTCCGCCGGCGGCTGGATCGGATCGTGCGGCGCGTTGTAGGCTAGGTACAGAAAGAACGGCTGAGCGGCCTTCGAACGCTCTTCGATGTACTCGCACGCCCACTGCGTAAAGATGTCTGTCGCGTGGCCTTTCGGATCGATCGTCTCTTGGTTTTTGCGCATGAAGTTGTGCCCGTTGCGCGAATGCGTGACGTAGTCGTCCATCATGTCGCCCAGAAACCCGTGGAAGAAGTCGAAGCCGCGTTCGTTGGGCGTGTTGGGCGTGCTGATCCCCAAGTGCCACTTCCCTACGATCGCCGTGTGATAGCCGGCCGTCTTCAGCACCTGCGGCAGCAGCGTGGCGCTCGGCGAAAGAAAGCCCCACGAATCCTTGCCGACATCGCGGATGACGCCCGGCACGCCGACGCGATCGGGATAGCAGCCACTGAGCAGCGCCGCGCGCGTGGGCGAACAGACGCAACTGTTGGCGAAGAAGTTCCGGAAGCTCATCCCTTCTTTGCAAAGCCTGTCGATTGCCGGCGTCTGAATATCCTTGGTCCCGAACGCGCTGTAGTCCCCGCGCCCCTGATCGTCCGTCAAAATCACCAGGATGTTCGGCTTCTCCGCCGCGCAAAGCCACGCGCTGAAGGCCAGAGAAATCAGTATGCAAAGGACACGCGTTATATCTTTCATGAAGAATCCCGCAAGTTGAGTTGTGCGGGATTCTAACTACAAAGAGCCAAGAGCCAAGAGCCAAGAGCTAAGAGCCCGACTCACACTCTCTCAACGACCATCGCCACGCCGTTTCCTCCGCCCAGGCACAGCGCCGCACAACCTCTGTGCGCGCCGCGGTCGGCCATCGCGTGCAGCAGCGTGACCAGCACGCGAGCTCCGCTGGCGCCGATCGGATGGCCCAGAGCGATGCCGCCGCCGTGAACGTTCACCTTCCGCAAATCCAGATCGAGCACCTGCACATTGGCCACCATCTGGGCCGCAAAAGCTTCGTTGATCTCGAACAGATCGATGTCCTTCAATTCCAGTCCGGCGCGTTTGACCGCCATCGGGATCGCCAGCGCCGGCGCGTGGAAAATCTCTTTCGGCGCAACGCCGCTGGTCGCGTACGCCAGAATCCGCGCCAGCGGGCGCTTGTTCCGGTCGCTGGCCCATTGTTCCGACGCTACGACGAGGGCCGCCGCGCCGTCGTTGAGGCTGCTCGAATTTCCCGCCGTCACCTGCCCGGTCGCTTCAAAGGCCGGCTTGAGCGCCGCGAGTTTTTCGAGCGTCGTATCGGCTCGCGGGCCTTCGTCGCGATCCACAACCGTCGGTGCTCCACTTTTGTGCGGAATACTGACCGGCACGATTTCCTTTTTGAATTTGCCTGCTGCCATTGCCGCGACCGCGCGCCGATGGCTTTCGAACGCGTACCGGTCGGCCGCCTGGCGCGTAATGCTGAAGCGCCGCGCGATGTGTTCCGCCGCCGTCCCCATCGGACATTTTTCGAAGCAGCACAGCAGCCCGTCGGTAAGCAGTGAGTCCTCAAGCTGCCCGTTGCCGTATGTGTAGCCGGTGCGCGCTCGCCGCAGCAGGTACGGCGCGTTGGACATGCTTTCCGCTCCGCCCGCGAGCACCACCGCGTTGTCCCCGGCCTTGATCGACTGCGCCGCGAGCACGACAGCCTGCATGCCGGAGCCGCACACTTTGTTGACGACATAAGCCGGAACTGTTTCGGGCAACCCCGCGTGTAGCGCTGCGTTTCGAGCCAACGCCATGCCGGCCCCGGCGCCGACGACGTTGCCCAGAATCACTTCGTCCACGTCCTGCGGCGCAAGCTGAGCGCGTTCCATCGCCGCTCGAAAAACGACCGTGCCCAGCTCCGCAACGGTTAACGAGGAGAGCCCGCCCAGAAACTTTCCGTTCGGTGTGCGAGCGGCCGATAAAATAACGGGTGTGGATTGAATAGCCATAGCCAGCACCTCCAGTCTTTTATGTTCCAACTTTGGCCCGCAGAAGCAATATGGCAGGTTTCAAAATTTGCGGAACAGCGCCCAAGTGTTCTCCTCCACTCTTAAAAACTATATGCCGCGCAGTATTCTCTATTTCTCCCGTTCTCACCGAACCGTAAAATACGCGCATGTCCCGGCGCTTTCTGCAAATCCATCTCAGCACGCTGATCGTGCTGTCCCTTGTTTCCGGCGCGCTGCTGTGGGCGAACATGCGCGGACACGAGCCAGATGGGTTCAAGGGCTTCTACATGGCGTTCGGTGTCCCGGCCGGATATGGGTGGCCCATGATGGCCCGCGAAGAAACAGTGTTCGATATTTTTGAGATGCGCCGTCAGGTAAAGGCAGGCGTTTTTGAGCCATACCAACTAGGATGGCACTGGCCCGCTCTGGCCTGCAACGTCGCCGTTGCGCTCGGAACTCTCATCGCCACCGCGTTGCTGCTGGAATGGCGCATCCGCAGACGCAAGGGTGGCCCGGCTCCGTGAGCCGGGTGCGAAGCACAAGAAGCTCTTTCATGTGCTCGTAAATCTCTCTGGACTTTCGAATACGCAAGGAGCTGCTTCTTGTTCTCGCTTCGCTCGAACCCGGCTCGGTGAGCCGGGCCACCCAGCAAATGGCGCATCCGCAGAAAAGGACGTGCGCAGACGACGCATCTCTGAACCCTGAACCCCGAACCCTGCCGTTACTTCCCCGCGCGCTCAAGCGCCTCCAGCACATTCCTGGCAATCAGTTCATGGCCGGCGGCGCCCATGTGGACGCCTTCGCAGGTGTTCGTGCCGGGCAAGGTCGCGAAAAGTTTTTCCCGCTCGGCCGGCGGGACAGCCTTGAACGCGGCGAAAATGTCGCAGATGCCGGCCTTCGCCACTTCCGCGGCTTTCTTGCAAGCGTCGGCCAGCGGCGCGGTGGTCTCGTAGGTTTTCAGACTCGGCGCGGTGGCCATGATCAGCAGGTCGGCTTTGCCTTTCGTCGCGCGGCGCATGCGAAGCACGGCGTCTTTTTGAACTTCGACGAATTTCTCGGCGGTCATGCCGCCTTCACGGTCGTTTCCGCCGTAGAAGATCGTCACCAGGTCGGGCTCGGGCGCTTCTTTGATCCAGCGCGGGATGATCACCAGTCCCTGCAGCAATTCCGTGCCGCCGATGGCCGGATTCACGATCGTCACGTCCGACCCGTATTTCGTTTTGATCATTTGCTTGAGCAGGTTCTGCCAGAGGACGTTCTTGTTCGCCCAATGCTCAACGGCGCTCAGCGAATCGCCAGTCGTCACGAGGGTGACCGGTTGCTTGGCCTTGATCTTGGCCAGCACGCGAGCGAGGGGCTCGCCGGCGGGCTTGTAGTCACTGTTGTCCAGTTCGATGGTGGGCTCCAGGCAGATCTCGTCGATCGCGTAAGAATGCGCGGCGTAATCTTTCCAGAAGAACCACTTTCCGAACCAGATATTGCCAAGCTTCGAGGGCGCGTTCCCGTTCTTCGCATCGCATGGCTTCACGTCGGCCTTGGACAGCACCGGCGTCAGATCGCGCCACGCGACGGTGATCTTCTTCCACTCCGTGCTGTCGATGGGAAACGCGTAAGTGTAGCGCAAAGCGTAGTCTTCGTTCCACACGAACTGCAGTCCGCCGAGGTGATTGCTGCCGTCGCCTTTCACCCAGAACGAGAATCCCGCCGCCTGATCCCATTCAGGCTTGCCGCGCAGCTTGCCCATGCTGAAGATGCCGCTGCACGCATCCTTAAACGAAAACTGAATCGCTTTCCCGACTTTTCCGTCAACCAGTTCCACCGCGCCTTTTTCTTTTGGCGGCGAGAACGACAGCGCGTCCATCGCATCCAGCACTGCGCCTTCGCCGCAAACACCAGTGCCGCACACAGTCAGCACAGCCAACAGCCACATTGAGTGTGTCTTCATGAAGCAGTTCTCCCGGGGTGTTCTTCATATCTACACCGTAAACGACGAGGTGACGGGCGACGAGTGACGGGTGGGAAGGATGAGGAGAGCGCACTCAGGTGTGATAGCCAAGACGTTGAAAGCGCTGTAAACTCCCTCTCGTATTCTGGACATGAGCCATGATCATCGAGTACTGCAATAAATGCGGGCAACGCGTCGCGGAGGACGACTTAGTTTCCGGCGCCGCACGCAAAAACGACGATGGCGGCGTGCTTTGTCCGCAGTGCGCGCCGCCGCGCAAGGCCGAACCGCGCGGGCGGGTCCCGAGCGCCGGACCGGCGACCACGCAATTCAAAGCCGTCACGACGGCCGCAACGAAAGCGGTCGTCAAGTCCGCTCGCGCTTCATCCGCAATGCGCCCCGACAGCGGCTCGCCCAAACGCCTGATGCTGGTGGCCTCGATCGTCGGCGTGGCGCTGGGCGTGCTGGGGCTGGCGCTGATGCTCGCTCGTTCCAAAAATGCCGGCCCCGGCGAACCGCAAAAGCCATCCGTTCAGCCACAGCTCGCAACGAAACAAAGCGCCAAACCGGCTGACTCGGAAAGGCCCGCACCGGACGTCGTTCAGGAAACGAAGAAGACGGCTGAGAGCGAAGTCAGCAAACCCGTTGAAACGACGAAAGCAGAGACTCCCACGACGGCCTCCGCCGGAACGATCGACCTTTTGAAACTGACCAATGTGCAGCGCGACAGCGATCAAGGTGGCTGGTCGATCCGCGATGGCGTCCTTAGGGTCTCAAAGGAGAGCAAGTTCACGCGCCTGGAATTTCCATACGTGCCGCCGCAGGAATACGACGTGAAGGCCACCTTCACGCGGCTGGACAGCGACGAGTGCCTTTACGTTCATCTGACGCGCGATGAGCGGCAGTTCGGGTACATCCTCGCCGGCTGGAAGAACACCGTGGCGGGCTTTGACATGGTGGCCGGCAAGCGCGCCAAAGACGATCCCGCCAATACGCGTTCGCAGCCGGTTCTGACGAATGGCAAGAAATGCAGCCTGCTTATCGAAGTCCGCTCCGACGCGCTGCGCGCCTACATTGACGGAAAACTGACGAACGAATGCAAGGCCCCGTCGGGCTTCCTGTCGCTACCCGTCAACTGGGCGCTCAAACACATGGGTCGCCTGGGTATCGGCTCCGGCAGCAGCACGTATGAAATTCACTCGCTGGAAGTGCGGGAGGTGAAGGGGCAGGGGAGGGTTGTCAGCCCGTAGCTTGATTGCGGATTTAGCATCGAGCGCACGGGCAGCCAATAGCTAACAGAGGCTGCCCGTGGCACACTTCTATCTACGCCTTCGGTTTGAACCGCATCGCCGACCAGTCCTCGTCGAGAGCGACCAGCGAAACACCATCAAAGTCACTCTTCGCCATCAGCGCATGAAGCGTGTCCCGGTTGATATCGGCCTTCTTGTATTTCTTTGAAGTGCCTTTCGGATACGCCATCCAAAACAGCGCCTTCTCCTCAAGCGCGTCTGCAACCATCGGGGCCAGTGCGTCCGCATCCGCAAGCGACTTCGCAAAGGCGAGAACAAAGGCGTATTTGCCCTTCGGTGCGGTGTGGACCGGGCCCGCGAAGTCTTTCGCAATTTCCTTGAATTCCGCCGGGGCTTGGAGCAGCAGCACGGGCGACTGACCTTTGTAGAGGAGCTTTTTCAACACCGGATTCATGGCGCATCCTCGCGTGCGGATTTCGGACTGAACGGCACGGGCAGCCAACAGCAAACAGAGGCTGCCCGTGGCACAAACACAGACTTACTCTTTTTTCGTAAACTCCAGCTTCGCGCTGTCGATCCATGCGGAGTACCAGATGTCCAGCGTCAGCTTCGTGCAGGCTTTGGAACGCTCCAGCATCATCTCGCGCGACTTGGCGGGCTCTTTGTCGAAGCCGCCCTGCAAATCCAGTTCGTAGCACGTTTCGACCAATTTGTGTGACGCGTCGATCGTCGCTAGAATCGCCGCCCAAACGTCGTCGAGGTGCTCCGCTTTCATTCCTTCGCCGACCACTTCAGGCGTGAAGCCGTTGCGTTCCGGGTAGGCATCCATTTTGGCGTGGATGCCCTTCTGGAACGGCTTGGCGGCCGGATCGGGATTGGGCTTGCCGTCGTAGATGCGCGTGGTGTGCAGCGGCATGCCGGCGTCCTGACAATAATGGGCCAGCCAGCCGGCGTAGACGAGGATTCGCTGCTGCAGTCCGGGGGCCTCGGGGTGCTTGCGGTATTCTGCAAAGGCGACCATCAGCCGTTCGTAGCCCTCCTGAATCGAATAAGGCAAAAAGCCACCTTGAGCCAGATCAACGTTCTTGTTCACGTAAATCTTGGTGAGGTCAAAGCGTTGCTTCGGAATGGGCTGGCCGTCCAGATACTCTATGTCAATGAAGTGCTCCGGATGTTCAGTGCTTTTCAGGTGTGGAGCGCTGGGATGTTTCCAGATGTCCGGCTCACTGGATATTTCCGAAACTTCGGCGGCAGCGTTCCTGAGGAACGCCGGAACATCCTCCGGCAGTTTGGAAATCGCTGTCCGCGTGAAGCTGTGATGCCCGCCGCTCCACCACGCGCGTGTTACGTTCGCGCTGAACAGTGTTATTACACAAAGGGCCATCATGATTGCCAGCCTGCGTTTCATCCTAGTCTCCTTCGCTTATTCTTCCTAAGAATCGCTCGTTCTGAACGTCGCAAGTTGTAAGGCGGCAACTTCCCCGCACTGCGCGTTGCTGCGGTCGCCTAATGTGACTACACCGCCCCGTGAATCGGGAAACGGAACGCTAGTTGCAAGAACGTATGTCCTCGTTGCAGATTGCCATCGACGTGCAAAGGTGCTGCCGACTATGGGCGTTCCGGTTCTTGTCGAAGTCCTCGAAAGCGGGCAAAATGCAAATCTCCAGGTCTGCCGAAAAATCATGGCTCTGCTGATAAAGCAGAAAATTGCACCGCTGCCTTTTGCCACCAACATCGATGAAGTCGCCGGCGTGTTGCACAACCTAAAGGACAAGGGCCTTAGTCCGGCCATCTTCATTATAAACACCTATTGGGCGGAGGAAGTCCTCCGCGACCTGGACGCCATGGTCGGCGATACGCCGATCCTCCTGCTGCATCGCCAGATTTACGCCGGCATGAACGGCGAAAATGGAACCTTAACGCTGCCGTTCCAGGACATGGACTCCCGCCAGATCGCCATTTGCCGCTACGGCGCCAAAACCACCGATTCCCTTGCCGAACGCGTCGCCGCCCAAGTCCAGATCTTCCTCAAAGGCGGCGACTTCCACCAGATCGCACTCCTCGGACGCTAACGTTGTGTGGCACGGGCAGGCCGCTGGAGCGTCTTTTTGCTCCAGCGGATTGCCCGTGAACCCCGGCGCCGACCGCACGGGCAATCCGCGCCGCGAACAGACGTCGGTCCTTGATACGGACGCACCCTACGCGGGGCGGCCTGCCCGTGCCACACTCAATACAGAACCCTTAACAGACACAGCCCGTGCGGCGGCGCGGTCGGGCCGGCTCTGCGGCGATCGTGAGCGGCCAGAGCTTCGGCCATCCACTCCGGCGGGCGAAAGCCCCGGCCCACATCCACCAACGATCCGGCGATCGTCCGCACCATCTGGTACAGAAAGCCGCTGCCTTCGATGTGCATGACGACGCGGCCCGGATACCCCGGGTCTTCGCACAATTCAAGCCGCCGGATTTCCTTGGTTGTATCCAGGGCCTGCTTGCCTTCCTCGGCGCGCTGCTCCTGAGTCTCCGCCAGTTTCGTTGCGAACGACGTGAAATTGTGGCGCCCGATGAGCGCCTCCGCGGCTTTTCGCATTGGATCGATCTTTAGATCATAATGAGCATGCCAATGCGTGCGCCTCCAGAATGCCGCGCGGCAGCGCCCGCTGACGATCGAATAAGCGTAGATCTTTCCGGATGAATCGCGTTGAGCATGGAAGTCGAGCGCTGCATCCTCCGCCCGCCGCGCGGCCACGTCTTTGTCCATGTTCGCGTTCAGAGCCATGCACAAATCGCCGGTCGGCACGAGCACTTCGTCGGGCAGCAGAAAACTGGCGACCTGCTCCAGCGCGTGCACGCCGGTGTCGGTGCGGCTGGCGCCGGCGATGCGAATCGGCTGGCCGGCGACTTTCAGCAAGGCGCGCTCGACGACGCCCTGCACGGTCCGAGCGCCCCCGGTTCCCGTTCCCGCCGGCCCGCCGCATTGGACCTGCCAGCCTTTGAAATCGGTGCCGTCGTATTCCAGAGTGAGCTTGATTCGTCGTGGCATGGAGAGCTTAGGGTATGGGGTATAGGGTATCGGGTATAGTGGCGGATTATCTTTTGTTTGAGCCACCGCGATACCCTATACCCCATACCCGAATCCCGAAACTGGAAAGAACACGTCACATACGCTAAAGTATGTCGCGTTAAACAAGGGAGCCGTACGTTTCATGAACATCCGTGCACTGCTCTTCGATATGGACGGCCTGCTCCTGGACAGCGAGATGCTCCACATTCGCGCCTACCAGCGCCTGACGGAGCAACTTGGGCATCCACAGGACGCCGAAGCGCTCAAACGCTTCATCGGCCGCTCCTGCCGCGTGACCTGCGGCTGGTTGATCAATGATCTCGGCTGCGAAGGCACGATTGACGGCCTGATGGCGCGCGAGAAGGCCATCTACTTTGAGCTGCTGCATCAGGATCGCCCCGAACCTCTGCCCGGCGTGGCCGAATTTTTCAACCTGGCCGATACGAAGGGCCTCAAGCGCGCTCTGGTCTCCAGCTCGCCCGGCTTCCAGGTCGCGCCGACGATGCAGGTCGTGACGGAACATTTGAAGCGCCCCGGCACGTGGAGCGATCACTTCCATGCGGTATGCACCGGCGACCGCGTGCAGCACGTCAAGCCCTCGCCGGACCTGTATCTGCTCGCTGCGCAAGACCTGAAGCTCTCGCCCACGGAGTGCCTCGCGTTCGAAGATTCCCCGGCCGGCGTCCAATCGGCCGCGGCTGCCGGCTGCAAAGTTGTCGCCGTGCCGAACATGTACATCACCGATCAGGATGTGTCGCAAGGCAAGGCCGATTATGTCTTCGACACGCTTGCCGAGGCGTACCACGCGCTGCACCCTCTCCTGAACTGAAGTCCTTGGTCATTAGTCATTGGTCATTAACAGCGCGGAGCTTGCGCAATGACTAATGACTAATGACTAATGACTAATGACCGATGACTCTCTTTACTCCCGCGTGTCCGAAGGTACGCTCGGTTTATTATGAAGCTCACGCCCGCGATGCTGATCGCCGCGTATAGCAACGGCATCTTCCCGATGGACGAGTGGGGACGGTTGAGCTGGTACCAGCCCGATCCGCGCGCCATTTTGCCGCTCGACAAGTTCCACGCCTCGCACTCGCTTAGCCGCACGCTGCGCAAGGGCATCTTCGAGATCACGTACGATACCGACTTCGAAGGCGTGATGCGCGGCTGCGCAAGTCGCAAGCCGACGTGGATCAGCGAAGCGTTCATCCAGGTCTACACGCAGCTTCATCGCCTGGGACACGCGCATTCCGTCGAAGTCCGCCAGAAAGGAATGCTGGTCGGCGGCACGTACGGCGTGCATCTCGGCGGAGCGTTCTGCGCGGAATCGAAATTCCACACCGTCACCGATGCCTCGAAAGTCGCGCTCGCCAAGCTCGTTGAACGCCTGAATGAGCGCGGCTTCAAGCTGCTGGAAGTCCAGTACTTGACCGAGCATCTGGCACAGTTCGGCGTGATCGAAATTCCGCATGCCGAATACATGAAGCGGCTCCAGGCGGCGCTGAAGCTGAAGTGCACGTTTTGATTGTTAGCCACAGAGGTCACAGAGAACCTAGCGCGGCGAGCGCCGCAACCAAACCGGAGGAGACGAGGAGAAGGGGAGAGACGACGACGCGGCGGCGCGAATCAGAACCGCGACCGTAAGAGAGCGGCGGCAAAGCGCCAGAGGCGCGAAAGTAGGTCCGCGAAATCCTCGCCTCCCGCGAGGATTTGAGACGTTTAAAGTATAGAGCAGACTTTCGGAGCCGCAGACAGAACTGGAATGTGAAAATGAGTGGCCAAGTTGCAGTAAAATCGGAACCCGGGCAGATTGACAGCGTCAAATTGCAGATGGGTGGCCGCGCATCTTCGAGGGACTTTGTGTCTTCTGTAGCCAAGTGCTGTTAGAAGTCTTAGAAAATCTCGTTTGGGTTTACGATGCTCTGTCTGCGTCTGCTTACGATTGCCGCCTGGGTTGCCGGCGCTGCTGTTGCGGCCGAAACGGATGCCTCGTCGCCGAAATGGCCCCAGTGGGACGGCCGCGAGTCCGTCGCCGACTATGCCACGCGAGCAAATCTTCCCGCGACAAAGACGATCGATCTCGGCGGCGGCGTCACGCTGGACATGGTTCTCGTTCCGGCGGGCAAGTTCATCATGGGCACGCCCGCGCCTGATCCGGTAGACGAAGAAGCGTTTCACAAGAAAATCGTCACCGGCGACACGGCGGCGGCGATTGGCGGCGGCGTCTTGCTCGCGCTCGTTGGCGCTGTGCTGGTGCAAGCGCTTCGGCAGCGGCGCCGGCCGCAGTTCTCGCTCGCGCGGCTGCTGGTGATGACGATTTTCGCGGGCGTGGGCGTGCTCGGCGGCATGCACGCATGGTATTCCAAACAGGCGCTGGCGAAAGCCAGACTCGACCACCGGACCGCGCTGCTCCGTTTTGCGGAGGCCGACCCGCGAACCAAGCCCGCGCACGAAGTCACGCTGACGCGGCCGTTCTACCTGGGAAAGTTCGAAGTCACGCAGAAGCAATACCAGCAGGTGACGGGGAAGAATCCGAGCGTGGGGAAATTTGCCAGCCTGCCGGTCGATTCCGTCACCTGGGACGGCGCGCAGTCTTTCTGCAAGACGGCGGCCGAACACGCCGGTTGCACGCTGCGTCTGCCCAGCGAGGCTGAATGGGAGTTCGCTTGCCGCGCGGGGACGACCACAACGTACTACACGGGCGACTCCCTGTTTGATCTGTCCCGTGCCGGCTGGCACACGCGCATTGCCGGTTCGCGCACTCATCCGGTTGGCGAAAAAGCTCCGAACAACTTCGGCCTGTATGACATGCATGGCAACGTGATGGAGTGGTGTCAGGACTGTTATCAACCGTACAAGCCGGATGCCAAGCCGGATGACGAAGATGACCAAGACGACCCGCCAACGAGCAGTCGCGTGCTCCGCGGCGGAAGTTGGATCCATTGAATGATTCCACTCTGCCGGTCGGCAGATCGCCACAGACTCGCACCTCAGGTGCACGATCCGTGGGTCGGCTTCCGCGTCGCACTTTCGGTCGAGCCCGCGGCCCCTTCCAGTGCGACGGCATACGCACGGCCGTAGCGCAACTTCCGCGAAATCAGTGTATTCAGACAAAGTGCTTGGCGCTCAGCCGGCCACTTCCTGGGGATAGCCATGTCAATCAAACAGCTTGCAGTTCTGATGCTCGTCTTTATGTGCGGCGCCGGCAGGCTCGCGTCCGCGGAACCGGTCACGGCTATTCGCACGACTGACTTTCTCAACAGCGTCGGCATCGACACGACCTTTCCCGATCGCGGGCAGCCGCTCGACAAGACGATCGAAATGATCAAGTACCTGGGCTTTCGCTGGGTGCGAGGCGGGATCGAGGGCCTGAAGGAGAACGGGCCGACGACGATCCAGACCTACCTCGACCTGCATGAGAAAACCGGCGTCAAGTTTAGCTGGGGCCTGGTCAGCGGCGGCACCGACATCAAGAAACTCATCGACACGGCCAGGCAAATCGCGGCGGCCGATGCGCTGCTGGCCTTTGAAGGCAACAACGAGCCGAATAACTGGGGTGTGACGTATCAGGGCGAAAAAGGCGGCGGGCGAGCGCCCTCGTGGATGGCGGTCGCCAAGCTCCAGCGCGATATGTACGCAGCGGTCAAGAACGATCCCGATCTGAAGAAGTATCCGGTCTGGTCGATCACGGAGAATGGCGCTCAGTCGGATAACGTCGGCCTGCAATTCCTGACGATTCCCGAGGGCGCTGGTTGCCTGCTGCCGGCTGGAACGAAATACGCCGACTACGCGAATGTTCACAACTACATCTACCACCCCAACGCGCCCAAACCGACGGACAACAAGACCTGGAACGCCGCCGATCACACCAAGGCATGCAAAGTCGATGGCCTCTACGGCAACTACGGCGTGACGTGGGCGAAGAAATTCAAGGGCTACTCCGATGCCGAACTCGAAAAACTCCCGCGCGTCACGACCGAAAGCGGCTGCCAGATCGATAAGTTCGTGAGCGAGAATATGCAGGCGCTCAACCTGATGAGCTTCTATCTGGATCAATTCAAGCGCGGCTGGAGCTACACGTCCATCTACCTTCTGCGCGACCGCACCGATGAAGGCGGCAACCAGACGTTCGGTTTCTACCAGCGCGATTACAAGCCGCGCAAAGCCGCGCTGTATCTCCACAACCTGATGACGGTTCTCGCCGACACCGGTTCGCTGAAGGAGCCCGGCAAGCTCGCGTACTCGATCGCCGAACAACCCGCCACCGTCCACGACATGCTGCTGCAGCACAGCGACGGCTCGTTCCAGCTCGTCGTGTGGGGAGAACGCGTGCAAGGCGAAGACGCCGTGACCGTCACCTTTGGCGGACCGCAGGCGTCCGTGAAGATCTACGATACGACCGTCGGCACCGATCCCGTCGAGACCAAAACCAATGTCGATTCGCTCAAACTGACGTTAAGCGATCATCCGCTGATTCTCGTCATCCCAGCCGCCAAGTGAACGGATCGGTATTGCGCATGAAAAAGCTGACGTTTCATCTGATCGGCAACGCTCATCTCGATCCGGTCTGGCTGTGGGACTGGCGCGAAGGGATGAATGAGGGGCTCATCACGTGCCGGACGATCCTGGACTTGATGGATGAGTTCGAGGAGCTGACATTCATTCGCGGCGAATCGGCGATCTACCAGCACATCGAGGAGCACGATCCGAAAACGTTCCGGCGGATCGTCAAACAGGTCGAGGCCGGCCGCTGGGACGTCGTGGGCGGAACGCTGATTCAACCGGATACCAATCTGCCGGCGACCGAAGTTTTCGCCCGGCACTTCGCGTGCGGGCAAAACTACTTCTTGAAGAAATTCGGCAAGATCGCGCGCGTCGCGTGGGCCGCCGATTCGTTTGGCCACTGCGCGGGCCTGCCAGGAATCATGGCTGCAGCGGGCATTACGGGCTTTGCGTTCACGCGGCCGATGGCAGACGTCTTGCCGCTGGAAAAGCCGGCGTTCTGGTGGGAAGGTCCGAGCGGCGCGCGCGTGTTGGCGTACCGCCCGCCGGTCGGCTGGTACGGCACCAATCGTGATGAAATGCCCAAGCGGCTCGATGCGTCGCTCGAAGCCGCGCGGAAATGCGATCTGGAGAACGTCGGCGTCTTCTACGGCCTGGGCAATCACGGCGGCGGGCCGTGCCGGCAGCAGCTTCGTGAAATCCGCAAGTGGGCCGCAGCGCATCCGGAAATCAAAGTCGTGCACTCCGGGCTGCACCGGTTGCTGGACGTTCTGCGCGCCGAGGGCAAGGAACTGCCGACGCATCGCGGCGAGATGAACTTCACGCTGCGCGGCTGCTATGCGTCCGTGGCGAAATTCAAATTCGCATACCGCAAGGCGGAGGCGGCGCTCTTCCGCTCCGAACGCACCGAAAGCACCATTCGCAGCGCGCTCAGCCAGCCCGTCAACAGCGCGCCCGCGGAATGGGACACGCTGCTCTTCAATTCGTTCCACGACATTCTGCCGGGTTCCAGCATCGAGCCGGCGTACGACGACCAGATCGCCTCGCTGGGCGGCGTGTTGCATCACGCTCAGCGCATCGAACTGGCCGCGCTCAACGCTCTTGCGCAGCAGGTGGACACGCGCGTCGCCCAGCCGGAGGGCGATCACCCATCGGCCAACGCCGTGTTGGCCTGGAATCCACATCCGTTTCCGTACCGCGGCTACATGGAATGGGAAGCGAATCTCGACTATCGCGAGCTTCCGTACAAAGGCCGGCCGGATGAGGTGCCGCTGCGCGTCCTGGACGCGTCCGGCAAGGCGCTGCCGTTGCAGAGCGTGCCGGTCGAGAATTTGTTCGAATCGCCGGACTGGTTCTGGCGCAAGCGCGTCGTGGTGCCGGTCGAACTTCCGCCGCTGGGTTGGAGCGTCTTCGAATACGGCTGGGTGGAAGGCGCGGCTGTTCCGGCAACTGCCGGCAGGGACGCCGGCGCCACCCCGCCTGGCGTAATCGACAACGGCATTTATCAAGTGCGGGCCAAACGTGGCGCCTTCGGCGTGGAAATCTTCCGTAAAGGCAAGAACGTGTTCGGCGGCGCGGGGCTTTCGGCGGTCGTGGTCGAGGACAAGTGGGGTTCGTGGGGCGGCCCGGACGCGGAAGAAGCGAAGACGCTGTCGCAGGTGCTGGAGCGTTGGCGTGTTGTGCGTGTCGAAACGCTCGAACACGGCCCGCATCGCGCGTCGCTGTGGGTGCGGCTGGCCGGCAAGCAATCGTGGATCGAATTGACGTTCCAGTTGTATCGTTCGCGCGATGCGGTGGACGTTTCCGCAAGGCTGCTGTGGAATGAGCGGCATGCGCGCTTGAAGCTGGTCATGCCGATGCAGGCGGGCAGCGCGGAGTTCGACGTGCCCGGCGCGCCGGTGCGACGCAAGCCGTGCGGCGAAGTGCCCGGCGGGCGCTGGGTGCGCGTGTTTGGCAAGACGCAGAAACTCGGGTTCGCCAGTGACTCGCTGTATTGCTTCGCGTGCCACAACGGGGAGTTCCATGCGACGGTGGCGCGGGGCAGCGGGTACGCTCTGGGCGGCGGAAAGCCGATGCCGCCGTGGCGTCCGGCGGTGGATTGCGGCGAATTGAAATTTCGTTTTCTGCTCAATCCCGGCAATGAAGCGTTGCCCGTGCTGGCGCAAACTCTGGAGCAGCCGCCGGTCAGCATCGTTGTGCCGGCCAAGGCCGGGCGTTTGCCGCGCGCGGGTTCATTGGCGGCGCTCGAACCGGCGGGGCTGCAGTTGTTGGCGATCAAGAAAGCCGAAGATGAAAAGGGCTTGGTGTTGCGCGTTCAGGAGACGGAAGGCAAGTCCGGGCCTGCCACATTGAATTGGTTGGGCAAGAAAATAAAGATGGGCGTCGTTGCCGCGCATGGAATCGCGACGTGGCGGCTGAGACAGCGGCAGAACGGTTGGACGGTCCAACGCAGCGATATTGTGGAAAGATAACGAACGGCCGCCCCATTCTGGGCTCGTGATCAAGAAGTGCCGCGGCCCACGGGTTTCGCTTCTCCTGTTCTTTCGCTAACGCGCAGGCGGGCGCCATTTCACGCCTTCGACGGCGTAGTCAAGCCAGCTTTTCAGGCGGGCCGCGAGGCTTCCGCTATGACGCGCGCGCAGCAGGGCCCGCAGAAACTCCTCGGCTTCCGTTTCGGCATCGTGATGCGGACGGAAGGTGCCGCGCGCGATGGCCAGCGTCTGCGGCCGCGTCATCTCCAGCAGCCCGTCTTCTCCGCCTCGAACGCCGTAGCCGCTTTCGCGGCTGCCGCCGAATGGGATGGCGGCGTCGCCGCCGTGAGCGACGCATTCATTGATCGCGATGCTGCCGGAGCGCAGGCGGCCGGCCAGTTTCACTGCGGCATTTGTGTCAGTGGTGAAGATCGACGCACCCAGCGCATAGGACAAGCTGCTCTCCAGGCGGAGCGCCTCTTCCATATCCTTGACCTTGGTAACAACGATGGCCGGAACGAAGTTGCCTTGGGCGGCTGCTAAAACGTCGGGGCCGCCGAGCACGGCCAGAGCTTTGTCTTTGTCGCCGCGCTGGCGGTCGTTGAGGAACTGCACGCCGTTCATGCTGGCGAAGGAAGTGGCCAGGGCATCGGCCTCCTCAAGCGTCTGGCGATCCATGGGCGCGAGCAGGCGATGGCTGTTCAACCGCGCGGTGAGCAAGCGGATGAATTCATCGGCAACAGGTTCTTCGACGAACGCGCAGCGCGGGCAAATGCAAGAACGTCCGGCATTCAGGCGCAGGCCGAAGGCGACGGCTGCGACGGCCAGCGGCAGGTTGGCGTCGCGCAGAATGTAGACGGCATCGAAGCCGGAGAGTTCCAACGTTGCGGGAACCAGGTTTTCGCCGGCGGAACGCAGCACGTCGCGGCCGGTCTTGGAGCTGCCGGTGAAGACGATTTTGTCGATCAGCGGGGAAGACGCGAGGGCCTTGCCTGTGTCGTTCGATGGATCGAGCACCGGAACCAGATCGGGCGGGAAGCCCGCGTCTTTCAGCCATTGCGCGAAGGCGCGGACCGTCTCTGGCGCGCGCGGGGATGGTTTCATCGCCACGGCGTTGCCGGCAACCAGCGCGTTGAGCGCCGGCGCGGCGCAGAGGAAGAGCGGGTAATTCCACGGCGAGATCGAGGCCACGATGCCCCAGGGAACGCGCCGCACGAGAGCGCGTCCGGAAAATGGAATCGTGCCGCGCAGGCCTTCGCGCTTGGGGGCCAGCAGCCGCGGGGCGCGCTGGATCAGGAAGCGGCAGCATTCGGCGACGGGCATGACTTCGGCGCCAATCGCTTCGTAGCGCGTTTTGCCGATTTCGCGAGCGATCACTTCTGCGAGGATGGTTGGCTCAGCGGCCAGCCGCGCGCGCAGCTTGCGGACTGGTTCGAGGCGTTCGTTGAGCGGCCGCGCGGCCCACTGTTGTTGCGCCTCGCGCGTTCGGTGCAGGATGGGGCCAAGTTCGTTTGAAGTCAGAGGCATGAGGAAGAGAGCTTAGCGAAGCCGCATGATTTAGCCACAAGATGCCGTGGCAGCATCCCTGGTCAATGCAGGAAGGCGCGCGCGAGGGCGGCCACGACGTGAGACAAAGCGGGAACAACGCCATCAATGATCAGGTCTGGTTCCCGCCGCAGCCTGGGATCGTTGACGACCATATCGGTGAGCGGCGAAATCCGCTTGCTGCGCATCTGTTCAGAGTGGGCTCTGGCCTGGGCTTCGACGTCGCGGGACTTGTCCATGCCTCCGGTTTGGATGAACTGGACGATGCGGTTGAGCTCCTGGTTGTCGAGCCATACGCCGCAGTTCTTGCAGGTGTCAATGATGACGCCCGAGATTCCCGCAAAATTGCGCCGGTTCATCAGGTTTTTGCAGGCCGGGCAGGGGATGTACTTCACAGCCTGTTCCGCGGAAAGCTCAAAACGCGCGGGATTCGGCCGTCCATCCAGTCCGCGTGCGGCAACGCTCAAGGTTTCCTTATCTTCCACAATGGCCTCAAACGCCGCGACCGGCAGCCACATTCCGGCGCAACTGGCGCATTCGTACATCTGGATCGTCTCAAGCGTGCGGGCCTGCAACGCGAGCTGGCAGCGCGGGCAGAGGAGATCCGAACGGACGGAGTCCAGGCGTTGCGGGTTGATTTTGACACCGCATTCGACGCAGAACTGCGCGTCGTTGGGCAGGCGGCAGAAACACTGCGGGCAGAGCGTGCCCCAGCCTTGATCGATGGTTGAAAAGCGTGCGCCGCAGAACTGGCAGTTGGGACCCGCGCCGCGCGACGCTCCGCAGCTTGAGCAGCGCACCAGGCGGGCTTCGGCGATGCGAGGTTCGGGAACGATGACCAGACCGCCGCAGCGGCAGTGCAGGCTGTCGCCGGCTTTCTGCCCGCTGACATCGTATTGCGCAAGACAGTTTCTGCATGCGGCCAGAACGCGCATTACTTATTCTCTTCTTCCAGCTTGGGCCGGGAAGCGTCATCAAACGTCTTGTTTACGCTGTGAGAGAGCTTGTCCCAGCCGCCGTTGTACATCCAGTAGCAAAGGTAAAGCGTGGCGAATGCCGCCAGGTAAAGGAACACTTTCTGTGTGTCGATTTTGACGTTGAAGCCGCGCTTGACGCCGCGCCGCGCCTTGCCGCCCACGAATCGGTTGTAATGGCACTTCTTGCATTCGGCCGCACCGCTGACCCAGTCCGTGCCGCAGGACGGGCAGACGATCGGTTCGCTGGGCCGTAACGCGGTGGCGTCTTTAGCCAGGCCGTGGGCGTCACTGAGCGCCAGTTCGTCCCCGCCAATTGCCGCGGTGGGAGTAACTGCAACTTGTTCGGGCTGTGCAGCTTTTCCGGTCGCCGTTGCGGGCGCATCACCGGGCATCTGGAATCGCTCCCTGCATGCCGGGCATTTGGGCTTGCGGCCGGCAAAGCGGTCGGGCATGTTGAGCGGAAGGTTGCAGTGCGGGCAGGCCAGTTTCATTGTGGTGAATTGTCACCTCTCAAAGTCGAGAACGACAGTTTTGAGTTCTCAGGTTTCAGTTTTGAGTTAAGGAACTAAGAACTCAAAACTAAGAACTGAAAACTTACGCCACATAGCCCAGTTTCTTGGCCACCACGGCGACCTGGTCTTTTCCGTCGAGCAACTGGCCGAGGGCGTCCCACTCGCCTTTCAGGAGCGCTTCGCGTGCGCCGGCCTTCATCTGAAAGCTGGCCTTCTTGCCTGCAAACAGAACGACTGCGCCAGCCAGATCGATCGTGATCTGGGTCTTCGCATCGGCGGCGACGGCTTGGGCGATGGCTGCGATGTCCTTGGCGTCCATCATCAGGCACGGAATGCCCAGCGTCGTGCAGTTGCCGGCGAAAATCTCGGCGAAACTTTCGGCGATCACGGCGCGAATGCCAAATTTCTGGAGCGCCTGCGGGGCGTGTTCGCGCGAGGAGCCGCAGCCGAAGTTGCGGCCGCTGAGCAGAATGCTGGCGCCCTTGTGCGTGTCGAGCGGATGGCCGAGGCTTTGGCCGTCCTTGCCGAAGCGCACGTCATGGAACAGGTACTGACCGAGTCCATCGAAGCTGACGCACTTCATGAAGCGCGCCGGGATGATGCGGTCGGTGTCGATGTCGTTGCCCGGGACGTAAACGCCGGCGCCGGTGACTTGGGTTATTTTTTCGAGTGGCATGTTGTCATTGCTCCTGGATCGCAACCTACTTCCGAGTGGCTGATTTTCGCGGACCCTTTACCAATGTCTTCTTGCGCAAGCGCACCTTCTTGCTGGCCGCGCGTCCGCGGCGACGCCGCTCGCGGTCCAATTTGGCGAAGAAGTCGAACATTTCGTCGATGCTTGCGAAGCGCGAGTCGATCTCCGCGCGCACACGCCGGCAGCGCTCAAGGTCGTCTTCGTCGGCCAGCTTGCACGCCATGTTCATTCCCTGCATCGCCTTGGCGCACTTAGGAATGCGCTTGGGCGAGAAGCGCGGAAAGCACTCTCTGAGTAGCGTCCGCTTTGAAGATCGCACGCAGAGCCTCAATGAAATCATTTTCATCGGTGACTTCAACGCTGTCCTGAAGACCTAGCGCATTGGTCAACTTGGCCTGGAACTGCGACGATGCGAGTTGCGCGGCAATTCCCTTAGCGTGTATCTGCAAGGGGTAGGGCATCGTGCCATGCGATATCTTGAAAAGTCTGTACGAATAATTCATCAGCGTGGGTACGACCAGATCAAAGTCGATGAGGATCTTCTCTCCGACCGGCGTTGCAGTCGCTTTCCCAACAACGAAGTTGTTGGTTTGAGCCGATAGGGCTGCGGCCTGTTCTTTCAGAATGGTCAGGGGAGTTCGCTCAGTTGATCCTGTAACGTTCGATGGCCACAGGCTCGGAATTGGGCTGGCTGGAGTCGCCATGGTTAGCTCCTAAACGGATAACTTGAAAAACAAGGGCAGGTGATCTGACGCGTTTGTTGCATCCGGACGCCCGTTCCTGTCTAAAAGGCTATCCTGACCGTCGCTGGTCAAAATTTCCAGATCATTCTGGTCGAAAAACGGCAGTAATGCCGGGCGTAGAAGTACTTGATCGAAGACGTTCCAGAAGTAGTTAATCTGGTGTCCGCTGCGATTCTTGAAATACGTTCCCCCCGGTGCGCCGTCTCTGTCGCCGAACCAACTCCACATCGGATTGTAGAACATTGGGTAGGCGACTCCCTGGCATTTGCGACTGCGTCTGTTCGCGTCTTTCTGGGTCATCACGCCATGCAACCCCTCAGCGCCGATCATCCCCTCTTCAAAGGGATTCATGTTCATGTCCCCGACGACCAGCGTGCTTGGATGTCCCGGGATCCCCCCACTTCTGGCAATTTCCTTGGCGAAGGCTGCCTCTTTCCTTGCGATTTGCTCAACAAAAAGCCTGCTTACCGACCTCTGGTCTGCCGCCTCCGCCTCCAACTTGCTTTGAAGGTGCGCGGCCGTGATCAACAGGGGCACCCTGCCGGGTAGAAACAAACCACGGATGGCGATGTGTTCGTCGTCATGGAGCGGCTTGAGATGCTGTGGATCAAAACTCGCAAAGAACTGACACGCGCTGGAGAAAAGCGGCGGATGATAAAAGTACTTTGGTGCTGGCTGATTCAGGAGTGGGAGGAGACGCGCCGGATCAATTCCCGACTCTACGAAGATCAGGACATCCACCTGTCGCTGCAGGACAATCCGCGCGACGCTGTCTAGGAGCGATTTGTTATGGAGATTCCAAAACAAGAACGAGAGCATTGGCCCCCTCACATTTGCTACACTACAGTCCGAATACCTCTCTCGCGTCCGCCACCTCACCCTTGATGGCGGCGGCGGCGACCATCAGGGGGCTCATCAGGAGCGTGCGGCCGGTGGGGCTGCCTTGGCGGCCTTTGAAGTTGCGGTTGCTGGACGAGGCCGAAATCTGGTCGCCTTCCAGTTTGTCGGGGTTCATCGCCAAACACATCGAGCAGCCTGCTTCGCGCCATTCAAAGCCGGCCGCTCTGAAAATCTTGTCGAGGCCCTCTTCGATAGCTTGCTGCTGGACGAGCATCGACCCGGGAACGATCAGCGCCTTCACGTTCTTCGAAACGCGGTGGCCTTTGACCGCCTTGGCGACGTCGCGCAGATCGGTCATGCGGCCGTTGGTGCAGGAACCGATAAAGGCCACATCGATCTTTGTGCCTTTGATTGGCGAGCCCGGTTTCAGCTTCATGTAATCGAGCGCTTCGACGATCGCGGCTTTTTCGGCTGCGTTGGCTGCGGCTTCGGGCGTGGGGATCTTTTCATCAATGAAGACGGCCTGGCCGGGGTTAATGCCCCAAGTCACGGTCGGCTTGATGCTGGCGGCGTCGATGTTGAGCACGTCGTCGTAGTGCGCGTCGGGATCGCTGGCGAAGGACTTCCAGCGCTGAACCGCTTCATCAAATGCGGCGCCTTTGGGCGAGTACGGGCGGCCCTTCAGATAAGCAAAGGTCGTGTCGTCGGGGTTGATGTAGCCGGCTCTCGCACCGCCTTCGATGGACATGTTGCAGAGCGTCATGCGCTCATCCATGTTCATCGCGTCAACGGCCGAGCCGCCGTATTCGTACGCGTAGCCCGTGCCGCCATTGACGCCCAGGACGCGGATGATGTGTAGGATGACGTCTTTGGCGCTGACGCCTTTGGGCAGCTTGCCGTTGACGTTGATGCGGCGGACCTTGAGCTTGGCGATCGCCATCGTCTGGGTCGCCAAGATGTCGCGGACCTGGCTGGTGCCGATGCCGAATGCGACGGCTCCAAAGGCGCCGTGCGTGGCGGTGTGGCTGTCGCCGCAGGCGATGGTCATGCCGGGCTGCGTCAAGCCCTGTTCGGGGCCGACGACGTGGATGATGCCCTGCTGGCCGGAGGGGACATCGAAGAACTTAATGCCGAACTCCTTGCAGGCGTTGCGCAGGGCGTCGATCATGCCTTGGGCGAGCGGGTCGGCGAAGGGTTCCTGCCGCGTGTCGGTCGGAATGATGTGATCGACCGTGGCGTAGGTGCGATTGGGAAAGGCCACCTTCAGTTTCAGGTCGCGCAGCATGCCGAAAGCCTGCGGGCTGGTGACTTCATGGATGAGATGCAGCCCGATCATGAGCTGTGCCTGCCCATTGGGCAGCATGCGCACGACATGCGCTGCCCAGACTTTGTCGAACAGACTTTTGCCTTTGCCCGAAGCGTTGCTCATCGATGACTCCGCCTGAATAGAACAGACGCAGGCACTGCGCCCGCGTCACAAGCAAAGATAACAGAATTGGGTTGGGGCGCAACGGAACGTGGGCGAAGTGAGGGGTGACGCGGCGGACGCAACGCGCCGCCGTCTGTGGCTGGCCTTGCGTAAGCGGGGCGATAGAATGCGGCTGCTCAAGGGAATACGTTAGAAGGTTGAGGACGGCGATCATGGGTTCACGCGTGCAGAGGTTCTCCTTTATAGCGGCGGTCGCAGCCTTGCTTTGCGTTGCGGCTTGCCGGGTGGACACGCCGTCGCTGGATCAGATTCGCGATTCGAAGCTGTTGGACCGCCGCATACACGAGACGCCGCGGCAGAAGGTCGTTCGCGAGTGCCAGCAGGAGACGGACCGGTTCCGGGTGGAGTGCACGTTCTGCCATCAGACCGATAAGATCGACGCCATCACGACGGCGGATCCGAAGTTCACCAAAACAGGCGTGCGCGCACAGATTATGCGCAAGAGCCCGTCGTTTGGGCTTAATCAGGACTGCGAACACTGCCACCAGAGCAAATTCAAGCTCAACAGGTCGGCGGAGAAGAGCTTCGGGCCGGGCGGTCAGAAGCATCAGGATGCGCAGAAGGAACTGACGAAGTAGGGTTCAGGGATTTGCCGGAACCAGACCACCAGACTACCAGACGACCAGGGCTTGGCTTCCGAATTGCCTCAATTCGGTTGGGGGCTTTGCGGAGGTATGTAAATATGTCTTTATCGCAGAAGAAATGTGTGCACTGTGAGCGTGGGACGCAGCCGCTATCCGGACGAGAAATTGATGATCGCTTGCAGGAGTGCTCCGGGTGGGAACTCAGCAAGGATGGGCGGGCGATCGTTCGAAAGATCAAGTTCGGCGACTTCAAAGAGGCGCTGAGCTTTGTCAACCGCGTGGGAGAGGTTGCGGAGCAAGAGAACCATCACCCCGACATCTGTTTTGGCTGGGGCTATTGCGAAATCGAGCTGCAAACGCATGCTATTGGCGGCCTGCATGAAAACGACTTTGTGATGGCAGCGAAAATTAACGATATCGTCAGGGAACCGGCGCATGCGTAACATGCAGGCAAGTGCGTCGTTCGTGAAGCACGCTTGAGTTCGCGCAAAAAGGACGCGCGAACACAAGCGTGCCACATGACATGTCTTTCGATTTGTCAGCGGGTCGATCCTCCTTTACAAGAGCGTCATGGTTCCACACGAGATGTTCCTGGCGATGGTGTTGACGAATGCCAAGCGCGCCGAGGCCAGCGAGGTGGTGTTGACCGTCGAGGCGGACAAGTCGCGGATCGACATGCTGCTGCTGGACGGATCAAGCCAGCCGTTGACAGCGCCGCCGCCCGAGGTGCTGCTGAGGATCATCGCCGTCCTGGAAGGCGGGCAAAACGAGTTTTGTTCGAACGTGTTTACGGTGACGGTGGAGAAGGTTGAGGTCGAGCGCGGGAGTGGGACGGCCACCGCTCGGATCCGGAACTGGAGCATCGGGCACAGTTAACGGCGGGGTTTGGGGTTCAGGTTCCGGGTAGCATCGGGCAGGGCTGATGAAAATTCTTGTTACGGGTGGGGCGGGGTTCATTGGGTCGCATGCGTGCGAGGCGCTGGTCGCTCAGCAGCACACCGTCGTCGCTCTGGACAGCTTCGATTCGTTTTACTCTCCGGAACAGAAGCGGCGCAACCTCGCGGGCCTGCTACCGCACCCACGTTTTCGATTGGTTGAAGGGGATTACGGCGACCGCATCAAGGTCAGTAAACTGCTGGAAGTGGAGCGGTTTGACGTGGTGCTGCATCTGGCCGCTCAAGCCGGTGTGCGGCCATCCTTGAAAGATCCCCTGCGATACGAACAGGTGAATGTAAGCAACCTGGTTGCGCTGCTGGAGGCGATGCGCGCGCATGGGCCGAAGCGCATCGTGGCGGCTTCGTCGAGTTCGGTCTACGGCAACTGCACGCCGGCGCCGTTCCGCGAAGACGCACCGTGCATGCAGCCGATTTCGCCCTATGGCGCGACAAAACGCGCGTCAGAGATTTTTCTGGGCACGTACAGCGGGCTGTACGGATTCGAGGTCACGATTGTGCGGCCGTTTACGGTGTACGGGCCGCGGCAGCGTCCGGACATGGCTATCGCCCCCTTTACGCGCAAGATTCTCATCGGCGAACCGCTGACGCTGTATGGAGATGGTTCCACGGCGCGGGATTACACGTTCGTTTCGGATATTGTCGCAGGACTTTTGGCCGCTGTGCAAACGAAACGGAACGCACTCGCCATCTATAATTTTGGCGCGGGCTTCCCGATCAGCCTGACTGAGCTTGTACGCAAGCTGGAGGCGATTACCGGACGGACGGCACGGATACAACGCGAGCCGCTCCCGCCCGGCGACGTGCTGCGCACGTACGCGGACATTTCAAACGCAAAGAAGAACCTGGGCTTTGAGCCGCGTGTTGGTCTGCAAGAAGGGTTGGAGAAGACAGTCGCGTGGGTGCGTGCGGAACTTGACCGAGAGAAAAGTCTTGGATCGTCGGGAGAGAAACAGATCAAGGCATGAAAATTCTTGTCACAGGCGCAGCAGGCTTCATCGGCTCTCATTTAATCCCGCGTTTGTTGTCACATGGGCACACCGTGACGGCCTTGGTGCGTCACAATGCGACCTGTTCGGACAACGGTAAGCGTCGGCTGGTGAACTTGGAAGCTATCGAGGCCCAGAAACCGCGGGATCTTCGCATTATTCGTTGCGAAAACACCCACGGTTTGGCGTCGGCACTGCGGGGATGCAACGCCGAGCTGTGCGTGCATCTGGCGGGGCGCTCCTGGGTGCGGGAGTCCATCGGCTGGCCAGAACTGTACGTCGAGGCGAACTATCGGTACACAGTGGCTCTCGCCCAAGCACTTTCGGCCGCAGGCTGCCAGCGTATTGTCTTCGCCAGCACGGTAATGGTCTATGGCAAGGACGCGCCGCTGCCGTACGCAGAGAATCAGCTTGGCAGTTTTCCGTCGTCGCCTTACGGAGCGAGCAAGCTGGCGTGCGAAGCGTTGCTGAACACGTACCGGGCGCTGGGAAAGCTCGAGGTTATCAACCTGCGGCTGTTTTCGGTCTATGGGCCGGAACTGCGGCAGGATCTGGTCCCTCACCTGATCGCGACCGCGATTATGAAGGGCAAGCCGTTCACAGTGTTTGGGGATGGCAGCAGCATTCGAGACTATATCGAGATCGAAGACGCGCTCAACGCCATCGAGGCAGCCTGCAACGTGCCGGAGGTGCATGCGACGCTGAATGTTGGCTCGGGCTTTGGAACGTCCGTGCTGGAACTCGTTCACCTGATCGAAAACGCTCTGTCGAAAAAGGCGGAACTTGTCTACAAGCCGGCCATTGAGGGAGAATTGGCCGTGGCAATACCGGATATTTCATTGGCGATGTCCGTTTTGAAGTGGGAGCCGGCTGTCAGCGTCGAATCTGGAATGGCCCGCATGGCTGGGTGGTTCCAAAGCAACATTGACCGTATTGGGAAATAGCGTTACGAGGGGAAACAATCGGTAAAGAGAATGAAAAGGAATTGAGCACTACGCGGGAGACATTCTGATTATTAGTTACACGCTGTTCGGGGGCTACACCGCACCGCAGCTTTCGACATCGCAGACGGGAATTTCAATAGTGGAGTGCTGTTCACGGTCCTTGAAGACGAGGTTGCCCGAATCACGGTAGCTCAAGACCCAGCCGAAGTTTATGCCAGTCTGGCCACGTCTGCAGATCCACACGCAGCATTCGCGGCGCAGATATATCTTCAGCCGCATCTCGAGCGAGCTATTGGTGCGCATTAACAGCCTCCCGGTTGCGCGGTTAGAAAGTTAAGCACAAATGTGCAAACCAGCGGCCAATAGGATATTTGAAATTTTATGTCCAAGTTCGCGATCCCTGCACGCGATTTGCCCGTTTGTCTGTCGAAGTTGGGCCGGCTATAGATCGGAGGGCCGTTGTGATTAGAGCTCTGGTTGTTGATGATTATCAGGAACACGTGGATACCTTGGTCAACACGCTCAATATGTACGGGTGTGAGGCCCGGGGCGCCAGTGAAGGTCCTGAAGCCTTGATGATTTGTGAGACCTGGCAGCCCCACTTGGTGATCTGCGATGGTCTTCTCGAAGGTATGCGTGCCTGGAAGTTCGGGCATGCGTTGCTCTCTCAGGATCCGCCGATGCGACCGTACTTGGTCGCTTTGACCGGGTTCGCCAGCCGGTTACAGCGCCGTCTTTGCGAAGAATGCGGTTTTGACGAGTACGTAACCAAGCCCATTGAGCTTTCCACCTTACTGACCTGGGTTCAGAAAGCCCGTCAGCGGGCCGAACAAGTACCGGGTTAAGACTCGGTACTTTTCGGCTCTCAATGGAGTTATGTCGAATATCGTCGAACGCATTCCGCACTCCACAAATCCCCCTCTCCCTATTACATTGATCTCCCTGTTTTCGGATGCGATCCTGGCGACGTGAGCCCGGACGCGCGGAACTGCACGGAGTACATAAAGCGTGGGGAATTTGTCTGCCCGCATCGTCATCACGGGGATTGGCTTGACCGCCCCCAATGGCAACGACTTGGCGACGTTTCGCGCGGCCTTGCTCTCGGGTCGCTCGGGCGTGCGAAAGATGACCACCCGTTACATGGGCGAGGTGCTCGCGGGGGTCTGTGATTTCGACGAACTGAAGTACCAGAAGAAGAAAGAGCTGCGCCGCGGAACGCGGGCCGGTTCGGTGGCCATCTACTGCGCCAATCAGGCCTTAGCGGACAGCGGCATCGATTTCAGCCAAGTGGACCGTTCGCGTGTCGGTGTTTACGTGGGCGTGACGGAACACGGCAACGTCGAGACGGAAAACGAAATCGCGGGGATCAAAGAGTACAACTACGACGTCAAGTTCTGGTCGCACCACCACAACCCCCGAACCGTCGCCAACAACCCAGCCGGCGAAGTGACGTTGAACATGAACATCACCGGGCCGCATTACACGCTGGGCGCTGCGTGTGCGGCCGGGAACATTGGCTTTATTCAGGGTCTGCAAATGCTGCGGCTGGGCGAGGTCGATCTGGCCTTCGCCGGCGGTGTCTCCGAAAGCATTCACACCTTCGGCATTTTTGCAAGTTTTAAGGCGCAAGGCGCTTTGGCGAGCCATGCCGATCCGGCAAAGGCATCGCGGCCCTTCGATCGCGATCGCAACGGCATCGTGGTGAGCGAAGGCGGGTGCCTCTACACGCTGGAGCGCCTGGACGATGCGCTTGCGCGCGGCGCCAGGATTTACGGCGAGATCGCGGGCTACGCGATTAACTCCGACGCCAGCGATTTTGTGCTCCCGAACGCTCAGCGCCAGGCGGAGTGCATGCTGGCGGCACTGAAGAAAGCGGGCATTGGGCCGGGCGATATCGACATCATCAACACGCACGCGACGGGAACGAAGCAGGGCGACATCCAGGAGTGCCACGCGGTTCGCAGTGTATTCGGCGATTATCCAGGCGTGCACATCAACAATACCAAGAGCTTCATCGGGCACGCGATGGGCGGAGCGGGCGCGCTGGAACTGACGGGCAACTTGCCGTCGTTCAACGATCACATTGTTCATCCCACGATCAACGTGGAGCACATCGATCCGGAGTGCGAGTTGCGGGGCCTGGTGCTGAATCAGCCCAAGCCGATTGACAAGGTGGACTACATCCTTAACAATTCTTCCGGCATGCTGGGAATCAACTCGGCGGTCGTGGTGAAGCGCTTTGTGAAATGAGTCTGGAGTCTGGAAGTCTGGAGCCTGGAGTCTAGCAGCTTAGAAGCTCGCAGACACTGGACGCCAGACTCGCAGACTTCAGACTCCAGACTGTTTTAAGAGGGAAGTTCATGACACGAGAAGAAATCCGGACGGCGATCCTCGACATCATCCATGATATCGCGCCGGACGAGGATCTGAGCAGCGTAAAGGGCGAGTTGCGTCTGCGGGAGCAGATCGAACTGGACAGCATGGACTTCCTCGACATCATCATGGAACTCCGCAAGCGTTATAACGTTGAAGTGCCCGAAGCCGATTATGGCAAGTTGGCGACGCTGGATTCCTGCGTGGACTATCTGGAGCCGGCGCTGAAGGCGAAGTGAACGCTGCTTCCCGATGTGTTATACTGATGGCGTAAAGAGCGGAGGTAGCGCCATGCCACCTGCAGTGCTGGAACGACCACGTTTTCGGCCCGGAATACCGCCGGAGCCTGTCTCGCGGTTTACCGTTGAGCAGTACTACGAGATGGTTAAGCACGGCATCATCGACGAAGATGATAACGTCGAGTTGCTGGATGGCTGGGTGGTGCCCAAGATGACAAAACATCGGCCACACATATACGCGAACGAATACTTGCATGCGCTCCTCCCGAATATCCTGCCCGCAGGCTGGTCCGTTTTCGGCCAGAACCCGGTCACGATTGGCAGTAGCGTTCCAGAGCCGGACATTGCGGTCGCCCGCGGGACGCAAGAGGAGTTTCTGAAGCAGCGGCGCGATCCAACGGATAGCGAGGTGGTTCTGGTCATCGAAATCGCCGAGGCGTCGCTGTATCGCGACAAGGGGCTCAAGAAGCGCATCTATGCTGAAGGCGGTGTTGCCTTCTATTGGATCGTCAACCTTAAGAACCGGCGTGTTGAAGTCTATAGCGAGCCGACTGGGCCTGCGAAGAAGCCCGATTACCGCAAACGTCAGGACTTCGCGCCGGGCGATAGCGTGCCGGTCGTTCTTGATCGCCGCGAGGTGGGGCGGATTGCGGTTTCGAAGCTGATTCCGTAATGTCCGCCTGAAACTTGAATCCTTCGCGTTGAAACCTATCATGTCGGCCCATGTCTGAGTCGCATTACGACTGCGTGATCATTGGGGCTGGCATGTCCGGTCTGGCGGCGGGCATCCGTTTGGCCCACTTCGGGAAGAGAGTCTGTATTCTCGAACGGCATTCGATGCCGGGGGGACTCAACTCCTTCTATCAGATCGGAGGGCGAAAGTTCGACGTTGGGCTGCATGCGGTCACGAATTTTGTTACGAAAGAAACCAAGGCTGCGCCGCTGACCAAGCTGCTGCGGCAGCTTCGCATTCGCTACGACGAACTGGACCTTTCGCCGCAGATGCATAGCGAGGTCCGGTTCCCGACCGCGACGCTGCGTTTCAGCAACGATATCGCGCTGTTGACGGAGCAGATCGCCAGCAAATTCCCCGCACAAGTGGATGGGTTCCGGCGCCTCGTCGAGCGCCTGCAGGCACTGGAGGCGACGCAAGCGCTTGACCTGCACGCGCCCGCTCGGCAGGCGCTTGGGGAGTTCATCACCGAGCCGCTGCTGATCGAGATGCTGCTCTGCCCGCTGATGTATTACGGCAGCGCGTGGGAAGACGATATGCAGTTCGGTCAGATGGCCATCATGTTCAAGAGCATCTTCTGTGAAGGATTCGGGCGGCCGCGGGCGGGCGTAAGACAGATCATCTCCACACTGATTCGGCATTTCAAAGGGAATCATGGCGAACTGAGGCTCAACCGCGGTGCGAAGCGACTGCTGATCGAGAAGGGTCGCGTGGCCGGTGTGGAACTCGAAGACGGCTATGTCATCACGGCTGACGCAGTGCTCTCCTCGGCCGGCCTGGTGGAGACGCTGGCGTTGCGGCCGGATCTCGCCCCAGCGCAGAGGGCCGATTTGTACAGCCATGCCGGGCGGATGACCTTTGTGGAGTCCATCTCGGTGCTGGATGCGCTGCCGATAGACTTGGGGCTGGACTTTACGATCGTCTTCTATAATGACCGCGACATATTCCAATACCGGCCGCCGGAAGAACCGGTGGACTTGCACAGCGGCGTGGTGTGCTGCCCGAATAATTTCCAGTATCTCAAGCCGCTCGATGAAGGCTTGGTGCGCATCACCCACATGGCCAATTACGCATTCTGGACGAGCCAATCGCCGGAGTTGTATTCAAAGCACAAGAGCGAGTGGTACGAACAGAGCGCAGCGGCGGTCTCGCGGATCGTGCCGGACTTCCGGCAACACGTCAAGAATATCGACGTGTTTACGCCGCGCACGATTGAGCGGTTTACGGGGCACGTGAATGGCGCCGTGTATGGTTCGACGAACAAGACAGGCGACGGGCGAACCGACCTGGAGAATCTGTTTCTGTGCGGGACCGATCAAGGATTTTTGGGGATTGTCGGCGCGCTGCTGAGCGGGATCATGATGGCGAATGCGCACGTGCTGAAGGGCCGGAGCTGAAGAGGACGCAAAGCGTAGTGAGGGAAGATGAGAGACTGGTTGAAGGACGTTAAGAGCGAGTACGACATCATTGTCATCGGCAGTGGACTGGCCGGGCTGACGGCGGCGAACACGCTGGCGAAGATCGGCCACCGCGTGCTACTGTTGGAACAGTATGCCAACTTTGGCGGGCTCGCGACCTGGTTCACTCGGCCGCGCGGGCATTTGTTCGACATTTCGCTGCATGGCTTCCCGGTTGGGATGGTGAAGTCTTGCCGCAAGTATTGGACCCAGGAGATCGCCGATTCGATCATTCAGCTTAAGCACATCCGCTTCGACAACCCGCAGTTTTCGCTGGAGACGACGTTCGACGTCAACGACTTCAAGCGCATCCTGACGACGCGGTTTGGCGTCGAGCAGCCGACGGTGGACAAGTTCTTCGAGACTGCTCGCGCGATGAACTTTTACGACGATCAGCGGATGACGACGCGGGAGTTGTTCGCGAAGTTCTTTCCCGGACGCGACGATGTGGTGCGCCTGTTGATGGAGCCGATCGCCTACGCGAACGGCTCGACGCTGGACGACCCGGCGATCACGTACGGGATCGTCTTCTCGAATTTCATGAGCAAGGGCGTGTTCACGTTCCAGGGCGGGACGAATCTGCTGCTGAAGAAGATGCGCACGGAGATGCTGCGCAACAAGGTCGATCTGCGGGTCAATGCGCCCGTCGAGAAGATTCTGGTTGATAATGGCCGGACGTGCGGGGTGGTGGCGGGCGGGCACACAATCAAGGCGAAGGCCGTGCTGAGCAACGCGAATCTGCGCACGACGATTTTGAAGATGGTGGGCACGGAGAACCTGCGGCGGGAGTTCGTCGATGAAGTCCGCTCGGTGCGGATGAACAATTCGAGCTGCCAGGTTTACCTGGGCATCCGGCGCGGCGAGAAGATCGAGCACATCGGGGATCTGCTCTTCACGTCGGTTCTGCCGCACTTCGATTCGACGGCGCTGTGTTCGCGAAACGTGACCAGCCGCACTTTTTCGCTCTATTACCCGGATTTGCGGCCGGGCAGCGACCGGTATGCGATCGTTTCCTCCACGAACGCCAACTACGACGATTGGGCCTCGCTGACGCCGGAGCAGTACGAAGCCGAAAAGCGCAAGCTGATCGAGGAGACGATTGTCGGGCTGGAGAAATACCTGCCAGGCGTGCGTGGGAAGATTGACTGGACCGAGGCGGCGACGCCGAAGACGTTCGAGCGCTACACGCAGCATGAAGGCGGCGCATCGTTCGGGACGAAGTTCGAGGGCTTAAAGGTCAGCATGGGCCTGCCCAGTGAAGTGCGCGGATTGTTCCATGCCGGGTCGGTCGGCATCATCATGTCGGGATGGCTGGGTGCGGTAAACTACGGCATCATCGTCGCGAACAACGTGGACAAATACGCGCGGGAACAGCGGGTTTCGGGTTCGTAGTTCATGGTTTTTGGTTCGCAAGCGGCGGCGGGCGCTGCTTTTCCGGATGCTGGCGGCGTGATAGAGTGGGGCTCATGGCCAATACCAAATTTGATTTTGCAGACAACGCTGTCTTGGTGACCGGCGGCACGCGCGGGATCGGGCGGGCGATTAGCGAGGCGTTTCTCGCGGCGGGTGCGCGAGTGATCTCCACGTATGTCAGCAACGATGCGGCGGCGGAGAGTTTCAAGCAGGGCAATGCGGCGCATGAAGGACGGCTGGACCTGCGGAAGTGCGATGTGGCCAGCTACGAACAGGTCGAGGCGTTGTTCAAGGCGCTGACGCAGGCGTATCCGGACGGGCTGCAGATTCTGGTCAACAATTCGGGCATCCGCAGGGATTCGGTGCTGGGCATGATGAAGCCGCAGGACTGGCAGGACGTGATCGGCACGAATTTGAGCGGCACGTTCAACATGAGCAAGTTCGCGGTGCAATGGATGATGCAGAAGCGTTACGGGCGTATCATCAACATCACCTCGCCGTGTTCGCATTTTGGGTTTGCGGGTCAGGCGAACTACGCGGCCTCAAAAGCCGGACAGATCGGGTTGACGCGAAGCTTGAGCAAGGAAGTCGCGACGCGAGGAATCACGGTCAACTGCGTTTCGCCGGGCTTTGTCGGGACTGAACTGCTGAAGGATTTGCCGGAGAAGCAGCGACAGGCATACGTTGACCAGGTGCCGATGCGGCGTTTCGGCAATCCCGAAGAAATCGCGGCGTGCGTGCTGTTTCTGGCGAGCAAGGAAGCGGCGTACGTCACCGGCACGGTCCTGGAAGTGACGGGCGGGCTGTGACGATTCTGGATTTTGGAGTTTTGATTTTGGATTAAGCGGGGCGGGGACTGCGGATGTGGATGCGCTGAATGAAGATTGAAGATTTCATCCCCCATCGTGCGCCGTTCCTGCTTGTCGATGAGATCGCCGGCGTCGAGGGCAGCACGATTCGCACTCGCAAGCGGGTCGATCCGGCCGATCCGGTGTTTGCGGGGCATTTCCCCGGTTATCCGGTGTTGCCGGGCGTGCTGATTTGCGAGGCGTTGGCGCAGAGCGGGGCGATTCTGATCGCGAAGTTGGGCGGCACTGCGCTGGCGGGGAAGATTCCGGTGCTGACGCGACTGAGCAACGCGAAGTTCAAACAGATGGTGCGGCCCGGCGACGTGCTTGAGATGGAAGTGACGCTGAAAGAGATGCTGGGGGGCGCGTACTTTATGGCCGGGACGGCGCGCGTGAATGGGAAGACGGCTGTCAGCTTGGAGTTCGCCTGCACGGCGATGAAAAGATGAGTTTGGATTTTGGATTGTTGCCGGCGACACTGAATACAAAATCCAAAATCGAAAATCACAAATAGGAGAGCGCGTGAGTTTTCTTGGATTGGAAGGCAAGACGATCGTCGTTTTTGGTGTCGCTAACAAGAAGAGCGTGGCGTGGTTCATTTCTGAAACGTTGGCGCAGGAGGGCGCGAAGCTCGCCTATGTGGTGCAGTCGGATGCGCATCGCGACGGACTGAAGAAACTGCTGCCGAATGCCGAGATTTATGTCTGTGATGTCGAACAAGACGAACAGGTCGCGCGAGTGGCGAAGGAGATCGGAGCAAAACACCCGGCGGTTCACGGGCTGGTGCATTCGATTGCTTTCGCGAACTACTCCGGCGGGATAAAACCCTTTCACGAAACCGGGCGCGCCGATTTTCTGCAGGCGGTCAGCATCTCGTGTTACTCGCTGACGGCGATCGCCAACGCCTTCAAGCCCATTTTGGACAAGAACGCCTCGGTCGTCACGGTGTCGATATCGACAACGCGGATGGCCTCGGAAAACTATGGCTACATGGGGCCGATCAAGGCGGCGCTGGATTCGTCGCTCTGCTTCCTGGCCAAGTCGTTCAGCGCGTTTTCGAATGTGCGCTTCAATGCGGTGTGCGCGGGGTTGTTGAAGACATCGGCGTCGGCGGGGATACCCGGCTATGTGGACAGCTATCTGCTGGCGGAACAATTCACGCTGCGGAAGCGCGCGCTGGCGACGCAGGAGATTGCCAATGCGGCCGCGTTTCTGTTGAGCGAGCGCTCCAGCGGGATGAACGCTCAGGGGATCGTCTTGGATGCCGGCATGTCGGTGAATTACTTCGACAAGGACGTCATGAAACGGGCGCTGCGAAGCGACAATAAGCAGTAGGCCGCGCTATCTTGTGTCCGTCAACCTGAACTGATAGCGCAGCTTTACGCGGGATGCCACGCGGCGGCCTTCGGCCTCGGCGGGGGTGAAGAGCCAGTTGCGGGCGGCATCGCAGGCGGCCTGGTCGAGCGTCTTGCTGCCGGAGCTTTCGCCGACCGTCACCTCGCCGACCTTGCCATCGTCACGAACATCCACAAGCAGCAGGACAATGCCTTCAACACCGTGCCGGCGCGCATCCGAAGGGTAAGGGCCGCGTTCGAGCTTGATTGGCCGGGGCGCTCGCGCGCCGCCTGTGTTCGCGCTGGAGCTGGCCACGCTGCCGGAGGCGCTGGACTCGCCAGAACCTGTGCCATCCCCACTGCCGGCTCCGATGCCGCGGCCGGAACCTTCGCCAAAGCCGAGACCGTCGCCGTTGCCAGGGGCACCGCCGGCGCCGGTGAGGCCGTCACCTGAGCCGCCCGCCATGCCGCCGGGGGAATCGCCGCCGCCGGCCACGGCGGCCCGGCCCGGTGCTCGCGCGGGTCGGGCACGCCAGTCTGATGTGGCCGGACAGTCGATTGGATCAACAGCGAACACGGGGCGGGGTGGGGTGGGCTGGAGTGTAAGTGGCGAAAGGCTGGCGTCGTCCGAAAACTCGGTCACGGGTTCTTCGGGCGGCGGTTCAGGGGGCACGAAGACGGACCAGTCTTCGAGGTCGGCGGGCGGGTCCTTTGGTCGTAACGCGGCGGTCGGTTCGGGAAGGCTGAAAGCGGAGTCTGGGTGAACGAGGGCGATGCTTAGTGCGGGAAGTTCGTGAACGTCGGCGCGCGAGGAGGGCTGGAGATCCAGCCCGATGGAGACCCAGCCCAAAGCGGCGATCAGAGCGGCGTGGAAGCCGATCGAAAGAACCCACGGGGGGGCTTGGCGCAGGGACCATCGGCGCGGAACTGGGTTAGCCATACCCGAACGCTCTGTGCAAAACGCGTGCGCAAAAGCCCGTGCATTTGACACAGGGAAACCCATAAATCAGACGTTCCGACTGTACAGGGAATCGACAGAGGTTGCCATAAAAACGTCAGGACGAAGGCGCAAAGCCGCGCCGGTTGGCCGGGCCCGCTTGCGGAAGCCTCTATTCTGAGTCGGATTATGAATGGCCCGCCGGTTGCCACTGTCGCAGCAAACCTAGAGATAAGCGGGAGGGGAGCATGTACCGAAGTGCGTCCAAGGTAGTGTTGTTGCTGTGCCTCGTGGCCGCCAGTGTTTTGGCTGCCGACACGCCAGACCTGACTGCCCAACTATCGCAGATGCAGGAGCAGATGCGGACGATGTCGCAGAAGGTCGAGCAGCAGCAGAAGAAGATCGATGATCAGGATAAAGTCATCGCTCAACTGAAAGGCAGCCGGCTGCCGATCGGCAGGAGCCCGGCCGCCGATAGCTTGCAGCGGCCGGAGAGCACGCCCGAGCGTCCGGCGCGCGCGTTGGACGAAGGGCCGGCTGCGGAAGCGCGGCGTTCGTGGGAACTGCCGACGGTGACCGTGGAGAGCGAGCGCGAGGCGGGCGCCTTGAAGGAGGAGGACCGCGTCGGCAGCTATGGCCAGCCGCGCTGGACAGCTCGCCGGCGCTTTGCTGAAACACGCGTGTACGTGATTCCAAAAGGCGAATTCGAGTTCGAGTACTGGAACATTATCGAAAAGCCGCGCCACGGCAGCGCCGAAGTGGAGACGAAGTACGAGGCGGAGATTGGGCTTGGGCATCGTCTGCAATTGGACTTGTATGCCATCAGCCACGCGCCGGATTCGAAGACGTTCGCATTTGACGAGCAGGACGTGGAACTGCGCTACGCGTTCGCGGATTGGGGCAAGATCCCGGCGAATCCGACGGTTTATGCCGAGTACAAGTTCCTGGACAAAGAGGCCGATCACTGCGAGTTCAAGATGCTCTTTGGCGATGAGACGTCCATCAAAGGTCTGCACTGGGCAGCGAACACGGTTTTTGAGCACGCGATGGGCGGATCGCAGACCAATAGCTATGAAGTCACTGGCGGCGTGAGCTACACGGTCACGGACCAAAAGTTCTCGGTCGGCGGCGAAGTGAAAGTCGCATTCGAAGACGAAGTGCACCACCGCGGCGTGCATCAGCCGGAAGTGCTGATCGGGCCCAGCTTCCAACTCAGTCCGGTCAAGCAGATGCACATCGACATCGCGCCGCTCTTTGGCTGCAGCGACAAGTCGCCGGTGTTCAAGAGTCTGCTTATTGTCGGGTGGGAGTTCTAACGGAGAATCTGGAGTCTGGAACGGCTGGGCTATTCTTCTGGGTCGCCGGGAGCCGCGTTGCCTCTCATCAGGCCGCGGTCTTTGGCGTATTGAGCGAGTTCCTCCTGGAGCTGCTGGCGTGCTCGGAAGAGTCGTGACATGACCGTGCCGATGGGCAGTTCCAGAATATCAGCGCATTCCTGATACGAGAGTTCTCCGAGTGTTACGAGCAGGAAGACCGTGCGTTGTTCGGGGCGCAGGCGGTCGAGTGCGCGCTTGAGGGCGTCGTCAACCAGGTCTGGATAGAGTTTCTCCCAATCGGCCAGGGCGGAGGCTTCGGGCATGGCCTTGGTTTCGGGCGGAGCGGCGACGATGTCATGTTCGCCGAAATCGACCGTGGTTTCGCGGCGTTGGGCGCTGCGCCGTTCATTCAGGAAAAGATACGTGAGGATCTGGAAAATCCAGGCCTTGAAATGCGTGCCGATCTGGAAGCGGTCGAAATTTTGCCACGCTCGCAGATAGGTTTCCTGCACCATATCGTCCGCGCGCGTGGGTTCCCGGACCAGGTGCAGAGCCATGGCATACAGACGATCCAGCAGAGGCATCGCAAGCGCCTCGAACTGCTCACGACGCTGCCGCTCGTCTCTGGGTTGATTCAATTGATCGGGCTTAGCTGGAGGTGCGCCCGTGGTGACCTCTTTCACCAGCGAAATCCTCATGCGAAATCCGGCCTCCCGGATTCCTGACGTAGTATAAGGAAAACGAAATGGTATTCCAAGGGCGCATTGGAAGAAAGGTTTAACGAGGTGCGCAGCGACGGTGCTGCGTACCAAGATTTTTCGCGATTTTTCGTGGCTAGCCAGAGTTTTGCCGGTCTAGTGATAGGGCGCGAATAGACTTTTTTCGCGAGGACAGCGCGTTAAAGTATGAAGCTTGGGAAGTGCGGGCTGGCTGCCACTGAGGAACCATGAATTCAGCGCCACATCGATCAATTGCTTTTGTGCTCAATTTTGTGGCTGTCTGCAGCTTGGTCTGCGCGCCGGCGATGGGTGCCGACGATCCGAAAAATACCGTTCCGAACGATTTTGTCGAGATTACGCCGAAGCAGGAGGAAGCCGCGGAGAAAGGGCTGGCTTGGCTGGCGAAGAACCAGGCCAAAGACGGCTCGTGGGGTTCAGAAGGCAGCAGCGGCACCTATCAGATGGCGATGACGGGACTCGCGGGGCTGGCGCTACTGTCAGCGGGGCATTCGCCCGGGCGTGGCAAGTACGGGGCGAACGTCGCGCGCGCCATCGAATTTGTGCTGAAAAGCCAGGACCGTGACGGGCTGATTTCCAGCCGCAACGACGGGCAGACGATGTACGGGCATGGGTTCGCCATGACGTTTCTGGCCGAGGCCTATGGGATGGACAGCGGGACGGAGTTCAACGAGCGGATCAAGACGGCGCTGGCTCTGGCGGTGAAGAAGACCAACCAGTCGCAGTCGAGCCGGGGCGGATGGTATTATTCGCCGAATTCGGGCGCTGATGAGGGGTCCGTGACCGTGACGCAGGTGCAGGCGTTGCGCAGCACGCGCAGCGCGGGAATCGAGGTTCCCGAGAAGCTCCTGGCGAATGCGATCGACTACGTAAAGCAGTGCCAGAACCGGGACGGCGGCATTCGTTATTCGGTGCAGTTCGGGCAGACGTCGTCCGTGGCGCTGACGGCCGCGGGCGTGACGGTCTTCCTGATGGCCGGCCGGTACAAAGCGAAAGAAGCGGAAGAAGCGATTGGATACCTGAAGAAGTATCTGGACCCGCACCGCAGCGCAGGCGGGCACGATTTTTATACGCACTTCTATGGCGCGCAGGCGATGTTCCAGATCGGCGGCGAGTACTGGGCTCGGTATTTTACGTCGATCCGCGACCGGTTGCTTAGTTCCCAGCGCGCCGATGGCGGATGGAACGGGGACGAAATCGGTTCGACCTACGGGACGGCGATCGCGGTGATGATTCTGTGCATGCCGAATCGGTACTTGCCGGTGTTCCAAAGGTAGTCTGGTAGTCTGGTGACTGGTGAACGGCGCGGCACTGTGTCACGTGTGAGAAGTAAATGCCGCAGTCGTGCCATCCCCTTTTCGCTGGCAATCGAGCAGCGGACGAGGTCGTTTCTTAGGCTATCGGTTGAAAGTGCAGAACAGCGTTCCGGCGACAAATAGAAAACGGCTGGGCAAGTTATTAACGCGAATCACGATCTTGTTCCGGCAGCGAATCTCCCCAAAGTATAGCATAATTTGAAGCGTGCGTCGGCTTTGTCTCGATCACTGAGCCACTGCTCAGTGCCGCTAGTAAGTCCCAGACAACCAGAAGACCAAGTAAAAAAAAACCGGGCGGTCGCGGGCCCGCCCGGTTTCTTCTTAGGTCTCAGCCGCTAAGAGCGGCGGCTGATATGGAAAGGTTTAGAACGCAACCTGGAAGCTGACGATGAAGTTGTCGTTGCGCACGCCGTGGAAGGTGTACGCATCGCCGCCGTCAGGATTGCGGACCCAGTTGTAGTTCGCCTGGATCTTGGCATCGTGGCCCTTGATGTAGTAGTTCACGCCAGCGGTAGCCACGCGCGTGCTGTACACGTTGGTGTGATCAGCCGTGACGCGGTTCGCGACCTGGACGTTCTGGAAGGTGTCGTAGCGGCCCACGAATTCGAAGGGCTTCAGCCAGCCCGGAGCGCTATCGCACCAGCGGCTATCGGAGATCTTGTAGCCGGCTGCGATGAACCAACCGCTGCTGCGGA
Organism: Planctomycetota bacterium; assembly: GCA_036504595.1. Classification (GTDB taxonomy): domain Bacteria; phylum Planctomycetota; class SZUA-567; order H5-PLA8; family H5-PLA8; genus DASXUX01. The sequence continues at coordinate 51,371 of DASXUX010000042.1, read as the reverse complement.
AGGGCTTGCCAATGGCCTGGTTCAGACCGGAGTCACCCACGCCGTTGCCATCCACATCGACCACCGACCCTGGAGCGTTACGGTCTTTGATCCATGCCCATTCGCCTGCAACCCAAGCACCCTTGATGGAACCACCCGGCCGATAGCTGGCGAACGCGTTGTGCCAGATTGCCCAGTTCGTCGGGCGATTGAGGCCCGGGAGCGGGTTGTCGATCGGGTTGTTGCCAGCCAACTGTCCACCTTCGCCGTGTTTGCCGAACTTGGAGGACATGCCCAATTCCAGGCTGCCCCAGCACTCATGCTTCCACAGAGGGCGAATGACGACGCGATAGTTGAAGTCCTTGTTATCGTTGTCGTCGGAACGGTTCTGGAAGTCGCCCGCCGAACCATAGTAGTTGCCCGCGCCATCAAAGGCGGCGAGCCAATACTGGAAGCGGTCATCCCACCAAACGCCGTGCATGGCAACGCCAAGATCGCGCTGATTGCCGAGCTGTCCGAGGAACGAGCGTTCCGCGAAGTCGAGCTGCGCACTGCTGCGAATGCCTTCTTCGCCCAGGAACGGGATGAACTGACCGACCTGGAAGTCGTGATGCGGCACCACGCCGTGGTAGTTGATGTAGGCGTCCTGGAGAAGCTTCGGAACCTTGCCCGAACCGCTCTGGACGGCCGCGACGACGCCCGTGTCACCGAGACCTGGGCCGTTGGCTGCGTCGAACTCCGGAGAGACAACCGGCATGCGCTTGAAGATGCCGCTGTTGGCCAGCGGATCGCTGCCGTTGGAGAAGGACGTTGCTTCGCGAGCCGGGTCGATCATCACGACGGCGGTCACGTTTTCGTGAATGTCCATCGTGAACTTGAGCTCGGTGCGGCGAATGCGGAACGTATCGTTGTCCTGAGCCTGGAAGGTGTCAACCAAGCCACTGCCAGCCGCGTTGTTGAACAAGCTGCGATCGTCGTTATGAACTCCCTGATACCAAACCTGCAGCAGGCCGCTGATCGTCAGCTTGCCGCTGCGTGTCGTAACCGCGTTGTTGGGGCCGTACTTGCTCTCCAACGCGCGATCAACCGACGTCCGGGGCATCGCGGCCGAAGAGCCACTGAGCTTCCGGCGCAAATCCTCGACGTCCCTCTTGAGCGCATCGATTTCCGACTGCGTTGCATCAGCCGCCCGCACCATGCTCGGCAAAACGAGCAGAGCGGTAAGCAGCGTGATTGCAATCCCTCGAATGCAAACCATCATTCCCTCCCTGTTCCCCTTTAATCCCCCCCAGGCATCCCTGGCGGCCCGCGCCACCAATCGGCCCGAGAAAAAATGCTCGCAAAACACCGCGTCTGTTGTCAACTGCGACTTCCCAGACGTGCGGTGTAGTGAAGCAGAGTTTCTAACACGTAGGGGTGAGTTGTCAATACCCAAAACGAAAAATTGCGATATGAAGAAACTTTCTTGTTAGCAATATATTAGGTATACTATAGCCGGAAGATGTCCTTTTATAAGAAATTCGGGAGGCGCTATCTTGCGAATGCGCGCGGCACTGCTATATTTGCGCCTTCATTCTTTGTTTTGAAATTTCTGGGAGGGGGTAGGTGATGTCATATCGGTTTTCGCCGAAACGGGCGATTCTGGCCGCAGCGGCGCTCCTGACGCTGAGCACGGGGCTGAAGGCGGCAGTGACCGCCGACGAACTGCGCCAGGAAGTCGAGGACCTGCGGAAGCGTTTATATCAGAAGGAGCAGAGCGACACGCCGGTGGGGCGAGTGGACGCGCTGGCGGGCCGCAAGTTCGGTCCGAATGCGACGGTGACCAGCCGCAGCGGCAAACTGCAGATCGGCGCTCTGTTTCAGCTCTGGACGCACGAACTCAAGGACAAAGACAAAAGCGACGTTTTCAGCACGGGTAATGGCCGCCCGGTGAGCATGGGGGGCTACATTATTGGGCGGACCGAACTTCGCTTTACGATGGATATCCACGAGAACGTGCTGGCGTACGTTTCGATCGACCCTGCGCGCGAAATTACCAGCTATCCGCCGTATCCGAGCAATCAGGGATTGTTCAAGTCGATGCCGTACGTTAACCCGGAGTACGATCTGGTCAACGGCCCGGGACTGGGCGAGACGTGGCAGCATCGTTCGGTGCAGGTGGGCGGCGGGCAGCCCAACCGGTTGCTGCTGGATGCGTTCATCAACTACCACGGCGTGGTTCCGCACCATGATTTCACGTTGGGGCAGTTCCGGCCAAAGATGGGCGAAGAAGGGCCGCGCGAAGACGGGTATCTGGATTTTATCGAGCGGGCGATGGTGAATCAGGATAATGCCGAACGCGACTTGGGCGTGCAGGCGCATGGATCGTGGATTGATTGCGAGCACCCGGAAGACGGACGCGTGCAGTACTGGCTGGGTGTCTTCGATGGAGCGGGCAACTTCTTCAATTCGGCTCACAACTGGCAGATCGGCGACGTGACGGACAGCAACGTCAACGCGGACCTGACGGATCGCGTGGGACAGCGCTCCAATCGCACCGATGATAATGACGCGAAGGATTTCCTGGGCAGCCTGATGGTGCGTCCGATCTGGAACCGCGGCTGTTGGGGCAGCCTGGAACTGGGTTATTCCGGCCGCTTTGGCAAGCACGGCAAGGGCAGCGATGCCGATCCGCTGGCGAACCCAACGCCCAACATCGGACACCCGGAGACTGCCGCCATTCAGCACGCGGCGTGGCTGATGTACAAGCCGATGGGCCCGTTGCGCGGTCTATGGCTGCGGGGCGAGTACGGCTACCAGAAGGATCGCACGGTTCCGGGCTCGGTGCGCGCTTTGGGGATCGGCAGCGGCGACTTCGGCCAGCAGACGCGGCCTGCGCCGTTCCACCGCGATGGCTTTTACGGGGCGTTCGGCTACCGGTTGAGCGAGAGCTACTTCGGCGAGATGCTGGAGAAGAAGAACTTCTTCACGGATCTGATCCGCCCGGTCGAACTCAAGGTTCGCTATGAACAATTCTACAACATTATCATGGAGGATCTGGTCAGTCCCGACACGCATACCGATTTGTTCCGCACCAACGTTCTGACTGTTGGCGTGAACATGTATACGAAGGGCTACAAGCACCGCCTGTCGTACGATTTCATGGTCGTGGACGAAGAGACGCGCGGCAGCAATCCTGAGCGCGGTCTGCGCGAGGTTCGCAACAACGTGATGCTGCTGCAGTACCAACTGATGTTCTAGGTTGGTACTTGGTGAACGGTACTTGGTGAGTGGTGAAGAGCGAGTTGTGGAAACCGGGGCGAAGGCCCCGGTTTTTTTGTTTCGTGCGCCATGAACTGGCGCTGGGAAAGGCCACGAAGCTTAAAGTGGCTCCAGAATCGGAACGACGGTTCAAGGAGAGATTACGGGAGCGTTTTCGAGCAGGCCGGGGGAGGAGCCTCGGCCGGCTGATCGACGAACTGACTCCCAAGCTGCGCGGCTGGGCGAACCATCTTGAACCGCCGTATACGGAACCGTACGTACGGTGGTGTGGGAGGACGGGGCTCATTTAAGAGCCCCGCCTACCCGATAAAAGGAGTAGGTAAAGTTACGTGCCGGACGTCGCCATCGCGGGCTCATGTTTTTGCGCAGCAACCTTCGCATCGTAACTCGTCATCAGGTTTCGATACGCCGGGACGTGCGCGGCAAGAATGTTCGCCAAGCCGTGAACGTCATTGCGCCAGTCGCGGTGCAGTTCGGAAACCACGCTGAACCAGTTCATCAGTTGTGCGCCCGCGGCGGACATTCGCGCCCAAGCGGCGTGCCTGGTGGATTCATTGAACGTGCCTGAGGCGTCTGTCACGACGAAAACTTCATAGCCGGCTTCAAGGGCCGAAAGCGTGGGGAACGCGACACAAACGTCCGTCACGATTCCTGCGACGATCAGTTGCTTGCGGCCGGTGTCCTCCACGGCTTTGACAAAGTCGGCGTTGTCCCAGGCATTGATCTGGCCCGGGCGCGGGATGTAGGGCGCATCGGGGAACATCTCTTTCAGTTCGGGCATAATCGGGCCATTCGGTCCGTCTTCAAAGCTAGTCGTGAGAATGGTGGGAAGGTTGAAGTACTTCGACAAGTCCGCCAACGCCAAGATTGCGTTTTTGAACTCTCCGGGCGAGTAGTCTTGCACGAGCGACAGCAGGCCGGTCTGGTGGTCGATCAACAGCACGGCCGCATGGTCTTTCGACAAACGATTATATTTAGCCATTTCGCGCGCTCCTTTTCGCGGCGCCCCACAGCTTTCGGGGCGGCAAAAAAGATGCAAACGATGTACCTACTCTGCCGGCGTTTCGTACTACTCGAAGTCTTCGCGAGCCAGGACAGGTTCCTGCTGGCCACCGACGTTGGCGATGAGCGCCAGGCAAATAGACGCGCTGAGCACAGAGCTGCCGCCATAGGAGACGAACGGAAAGGTTAAGCCGGTCGTGGGTAGGAGGCCGAGTGCCACGCCGGTGTTGATCAGCACCTGCGAACAGAGCATCGTGACGCAGCCGACGGCAATCAAGCGCCCGGCAGGTTCGCGCGTGCGTGCGGCGATCCCCAGGCCGCTCAGCGCGGCGAGGAAGATCAGCAGCAGCAGCAGCGCAGCCATAATAAAGCCGCCTTCTTCAGAAACGACAGCGAAGATGAAGTCGGTGTGCTTCTCGGGCAGCAAATTCAAACCATTCTGGCTAGACTCCCCCCAGCCTTTGCCCCAGAAGCCGCCGGAGCCGATGGCCGCTTCCGAACGCAGAAGCTGCCATGCTTCGCCCAGTCGGTATTCGTCAGGGTTGAGCCACGCGAGGATGCGTTTCTTTTGGTAGTCCTTCATAATGGTGAACCACATCGCCACCATGGCCGTGCCGCCGGCCATTATCGTCAGCAGCAGATGCCGGGGCCGAGCTCCGGCCGCGAAAAGCATCACGAAGACCACGGGCGCGAACGCCAGAAACGTGCCCAAGTCCGGCTGCTTCATGATCAGCAGCATGGGGACCAGCACCAGCACCAGTGGCACGAAAAGACCGGTCAGCGTTTTGTAGCTGTCGCGGTACATCAGATAGTGCGCCAGAGCCAGAATGATGATCGGTTTCATCAACTCCGAAGGCTGCAGCTTAAAGAAGTGCAGGTCGTACCAGCTTCTCGCGCCGTTGATCGGCCGCGTGGCGAAGACGCCGCAGAGCAGCAGCAGACCAATCAGATAGAGCAAAGGTGCATGCCGAAGGATGGTCAGGTAATTGATGCGCTGAAGAGCCAGGAAAAGCGTAGCGCCCATGCAAACGAAGACCATCTGCCGCGCAACATACCCGGCCGTCGAACCCCCGGCCGGCAGCCCGCGCACGGCGCTCGCGATGAAGCAGACGCCGATCACAATCACCAGAGCCACGCAACCGACCAGGAATAAATCGATGCGCTTGAGCGGCTTTAGCGCGCTTTCGTAGTCTATCGCTGCATTCTCAGCCATTTGATACACCCCTGTGACTCACCACGCTTCTGCACGGGCAGCCAACAGCGAACAGAGGCTGCCCGTGCCACACATCACGGTCGCGGTTCTGATGCTGCCACTTCCTGCGGCGCGCCCGGATTCTTCACCGGAGCGTTACGCGTGCCGTAGATTTCCTTCAAGAACTTGTACGCGACGGGCGCTGCTTCCTTCCCACCGTGACCGCCTTCCTGAATGAACACTGCGAACGCCACCTGCGGATTGTCGGCGGGCGCGTAGCCGGCGAACCACGCGTGCGCCTCAGCCCCCTTCTTATGTTCGGCGGTGCTAGTCTTGCCGGCGACTTTAATGGCCAGTTCGGGGCCGTGTTCGTGAAAAGCGGTGTACGCGGTGCCGCGTTCGCCAGGGCGATTGACGTTTACGACTTCCTCCATTCCTTGCCGCACGATGGCCAGATTCTGCGGAGAAATTCCGAGCGATTTTGGGGCTTCTTTGGGAGCATCCAGCCAGAGTCTGGGAGTGACGACCTGGCCGCCGTTGCAGATGGCGGCCATCAGCACGGTGGCTTGAAGGACGCTGCATGCGAAGTGGCCTTGGCCGATCGAGAGCAGGTAATCGTTGCCGCGCGTCCAGATGCGCGCCGATGGATTGTTCGGGTAGGCGCGCAGGCGCCACGCTCGATCCGGGTAAATGCCGCTGGTTTCGCCGGGGAGGTCGAGTCCGGTCTTGTGACCGAAGATGAGCTTCGCAAACGGGGCGAGACCTTCAACGCCCAGCCGCGCGCCGATCTGCTGAAAGGTCACGTTGCAGGAAACGCGCAGGCCCTTGATGAGCTGGACCGTGCCATGAGCGCGTGCATCGTCACAGTGAAATTTCTGTCCGCCTTCGATGATGTAACCGGGGCATTCAAAGGTATCGCTGGTCGTGACGACGCCTTTCTCCAGCGCTGCTGCGGCAATCAGGCATTTCATCACGGAACCCAGCGGATATTGCTCGCTGATTGCACGATTGAGCAGCGGCTTTGCGGGGTCGCAGAGCAGCGCGCGCAACTGTTCCTGGCGGTGCGGGCCTTCGCGCGGGGGCGTGAACAGATTGGGATCGAAATCGGGCCAGCTCGCCATCGCCAGCACTTCACCGGTCTTTACATCCAGCACCACGACCGCGCCGGGCTGGCTTTGGCTTTTCAGTGCGGATTCGACCGCTTTCTGCCAAGGCAGGGAGATCGTCAGCGCCAGAGGCTCGCCCTCTTCCGGCGTGGACACGTCCCGGTAAGCCAGACTGCTCTGGACCTCCTTATCGAGACCTTCGCGAATCTTCATGCCGTGCTTGCCGCGCAGCCGGTCGTTGTAGAAGCGTTCAATGCCTTGTTCGCCGATGGTTTTGTTGGGCAGCCGGTTGCGCGTGGTGTTCGTTGGCAGGCCGACGCCCAGCCACATCTTCTCGGCTATGTTGAGCTGCATACGAGGGGGACGTTCGGTCCAGCGCACAGGTTCGGCCAGTCCGAGTTCCGCGGCGGCCTGCCGGTCGCTGGGGCGAAGGCGTGAGAGCACGCGGTAGAGTTCGCCCATGTCGTAGATATCGCGTGGGTTGACGCGCAAGATCGGTTCCAGACGCGCGGCTTCCTGGTCGTTCATTTCTTCGCGCATGCGAGCCCATGCTCGGGCGCGCGCGCCGGCGGATTCAAGCAACAGACCGTCCTGCTGGAGGCTCTCTTCTTCGTCGGCGCTCAGATCTCCAACTATACCGAGCAAAAAACAGGCGGTGGTGCCCAGCGGATACACACGACGCGTCGAGATCGTGCAGACAAGGCCGGGGAACGGCGGCAGTTCGAGCGGTTCGGTTTTGCCCGCGGCCTTGCCGTAAAGCACGCGGTTATCCCGGAAAACATCTTCGTGGACCGCGCGCAACGAAATCCACGTCTTCTCATCGATGCCGCCGAGGATTCGGAATGGCGCGCGCGCGGAGGCTCGGTTGCAGGCCACCGCGTAGAGGGCCTTGCGCGCTCCTTCCGTGATTTCCTTCTCCTCGCGCTGAACGGCTTGCGCCAGTTCGTGAACGAAGGGTTCGGACGGAAGCTGCGCCACCAGCACCTCGAACATCGTATCGCGTTTCTGGCGGCGAGCGGCCGCGGCTGAGACCTCCTCGGGCTCCGAATCTTGCGGCGGGCGGAACTTCGAGGCCATCGCTTCAATTTCGTCAACCTTTACGCGGGCCAGATGCAGGCGGTCCACGCGAACCGACAGATCGTAGGAGGGTTGATCACCGGCCATGAGCGTGCCATTGCGGTCGTAGATCATTGAGCGCAAAGCGGGAAGCAAATGTTCCATGTCGCGGTCGCGGTGGGCGAGCGCGGCATATTGCGGGTAACGAACGATCTGCAACTGGGCGAGCCGACCGAGAATCACCAGAAAGGCGAGACCGAGCGCCACGGCCACGAGGCCGATGCGTGTTTTGAACACCGCTTTGTTTTTGACGACAGAGAACACGTTTTAGGCCCGTTCCAAAATCCAAAATCCAAAATCTAAAATCCCATCAGCCTCGCATCACTTTGCCGCGCCGGGCGGCAGCCAGACGGATCTCAGCGGCCCAGCGTTCGTGCACCGGAGGAGCCATCATTCCCAGCCGGTACAACCACTGCGCGCAAGCCCAGGCCAGCGGCAGGCCCCAGATCAAGGCCGCCAGCATCCTTGCGAGCAGCGTCGCAAACGCCTGTCCCCAGCGGACGTCGAACCCGCACAGCAGGCCCAGGAGCACGTACAATGAGTGCGCCAGGAGCGTTGCGGCAACTCCGCCGGCCCAGGCTGCCAGCAGATCGCCGCGCGTCAGTTCGCGCCACGCGACGCAGAGGATCAGCCCGGCCGAGAGCAGATACGAGAGCGTCAGCAATCCGAAGCGCGCCGAGCCGAAAAGGTCCGCGTGCAGGCCCAGGACGAACAGTGCGATCAGTGCGAATTCGCGCGGGCAGAACGCCAGCGCAGCCATGGCGATCAGCAGGCCGACGTCGGGCTGCAGCAACGTCGGCACGAACGCCGGGAAGAGGCCCAGTTGCAGGACCACTGCGGCGCAGAACAGCGTTACGAGAGTGAATGCTGATTTCATTTTTGCTCATCCGGCAAGGACGGGAAACAGCCCCCGTCGATCACACCCTCACTTTGTCTTCTTTGCGACCGGCCATGGGACTTCCAGTTGCGAAGCCGTCAGCACCTGCACCGTTTCCACTGCGTTTGCATTGCAGGCCGGACGAACGGTCAATTCCCATTGAACGTCGCTTTTCTTGTTCACGGCAACGACGACGCCGAGCCATAGCCCGGCGGGGAAGACGCCGTCGTAACCGCTGGTGACGACCTGTTCGCCCACCTTTGCATTAAGGTCTTTCGAGACGACGGCCATTCGGCAAAGACGTTCTTCGGTTTCGCCTGCCGTGGGCAAGGCACCACCTTGCAGAACGCCTTCCACGCGGCAGTTCGAGAGGCGCGCACCGATGTTCAGCCCGCGGTGCGTCAGCAGGGCGACGCAGCTTGCGTGCGGGCCGACCGAGATCACTCTGCCCAGCACCGCTCCGCGATGCATGACGCCGGCGTGCATGCGAACGCCTTCAGCCTGGCCTTTGTTGAGCGCGAGAATGGGTTCCTGCCAGAGGATTTGGCGGCCGATGACTTCGGCGGAGAATCCGGCGGTCAGGCGAAGCGTTGCGTCCAGCGGTCCGGAAGATCTCAGTTTCGCGATTTCGTCCTGAAGGCGGGCGATCTGCGCACGCTGGTCGTCGATGATTGGCAGGAGATTCAGGTCTTGAGCCTTGGGTTGTGCGGCTACAGCGGGTTTTGCCGCCACTTCAATGAGCGCGGGTTCGGGTGTTCTGTGCGGGGCAGCGGAGTGGAACACGTTCAGCACTGGGCTGAGCAACGAAAGACTTTGGCCGCGCAGCGAATTGATGTTCGCTTCCGGGACCAGAAAAAGCAGAAGGGCGCAAAGCACCAAGGCTGGAAACAGCACCTGTGACCGCACAGTGATGCGGGGCATAACAGCTTCTCTCGGTTGTGCACGTTACTGGCGGACAGGCCAGCACTTAAGTATCGGCCAGCTACGAGGTAGGCTTTAACGACAAAGTACGGTAACTGTACTGACGCACATTGTGAATAATATGGGTTATTGACGCTGGTTGCGACATGGAGCCATTGCGATGTGATTTGTGGAAAAGCTGCTTTCTCATGGGAGAGTGCGCAAAAAGGGGCAATTCGCTCAAATCGGCCCCATTTTCGCTTTTGACACAAAGCGCCTTTTCTCGGGATAATGCGCGCCATCGTTGCACCTGTGACCCGTCAGGAGTCCGAACGCGCGAATGGAAATAGTGGCTGTCGTCCTGGCCGTCGCTCTAGCAGCGGTCTCCGCCATCCTCTGGCGGACTGCTCGACGCGCCCGCGACCTGGCCGCAGCCAACGACGAACTTCAGCGTGAAGTTGCAGCCCTGAAGAAGAGTCAGCAGGAAAACGCGACCGTCCTTGCTCAGCTTCAGCGGGAAAGCGACCTGATGAAGGCGCTGATGGACAACATCCCCGATCAGATTTACTTCAAGGATCTCGACAGCAATTTTCTGAAGGTCAACCAAGGCGTGGCCGACACGCTTGGCGTCAAGACCCCAGCCGAAGCACTTGGCAAGACTGACTCCGACTTCTTCCCCGGTCCGGACGCCGCGGCCTTCCGCTCCGATGACCAGAGTGTTATGGCGAGCGCCCGGCAGTTGCGCGACCGCACCGAAGTGGGACACACGAAGGCTGGCGAAGTGTGGATGTCCACGACAAAAGCTCCCGTCTTCGATGCCGCGGGCAAGGTCATCGGCCTCGTTGGCATCAGCCGCGATATTACCGAGCGCAGGCGCGCCGAGCAGGCGCTGACCCACGAGCGCGATCTGCTGCGGGCGCTGATGGACAACATGCCCGACCAGATTTACTTCAAGGACGCGGCGGGCCGCTTTATGCGTGTGAATCACGCGGTGCTGCGCAACTTGGGAGCGCAAAGCGCGGCGGAAGTCATCGGGAAGACAGATTTTGATTTCATGCCCGCAGAGCGCGCTCAGGCGCATCGCGCCGATGAGGAAACTATACTTGCCACGGGCAAACCGATCATCGGGCGCGTTCTGACCCGTGTGCGCGACGGCAGCCAGCGCTGGGTCTCCACCACGAAAGTTCCGCTGCTGGATCGCAGCGGCAATGTTGTCGGGATCGTGGGCATCAACCGCGACGTGACCGAGCACATGCGCGCGGAATCGAACCTGCGCGACGTCATTTCGCGCGCGCAATGCGTGCTGTGGCATGCCGAGGTCACTGAGAAGGACGGCGTGCTCGTCTGGAATATGCATCTATTCACCTCCGAGCCCATTCGCCGCTGGCTTGGGTTGGACCAATCGGGCTCGACCGCGTCCGAGGTATGGGGCAAGCGGATCGCTCCCGAAGACCTTCCGGAGATGAACAGGAGGGCTCTAGAGGCATTACGGAGCGGGCAGGCAGGCTATACGCAGGAATTTCGCATGCACGGCGTGGACGGTTCTGAGCGCTGGATGGCGGAGAACGTCGGCGTAACACCGATCGGCCCGGGGACGTGGAGCCTGGTGGGTGTGGTGCTGGATATCACCGAGCGCAGGCGTGTAGAGCAAGCGTTGCGGCAAAGCGAGTTTCTGCTGCGCCAGGTTCTGGATACCAACCCCAACATCATTCGGTTGCGCGATGCCAGGGGCAAAATCATCCTGGCGAATGCGGCGTTTGCAGAGTTTTACCGAATTTCGCCCGAGAAGATTGCCGGCATGATGCATACTGATTTGCATGTGGCCCATGGCGGGCAGCAGGAGGAGATCGCTCAGTGGCTTAAAGAGGACGCCGAAGTCGTCCGTTCGGGTCAGTCCATCACTAAGGAAGATCCGGTGCTCGTGCCTGGCGACGGGAGCGAGCGCTGGCACCGAACCCGGAAGCTGCCATTGGCATTGGCCGGCGGCGCCCCGGCGGTGCTGGTGATTTCCGAAGACATCACGATCCTGAAGCGCGCGCAGGAGCAACTGGCCAAAGAGCGCGACCTGCTCCAGGCGCTGATGGATAACGTTCCCGACAACGTATATTTCAAGGACCGGCAGTCGCGCTTTATTCGCACGAACCGCTATCACGCACTGTACCTGGGGATGAGCCATCCTGACCAGATCGTGGGAAAGACGGACTTCGATCTGTACCCGGCCGAACGCGCGCGGGAGTTCTATCAGGATGAGCGAGACGTGATCGCCGGGAAGCGCATCATTGGCAAGGTCGAGCGGCAATTTATCGAGGGCGCGCCGGAGCGCTGGACGCTGACCAGCAAAGTTCCGTTCTACGATCGCGACGGCAACATTATTGGACTCGTCGGCGTTTCGCAGGACGTGACCGCGCTGAAGAAGATGGAGCAGCAACTGGCGGACGTGAACGAGCAGCTTAATAAGCTGGCTCGTGAGGACGCTCTGACCGGACTGCTCAACCGCCGGATGATCCTCGAACTGGCGGAGAACGAGTGGGGCCGCTGGCGCCGCTTCAACAACATCTTCTCCTTGATGATCGTGGACGCGGATAATTTCAAGGCCATCAACGATACGTTCGGGCATCAGTCCGGCGACCAAGCCTTGCGCTACATCGCCAATCGGCTATGCGAGTCTGTCCGGAGTGTGGATATTGTCGGGCGTTACGGCGGAGAGGAGTTCGTCGTCATTCTTCCGAGCACAGGCCAGGAAGGGGCGGTCTTTGCCGCCGAGAAGATCCTGCACAACATTCGCAAGTCGCCACTGCACATCAACGGCCAGCCATTGACGATCACGGTGAGCATCGGGGTTTCGACAGTCCGCCACGAGGACAAGAACATCGACATGCTGCTTCAGCGAGCCGATACGGCGCTCTATGCCGCCAAGCGGGCCGGCAAGGATCGCCTGGCCACGTCAGCCACGACGTCCTCTCGTGTCCTGCCGATTATCACGGAGCAGGAGTAGGAACTAACAGTAGTTTCTGGTTGTACTTCGCCGTCTTCGCCGCCTCTTCCACAAGCTGCTGAATCTGCTTGCCGTACTTTTCTGAAACCAGATGCTTGTGGATGTCATCCTTCATTTCCGCGGGCTGGCGAATCTCCAGCAGCTTGATGACATGATAGCCGAACGCGCTCTCCACCGGGGCTTGTGTGAAATCGCCGGGCTTTTCGAGCTTGTAGATGGCTTCGGCGACGCGCGGTCCGGCCACGCTCGCCCCGCCATCGCGCGGGAACCATCCAAGCACGCCGCCCTGATCGGCGCTGGGGCAGTCGCTGCTCTCTTTTGCAAGGGCGGCGAAGTCCTCGCCGGCCTTCAACTTCTTGATGATCTCTTCGGCGGCTGCTTTGGCATCTTCTTTGGAGCGTGTGACATTGCGCTGAATCGATGAGTCGCCCTTGAAGATGACGAGAATGTGAGCGGCGCGGCGAAGCAACAAGGCGTCCGTCTTCGCCAGAACTTTCTGCACGTCATCGTCGGTTACGAGCTTGCCGACGGCCTGCTCGATGGCGAAGTTCGCGCGCCAGAACCGGCGGAATTCCTCGTCGGTCATTCCGTTGTCGGCCAGCCATTGCTCGTAACTGCCGGCGTTGTCTTCCTGCTGCTTGCTTCGCCGGAACTTTTCGAACTGCGTCTCAAATTCAGCCTGTGCGATTTCCAGCCTCTGATCCGCTGCATGTTTCTCGATAACAGCATTGGCCAGAAAGCGGAAGGCGAACTGCTTGCGCAGCAGCAGCCGAAGTTGATCAGTCATTTTAATGCGGCGGTTTCGCCGTTTTTCGGCCGCGGCATACGCCAACTCAACCCGTTCAACGGCTGCAAGTGGAATCTTGATGTCGCCCGATTGCAGAATGACCTTGTCGTCACCTAAGTCGCCCATGGGAATCCGGTCGAGCAGCGCGGCGTTCTTATCTTCTGTTGTCTTGCCGTCGGATTCGCCGGCTGCAGCACTGGCGCACGCCAGCAGTGCTGTCGTAAGGATGGCTGCGCACGAGAATTGTGCTTTCATCGGGAGCTTCATGGTTGTTTTCCAGGCTGCTCGGACTTCTGTGGAGCCTCCGGCTTCGGCGCGGCCGGCTCTTCCGCGGGCTTCACAGGTAGATTCGCGCAGAACTCGCATGGAACGCGGCCGGAGTTCTGGGCCTCGAACTCCGAAGCGAACCCGACCGGCGAATCGAGGCTGGCCGCGAACCGGCATCCGCGCCGATGATAAATCTTGTTCTTCTTGCCGGCCACAAAAGCCGCCGACTCAGCGTCCACTTTCTTGGATTGCAGCAGCGTGGTGTCTTTCGAACCGGATTCGGCCTTGCGGCATCCACACCAGAGCGCCGGCAAGCAGAGCAGCAGTAGGCAGACTGCACGTTTCATAGGCATCGCTTTCGGCTAGGGGCCAAACTCGCCCGCCGGAAATTCGCAGGCCACAGACTTGTCGCCTGCCGCGAAAGATGATACCGGTAAACACAAAACGAAAAATGCAAAATCGGGTGCTTTCGCATATGGTGTCTGGTGGTCTGGTGGTCTGGTAGTCTGGTAGTTTGGTGTGTGCATTGCGGAAGGTAAGATGGATAGCGTCGAGAAGCATCTGCGGGAAATCGACTGCCACGCGCTTTGGCATCCGTTCACGCAGATGAGCGAATATGCGCGCGAGACGCCGCCGCCGCCGATTATCGTCGGTGCGGAAGGCAACTGGCTGATCGATCGAGAAGGCAAGCGTTACCTAGATGCGAACTGCGGCTACTGGTGCTTGGCGTTGGGCTGCCGGCCGACGGAGGTGGAAGCGGCGGTGCGAGCGCAGTTGGAGCGCTTCTCGCATTCGACATTGCTCGGAATATCACACGAGCCTGCCATCCGCCTGGCCGAGAGGCTTGTGAAACTTGCCGGGCCGCCGTTTGAGCACGTCTTCTATGCTGATTCCGGATCGGAAGCGGTCGAAGCCGCCCTGAAGATGGCATATCAGTTTCAGGTACAGAGTGGGCATCCGGAACGCGGCACGTTTCTGGCGCTTGGCGATGCATACCATGGCGATACGCTCGGCGCAGTATCTGTTGGCGGAATCGATTTGTTTCACGCCACCTTCCGGCCCTTGCTGTTCCACGTTCAGCGCGTGCCGCCGCCGCACTGCTATCGCTGCCCGTGGAAGAAACAGCCCGATAGCTGCGGTTTGGAATGCGCGCAGGCGATGGAGCAGGCGATTGCCGCGGATCGAGACAAACTCGCAGGGATCATTCTTGAACCGCTAGTGCTTGGGCCGGGGGGGATTATTCCGCAGCCGGAGGGTTATCTGGAGCGTATCGTCCGCGCCGCTCGCCAAGCCGGCGTGCTTGTCATTTTTGATGAAGTCGCCGTGGGAATGGGCCGGCTGGGGACGCTGTTTGCGTACGAGCAGTTGCCATCCGGACTACGGCCCGATCTGGTTTGCCTCGCGAAGGGACTCACCGCTGGAGTTCTTCCGCTGTCGGCGGTGCTGGCGACGGACCGGATCTTCGATGGGTTCCTGGGAACAGTGCAGGAGCGCCGCACGTTTTTTCACGGGCACACCTTTACAGGCTCAGCATTGGGTTGTGCGGCGGCGTTGGCGGCCCTCGATGTGTTGGCCTCTGACGGTTTTCTTGAAAAAATACGCGCACAGACCATTCCGGCGCTTTGGCAGGCCCTTGAGCCGCTGCGGACACACCCGCATGTCGGAGATGTGCGCGGCCGTGGCATGATGGCCGGGTTGGAACTCATTAAAGACAAGCAGCGCGGAGAAGACTATCCCTGGCACGAGCGATACGGGAATCGTGTTGTTCTGGCGGCACGGAAACGGTCCGTGAACCTGAGGGCGATCGGCGATCTGGTACTGGCCGTGCCGCCGTTGACGATTACGCTTTCCGAGATCGATCTGCTTGGCCGCGTGCTGCGCGAGAGCATAGATGAAGCAACACACGTCAGCGCTCTTGGCTCTTAGCTCCTGGCTTTTGGGTTGTTGCGGATGGCTTTCGAAAAACTGAGGTGCCCATGCCTGAACGACTGTCGAAGCTGAAACAGAAGGATAAGCACCGGGTCATTGGCCTGATGTCGGGGACGAGCGCCGATAGCGTTGATGCCGCGCTTTGCGAAATCAGCGGGGAAGGCGCTGGCAAGCTGACCGCAAAGCTGCTGGCGCTGCACAGCGACGAGTTTCCCGAACTCATCCGCAACCGCATTCTCGCCGCGTGCGAAATAGGGGGCGGCACGTCCTCGGAGGTCTGCGAACTGAGTTTCATTTTGGGCGAGCTGTTCGCTTCAGCGGCTAATGCCGTTATGGCTGAGGCGCACGTAGACGCGGAGAGCGTCGATCTGATCGGCAGCCACGGGCAGACGATCTCGCACATTCCGCCGCGAACGGATGCGATGAGCTTCCGACTGGGTTCCACCCTGCAGATCGGTGAACCGGCCGTCATCGCGGAGCGCACGGGCATTCCGGTGATCTCGAACTTCCGCGCCCGGGACATGGCCGCCGGCGGGCAGGGAGCGCCGCTGGTGCCCATCGTGGATTATTTGCTTTTTTCAACGCAGTCGGCCAATCGCGTCACGCTGAACATCGGCGGTATTTCCAACGTGACGTACCTGCCTTCGAGCGGCCGGATGGAAGACACGCTGGCATACGACACCGGGCCGGGAAACATGATCGTTGATTCGATGATCAGCTATCTTAGCCAGGGTGAGCACTCCTATGATCGCGACGGAGCGATGGCCGCCTCCGGCACGCCGCACAAAGGATTGCTGAGCGCGATGCTACAGCACGAGTTTTTGCAGAGGCCGCCACCGAAGAGCACCGGGCGTGAGGAGTTCGGCGAGGAATTCGCGGTCAAAATGTACGAGTGGGGCACGCACCACGGCATGGTCATCATGCCGCGGGACATTGTTGCCACTGCGACGCTGTTCACCGCGTTAACGATTGCCGAAAGCCTCAAGAAGTTTGTGATGCCGCGCGGCAAGATCGATGAACTGATTGTCTCGGGCGGTGGGGCGCTCAACCCCGTGCTAATGGATCACCTCCGCCGGGAGCTTCCCGATGTGCGGATTGCGATATCCGACGACTACGGCGTGCCGCTGAAGGCGAAGGAGAGCATCGCGTTCGCGATCTTGGCTCGCGAGTCGGCGCTTGGGAGGCCATGCAGCCTGCCTTCGGTGACGGGGGCTTCTGGACCGCGGCTGCTGGGACAGATTACGCTGGACTAAGTCCAGAATTCAGAATGCAGAATTCAGAACCAAGGCTGGTACGAGAGCTCGCAAGTGGGCCGCGATTTTGCGGGTTTGAATTTTGAGTCTGGAATTCTACACTTTCTAGCTCTCAACACTTGGACTGTCGTGTATGGCTGAACCGAAAATTGCGCCCACTCTCCCCAAGCACGGTCTGGAAGGCTACAATCCCTGGCGCTTTTTTAAGATCGGGATGGGCGTGCTGTTTATTGTCGCTGTGGTCTCGACCGTCGTTTATTTCGCGGCGGGCGCCTATTATGGCCAGCACTGGAGCATGCTGGACTGCCTGTTCATGGTCGTGATCACGCTATCGACCATTGGCTATGGCGACTGGCTGAACATCCAGGCGCTGCACAGCAATTTTCTGATGGTCTTCACGATGTTTTTGGCGATGGCCGGCATGGGCGTGCCGGCGTTCATCATTTCCAACGTCACGGCTTTGATCGTTGATGGGATTTTCAGTGACTCGGTTCGGAGGCGGCGTATGCAGCAGCAGATCGCCAAACTGGAGAAGCACGTCATCGTGTGCGGCGCGGGCGGCACGGGGGAGCATTGTATCACTGAGCTGACGAAACTCGGGCGGCCATTCGTCGTCATTGATAAGAGCCCTGAGCGGCTCAAACACTTGCGAGACACAGTGGGCGAGTTTCTGTACCTCGTTGGCCGCGCCGAAGCCGATGAAACCCTGTTATCCGCCGGCATCAAGCGGGCGGAAGGATTGCTGTGCTGTTTGGGGGAAGACAAGGACAATCTGTTTGTCACGCTCTCAGCACGCGACCTGAATCCCGACATTCGCATCACCAGCAAAGGCGTGGAGGACCACGCGCGGCACAAGATGGCGATCGCCGGCGCGAACTCGGTCGTGAGTCCCACGGCCATCGGCGGACTGCGCATGGTCAGCGAACTGTTGCGCCCCGCCACGACGGGCTTCCTCGACAGCATGCTCCGTCAGCGCACCAGCGTCCGCTTCGATGAACTGGTTGTCGGGAAAGACAGCGCGCTGGCAGGCAAGACGCTGGCTAACGCCGACCTGCGCGAGCTTGGCGATGTGCTGGTCGTGGCGGCGCGCCATCCGGGAGTGGAGAATTTCATCTATAATCCAAAGGCCGATTTTTTGCTGGAACCCGATTGCGTGATCGTGGTACTGGGCCAGGTCAGCGAGATTGGCAAGCTGCGCCCGCTGTTTGACGGCAAGAAATAACGTTCACGAACTACAAACCAGGTTTGCGAACTCTCTTGCGCGCCGGGGCTGAGCCAATAAACCTGCAGTTATGTATCAGACGTTTGTGGCCATCACTCTGTTGACGCTCGGAGCCGCGCTACTGGTCGCGTTGCTGCAGCGGGTGAAAGTGTCGCCGGTACTCGGCTACATTGTGCTGGGAATGCTCGCCAGCCCTTTTCAAAACCATCTTTTCCAGACGCCCGAGGGGTTCGACCTGGTTGCCGAGTTGGCGCTCGTGCTGCTGATGTTCTTCATCGGCTTGGAGTTTCACCTGGAGGATGTGCGCGCGCAGCTCAAAGCGTTCGTTGCAGGCGGCACGCTTCAGGTGGTGTTGACCGCCGGAGCCGCAGGCGGGATTGCATGGGCGTTGGGATCGTCGATTCAGGCCGGATTGGTGATCGGGCTGATGCTTGCGTTCAGTTCGACGGCGCTGGTGCTGAAAGCGTTTGAAGAGCAGCGGCAGATGGACAGCCAGCGTTGCCGCGTGGCGCTTTCGATTCTTCTCTTTCAGGACATCGCGGCGATTCTCGCCGTCGCCGTGCTGCCGCTTTTAGCTCCGAAGGCAGGCGCTACGACGACGGGAGCACTGCCGTCGATCGTGGGCGTTCCACAGCCCGTGTTCCGGTTGGGGCTGCTGCTGGTCGTGCTGCCGCTGCTGTTTGCGGGCTCGCGTTACCTGCTGCCGCGCGTTTTTCATGGAGCGGCGGCGCGAGCGCCTGAATCCTTTTCGCTGGTTTCACTGGGAGCGTGTCTGAGCGTGGCTCTGGCGGCGCAACTTGCCGGGGCCTCGGCGGCGCTGGGTGCGTTTTTGGGTGGACTGGTACTGTGCCGCACGCCGTTCGCATCGCAGATTCTGGCGGACTTGAGCACGCTGCGCAATCTGGCGCTCGCGTTTTTCTTTGTGACGATCGGGATGCTTGTCGATCTGCGTTTCGCGTGGAGCCATGGGCTGTGGCTGCTGGCCGCGCTGGCGGGCGTCGTCGTGGTGAAGTGGTTGTGCACGGCCGCGACCCTGGCGATCTTGCGCATTCCGGCGGCTGTCGCTGCGGGTGTGGCGCTTGTATTGGCTCAAGTGGGCGAGTTCTCGTTCGTGATCGGACGCGAGGCAGCGGCCAGCGGGGTGTTGACGGGCAACGACTATCAGTTCGTGCTGGCGCTGGCAGTGCTTTCGATGCTGCTGACCCCATTGCTGGTTGGACGGAGCGCGTCGTTTGGCAATCGGGTTGCCATCTGGCTGGGAAGCGTCAGCACCGAGGCGCATGGTTCGGTTGCTGGCGAAAATAGGGAAGGCGGTCCGCGGGCGATCGTGGTCGGCTATGGCCCGGTCGGACGGACGCTCACGCGCATCCTCAAGGACTTCGGGGTTCAGCCGACCATCGTGGATATGAACATCGACACGGTGAAGAAACTGAGCGCGAGCGGGTACGCGGCGGTATTCGGCGATGCCGGCCGTCGGGAAATCCTGCGCGCGGCAGGTGTGGAACATGCGGCGTATCTACTGGTCACGCTGCCGGATCTGCCGGGCCGAATTCCGGTGGTTGCGACGGCGCGAATCATGAACGCCGAGATTAAAATCCTGACTCGCGCGCGATATCTGGGCGAACGAGCGATGCTGGAGGAAGCTGGAGCAAGCGCCGTCGGCTATGAAGAGGCGGAGGTCGCGGCCGCGCTGGCGGGCTTTCTGCTGAAGGAGATTGGGGCGGGCGAAGCCGAAATCACGCAGGAGATTGAGCGAATCCGCGGTGAGCTGGCAGTGCGGCCGGAGCGCGGGGACTGATGAAACGCTTTGGATTTCTAAGCTGCGCGCGGAGCGGCGGAGACTTGCATCGCCTTTTGTGCTTCCTTCAGCAGACCGTTGTACGCGCGGGCACGCCAGAGGAACGTCAGGATGACTACCACCGAGGTCATCAACGGGTAGAACAGGACCGCGCCGGGGTGGTAGAGCCACAGGAGCATCAGCGGATCCTTGTTGCACAAATCCAGAAGCGCTTTGGCTTCCGTGCCATTGCTTACCTTGGAAAGATAAACCGCGGTGACCGGGTCGCGTCGCAGTTCGGCCATCGAGCTTTCCGTATAGTTCAACTGTGAACGAATGTTCTGCATGTTGCTCTGGACGGGCTGTAACTTCGAGTGCAGCGCGGCAATCTGAGCATCCCGGGCAGGGCTCTTTGGCGAAGCCTGCAACTTGTCTATCTGCGTCAGGAACTGCTTCTCCTGCAGCTCCAGCGGAGCGAGCTGTCCTTTCGTGCGCGCGAGAGTCTGTTCGTGATAGGTCACCATCCACATCGTCCGGCTGAAGCGGCTCTCGAACATCGCCATGTGAATGAGCGGCGTGATCAGGCTCGCGACAACGATGGCGCCGCCGATGATGGTTGCGCCCAGTCTGCCCCCTCGCGATTCGTAGCCCACGAGCGCCGTTTCCAGCACGACCGAAGCCATCAGCAACACGAAAATACAGAAGACGAAGATGCTGGCGACGAGCGGAGTCAGATGGTTGCCGGCATGCAGGAAGAGCATGATAACGGCGCTGCTGAGCGAACTTATGAACACGATAAACAGGCTGTGCTTCATGCGCCGGAGCGCACTAGGCGGCTTCTCGCGTCCGGCCAGGCATTCGCAGATGTTCGCGAGAACCAGTTCGCGTCGATGAGGTTGATCGGCAACCACAAGCAGTGAAAGGCCGACCGCGCAGAAACACATTACGCCCGCCGCATCTTCCCAGTATCGCGGACGAAAAACGGAGACATTCCGTGCCAGGCCGACGCAAACAATAACGAAGAAGCCCCATAGAATCAGCCAGGCGCGGTACGGCAGGGCGGTTTTGTTTTCGTCGTCCAGCTTGCGGCTCGCGGCCCAGATCAGCAGCGTGCTGAACAGGCCATGGAAGACGAGCACGAAATACTTGACCAGCGCAGGATCGGCGAAAAGAGCCGGGGTGCCTTTGTACCGGTACTGGCCCCAGAAGCTGTTCCAGAAGAGCGAATCAAATGCGCCCCACGGCGAAATGTACGCAATGAACTCCCAACCTCGTTCCCCGGATGCGCCAAGGGGCGGGACGCTGAGCAGAAAGCCTAGCCCCATCAAGCCGCCGACAGCGCCGAACCCGCGGAAGGCTAGCGTCAGCACGGCGAGGAGCGCTCCAGCGGCGTGCAGAGTGATGCAGCTCAGGGCGAAGGCCATGAGAGCCATCGTCAGGTTCGCCAGTGGCACGCCGCCTAGCCAGCCGAAAACGCAACCGATCAGCAACATGATGATCGAATAGAGCTGAAGCAGGCAGGTGGGCGCCAGCATTTTGCCGACGATGACGCCGATCGTCGGCATGGGCGAAAGCCGGAGGAACTCAATGGTGCCGGCGGTGCGCTCGCTGCTGAAGGAAAACGCGCAGTGCAAAGGCGAAATGATGCATGAGAAAATCAGCGAGAACACTGATAGCGTGTGAAAGATCGCGCGGCATCCGTCTTCATACGTGTGGTACGATCCGCCGCCGCCAAAGACCAGCTCGCGGATCTTCAGCATGAACGCGTTGCGTTCATACGGCATGTACACGACTTGGCAGCCTACAATGATCAAGGTGAGTAGGAAAAATCCCCAAAACGTCGCGCGACGTGTGCCCAGCGGCGGCCAGTGACGGTAGAAGAACGGCAACCCCAGGTATGAGAGAATCGAGCGATCCATGTCGCCGGTGGGGAGGGGCGGGGGATTTTGGATTGCGGATTTTGGATTTTGGATTTCTGACTCCGCCACCGTGACACTGATGGAATCGACGGGTTGCCCCCTCACCCCTAACCCCTCTCCCTCGCGGGGGAGAGGGGAACCGGAGGGAACGGCGCTGCGCTCCTCTGGGCTGATCTGTTCGCTCATTTCAGCACGCTTCCTTCGGGCGCGGGAGCGTTCTTGGGCTCCGCACTGGCGCGGCGGTAAACGTGCTCCA
This sequence comes from Planctomycetota bacterium, assembly GCA_036504595.1. Classification (GTDB taxonomy): domain Bacteria; phylum Planctomycetota; class SZUA-567; order H5-PLA8; family H5-PLA8; genus DASXUX01. The sequence goes on along the minus strand of DASXUX010000042.1, from coordinate 29,533 downwards.
AGTCGATTTCTTCGGGGCTGAAGCGGCTGATCACAAAACCGGCGGCCGTCAGCCGGGAGAGCAGTTGTGCGGCGATTTCTTCATCGCCGCTGAGCTCGAAGGTGACGGTCACATCGCGGCGCGTAATGTTGGAGACGGTATCCAGCGTCTTCAGGAATTCTTCCAACCGTGGCGTGTCGCGCAGGGCTCGCAGCGTGTAGCGCAGGCCCGTTTGCGCGGTCTGCTGATATTTGGCGAGCACGCCGCCAGCGCCGCTGATCGGGCCGAACTCGACGAGCCGCCCGCGCTGGATAATCGCTACGTGATCGCAAAAGTCGGCGAGTTCCTTGAGCACGTGCGAGCTGATCACGACGGTCTTGCCCATGTACTGCTGATACTTCAGGAAATCGCGCAGCTCCACGCGCGCGACCGGGTCCAGCCCGCTGGCTGGCTCGTCCAGAAAAACGACTTCAGGATCGTGCAGAAAACTTTTCGCCACGCCAAGGCGCTGGCGCATGCCGCGAGAGAGGGTGCTGATGCGTGCGTTGCGTTTCTCGCGCAAATCGAGACGTTCGAGGAAATCGATGATGCGCGTCGAGGCTTCCTCACCCGCCATGCCGTAGGCTCGCGCGAAGAACTGCAGATAGCGTTCAACGGTCATGTCGTCGTAGAGGTTGAACGTTTCCGGCAGGTAACCCAGTAGCTGCCGCACGGCGCGCGGAGCTTTAACAATGTCGCGGCCGCCGACGGACGCTCGCCCACGCGACGGCAGCAACAACGTGCTGAGCATGCGCATGGTCGTCGTTTTGCCGGCGCCGTTGGGGCCGACGAGCGCGCAAATCGCACCGCGCGGGATATGGATCGAGACGTGATCAACGGCGGCGAAGCTGCCGAAGTAGCGGGTGAGGTTCTCGCAGATGATCATGTGGCGCAATCCTCCTGGATTGCGTTCGTCGGAGTGCGCAATCCAGGAGGATTGCGCTACTTTGCCTCAAGCTCCACGACCTTGATGTTTCGGAAGAGGAACTGGCCGCCGCCGGGGACTTCGCACTGCAGGGCGATGAAGCCCTCGGGCGTGGTGACGCCGCCGGCTTTCCACGCAGGCTTGCCGTTGATTTCCAGTTCCGCGGTGGTGCCGATGACGGTCAGCTTGAAGTGGTTCCACTCTCCGGGCTTGGTCAAGCCGGTGCTGCGGGCTTCGGGAAGCTCCTGCACGTTTCCTTCGAGTCCCTTGCGCAAGTTTGCCTGATAGGTCTTGGGCCAGGGATAGTTCTTTGGCGGATCGCCGCAGCGGAAGAAGACGCCGGAGTCCCAATTGTCGGGCTTAAGCGATTTCCATTCGCATTCGAGGACGAAATCCTTGTAGGTCTTCTCCGTGCGAAGGACACCATTGCCGCCTTTGAGAAAGATGTTCCCGTCCTGCACTTCGACTTCGCAGGTGATCACCTTCCATCCGGTCAGCGTCTTGCCGTCGAAGAGATCGACAGCTTTGCCCTTTTCGGCGGGCTTGGCATCTTCGCCGAAACACACACACGCCAGCAGCGTCAGCAGCAGGCAGATTGAACGCATACGTTCCTCCTTTTCGATGAGAACGGGCTGATATTACCGGACAACTGCCCACGGACAACTGACAACGGAAGCCGTCACACCTTTTCGGCTGCGATGATCCCATCGTCGAAGCTGGCGACGATCTTGTAACCGGGTTGCACGACGAGGACTTCCTTTTCGTCCCATTGAGCGTTGAGGAGGCGCTGGATCATGCTCATGTCGCCGGCGACTTTTTCATACTTCCAGCCGCGAGCGGCGGCTTCATCGCGCGTCTGGCGTTCGAAGCTGTCGTCGGGTTCAATGCCCATCTCGATGAACGTGAACTGCGTATAGTTGCGCGTCATGTCGCCGAGCGTTTCCCAGAGGAACTTCGCGTTCTCCTCGCCATACTTTTGGACCATTTCCTCATAGGTCTGGTCCATGCCGGTTTTGTGGGTGATGGAATGCTGCTTAAGTTCGCCGCCGGGAGCTTTGCCGCGTTCCATCCAACCCGTCGTCATGAAGTACACGCCGGGATGATCGTTGAAGTACTGCAGGTAGCGCTGCGAACTGCCCAGAAAGAGGGAGATGCAATCGTGCGCGCGCGGAAGGACAAGCGGCACGTAGCGGGCCTGCAGGCCGACCAGGCCGTTGTTGCAGAGCGCGTAGCCGAGCACGACGGCGTCATAGCGGGCCGCTTCGACGCGGTCGAGCACTTCCTGAATCCGCGCGACCATCTCCTGTGAGGTCATGTCGTGGAGTCCTTTGGACAGGAACTCAACGTCAACCTGATGGGGTGAGCGCGCGACGGCGGCGCACATCTCGCGGTAGAAAATTTCGCAACTAATGAGCTTGAGTTTCATGGAGCATCCTTGGGTAAAGTGGAGCTCTCTGCGTAACGGGGGCGGGGGTATGGGGTATAGGGTATCGGGTATAGGGGCGGCTTGTTGTTCTCCATTCCCTATACCCTATACCCGATACCCCATACCCCACTTCCGAACTGCCGCAAATTACTTGTTCGGCGCGAGCGCGGCTTTTTCCAACAGCATGTGCATGGCCGGCTCGACCTGGCTGAGGCCCGCGCCGAACACATCGTTATGGTTGGCGCCCTCAATGGCAAGTCGCGTCACGGAGGATTTCGCGGCGGCGGCGAGCGCGTCGGCCATGGCGTAAGGAATCATCTCGTCCTGTTTTCCGTGGCCGATGAGGATCGGGCACTTCACGCTGCCGATCTTGCTGATACTGTCGAAGCGGTGGCGCAGGATCATCGAGACCACCAACGTCGGAAGGAATGGATACGTCGCGTTTCCTTCCGCGGCCATGCTGGAAAAAGCGCTGAACGTTGCCAGCGCAGCGACAGGTTTTCGCGACGCCAAGTCGATCGCCACCGCTGCGCCCAAGGACCAGCCGCACGAAATGATCTTCGAGGGGTCAATGTCCTTGCGCGTCAGAAGATGCTCGTAAGCGGCGTCCGCAGCGGCGTAGCAACCCGACTCGCTCGCCTCGCCGCTGCTGATTCCGTAACCGACGTACTCCGGAATAATGACGTTCGCCCCAAGGCGCCGCAGTGCGTTGAGTTCCTGCATGGCGTCGCGCAGACACATTGCATTTCCATAGCAGAAGATGATGGTCGGGCGCTGCGCTGCCTGCGGGTCCGCCTTATCATCAGGCATTAAGGCAGGACCGAAGGCGGCGAAAACCTTTTCCCTGGCCGCCGTCGTCAAGGGCAGCAGTTCTATTCCGGGCCTCGGGGCGACGGGCGCGTGGCCTTGCGTGTTCATGCCGACGAAGATCAGTTTTCGCTGTGCAAAATAGAGAAACACGAGAATGCCGAGGTATGAAAGAATGACAATGCGCAGTACACGCCAATACCAGGCGAGAAAGGGTTTGGGCGGCGGTTTGGCCGGAGTCACTGGCGGAGAGAGACTTTGTTCGGCCATTTATTACCTCCGAAGCGCGCTGTTTCCCTCTCCACCGCGGGGAGAGGGTTATCTGATCGATTTCTCTGGCAGCGTTGTCTGCACGCCTTCGTCGATCGGCATCGTGTCGGGTAGGGCACCGGTTTCTTCCTGCAGGCGTGTCAGCTCAGCTTTCAGTTCGGAAAGCTTGCTTGCACATTCCGGATCGTCGATCAGATTCTTCAGTTCCTGCGGGTCGTCTTTCACGTTGTAAAGCTCGGCTTTGTGGCGGTCGGGCTGGCCCTCGCCGTGCGGGTAATGCACGTACTTCCATTCGTCGGTGCGGACGCCGCGGACGTTGGGCGTGTACGGGAACTGCTTCTCGTAATTGTATTCGTACAGCCACGACTTCCGCCAGCCCTCGTGCTGGCCTTGCAGCAGCGGCTTCACCGAGCGGCCGTGAACTTTGGGCAGCGCGGGTGCGGAACAGATATCGAGAATGCTCGGCGCCAGGTCCACGTTCAGCACCATCTGATCGATCTTCGCGCCGGGCTTGATCAGCGGGGGATAGCGCACTAGCAGCGGGACGCGGATACTTTCTTCGTCCATCGTGCGCTTGTCGATCATGCCGTGTTCGCCGAGCAAGAAACTGTTGTCGCTGGTGAAGATCAGAAGCGTATTGTTGAGCTGGCCGGTCTCTTCGAGCGCCTTCATTACGGCGCCGACGCTGTCGTCAACGGAGTTGATCGTCGCGGTGTAGCTGCGCACGAAATCGCCGAAGATCAGCACGCCTTCGGGGCTGCGGTTCGGGAATTCGTGGCGAAACGCGTACAGCGGGCCGTAAATTCCGTGCCACGTATCGAGGCGCTGTTCGACCCACTTCGGCCGGCCGTCGAGCTCGAAGGCGCTCTTCGGGTATTCAACCTTCACGTCGTCGTAGATGTGCTTGTACTTGTCTTCTGGCACGAACGGGCCGTGTGGAGCCTTGTGGCCCATGATCATCACGAACGGCTTTTCGTGTTTGCGCTTCAGCCAATCCACGGCGAGCTCCGTGACGCGATGGGTGTAATAGCCGGGCAACGGGCGGCGGTCGCCATCGATGTTGAAGACCGTGTCGTAGTACTGCCCCTGGCCCAAATGCGTGACCCAGTAGTCGAACCCAGCGCGCTTGTCGTCGTTCTGTTCGCCCATGTGGAACTTGCCAATGTACGCGGTCTCGTAGCCGGCTTCTTTCAGTTGCCGCGGGTAACTCGGCAGGTCGCCGGGGTAGTCGGTGAAGTTGTTGATGATTTTGTGCGTGTGCGGATACAGGCCGGAGAGGAAGGAAGCTCGACTGGGCGAACACAGCGAGGTCGTAACGAACATGTTGCGGAAAATCGCGCCTTCCTTGGCCAAACGATCAAGATTGGGCGTCTTGATTTTCAGCAGCGGATGTTTCGCGCAGCCGAGGGCGTCCCAGCGCTGGTCATCGGTGAGGATGAACACGACATTCGGGCGTTTGGCGTCCGCCGCGGGAATCAGCGAGCAAACCAAAAACAGGCCGGCTAGAACGGACAAAACGGAACGCATGAGGTACCCTCGCAGTTGAAAAGTCGAGGGCAGGTTTAGCGCGCTCGCAGCTTTTTTCCAACGCAGAGACGCGCCGCCGTTCCGGAATTGACGGAACGTGCGCAAAAAATCATAATCCCTGGTAGCGCAAACAAAGCCTCAAACAGAAATCGGGTGAATGTTGGATCTGATGAAACTATCGAGCACTACCGCCAACACAGAACAGAAACGGAGCGCGACAGGAGTTTCGCGCCAACTGGTTATTTTTTCGTGCGCGGCGCTGCTGCTGATGTGGCTACTGGCGTGCGCCGGCGGGTTGAACCATCCACCGGGCGTGCGATGGGTGCGGCTGACCGCTGCATGCGTGGTGCTGGCGATTGGCGTGCTGGAGTACCGGCGGCCCTGGTGGGGATTCTGCGCCTTCTTGATGCTTTGGCCACAGTGCGTGCTGATTCGCGAGCAGCTTTGCGGCTTTAGTGAGTTGTGGCGAGCCCTGCCGGATTTCCAGTGCGGGCCGTTAGCGGCGGCGTTGACGCTGGCCTACTGCGCGCGGACATCTGAAACGCGCGCGGACATGATCCCACAGCCCGTCAGCGGATGGACTCGAGCGCTGAAAGCCGCGCTCTGGATTCTATCGGCGAGCTGGCTGCTTTCGACCGTTCTCTTCTACATGCGCATGCTCGGCTCGCTGCCGGGTTGGGACATCAACTACCAACCCTTGCGGTTTTTGCTGGCGCCGACAGCCGTGTCGTCGTTGCTGCCGCTGAGATCACTGCTGAATTTTCTTGCGCCGCTGCTGCTGGGTGTGGTCTTGCTGAATGATCTGGCCGGTGGCGCAGGCGTCCCTGCCGGTGGACGAATCGAGATTCGGCGCGAGTCGATCTACAAGTGGTTGGTGGCCAGCGGCAGCATCGTCGCGATCGAAGCTATCCTGCAGATGTGGTGCGGTTGGAAGCCTGCCTTTGACGTGAATCCTCCGGGCGCGCCTTTCGGAGACCGGAATGTCTTGGCGCCGGTGCTGGTTCTGACTGCTGCCGCACTGTTTTTGTGGGCGCAAACAATGCAGAGCCTGACGCGCAAGGCGCTGGCTGTTCTCCCCGGCATAGTGATGCTGGTCACGGCGCTGCTTTCCGGTTCCCGGAATGGGCAGTTGATGGTCTTCGCGGCGCTATGGCTGCCGCTGTTGATTGGCGGGAACTGGCGCAGAGTGGCGATCGGCCTCGCCGTAGTGCTCGCGTTCGTCGCTGCGGCGTTCTACGCGCCGCTGCCTGATCCGCAAGCCATCCGTTCGGACGGGCCAAGACGCGCAATCCAGAGCGTCGTCAATCTGCGCGCCGCATCGTGGAACGAGTTGACGACGTACCGCACGGAGATCTACGAGGCCGCTCTGGAAGTATGGTGGAGCAATCCGGCGCTGGGTTCGGGGCCAGGCACGTTCGTGATGCTGACTTCGCCAACAGCAAAATACAACGACTTCTACAAGGCGCATGGCTACCGGCCGATGCACTGCCACTCGGTGCCGCTGAATCTGCTCGCGGAACTCGGTCCGCTGGCGGCGCTGGCGTGGCTGGTGTTGTGGGTGGTTTTCCCCTTAGCGATACTGTGGCGCGGCGGACCGGCGAGTGGCCCGGCACTGCTGGCGCTGCTGATCGGCGCAGGCAACCTGGTGGATGCGGTGTGGCTGCAGCCGAGCATCGCAACGCTATCGGTGCTGTTGCTGATGGTAGCGGCAGGTACAGCAAAGACGGGGAGACGGGGGGACGGGGTGACGGGGCGCAACGGCACGACGGGCGAGCATCACTCGGAATCGTGCGGGGCCAAGGTGGGCTGAGAGGTCGCGGGCGCAGCGGTCTCGGTCTGCGGAAGCCAGTAGGATGAGTTCATACTCAAGCGGCGTTTGAGTTCCAGCGGCAGGTAGCGTTCGCGTTTTCCTAGTTCAAAAGCAGTCAACTTCACACCCGCTTCGCAGAGACTTCGCACCACTTGAAACCAGGCATTTTTCGCGGCCAGGTAGCGGGACTGCTCACGCACATAACGGAAGCCTTCGCCGCCGGCTCGGGCGCCCGCGAGAGATTCGCTCGCCTGCGCCATGAATACGCCAATATCGAAGTACCTGCGGAACTGCTGCCACAAGCTGTATGAGTGCGAATGGTAGACCTGGGCGTCCGCGCAATAGCACACTGCGTGGCCTGCCTTCAGCAGTTTGGCGCACAGCAGCATGTCTTCATTCATGATGACGTGCGCCGGAAACGTGCCGACCTGCTCAAAGGCGGAGCGCAGCACCGAGGAAGATACATCGGAGAAGAAGAACGCTTTGATGCCCAATTGTGCGATGTCGCTGCGCGTGCGGCGCTGAGACTGCGACGGATAGTTGAAGCCGCGCGTGAAAACTTCGGGCAGCGGGGCGTCTGGATAGGGTAGCTGGCGCGCAAATGCCGCAGCGGCTTGCCCGGCGTTCAGGGGAGCGGTCAACTCGCGCAGGAAATGTTCGTTCACGGGCAGAGCGTCTTGCGTCATGAAGACCAGGATTTCACCGGTCGCCAGTTCGGCGCCGCGGTTGCGCGTCGCGCCGTGGCGGAAGGAGGCTTTAGAAATGACCTCGACGATGCAGCCGGCCTGTCGGGCGAGCTTGACGGTCTCATCCGTGGAGGACGAATCGATAATGACAACCTCGGCGGGCATATCCTGCGTCTTGAGCTGCGCGAGCAACTTCGGCAGGTAACGCCCGGCCTGGTACGTAGGAATGACAACGGAAATCGTCGGCACCGATTAGCTCACCTGGAATCCGGCAACGCAAAAGCCTGCTTCCTATGGACTGAAGTGTAAGGCAAAGGCCTACAGCGGCAAACGACATGGCCGATTTTGGATTTTGGATTTTAGATTTTGGATTTTGGATTCAATAGGCACCGCGGCCGTGGATCACGACGGAGACGGTCTGCGCCAGAATGTAGGCGTCGAGCCACGGGGACCAGTTGCGGACGTAGTACGTGTCCAGTTCGACGCGTTGGCTGTAGGTGGTGTCGTTACGACCGGAAACTTGCCAGATTCCGGTGATTCCAGGGCGCACTTTCAGATACAGGCTGAACTTGCCCGCGTACTTCGGGATTTCCTCCTCGACGATGGGGCGCGGACCGACCAGGCTCATTTCCCCCATCAGCACATTCCAAATCTGCGGCAGTTCATCCAGGCTCGTCTTGCGCAGCCAGCGGCCCATGCGCGTGACGCGCGGGTCGTCTTTGAGCTTATGCGTTTCTTCCCATTCTTTGCGCAGCTCAGGATGTTTCTTAAGGTACTCGGCGAGCATCTCGTCCGCACCCAAGAACATCGACCGGAATTTCCAGGCTTTGAAGCGAGTGTTGCCGCGGCCGATACGGGTGTGGCCGTAGAAGACCGGACCGCGCGACTCGAGCTTGATCAAGAGCATGAGAAGCCCGATCAGCGGCATCATGCAGGTGCCGCCAATCACGGTGCTGATGATATCGAGGAAACGCTTGGCAAAACGCGGACCCGGCAACAGAAGCTGCTGCTGCATCTCCAGGCCGAGAATTCCGCCCAGATCCTTCGCGGGCACGCGCAAGCTTGAGAAGCCGAACAAGTCGGGAACAACGATCAGGTGGGTGAAGGTGTCGGCGTAGCGTTCGAGCAGTTCCAGCAGCCGCTCGTGCGGCACGCCCGGCATGGCAACGATCGCGTATTTCAGGCCGTACTCGCGGGCCAGAGTGGGCGCGAGTTCCAGATTCCCGAGAACCGGAACGCCACACGTGGCGCTCGCGCCCGAGGGCTTGATGATGTTTTGCAGTCCACAATAGGTGTCCTGCTTGTCGGGATCATCATCCAGAACGGCAACCGGTTTGAGTCCCAAGGCGGGACGCTGAAGCAAAGAGCGCACGACCAGATGTCCGGTCTTGCCCGCTCCCAGAATGACAACGGGCACGCCCCACCAGCTTTGGCCAGCGCAAATCCAACGGAGCAGGCTTCGCGCGAGCGGCACGGCAATCAGCGACAGAGCCCAGGAGATCAGGAAAATGGAACGCGAATACAACTCCGCCCCACGCAGCAGGAACGTGGCGGCAGCCAGAGCGATGTACAGAGCGGTGATCGCAAGGGTGGTGCGACGCAGCTCTTCGACCGGGCTATAAGCAACAACCGGGTAGAGCCGCAGCACGGCAAATGCGAGCGCGCAAACAGCAAGCGCCGGCCACAAGCTCCAGTAGAGGCTCAGGTCAAAGTCTTTCCACTGGAAGGAGCGAATGTAAGCGGTGCCCATCACGGCAGCGGCGAGGACGAACAGGTCGGAGAACACCAGCAAGGCAATCGTCAGAGGCAGATTGGTGCGCGTTCTTACCGCCGGAAAGGCTTTGATCGCGGCACTGGCGCGCGGATCGGCTGGCGCCGCTCCAGAGTTCTGCACGTCAACCATGGAGACCTGCGGCTGCATTATTAAGCCCAAAAAGCCGATGTGTCACAAACCAAGAAGTTAGTGACAATACTCCCGACTGCGTTTATGAGAATCATGCTGTCATTTTCAGGTGCTTTTACAAGTGATTTTGCAACCGCTTGAGCCGACGAGTCTTGCGGGTTTCGTCAGCGCCAAGCGCCGCGCGTATCGAGCACGATCTTGCCGTTGAGCGCCTTGCGATCAACAGCGCGGAACTCACGGTGATCGGCCAGCAGCAGGATGATATCGGCTTGAACCAGGGCGGCTTGCAGTTGAACAAGGCGGACCGGAAGAGCAGCCAGTTTCGCCGGCAAGGCCGAAACGTAAGGTTCGACCACCAGTATGGTTCCGAGTTTCTCTTCGGCCAGGCGGCACACGATCTCGATGGCTGGGCTTTCGCGCAGATCGTCAATGTCCGCCTTAAACGACAGGCCCAGACAGGCGATGACCGGCTTCTTCAACTTCGCGGCGTGCTGGCGCACGGCGGCCACAACTTGGGCGGGCTTGCTGTCGTTGACTTCGCGCGCGGTGCGGATCAGGCGGGCTTCATCGGGCGCGGAGTTGACGATGAACCACGGATCGACAGCAATGCAGTGCCCGCCGACGCCAGGCCCAGGCTGAAGAATCTTTACGCGCGGATGATGATTGGCCAGCCGGATGAGTTCCCACACATCGACGGAGAGCTTGTCGCAAATGATGGAAAGCTCGTTGGCGAAGGCGATGTTTACATCGCGGAAAGCATTCTCGGTCAGCTTGCACATTTCGGCCGTGCGGCAGTCTGTCAGAAGCACTTGGCCGGCGACGAAGGTCCGGTAGAAGGCTGCGGCCTTTTCGGCCGACGCCGGGTCCAAACCGCCGACGACGCGGTCGTTCTCGACCAGTTCGCGCATGATCCGCCCCGGCAGCACGCGCTCCGGACAGTGCGCGACAAAAACCTGCGCGCTCGCCGGACCGCGGCCGGAAGTCGCCTTCTGCTTTGCGGCGGGAAGCGCCAGCTTTGGGTTCGTTGCGCGCAACCATTGAGCGACTTGTTCGGTCGTGCCGACGGGGCTGGTGGATTCCAGGATCACCAGATTGCCCGGTTGCACCCAGCCCGCGATGGATTTGGTGGCCGCTTCGACAAAAGACAGGTCCGGCACGTGGCCATCTTTGAACGGAGTCGGCACGGCGATGATGAACACGTCGGCCGATGAAGGTTCGAGCGAAGCTTTCAACCGGCCGCTCTGAACGGCGGACTTGACGAGCACGTCCAGGTCGGGTTCGTAGATGTGGATTTCGCCGCGATTGATCCCGTCAACGGCCGTGCGGCTGACGTCCACGCCGTGCACCTGATAGCCCTTGGTGGCGAGCAGACTGGCGGTGGGCAGACCGATGTAGCCCAAGCCAACGACGCAGACTTTTCCGAGCGACTTGTTCATTGCACAGGCTGTCGTACTTGCAGGGGGGAAGTACGTCAAGCGCCCCGGCACTCAGGCTTCAGGGTTCGGGCCAACTTGCGCCTCTCATCGCGCTGAAATACTATGACTCCGAATCGGAGCAGACCTTGCAGAAAGTCTCTTTCATCTTTGGGACGCGGCCGGAGGCCATCAAACTGGCGCCGGTGGTGCTTGCGTTCCAGAAAAGCGCGGCGTTCAAGTGCGAAGTCTGCGTCACGGCGCAGCACCGGGAGATGCTCGATCAGGTGCTGAGCGTGTTCGGCATCGTCCCGGATGCCGACCTCAACCTGATGGAACCGCGACAGTCTCTGGCGCGGCTGACCGCGCGAGCGGTGACGGCGCTGGACGAGTACCTGGAGCGCGCCCGGCCTGACCTGGTGCTGGTGCAAGGCGACACGACGACGACATTTTGCGCGGCGCTGACGGCATTCTATCACCACATTCCTGTCGGCCACATCGAAGCCGGCTTGCGTACCTGGAACCTGCAAGCGCCGTGGCCCGAAGAGGCCAACCGCGTGCTCGCCTCGCGGCTGGTGAGCCTGCATTTCGCTCCGACCGCGGCCAGCCGAGAAAATTTGCTCAAGGAAGGCGTGCCTGCGCAGCAAATCTTCGTGACCGGAAACACGGTCATCGACGCACTGCTGATTGTGGTGGAACGGATCAAACGCGAACCGCCGGAGATTCCGGGCCTGCCTGCGCTTCCGCGAGACACGCGCATCGTCTTGATCACAGGGCACCGGCGCGAGAACTTCGGCGCGGGTTTTGAGTCGATTTGCCGCGCAATCGCTCAGTTGGCGGAGAGCTTCCCCGACGTTGCCTTCGTTTATCCCGTTCATCTGAACCCGAATGTTTCAGAACCTGTCCGGCGAGTACTCGGGGCTGCCGGACGCAAGAACGTGCATCTTATTGAGCCTCTCGCGTATCTACCCTTCGTCGCGCTGATGCAGAAGTCCACTCTGATCCTCACCGACTCCGGCGGCTTGCAGGAAGAGGCGCCGAGCCTGGGCAAACCCGTCCTCGTCATGCGCGAGACCACCGAGCGGCCCGAAGCAGTCGCGGCCGGGACAGTGAAACTCGTCGGAACGGACACGTCGCGAATCGTTGCGGAAGCCGCTCGCCTGTTGACAGATTCCGCTGCGTACAAGGCCATGGCTCGCGCGGAGAATCCGTACGGGGATGGCAAAGCCAGCGGGCGAATCTTGGAAGCGTGCGCAGATTTCCTGCGCCGGACCCAATAAGTTTCCGCAAAGCCATCCTCGCAAGTTGCCGTGAAGTAAATTCACGCTTTCGCCGCCTGCTTCTCCTTCTTCGACTCCACGATGAGCGACTCCAGCGGCCGGTCTTCGATTAGAGCCAGGTAGGCCAGGCCCAGCATCATCAGCGTCTGCTTGGCCGGGTCTTTTTCGCTGGCGACCAGATCGCGAGCCTTCCCAACCGGGCACTCCTTATGCATGAAGCTCAGCAGTTCTTCGATCGACCGGGGCTTGCTGATCATCGTTGCGCTCCCCTTCTTCAAGGCAAAAGTAAAAAGTTAAAAGGCAAAAGAAGAAACCCCGCGTCGTTCTCTCAGCTTCTTCTTTTCACTTTTTAATTTTTACTTTTTCCTTCGTTAACTACTCCGGTTCGATGCTGAACGTCAACGGGTACTTCTGCGTCCTCGCCAAAGACGTTGCCTGTTCAACGCGAAACTCCGCCTCCTCCAAAGCCAGAACCGTTACCAGCGCCGCGCCCGTCGTGTGAGCTTCCAGCATGATCTCATACGCACACGCGACTTCCTTGTGGAAGGTGCCGACCAAAACGTGAACGACAAAATCCGCCGGAGTCACGTCGTCGTTGTGGATGATGACCTGAAACCGCGGCGCCAGCCGAGTCTTCTGATCCGTGACCGGTTCGGCAACCTGCGGCTGTGAGCCCATTCTGCGTCCCAAGGTTAGCAACTTCTGGTGCCCGCATAATCCCGCACCCGATCCTGGATGTCAAACTCGTGCCACGACGTGCCACGGGCAGCCTCTGTTCGCCGTTGGCTGCCCGTGCCTTCAGCCATCTAAACACCCGCCCGGCACCAACGCTTCTTCTGTCCAGAAGTGCACCTGTGCAGCGAACGCATCAGAACCGCGACCGTAAAGCGGCTGTCTCTGCCCTTCGCGTTCTGATCTGCTGTAAAAAACTGCACATGTGTTGATCGCCGATTCCCTCCTCAGGCCTCAGGTCTCAAGCCTCACGCCTCAAGCCTATTCTGTCCAAGACTGCACCGTGCGCATCAGAACCGCGACCGTAAGGGAGCGGCCGCCTTCCCCTGCGCCCCCCTTATTCCGCCACTCAACGCTGTAAAAAACTGCACCTGTGGTGGCACGTTTGTGTTCGCGCGTCTTTTTGCGCGAACTCAAGCGTGCTTTCCCAGCGCTGTCTCCTGTCCAAAAGTGCACGTGTGGTGGTTCCTCTCCCTTTCCTCACCGTCCATCTCGTCCAGCGTTCCAGGCTGAACGGTTTACCTGTCCAACACTGCACCTGTGGTGGTCGCTGGCTTCCTTCCTCAAGCCTCAGGTCTCAAGCCTCAAGCCTCTGTTGGCTGTAAAAAAGTGCACATGTGCACACCCCCTAATCCATCAGTTGTCAAAGATCACTTCAGTACCGACAGAGTATCCCTGCTCCACCCCGCATAACTATGACGATCCAGCCTCAAAAATACTTCAAAGAATTTGGAGTTATTTAAGATAATTATTAAGGCCGCACCTAAGCAACCTGTCACCAGAATTCAGGACGCCATCGGCCTGTGCGATGTTGATGCACAGTTGATCGAAAAAGGACGGATACAAAAGCGCTATGGCCGTTTGCAGGGTCTGCTCGCAGACGAGTTTGAGGAATGGCTGGAGAGATAGCGTACCCGTACAGCGCAGCCGCGTGGACTGACGTGGCATAGTCTCATGCCCGTCCCCGTATCCGCCATAGGTTATGCACCCGTATCTTCCATGTTGAGAATAGGAGCGCCAGCCGCGCTGGCTAGAAGAGCCGCGCGCTCTTTTTGCTGTGCTTTCTGCATAGCCGGATCGTTTTCAAGCCACGGCCAATTCCGAATAACCGCGTGACGGTCAGGAGGTTCGTCTGGAACTATATCCAGCAAAGCCGCTCTGACAGCGCTGGCTTTGAGAATGGCGGCCCCATAAAGTTTGCGATTTCCCGTAGCAATGCGCCCAATTTCCCAGAGCTGCTGGCGTGGTTCGCGACCGTGGCGAAAAACAGAGGTTTCGTGGTCTTTTTTACTCGGCATGAACGCAGCAGGGCTAACAATAACGGAATCAAACTGGTTGCTCTGAACGAGGAATCGTGCAAGGTCCTCATCATCGGCAATATCTTCAGGCAACCCGGATGTCAGCATTTGCGCAGCCCGTAATGGATTCGATCAAAAAAAGTACCCGTGATGGAATGGTTTGGCCATCGAACTGTGCAACGCCATGGTCCTTGTCCGCGCCGTCGAGCAATGCGTAAGGAATCAGATTGCTGGAACCGATGCTCAACGTAAACAGGCGCAATCGTGACTCGATCCAGTCCAAAGAAATGGCGCCGTCGGGTTCCGGAGCACACTTGGGAAGAGGAACCCAATCTGGTAAGGAACGAATAAAGGTTTCCGCAACATCGACGGCATCTGGATCTACCGGAGACGCATCATCGCCATCCCATCCTTCTTCAGAACACTCGTTCGCCATTTTTCTTAGATTCGAAATGGCGGTTGCTTTTGCGCCAAATAGGCTCTGCGATTCCTCAGCGGACTTTATCACATCCGCAGCGGCTTTTCGCATCAGGCGCGCCTCCTCGGAAACTGCGCTGCCTATCCGAACATATGGATTCAGCGCCGCGTATCCGAAGCAGTACATCCCTACTGTTGTTGAAAGAGTGTTAGACATTTTTCTGTCACCGCCTTTTCAAACATTCGATTTTTTAGTCCACGTAACGACTGAATCTGGCCAAGGATCCATTGCCAGTCCTTCGGCTCTCCTCGTGCCGGCGATGTGACGCTAATGTCCAAGATGAACGGAAACTTTTCCAATTCCGGTGGCTGGGACGTCAGAACGAAATTAACTTGGTTTCTGGTTGCATCTTCAATGGCAGAGAATTGCTTGAGAAATCCGGTCATGGTTAAGCTTTTCTCTTCGGGCATTCGGGGTGCGACCGCGAAATACTCATCAAGGTCAATCTTCGGAAGTCTTGGCAAAAGGATTCGATTGATGTAT
Source organism: Planctomycetota bacterium (assembly GCA_036504595.1). GTDB lineage: Bacteria > Planctomycetota > SZUA-567 > H5-PLA8 > H5-PLA8 > DASXUX01. Next base: position 14,478 of record DASXUX010000042.1, on the reverse strand, counting down.
CGCATCCTAATCGTGCGAACTTGAATCGGCGACGCCAGATCGGAGTAGAGCCCCCAAGTCCTCTGAATCTCCGGCAGGTAATCGTCCAAAGTTGTGTAGGGAGCCAGTCGGTTAAACGAGAAGCCCTGCAACCTGACCTGAACAAGTTGTTTTTCGTCCTCATGCAAAAACTGAAAGGCTTGAACGCCAAGTCGCACATCCTGTTTTGATGCGCTATCCGGCCTCAACTCGAATTGAATCTGATGCAAAGTTTGACTTCTACGTTTTGGATATTGATCGCGAAAGCGTTCGCGGGCCATTGACTCGATCTCTGCAAACGGCCTGCCGGGAGGAAGATCGCACTCGATGTCCAGCACTGCCTCGACAATCGGTGGATGTTGTAGCTTGCGCACGCTCATCTCCAGACAGTATAGCAGACGGCTAGATTTTAAACACCTTCATCACTTCGTCACCAAGATGGTTGATGACCTTTACTGCCATGCGACCGGACTTTGGTTTCTCAAAGGGACGCGCGTCTCCAGCGTATCCAGGGACATACTCTATTGTCCAACAGAATAACAGGGAGGTGCACGACCTTCAATATCTCCCCGTCCCCCCGTCCGTCCGTTCACTGCAACGTCGGCAGCGCGATCCGCTCCCCCTTCTGCTGCTTCAGTTGCTCCGCCGGCTCGAACGTTCCATAGAACAGCGCGTTCGTGTCCATCCACGTCGCGACGCGCTCAATCTCTTCGCGGCTCAGCTTCACCTCGTAATGCCCCTTCGCATCCAGCAGCAGTTTCATCGCGCTGCTGCCCTTTGCTCCATACTGTCCCGGGCGGCTGATGGGTTTGATCTCCGTGTCGCTTGCGTATGGCACCGTCTTCACCAGCACGTTGTACGAAACCGTGTACTTTCCCTGCGGCTCGCCCGTCAGGCTGACCTTCGCCTCCGGGTGCTTTCCGTCGTGGCAGCGCACGCAATGCTTGTCCAAAATTCCCTGCACCAGAATCGGATAGCTGAACGGCTTCGACCCGTCCGGCCCCGGTTCGATCTGCGATGGCGCCCGCTCCAGAGCCGCCACTTTCTTCGAACCTTCCGGCGTGATCTGCCGCGGCTCGTGGCAGCCGATGCACTGCTGGCGCTCGCCGGCCTGCAAGTACGTCGCGCTGCGCATCACTTGAAGCGCCTGCCCGCTTTCATCCAAAGCCTGAAACAGCACCGGCACGTTCGCAGGCGCGCGGAAGTACGCCGAACCGTCCGCTTCAACGGGCACCGTGCCGAGGACCGCCTTGCCCGGAGCGCCCGCCGCCGCGCCGACCGGCGGATTGTCTTTGCCGGACGTGCTCTTCGGCAACACCTGGACGACGCGCAGCCGCTTGACCAATCCCGCCGGCCAATCCGTTCGTCCGGAATAAACGTTCTGAACGACGAACAGCCCTTCGCCGACCGGCAGCTTCTCCTCGTTCTGCGCTTCGAGCGGCGAGGGCAGCGCCGGCGGCTTCGGCCGAGCGCGCAGCGGCATCGCCCACAGGCTGCTGATTTCCGGATCGCGATACAGCAGCTCCTTATTGCCAAACGCATCCACCGCGTACAGCCCAAACATGTTGGGAATGTTCGCGGACGGTTCGCCGATGAGCTGGTCAAAGCTGTACGCCGCGATGAAGTACTTCTCCGACAGCGGACGCGGACTCTTGTAGCAGTGCCCCGGCCAGCGCAGGTTTTCCGGCGTGTCAGTGGGCTTGCCGTCGCGCGCTTTGAAGAACCATTTCTTCGCGACCGCAAACTCGCTTTCAGGAAACGGCGTCTCCGGCGTCAGGCGCGTGAGCGGCTCCAGCCCGTCATATCCTTTCAGCACGTCCACCAGCACAATCGACCCGGCCGTCATCGCGTGGTGAGCCGCCGCCGTCGCCATGACCAGCCGCGAATTCGGCACCGGCTGAGCTTCCCAGATGCCCACCGGATTGAGCGTGTAGTTCCCGTAATACCCCAGCGGCGCCGTCCCATCCGGCCGGCACGTCCAAAGCTGTTGCCCGAACACCGCGTGGCGATCCACGTAGTCCCACCGCGTGTAAATCAGCCGCCCATCCGGCAGCACCGCCGGGTCCCACTCCTGCACTTCATGGTGCGAAAGCATGCGAATTCCGCTGCCGTCGCCGTTCATCGCCGCGAGCGTATACACCGGACACCCCGGACTTCCGCAGCGATGAAAACCACCGCGCCGCGTGGAAATGAACACGATTTCCCCGCTCGGCAAAAACTTCGCCGAAAAATCATCGTACGCCCCATCCGTAAGCTGCCTGGTAGCGCCGGCCTCCGTGCCGGCCGTAGTGCGGGCGTCCTTGCCCGCCGCGGTAGCGCCGGCCTCCGCGCCGGCCGTAGTGCGGGCGTCTCGCCCGCTGCTCCGGGCCGTTTCTGTTGTCCCTCCTGCCTCCTGCCTCCCGCCTCCTGCCTCCTGTTGTCTCCCGGCCTCCGTGCCGGCCGTAGTGCGGGCGTCCCGCCCGCCGCTCCGGTCCCCCTCTACCAGTGGCGCCGGCCTCCGTGCCGGCGGGAGAGGGGTTAGGGGTGAGGGGGCGATGGTGCCGTCAACGTTCATCCGGTAAACATGATAGAACCGCTTCTCAACCTGCTTTTCCGTCGTCGAACAATACGCAAACAGAATCTCGCGCCCGTCGTACGAAACCTCCGGCGTCTGAAAACTGCCTTCGCCGAAACTCTGCGTGAGCGCCCGGGTCTTGAACGACTCGCCCGGTTCCTCCAGCACAAACACCCCGCCACCGGGCCGAGCGTACCGCCCATAGACCTGCGTAAGCTGATGGCTGAAGCTCCCCGGAATCTGCTTGATGAACAGCAGCGGCCCGGTCTTAAAAAGCGGGTTGCTGAACACAATCTTGCGCCGAAGTTCGTGCGCACTCAGCCAGAGTTTCTCCCACGCGGCCTCGTCGGCTTTCGCGTCCGTGAGCTTCTGCTGCTCGCGCCGCGCCTCCTCCCACTGCTTGCCCAGTTCCTCCGAGAGCGAACCGGACGACCGCAACTCCGTGGTGAGCGCGCTGCCGCGCTCCATCAAACGTTCCACCGCCGCCTGAAATGTGCTGGCTTGCCGCGGTGTCCCGATGCCGTCCTGCTTGCGCCAGTCGGCATCGATCATCTCGCGCTCCGCCGCCGCCCAAACCGGACACGCCGCAAGCAGAACCGCGAGGAAACAAGTATTTTTCATAGTGAAAGCTATCTTATAGCCCGCCCGAACGTGAAGTCGAGTAGTAGCCAACCGCAAAATTCAAAACTCGAATTTAATAAAATCCAACCGTCCAATTTTCAGGTTTCAGTGCCGCCGTCTCAGAGCCTTTCCCTGAACCCTGAACCCCGACCCCTGAACCCTTTCTGTTCATTCCGCAATCCGAAACTCGCATTCCGCAATATTTCTGTGGCCTCTCTGCCCCAACCAGCTATTTTTGATCTAATGAATGACGTGTCGAAGATATTGTCTGATCTGAATGAACCTCAGCGCGAAGCGGTCGAGACCCTGCAAGGCCCGCTGCTGATCCTCGCTGGCGCCGGCTCCGGGAAAACCCGCGTGGTCACCCGCCGCATCGCGAACCTGATCGCTCACGGCGTGCGCCCCTGGCAAATTCTCGCCATCACCTTCACCAACAAGGCCGCCGCCGAAATGCGCCGCCGCGTGGACGAAATGACCGGCGAACAGTCCGGCGCGTGGCTGTCCACATTCCACAGCTTCTGCGCGCGCATCCTCCGCCGCGAAGCCGAAGTCCTCGGCTACACGCGCGACTTCACGATCTACGACGAAGACGACGCCAGCGGCGTGATCAAAGACATCGTCAAGCGGTTAGGCCTGGCCGAAGACAAACGTTTCGCGCCGCGCCAGGTGCGGCAGGAAATCTCAGCCCTGAAAAGCCAGGCGACCGGTTCCGGCGACGTGGCCGAAGGCATGTTCCACGAGCGCCTGCTGAAGAAGGTCTATCAGGAATACGAAGCCGAACTGAAGAAGAACAACGCGCTCGATTTCGACGATCTGTTGCGCCTGACCGTTGTGCTGTTCACCGAACATCCCGACGTCCTCGAACGCTACCGCGCGCGCTTCAATTACGTTCTGGTCGATGAATACCAGGACACCAATCGCTGCCAGTATCTGCTGGTGAAACTCCTCGGCGAAACGCACCGCAACGTCTGCGCCACCGGCGACCCCGACCAGTCCATCTACGCCTGGCGCGGAGCCGACGTGCGCAACATCCTTTCGTTCGAACGCGACTTTCCCGAAGCCAAGACCGTCAAGCTCGAACAAAATTACCGCTCGACCCAGCGCATCCTCGCCGCCGCGGGCTCCGTCATCGAACACAATAAGGAGCGCAAACCCAAGGGCCTCTGGACCTCCAATCCCGAGGGCTCAAAGATCACGCTCACCGTCACCGGCGACGAACAACTCGAAGCCTACGAAGTCGTGCGCAACATCGAACAACTCGTGCGCGACGGCCGCCGCTACAACGATTTTGCCGTCTTCTTCCGCACCAACGCGCAATCGCGCCCATTCGAAACCGCACTGCTCCAGGCCGCGATTCCTTACCAGCTCGTCGGCGGCACCGCGTTCTACGAACGCCGCGAAGTCAAAGACGCGCTGGCGTATCTGCGCCTGATCGTCAACCCGAAGGACGACGTGTCCTTCCGGCGCGTGATCAACGTTCCCAAACGCGGCCTGGGCGACTCCGCCGTCGAACTCATCGAAAAGCACGCGCTGGAACTTGGCTCGTCGCTGCTCGAAACGTTGACCGCGCCGGACGCGGACGATTTCTTCCGCTCGTTCAAGCCCAAGCCGCGGCAGGGACTCATCGAATTCGTGCGCCTGATCGATGAACTGCGCGCCATGCCGCAGTACCCGGTCGAAAAAGTTCTCTCCGCGACGCTCGAACGCAGCGGCCTGAAAGAGTCGCTCCTCACCGCCGACGAAAACGAGCGCGTCGAAAATTTGCAGCAGTTGGTCAACGCCGCCGCCGAATTCGACCGCGAATACGATCCGCAGAATACGGTCCCCAACGGCCCGCCGCCCGAACCCGGCGCGTACGACGGCATGGAAGAATTCGCGCAGCGCCAGGCCTCCGTCGCCGGCTTCCTCGAAAACAGCGCGCTGCTCGCGCCGACCGACAACTACGATCCGTTCGCCGAACGCGTCACGCTGATGACGCTGCACATGGCCAAGGGCCTAGAATTCCCGGTCGTCTTCCTCACGGGCATGGAAGATGGCCTGCTGCCGCTGCTGCGCATGAGCGAAGGCGAAAACGACCGCGCCATCGAAGAAGAGCGCCGGTTGGTCTATGTCGGGATGACGCGCGCGCGGGAAATCCTGCATCTTTCGCGCGTGCAGTTCCGACGCCGCTTCGGTCAATCGGATATCGCTCTGCCGTCGCGCTTCCTCAAAGAGATTCCTCAAAAAGCCGTCGAACTTGTGGACCGTTGCCAGCCCGCGTGGGCACAGCTAAAGGGGCCAGCATTCGATATGCCGAAAACGAAGCCGCAGGACGACCCAGCGTTTGCCGCCTTTGAAAAGGAAGTGGGCGAAGTCTTCGGCGACGAACAGGTCGTCAAACGACCGCCGAGCAGCCGGCGCCGCGATCTGGCCCTGCAAACCGTCGTGGACCGATTGCTCGACACCGGCGAGGGGCAGGAAGACCCCGACGCATACGAGATCGGCGACCGCATCCGCCACGACGATTTTGGCGAAGGCCTCATCGAAAACATCACCGGCAGCAATCTTTCGCGCAAAGTAAAAGTCCAGTTCCGCACCTGCGGCCCCAAACTGCTCCTGCTCAGCGTCGCCATGGCGAAGCTGAGAAAACTCTAGCCCAACCTGTTCGCCGCGTCTTAAAGCAAGCCGGCCGCCGCTGCCGAGCGCAAACGACTTGCACCCGCCCGCGCGCGAAATCAGGCCCAGATTTTTGCGAACAGCGGAAGATGGGCTAGAGTTTTCGGGGTTGCAGGCGTTTGCCATAGCCACACCCTGAACCCCGAACTCCGAACCCTGCGTTCACTCTCCCATATTTTCGGCAAAGCCGAGATTCTTGAACAAGCACAGGCCGTCCTTACCCGGGGCGACGATGTCGAGGCGGCCGTCGCCGTCGATGTCGATCACCTGGAAGTGGATGCCGCAGCCTTTGCCCTGTCGGATCGGGCCGTAGTCGATGACTTGTTTGGCGAAGCTTTCGCCTGTCCATTTGAAGTAGTAGAGACCCACCGGATCGTATTCGCCGGGGTCGCGGCCGCAGTGAGCGCGGTAGCGTTTGCCGGTGACCAGTTCGGGTTTGCCGTCGCCGTCCAGGTCGCCCCACCACAGGTCGTGATACTGGCTGTTGCACGGGTCGATGGCGTGCTTGATCCACGTGCGCTTGCCGCCGGAGACGCGCTGCTCCCACCAGTCCAAACCGTAAGCATGCGACTGGCCGACGATCAAGTCGTTGATGCCGTCGCCGTTCACATCGACGACCAGAATCGGAATGCTCGCGCTGCCCAGATCGAAGTCTTCGTGGAAAATCCACTTCTCGGTCAGCGGATTGGCCGGCGCTTCCAGCCAGCCTTTGGCCAGCACGATGTCCATCCGACCTCGGCCGGTGATGTCGCCGCAGCCCAGGCCGTGGCCGGAGGGCTTGTCGTAGATGACGTGTTCGCTGAACTTGCCGGTGCCTTTGCCGTTCTTGTCTGTGATCAGTTTGTAGAACTTCTGCGACTGCGGCGGCGTGTTGGGGACGATTTCCAATACGCCGTCGCCATCGATGTCCCACGCGCGCGTGGTTTCGACGTTTCCGCATTCGGCAATAATGTGTTCCGTCCAGGGCTTCGTGGGATCGCCGTTCGGATTTTCCATCCAGCGCAAGGTCTTCCCCCACCAACCGCCGCTGATGAAATCCAAATAGCCATCGCCGTTGACGTCCATTGGGATGGTCGAGAAGTCGTCGAAGTACTCGCCTTCCGCTCGCACGGGACCGATTTTGCATTTCTTGTCGAATTTCGGCCCGGGATACCAGTACGCGCCGCTGACGATGTCGAGCACGCCATCGTTGTTCACATCGAAAACGCCGGCCGATTCGTAGCGCTCATCCGAAATGACAATCTTCTGAAAGCGGAGCGGAGGCATGAAACGGTTCTCCTGCAGCGGTTGGTTGTTCGACCGGATATTAGAACGTCCAGCGCTGCGCCGCGAGCGAAAATGGCCAGACTTCGGGTGCGCATAGCTGTTTTATCCCACGTTCCTGATACGAACCTCGGTTTTCTCACGGGCAACGAGCGACGAACGACGGTCGCCGCACAGGACATCGAAATGGCCTGTCAGGTGCAGGTTGCGGGAGCAGTGCGGGGGGTAGCGGTGAACTTCTCAGGTGCCGCACACAATGGAGCAACCAGCCAGTCCACTCGTGACCGTTTGCATTCCGGCGCACAATGCGGCGCGCCATATCGGAGCAACATTGAAATCCGTCAGCGAGCAGAGCTATCGCCAGCTTGAAATCATCGTCGTTGACGACGGCTCGACCGACGATACCTGCGCGATCGTCATGTCCGCCGCCAGAGCCGATGCGCGGATCAGGCTGCTCTGCCAAAAGAACCAGGGCGTGGCGGTGGCGCGCAACCTGGCGATTCATTATTCACGCGGCGAATACATCGCGCCGCTAGATGCCGACGACCTGTGGTTCCCCGAGAAGATCGAAAAGCAGGTGCAGTGCATCGGCGCGAGCCCGGCTTCCGTCGGCCTGGTCTACGCCTGGTCCGTGAACGTCAGCGAAGGCGGCGCGCGGCTGGGGCACTGTGGCCACTGGGAAGCCGAAGGCCGCGTGCTGATGCCGCTGCTGTTTCGCAATTTTCTGGGCAGCGCGAGCGTCCCACTCATCAAGCGCGGCGTGTTTGACGAGGTCGGCGCCTACGATCCCCTGCTGCGTGCGCAGCACGCGCAAGGCTGTGAAGACTGGGATCTCTACCTGCGCATCGCAGAGAAGTACGATTACCGCGTCGTGCCCGAGCATCTGGTCGGCTATCGCAACGTGAAGGGCAGCATGTCCGGCGACTTCACGGCCATGTCGCGCTCCTACCAACTGGTCATTTCACGCGTGCTGCAACGGCACCCCGAAGTGCCGCGGCGGGTCGTGCAGTGGTCGGCGGCCATGTTCTTTTTGTATCTGCTGACCAAAAGTCACGGCGTGGCGAACTACCGCGCGTGTCTGCACTGGCATCATCGCGCGATGAAAGCCGATCCCCAAATTCTCATCTCCCGATCGCTCAACAGACTCTACGTCATCAGCGTCGTGAAGTTGGCGCTCAAGCCGCTGTTTGTGATGCTTTGGCCGCAGGCAGAGCGGCGCGTGCGCGTGCGGCGAAAAATGCGAGTGCTGCGTTGGAGGCTCGCGCGGCTCCTGCATCTGCGCCGGCGACGGAAGAAAGAGCATCTGGATCTCTACGACCGAATTCTCGAACGTCGTTGGAAGATGCTGTTGACGCAAAACAGCGGGGTTCAGGGTCCAGGGGTTCGGGTTCAGGGTTGACGCGGCCATGACCGTCGGTCGGAAGCGCCTCAATGAATGAAGAACTGAAAGCGGTGCGATTGCTGGCCCCGTTTCTGCGCGGTTGCCGCTGGGCCATTCCGGTCCTGCTGATCTCGGGACTGCTGCAATCGATCGCCGAAGGGCTGGGCATCAGCCTGTTCATTCCATTGCTTCAATACATCCAAGCTGCGCCCGAAGCGGAACCCAACAGTTTCGTACAACGCTTGAACATGCTCTTCGCCGAAATTCCGCGTGAGCAGCGTTTGACGGTCATCTGCTTGTGCATTCTGGGCAGCGTGATCGTCAAGAACCTGATCGGTTTTGCGCATGCATGGCTGTTCTCGTGGGTGAACTGGAGAATCAACCATCGTCTGCGCGTCCGGCTGTTCGAACAGATGTTCAGCGTGGGCCTCGGCTTTCTGGACCGGCAACCCGGCGGCACGTGGGTCAACGCTCTGGACAAAGACGCGTGGCAGGCCAGCCAGGCTTTCGGCACGCTGCTGGGGCTGACGGTCAACATCGGAGCGGTTGCGGTCTATGGAACGCTCCTGCTGTTGATCAACTGGCGTCTGGCGTTGCTGGTCGCCGCGGCACTGCTGTTCATCTCCGTTCTCGTGCGCGCGTTGACGTTCCGCATTAAACGGCTGGGGCAGATCGTCGCGGAACGGAACGCGCAGTTTGTGCATCGCGTCATGGAAGCCCTGGCCGGGCAGCGCGTCATCCGCGTGCACAGCCGGGAAGATCACGAATGCGTGCAGTTCGCCGGCGCGTCGCATGGACTGTGCCGGCTGTTCATGCGGCTGGATTTGCTCGGCTCAACCGTTGCGCCACTGTCCGAAGTTCTTTCGGCAACATTGCTCGCCGCCGTGATTCTCGCGCTCCACGACAACAGCACCATTCCGACGCTGATCACGTTTGTATTCATGCTGTACCGCTTGCAGCCGCGCGCGCGAGCTATCGACAGCGGTTGCATTTACCTGCGCTCGTTGATCGGTTCGATGGAGCGCATTCACGAATTGCTGCGGCGCGATGACAAAGCCTGCATCAACTCCGGCGACATCCCGTTTGCCGCGCTGAAGTCGCAGGTTCTTTTCAATGATGTGTCATTTCGATATCACGAAGGCGACCCGCTTGCGCTCCGCCACGTCTCGTTCAGCTTGCCTCAAGGTAAAACAACTGCGATCGTCGGACCGTCGGGCGCGGGGAAGTCAACGGTTCTGAATCTGCTGTGCCGATTTTACGACCCGCAGGCTGGACGCATCCTGGTGGATGGAGAGCCGCTCTCGGAACTCAGTCTCACGTCGTGGCGCCGGCGCCTGGCGGTGGTGAGCCAGGACACGTATCTGTTTCACTCCACCGTGCGGGAAAACATCGCTTACGGCCGCCTGGATGCAAGGCCTGAGCAGATTGTTGCGGCGGCCCAAAAAGCAAACGCGCACGATTTCATCCTGCGCCTGCCGCAGGGCTACGATACGCTTGTCGGCGATCGCGGCGTGCGGCTTTCGGGCGGGCAGCGGCAGCGGATCGCGCTGGCGCGGGCGCTCATCCGCGATCCGGAGATTCTCATTCTCGACGAGGCCACCAACGCGTTAGACAGCATTGCCGAGCACCTGATTCATGAGGCCTTGCTCGCCGTGGGCCGTGACCGGACAGTGCTCATTGTCGCTCATCGCCTCTCCACGATTCGCCACGCCGACCACATCATCGTGCTGGAAGACGGCTGCGTGCGCGAGACCGGCGACTTCGAGGAACTCGTCCAAAGCGCCGGCCTTTTCGCGCGCCTGTATCAATTGCAGATCTGGTGAGTGGTGGAGTGGTGGAGTGGTGGAGTGGTAGAATGGTTTGTAGTTGAGTTCACTTACCAATCACTCACCACTCACCACTCACCAAGTTTTTCCTTTTCGTTTTCGATTTTGAACTTACACTTGCCATCCTATGAAGCGCGACGACAAGCCACGCCGACTGCTGAAGGGCATCCATCCGATCCCCACGCTCGTCACGCTCGGAAACCTGCTTTCCGGGCTGGGCTCGATCATGCTGGCGATGCGCGCAGCCTATCCGCCGAGAAATCTGAACTTCGACGCGGACGACTGTCTCTACTGGGCCGGCATGCTTATTTTTGCCGCCATGATCTTCGACGTGATGGACGGCAAGGTCGCGCGCTGGACAAAATCCACCAGCAAGTTCGGCATGGAAATGGATTCGTTGGCGGACGTCATCTCGTTCGGTGTCGCGCCGGCAATACTCGTTAAGGCCATGATCGATCAGCAACTCATCAACGGCAATCCCTTCCCGCTGATGGACCGTTTCCTGTTCCCGCTGCTGGGCACCTACACCGCGTGCGCGGCCTTAAGGCTGGCTCGCTACAACGTCGAAGCCGACACCGGCCATCGAGATTTCTTCTTTGGCATGCCGTCTCCCGGCGCCGCTGGTTGTGTCGCCAGCCTGGTGATCTTCATCCTTCCCGGCGGGCATCATTCACCGCTGCCGCAGCTTCAGGATGCCAGTACGGCCGTGTTGATTCACCTGCGCCAGTCCGCCTATCATCCGGTCATGCTGGCGATGCCATTTCTAATGATGGGCTGGGGCGTGCTCATGGTCACGCGCGTGCTGTACCCGCATGTTGGCGATCGTTTCCTGCGCGGCCGAAAATCGTTCATGCACTTGATCGTGCTGGGTCTGATTCTGGTCCTGGCGGTGGTTCAGACCGAAATCGTGCTCGTGCTGGCCTTCAATGGCTACATGCTTCTGGGCCTCCTCAATGAAGTGCGCTACCAGTTCGTGCCGAGCCACCGGCCGAAAGAGTGGCTTCAGTTCGGTGAAGAACCCGCCCCGCCGCCTGCGCCGGCTGGACAGTCCGCGCCACAAACGCCGCTTAAGGAACCGCCTGTTGCATGAGTGTGTCGGCGGAAAATCCCTGGTTCAAAGACGGACTTCATTTTGCCTGCCAGCCCGGTTGCGTGCGCTGCTGCTGCGGCGATCCGGGTGACGTGTTCGTTACGAGCGAAGAAATCGCCGCTCTGGCCAAGACGCTGGAGATGACGGTCCCGGAATTTGAGAACGCGTTCGTCCGCCACTACTCCTCCGGTTTGATGTCCATCATCGAAATGCCGAACGGCGACTGCGCCATGCTCGACGGCCGCAACGGTTGCCGCGTCTACGCCGTTCGGCCCAAGCAGTGCCGCGACTATCCCTTCTGGCCAGAAGTCCTGCGCACCGCCGGGACATGGGTGCGCGAAAGCAGGCGCTGTCCAGGATTGAACACTGGACCTTTACATGATGCGCAGAAGATCATTGAGACGTTAAGAACTCAAAAAGAGATCTGAGCCAGTCCCATTTTGGACATCGTGCGCAGATTTTGTACACGGACTGAGTTACAATTCAGTTGACGGACAGCCCCAAGCTATATAAACTCCGTTTTAACGAGGGCTTAATGCTGAGGGAAGGTGTCCTCTAGAACGGAAAAAGGAATCGGGTTAGCTCTGTGCTCTATCCGTTTCGGGCCGTTAGTGAGTGGCCATGTTCGGGTAAAGTTAAGATCGCTCCTGATGTTCGCGCTCTTTACAAGTTGGGGGGCTTTGAGTTGCCAGTCCGGTGCCTGAAAATGGGCACCCCGTCCTGAAGGTTCCGAGCACGGCTTTTTTCAGCTCGGAATGTGGCCCTGCGAGGCCATCTGGATGGAGAGGCTGGCCGCCAATGCAAAGCGCGCGACTGATACAAAGTTTCGACGAAGGACAGGCCGAAAATGAACGACAGCTTGTGGACTCTATGGAAGTTGGCTGCAATGCGCCAACAATGATCCGCGGGCCGGGCTTGTTCGCCTTTGAACGTATCATCCCACTGCGGCTGGCCTCACGCCGTATTTTTCCGCTCAACCTTTCCTGACGTGTTTGCTCCCGCGTTTCAAAACGCAGGGATTTTTCTGACTGCGTTGTGGCAGGCCGAAAGGTCTGTCTTGAATTAACGGCGTTCTCTCGCCGGCGCGTGAAGCCGGCGGTGGAGCAGCACGGTAGGTCGCGCCTTTCGCGTCGTGCGCAAAGGAGGCCTGTGTGCCGTCGCCCGCGGTTCGGTTCTCTTTGTGGTTGAAGCCATGACTCTAAAAGCTCTGCCAAGCCGGCTTCAATCGTTCCTGGAACCTCTCGCCACGCCGATCCAAATAGGGGGTAAGAACCCATGGAGTTCCTTCCGTACGTCCTTGGAGGTGCCGTTGGTGGATTAGTGCTGGGCTATCTCATCGCCGCACTGATCCTGAAAACAAAGAACCAGCTTCAAGAAGCAGATGTCCGTAAAGAAGCAGACGCACTGAAACAAAGGCTGTTGGACGAGGCTCGCGCGGACGCGGCCAAGATCAAAGCCGAAACCGCCGAGGAACAGCTCAAAAAACGGCGCGAATTCGATCGCGAACTGAAGGAACTGCTGGAAGAGAGCCGCGCCACCGATAAGCGCCTCGAAAAACGCGAGGAGTTGATCGATCGCAAGCTCAACACCCTCGAACGGCGCGAACAGGACATCCAGCGCAAGGAACAGGACGGCGTCAAGCTCGAACAGAAACGCCAGGAACAGCTCAAAGAAGCCGAAGCCAAAAATGCCACGATGACCGAGCTGATCGATGACGAGCGCCGCAAGCTCCAGACGATCGCCGGAATGACCCCCGATCAGGCCAAGGTACTGCTGCTCCAGCGAGTCGAACGCGATATCGCCAGCGAAGTCGCCGAAATGACCAACCGGGCCGTCAACCGAGCTAAAGAAAACGCCGAGGCCGAAGCCCGCAAAGTCATCATCAACACCATTCAGCGGCTCGCCTCCGACACCGTCGCCGAAAACACCGTCGCCACCATCGACCTGCCTTCCGACGACATGAAGGGCCGCATCATCGGCAAGGAAGGCCGCAACATCCGAGCGTTCGAGAAAGCGACCGGCATCGACGTCGTCGTGGACGATACCCCCGGCGTTGTGGTGCTCTCAGGCTTCGAACCCGTCCGCCGCGAAATTGCCCGCGTGGCGATGGAGAAGCTCGTCCAGGACGGCCGCATTCATCCCACGCGAATCGAAGAAGCCGTGGCCAAGGCCGAAAAGGAAGTCGTTGAAATTATCGAGAAGACCGGCAAGGACGTCTCGATCCAGTTCGGCTGCCACGACCTGCACCCGAAGCTCCGCACCATGCTCGGCCGCCTGCGCTATCGCACCTCCTACGGCCAGAACGTTCTGGGCCACGCGCAGGAAGTCGCGCACATTTGCGCCCTGCTGGCGACCGAACTCAAACTCGACCAGCAGCTCGCCAAACGCTGCGGCCTGTTGCACGACTGCGGCAAGGCCGTGGATCAGGAAGTCGAAGGCACCCATCCGCAGATCGGAATGGACATCGCCAAGCAGTGCGAGGAGCGGCAGGAAGTCTGGGAATCGATCGGCGGCCATCACGGCGACATCGAAATCCACAGCCTCTACCCGATCCTCGTGCAAATCGCCGATGCGATCTCTGCCGCGCGCCCTGGAGCGCGCCGCGAAAGCCTGGAGAAGTACATCCAGCGCATGAAGAAGCTGGAGGAAATCGCGACGACCAAGAAAGGCATCGAGAAAGCCTTTGCGATCCAGGCCGGCCGCGAAGTCCGCGTTCTGGCCAAAGCCGACCAGCTTGACGACCACGCCTGCGGCGTCGTAGCCCGTGAAATCGCCAAGCAGATCGAAGAGGAGCTCAACTACCCCGGCGAAGTCCGCGTCACCCTGATCCGCGAAGCGCGCTTCATCGAATACGCGAGGTAAACGACTTCCGGATGCGCGCTGTTCGGTCCCCCTCTCCCCCGCGAGGGAGAGGGGTTAGGGGTGAGGCGGGCCGCCCTGCACTTCCACCGCAGCCCCCATCTCATCTCTACGCGTCGCCCGTTCGCACGCAAAAGTCCACGACTTCAACACAGAGCCACAGAGAACACAGAGTTCACAGAGCTTCTTCTTTAGTTTCTGTGTGTCCTCC
>DASXUX010000041.1:0-1769 GCA_036504595.1 Planctomycetota bacterium | reverse complement strand
GTCTGCTCGCGACTCCCCGGGGCTTAACGCAGCCTGCCACGTCCTTCATCGGCTCTTGGCGCCAAGGCATCCACCCCGTGCCCTGTGTAGCTTGACCTCCGCCAGCATCTGACCAGGCGGTCAGTGCGGGACGGGATCTTTATGATCGGGGTTCTCCTTGAATTCACGGCGAAATTGTGATCTTCCAAGCCACCGACCGTTCGGCCGGCGACATATCGATCGTCTTTACTGCCGTCATCTATCCAGTTGTTAAGGTGCACCGCCGAAGCGGCTCGGCGACCCGAGAGCTTGGCTCTCCAGTCGTCCCAGCGGTCCGCTGGTCGGTGAGCTTCGGATGGAAGCGCACGGATCAGGGGATCAGCCTTGGGATCCTGACACGCGTCGACGGTTCGGAGGACCTGCCTGCGAACCGCCGTTCTCGTCGCGGTGTTGGATCCGGGTTCTCGGGATGGCCCGAGGGATTTGCTTGTCGTTGGCGCCTGTGCGCACCGGCGGAGTGGTGGAGACGAGGAGACTCGAACTCCTGACCCTCTCCTTGCAAAGGAGATGCTCTGCCAGCTGAGCTACGTCCCCGTAACCTTCGCGGTGTGCGAAGTGGTGGGCGCACCTGGACTCGAACCAGGGACCTCGGCCTTATCAGGGCCGCGCTCTAACCAGCTGAGCTATGCGCCCTAAAGTGCCGGGGGCGGCCGCACCGTAACCCTTGAAGAGTGGCAGGAACGACACCGGTCAAGACGTGCCCGGTTACGGTGTCTCACCATGTCGCTGATCGATCTCCGGCTTGCGCCGACGCTCCTCACATGGCTAGAGGTGCGAACGATCGGGCGATCAACCTGGGAGCCATCAACGCCTGGACCTCACCGAAACGGTCCAGACTCGGATCTCCCTAGAAAGGAGGTGATCCAGCCGCACCTTCCGGTACGGCTACCTTGTTACGACTTCGTCCCAATCACCGACCCCACCTTCGACGGCTGCCTCCCTTGCGGGTTGGCCCACCGGCTTCGGGTGTTGCCAGCTTTCATGACGTGACGGGCGGTGTGTACAAGCCCCGGGAACATATTCACCGCCGTATGCTGACCGGCGGTTACTAGCAACTCCGGCTTCATGCAGGCGAGTTGCAGCCTACAATCCGAACTGAGACCGGCTTTAAGGGATTTGCTCCACCTCGCGGTTTCGCCGCCCGTTGTACCGGCCATTGTAGCGTGGGTGTAGCCCAGGACGTAAGGGCCATGCTGACTTGACGTCATCCCCGCCTTCCTCCGAGTTTCTCTCGGCAGTCTCGTGTGAGTGATACAACACACGATAGGGGTTGCGCTCGTTGCGGGACTTAACCCAACATCTCACGACACGAGCTGACGACAGCCATGCAACACCTGTGGCCAGGCCCCTTGCGGGGCGCCGACGTTTCCGCCGGATTCCTGGTCATGTCAAGCCCTGGTAAGGTTCTTCGCGTTGCATCGAATTAAACCCCACGCTCCGCTGCTTGTGCGGGGCCCCGTCAATTCCTTTGAGTTTTAGCCTTGCGGCCGTACTCCCCAGGCGGGACACTTAATGCGTTAGCTTCGGCACTGGTGGGGTTGATACCACCAACACCTAGTGTCCATCGTTTACGGCTAGGACTACCGGGGTATCTAATCCCGTTTGCTCCCCTAGCTTTCGCGCCTCAGCGTCAAGAACAGGCCAGGAAGCCGCCTTCGCCACTGGTGTTCCTCCCGATATCTACGCATTTCACCACTACACCGGGAATTCCGCTTCCCTCTCCTGCCTTC